>JAZRLI010000041.1:0-36497 GCA_045646785.1 Candidatus Cryptobacteroides sp. | reverse complement strand
TCCTGAATAACCCTTGTGAAGACCGATAACTCTGAATCCCTTTGCAAGGAAAGTCTTTGCTACACTCATTGAAACTGAGTTCATTCCTGGAGCGGGACCGCCGCCGCAGAGAATAATTACTGCATCTTTCATAATAATTCTTTAATATAAATTTAGTTAATGAATATTCGGTTTTTGATCCTTGACTTCGCAAAGCCCAAAATCGGCGCAAATTTATCAATTTTTAGCGTAAAACACAAGAATTACATCTTATTGCGAATGTGGAAACGATTTTGTAAATTTGTAGATTATTTTGTGTATGGAAAAAGAGCAGGCAAATATCAGAATCAATGAGTTGAAAAGCCTCATAAACGAGGCCAGCAGGAGGTATTATGTAGACAATGCATCCATCCTCAGCGATTATGAATTCGATATGCTCCTTAAAGAGCTGGAAACTCTTGAGAATCAGTTCCCTGAGTTCGCGACAGAAGACTCCCCCACACTCAAGGTCGGCAGCGACCTGGGCAAGTCTCAGGGCGCATCGAAAAAGGAGTTCGAGCAGTACCCCCACCGCTACCCGATGCTCTCACTCGGAAACACATACGACATCCCTGAAGTGGAAGCCTTTGCAGAAAGGGCTTCAAAGGGAATCGGAAACTCGTTCACATATAGCTGCGAGTTGAAATTTGACGGCACAGCAATCTGTCTTACATACAGAAACGGCAAGCTGTTCCGCGCACTTACCCGCGGAGACGGCACGGTAGGTGACGATGTGACAGCGAATGTAAGACACATCAGCAACATCCCACAGGTTCTCATGCCAGGTTCATGGCCTGAAGAATTCGAAATCAGAGGCGAAATATACATGCCATGGGCAGCATTCGAGAGACTCAACCAGGAAAGGGAAAGGGACGAGGAACAGCCATTCGCAAATCCGAGAAATGCAGCATCCGGTTCGCTTAAGCTGATAGACAGTTCGATGGTTGCAAACCGCGGACTCGAATGTACGCTTTACCATATGCTCGGCGAACATCTCCCGTTCCAGACGCACGACGATGCTCTGAAGGCCGCGGCGTCATGGGGTCTCCCTGTGTCGGACAAACGACAGATCTGCAGGTCCATTGAGGAAATCGAGGGTTTCATCGGCTATTGGGACAACGAAAGAAAGAACCTTCCATACGCTACGGACGGCATCGTAATCAAGGTAAACGAGCTTCCATATCAGGAAGAGCTGGGATATACGGCGAAGTTCCCGAGATGGGCAGTAGCATATAAGTTCAAGGCCGAGCAGGCACTTACAAGACTCATCAGCATCGACTATCAGGTCGGCAGGACAGGAGCAGTCACTCCGGTTGCAAACCTCGAACCCGTACAGTTGAGCGGAACAGTCGTTAAACGCGCATCACTCCACAACGAGGAGCAGATGAAGATACACGACATCCACATCGGTGACTATGTGTATGTCGAGAAAGGAGGCGAGATCATCCCGAAGATCACAGGCGTGGAACTCAGCCGAAGAAGTTCGGATGTTATCCTCCCCCATTTCCCTGAAACATGTCCGGACTGCGGAACCGGACTCATCAGGGACGAGGAAGAGGCAAAGGCATTCTGCCCTAACCAGACCGGCTGCCCAACCCAGATAAAGGGACGCCTTGTACATTTCCTCAGCAGAAAGGCAATGAACGTCATTGCCGGCGACGCTACGATCGAGCAGCTGTTCAACAAGGCTCTCGTATGGAATGCGGCCGATTTCTATGAATTGAAGAAAGAGCACCTTCTCACCCTTGACGGTTGGAAGGAGAAGTCTGCAGAACGATTCCTCATCAGTCTTGAAGAATCGAAGAAGACCCCGTTTGAAAGAGTACTGTATGCACTCGGCATCAGATATGTCGGCGAAGCGACTGCAAAGTCTGTGGCTGCCCATTTCGGCAATGTAGATGCCATCGCTGCCGCGTCAGTAGAGGAACTGCTCAAGGTCGATGACGTAGGACAGGTGATTGCAGACAGCATATATGAATATTTCCGAGACGAAGCCAATATCGAGACCATCGCCCGCCTCAAGGAAAGCGGACTGAAGTTCGAGATGGAAAAGGGACAGGAGAAGATCTCTTCTACCCTTGAAGGCATGACAATCGTGATTTCCGGAAACTTCAGCATTTCACGCGACCAGATGAAGGCACTCATCGTGGCTCACGGAGGCAAGAACAGCGGAAGCATAAGCAAAAAGACTACATACCTTCTGGCCGGCGAAAAGCCTGGTCCGGAGAAGATAAAGAAGGCAGAATCGCTTGGTGTGGAGATCATCAGCGAAGAAAAGATGATGGAAATCCTTTCCATTGTGACAGAATCGACAGAAGAACCTACTCTATTTTAAGACAATATGAAAAGGCTGTTGAAGAAGACATACAGACTGAAGAATTTCTTCAGGAACGACATCTGGGAACTGGACTTGGAGGAACTTTCTAAAGCCAGGGCCAGGTTCATCAAGTACCTGAAGGTTGCTGCCATCACGATCAAGACCTTCTCAAGCGAGAAAATCGGATTCCAGGCCGTAGCCCTCAGTTTCTTCAGCACTATGTCAGTGGTTCCATTCGTGGCAATCATCTTTGCGATCACCGACGGTTTCGGCCTTGCAGAGACATTGAAGGACCTTCTTTATCAGTACTTCAACAACAGCCAGCAGACCATCGACGTGGTACTCGGCTTTGCACAGAACATCATCAATACGGCCAAAAGCAGTGCAGTCGGACTCGTCAGTGCCCTGCTCTTCGTATGGATCGTGATATGGATGATGATGAATGTCGAAAGGGTGTTCAACAACGTATGGAGAGTGCCTAAATCAAGGAGCCTCATCAAGAGGATTTCCGTGATCATCGCAATGCTCATCGTATCGCCATTCGTCGTGTTCGTATTCTTCGGAGGTGCAATGATGTACTCGCATGCGCTCTCTTCACTCGGACTTGATGTAGGATCTTTCACCATATTCAAGACGCTGCTCACATGGCTGCTCTTTGCAGCAGTGGCGACGCTCACATTCTCGGCCATGTACAAGTTCATACCGAATGCTGATGTAAAGTACGTCGAGGCGTTCCGAGCTGCAATCCCTGCAGGAATCGCCTTTGCAGTGGTAAACTACATGTACCTTGAGACACAGGTGATGGTGACAAGAATGAACGGTATCTTCGGAGCATTCGCCGCAGTGCCGCTCTTCATGGTATGGATAAACATAGGATGGTTCATAATCCTCATAGGATCGGAACTTTCATATGCCTTCCAGCACGTAGACAACTATAATATTGAAGATTAAGAAACGGTTAAATAATATAACTATGGGTAAGATTTCGGAGTTTACCGCACAGGACCATGAGGTTATTGCCAGAGATTATGCAGACCTTAAGGAAGCAGCAAGAAAGCGTTGCACAGACCCTAAGGAACTGGAGATAATTCAGAAGGCATTCGAGTTCGCCAACGAGGCTCACAAGGGCATCAGAAGACGTTCGGGCGAACCATACATACTTCACCCTATCGCTGTGGCAAAGATCGTCGTCAGCAACATCGGTCTTGGTTACAAGTCAATAGTTGCGGCTCTCCTGCACGACGTTGTGGAGGATACAGAATATACTGTAGACGACCTCAGAAGCCTTTTCGGCGACAAGGTTGCCACTCTCGTCGAAGGTCTTACCAAGATCAAGACCGTGCTCGACAATGAGGACAAGGCCCAGCAGAAGAGCATGCAGGCCGAGAACTTCAAGCGCATCCTCCTTACTCTCAACGACGACGTAAGGGTGGTGCTCATCAAGCTTGCAGACCGTCTTCACAACTGCCGTACGATCGAATTCATGCCTGAGCACAAGAGGGACAAGATCCTCAGCGAGACTATGTTCGTGTTCATCCCGCTCGCCCATCGCCTTGGTCTCTATAGTGTGAAATCAGAAATGGAAGACATCTGGCTCAGATTCAAGGAGCCGGAGGCATACAATGAGATTTCTGCAAAGATCAACAGGAACATCTCCGACAAGGACAAGCAGATCAATGAGTTCATTGCCCCTATCGAAGACTCCCTCAAGAAGTCAGGATTTACCTTCGAGGTAAAGAAGAGAGTAAAGACTCCGTATTCGATCTGGCACAAGATGCAGACAAAGGGCATCAGCTTCGACCAGATATACGACCTTTATGCAGTACGTATCATCTTTGATCCGGACATCACAAACAAGGAGACAGAGCGCGATCAGTGCTACCATATCTTCTCTATAATCACCGGTATCTACCGTTACAAGGCAGACCGCGTAAGGGACTGGGTCAACTATCCGAAGAACAACGGATATGAGGCGCTACACTGTACACTCATGAGCCACGCAGGTATCTGGATCGAGGTTCAGATCCGTTCAAGACGAATGAACGAGATTGCCGAGAAAGGTATCGCCGCGCATTGGGCATACAAGAAGGACGGCTTCGCTGAAGAGAACGAGAGCGAGATGGACAAGTGGATCACTAAGGTGAAGGAAATCCTTGTGAACCCTGACGTCAATGCACTCGACCTTCTTGATATGATCCATAATGACCTCATCAAGACGGACATCATGGTCTTCACCCCTAAGGGAGAGCAGAAGAGCATTGAAAAGGGTGCGACTGCCCTCGACTTCGCGTACTCGATCCATACGCAGATTGGAAACAAGGCAATCGCGGCAAAGGTCAACCTACGACTCGTTCCGCTTTCATATGTGCTCAAGACCGGTGACCAGATCGAGATCATCACCGCTGAAAACGAGAAGCCTAAGAGCGAGTGGCTCAACTTCCTCAAGACAAGGAAGGCGAAGAGCATCGTTGTAGACTACCTCAAGGGAGAGCGTCACGAAAGCATCAAGATCGGCCAGAAGATGGTCAAGGAACAGATCGAGGCCCTCGGATACAAGTACGGTGACAAGACCATCCATATGCTCATGGACGGCTACGAGATCTTCGAGAACAAGCCGGATGAACTCTACTTCAGGGTCGGAATCGGAGTGATCAAGCTCAACAGTCTTAACGATGTGCTCAAGAAGGCACACGAAAAGGCAAACAGGAAGTCCTCAAGCTGGTCTTTCCCTTGGTTCAAGTCATCAAAGGAGGAGAAGAAGGAAGACTATGTGATCGACGGAAATGACACAAAGCATAAATATGTCATCGCTTCATGCTGTAATCCTATTCCGGGAGACAGCGTAGTGGGATTCAAGGCGTCTGACGGCACCGTTACAGTCCACAAGAAGAGCTGTCCGACAGCCAACAACCTTGCATCCAAGTTCGGCGACAAGATCGTCATGCCGAAATGGGAACATGCAGACACACATAACATGTCGTTCCTCGTACGACTTTCGCTCAAGGGATTTGACCGAATCGGTATGATCAACGACATCACCAGATACATCTCATTCGTGCTCAGCGTGAACATCAAGAAGTTCTGCCTCGGCACGGAAGACGGTGTGTTCGACGGATACATAGACCTTTATGTCCATGACATGGGTGACCTCGAGAAGTTGACAAAGAAGCTTGAAAAGATCGAAGGCATCCAGAGCGTCATCAGGACAGATTTATAAACAGTTGAAAATGAAGAAATTCCTATCAAGATTCTTTCCTATCATTCCCATTGCATTTGTAATGGGCTCTATGATGTTTTCATACTCATGCGCCAATACGACCACGCCTCCAAGCGGAGGTCCAAAGGATACCATACCTCCTGTAATCACTGAGATCTATCCGGAAATCGGAATGATCAATGTCCCAAGGCATGGTACCAAGCTGGAAATCAAGTTCAATGAGTATGTCAAGGTAAAGGATCCAAAGAGCCTCTTTCTCTCCCCTCCTCTTGAGAAGGCTCCAAAGTACAAGCTCAAGGGCAAGGGCGTCGTAATCACATTCGAGAATGACCTCGATTCCAACAAGACATATACACTTGACCTTACGGATGCCATTGCTGACAATAATGAGGGCAATATCTTCCCAGGCTTTACCCTCGTTTTCTCTACAGGCGAAACCATCGACTCAATGATGGTTACCGGTATTGTCCAGGACTGCAACACTCTCGATCCTATTAAGGGTGCGACTGTGATGCTTTACAAGGATCTTGCTGACTCGGCAGTATTCCTTTCACGTCCGGACGCAGCAGTCAAGACAGATGACTGGGGATTCTTCTGCCTCAGGAATGTACAGGATACCGTCTATAGACTTTACGCCATCATTGACGAGAACAATAACAACAAGTACGACCCTGAGACTGAGAAAGTTGCATTTGTGGACACAGCGTTCAGACCGACCATGATGGTACAGGACTCATTGCCAGAACTCATGAAGTTCGACATGAAGGATACATTGAACTGTCTGTCGAGAAATACTGAGATGGAACTCAACGTCTTCAGAGAGAAGCCGTCAACCCAGATGATCGTAAACAAGGAACGCGTCGGAGAAAGGACCGCATATATCACTTTCATGGCTCCTAATGCCCAGATCGACTCTATCTGGTTCAAGGGAGTACCTTCCGAAAAGGTCATCACACAGTTCAACCAGGTAAAGGACAGTCTCGAGATCTGGATCAACGATTCACGCAAGCAGCCGGATACGCTCTTCCTCAATGTCAAGTACATGAAGACTGATACGCTCGGTCTGCTCAACAGTTTCACGGAAGAGATCCGTCTTCTCAAGCCGAAGAAGACAACCGGCAAGAGTTCAAGCAAGGATATCAAGAAGGAAGATACTACAGCAGTGTTCACTCTCGAGGCCAAGCCGGAAACAGTTGAGCAGTACGGTTTCACAATGGAATTCAAATATCCTGTAGTGGAATCCGCATTTGATTCCCTCACTTTCAGATACCTTAATCCTCGTCAGCAGGAATCGACTGCTAAATATACTGTCACACAGGACAGTCTCAATCTGAGAAAGTACATAATCAGACCAGAGATCGAACTCCAGCCAGGATATGAGTATTTCCTCAAGGTTCCGCACAGGAAGTTCAAGGACATCAACGGATTCTATAATGACAGTACGGAGGTGAAGGTTACCCTTCCTACGGATGAGAAGCTCAGTACAATGAATCTGACATTGACAAATGTCCATAACAAGTATATCGTGGACCTTCTCAATGAGAAGAGAAACCAGATCATGAGGCAGTACATCGTTGACGGTGACGTCACATTGAAGTTCCCTTACCTGAGGGCCGGCAAATACTCGATCCGAATCACGGAGGACGTAAACAGGAACGGACTTGTGGATACAGGTGTACTTCTTGAACACAAGCAGCCTGAGAAGGTCAAGTTCTACAAGCTTACAGACGGAACATTCCTGATCGACATTCCTGAGAAGATGGAAATCGACCAGAACATTGACATAGAAGAAATGTTCAAATAAAGAATTATGAAGAGACTTATAACAAGCATATTCATCCTTTTGTCATCCTTCGGACTATACGCCCAGTCCGAGGTACTCCCAGCAGGTCTCACAATCGAGGAGCTGCCTGACGAGTATCTCGACACCTTGGACGTAAAGAAGAAGCTGATGATAAATGACTACTCTATGTTCGGTGTCTCATATGGCGTGAACCTTAGTCAGGTCATGTGGAATCCGACCCAGAGCCAGGACATGCTTATACTTCCGATGAACATCGGCATTTCATATACAAAGTATGGAAAGATGTTCGGATACATGCCTTTCTTCGGATTCCAGATCGGACTTAACTTCACAAAGGAAGGATATCAGTTCGAGTACAACAAGGAAAAAGACTATACTTATACGATTGAAGGTGCGGAGAAGGCTGTGTATGATGTGGTGGAAATGCCTCTGTACATGCATGGACACTATGATCTATGGAACTTCAAGCTTATCGCAAACATAGGTTGCTACGGCGGATATCGTCTTGGAATCCACAGATATCCAGGCAGGACCGGCAATGTAAGGCCAGAACTTCAGAATTCATTCAAGGATACAGACAGAAGATGGGATTATGGTCTGAAGGGAGGATTAGGAATCGGTTTTGTGTTTGATCCGATTGAGCTTCACATAACAGCCACATACAAGCATTCGTTTGGAACGCTCTATGAACCGGACTACTCAAGCCCATATTACTACAGATATGCCTACCCAATGAACATTACAATCGCAGCTGGTCTATATGTCCATCTAAGCAAGAGAACAGGTAAGACCAAGGCTGAGTTGAGAAATGAGGCAAGGGAATCAGTTTACGGAAAGACAGAAAGATAATGATGAATACACTTACGGTCAAGGCTGGAAACATTGCCATCGGTGGAGAGAAACCGATCGTTGTCCAGACAATGTGCAATACACACACATCTGATGTAGATGCATCATTTGAGCAGTGTGTAAGACTATATGAGGCTGGAGCACAGATTATAAGGCTTACAGTGCCGTCTCCGGCTCAGGTTGAATCACTTAAGGAAATCAAGACAAGACTCCGCAATGCAGGAATAGACACTCCCCTTGTTGCGGATGTACATTTCTCATCTGAAATCGCAATCGCTGCAGCATCGGTAGTAGAGAAGGTCAGGATCAACCCCGGCAACTTCCACAAGGACCATGAGAAGGCACGCGAACAGTTCGCAAGGCTCGTCGAAGTCTGCAAGGAAAACGGAACCGCAATCAGAATCGGCCTGAATCACGGTTCTCTCGGAGACAGGATCACCAATCTCTACGGTAATACTCCTCTGGCAATGAAGGAAGCCGTAATGGAATGGCTCATGATGTGTGTCGAGAATGACTTTTACAATATCGTGGTGTCACTCAAGGCAAGTAACACATTTGTTATGGTCGAGGCATACCGTCTTCTCGCAAAGGAAATGGAGGAAAAAGGCATTGTCTTCCCTCTTCACCTCGGAGTTACCGAGGCTGGTAACGGTGATGCGGGCAGAATCAAATCTGCAGTGGGTATCTCTGCCCTTCTTTCAGAAGGAATCGGCAATACCATACGTGTATCCCTCACAGAAGACCCTGCAAACGAGATTCCTGTTGCTCAGTATCTCGCAGACAGATACGACCGCAAGATCAGTTCAACCATGGTTTCTCTTACCCTTGAAGGAAAGAAGGCTGTCGCAACATACAATGCTCCGTCACGCGAAAGACTCCTGATGGACTTTGCATGCGATTTCGGAAAGAGACTTCTTGACAAGGAAATCGACGAGGTGGTACTCTGCGGAACCTTCTTGGAAAACGGAGAAGAAGTTGTTCTCGAAGGCAGCGAATATGCTGATTATCTGGTAGATGAACTCATGCAGGCTGCAAGAAGAAGGTTCTATAGGCCGGAATACATTGCATGTCCAGGTTGCGGACGTACAATGTACAACCTTGAGAGTACATTCAATGAAGTAAAGCGCAGGACATCACACCTCAAAGGCATGGTCATCGCGGTAATGGGATGCATCGTGAACGGACCTGGAGAAATGGCAGATGCTGACTGGGGATATGTAGGCGAAGGAAACCACAAGGTATCCATCTACAAAGGCAAGACTCCAGTCCTAAGACATGTCCCTGAAGACGAAGCCATCGACCGCCTCCTGGAACTCATCGAATCGGAGAGATAGTTTAGAATCATAGACTTACAACAATAAAACGGCACACCACCGAACCACGAAGCTTTAAATTTAGGTATATGCTTCGACGATTCGGTGGTGTGCCGTTCTATTTGATCAGCGTTGCTGAATTATTCTGCCTTTACAATGTCCTTCTGAGCCTTCTCCCACTGCTCCTTGGCATACTCCTGCATATCCACAACCTCATCCTTCTCATCGACGATCTCATGTCCAAGCATGGTCTCGATGACGTCCTCCATGGTGACTATACCTCTTAGCGAACCATACTCATCAAGGATTGCAGAAATGTGTTCCTTCTTCTCAAGGAACTTCTCCCAGATGTCAGAAACTGATTCTTCCTCTCCGAAAGTCATGATCGGACGGAGGATCTCATCCATTCTCGTATTGAACTTGTCCTCAGCCATCTTCTCAAGCACCTCCTGACGAAGTACATAACCCCTTACATACTCATCATTCTCCTCATCGTACACAAGGATACGTGAATGTGTATTGTCGCTCTCATAGAACTCCTTGATGGTCATGGTGCCGGGAACCATCTCAACGACAACGCTTGGAGTCATGATCTCATGTGCGGTCTTCTCATCAAGCTTGAGGATGTTCTGGATCATCTTCTTCTCCTCCTTTTCGATCTCCTCCTCCTCAGTAGCGACGCTTACCATTGCTGAGATGTCCTCACGGCTGACACTCACCTGATCCGCACGTGAAGATATGAGCTTGGTAAACTTCTCAAGGATCCATACGAGCGGGAATGTGATGACGATCATTCCATTGATGATAGCCGATGCAGGAATTGCAAGAGATCTCCAATAGTTAGAACCGATGGTCTTAGGAATGATCTCAGAAAAGAAAAGGATTGCGAGGGTGAAGATTGTAGAGAACGCACCAACAAGCGCATCTCCATAAACCTCATACACGAGTGAACCTACAATAGATGCACCGACAGTATTCGCTATTGTATTGAGACAGAGGATTGCAGAAATCGGTCTGTCCGTATTCTGTTTAAGCTTCTTAAGTCTGGCTGCTCCTGCCACACCCTGTTCTTCAAGTCCTGTAATGAACGACAGAGGTGTGGAAAGCAATGTTGCCTCAAGCATTGAGCAAAGTGCCGACAACACTATAGCTGCAGACATTATGATATATATAAGTTGTTTCTCCATATTTATTTCTTCAGTGTCGCGATTATCGATTCGCTTGCCTTTACATAATCACCGAGACTGACCTTGATGTCCGCATCGAGCGGAAAATACATGTCGATTCTTGAACCGAACTTGATGATTCCGCACTCTGTTCCCTTCTCTTCATTCTGTCCTGGAACAGCATAGCAGACGATTCGTCTTGCAAAAGTACCGGCAATCTGCTTGAAGAAGACATCTCCATATGGGCTGCTGATCGCTGTCGAAGTATGCTCATTGAGCTCGGAAGCCTTCGGCAGGAAAGCAAGCATGTACTTGCCCGGGTGGTACTTATAATACTTTACCTCACCGCTCACAGGCCAGAAATTCACATGTACATTGAAGAAGTCCATGTAGATGGACACCTGAATGCACTCGGAATTCAGATACTCCGGTTCAAAGACCTTGTCTATAACAACGATCTTTCCGTCCGCTACCGCTGTGACATCGTTTGGTTCTCCTACGCTCTGGCGCTTTGGCACTCTAAAGAAATAGAGTACGAATCCCATGAAGAACATAGGGATGATGGTAAGAAGATATGAAACAAATGTCCAAGGTATGAAACGAAGAAAGACGAACGCCGCTGTCAACGAGATCGCCCACACCAGAAGAATTGTTCCGTAACAGTCCTTATGTATAATCATTATATTCTGTAATTATGTATGATCAAGTAATTGTCCTACAAGACATTCATTACGACAAGATAGATGATTCCGATAGGAATCGCTATAAGTGCGCTGTCGAATCTGTCAAGAAGGCCACCGTGGCCAGGGATGATGTTGCCTGAATCCTTTACGTTGTAATGTCTTTTCCACTGAGACTCGATAAGGTCACCGTAGACTCCCGCTACGCAGAGAAGTACTCCCATGAAGATGCAGTGGATAAGGTCAAAGCAGAAGAGTCCTGCATAATGAAGCGCAATCGCCACGCCTACTGCAGTTGCAAGTCCACCCCAGAAACCGATCCATGACTTCTTCGGAGAAATCGACGGAAAGAGCTTCTTTCCGTACTTCTGTCCGAGGGTGATGCCGAAGAGATACGCTCCGACGTCAGTTCCCCAGATGATGCAGAAGAAGCAGAGGAGAAGAATGCCATTGAACTCTCCTACCGCATTGAATACTGCAAAATTGAGGAGCGACCATGGAACAGCGATATATATCAGTGCTGCGTAAAGGTTTGCAAACTTGTCGAAATGGCTCTTGTCCTTTAGATAAAGCGAGTTTATCATCAGGAGGAACACAGGGACGAATGCAAGTATGACCAGTCTACCAGGGAAGGCAAAGGCCTTGTAAAGGTATGTCAATGTAAAAAGAACGGATGCCGATATAATGGAAAGAGCCTGCGAATAACGATAATTCGTTCCGCAGGTCATGGTAAGGAACTCCTTCATCATGATGATGAGTGAGAGAAGCATTACCGCTCCATATACATATTTGTTGGTAAGGAATGCGGCGAGCATTATCGCCGCAAACCCGATACCGGATATCGTTCTCTTTATAAAATTGTTCATAAAAACGTTTTAGGCCAGTTCTTCCGGTTCCTTCGGAGTTTCCTCTGCAGGAGTTGCTCCTGCCCTCGGTCCGAAGATTCTTTCCAGATCTCCTGCAAAGATAACTTCTTTCTCGAATAAAAGCTCCGCCAACTGCACAAAACCATCGTAATTTTCACGGATAAGCTTCTCGGTGCGATCGTGAATCATATCAACGAGTTCCTTTACCTCCTTATCAATGAGTTCTGCAGTCTTTTCCGAGTACGGTCTATTGAACTCGTATGCACGTGAACCGTTTGAATCATAGAATGAAAGATTGCCAACCTGATCGCTCATACCATAGTAGGTAACCATCGCATAAGCCATCTTTGTAAGACGCTCAAGATCGCTCAACGCACCTGTGCAAGGCTGTCCTGAAAATATCTCGTCAGCAACACGTCCACCGATGAGTGAGCACATCCTGTCGATCATATGTTCCTTTGTAGAAACATGTCTTTCCTCTGGAAGGTACCATGCTGCACCGAGTGACTGTCCCCTTGGAACGATAGTAACCTTGAAGAGCGGATCAGCGTATGGAAGGAGCCAGCTTACAGTGGCATGTCCTGCCTCATGATAAGCAGTACTCTTCTTCTCTTCCGAAGTCATCATCATTGACTTTCTCTCGAGACCTCCGACGATCCTGTCAACAGCATCAAGGAAATCCTGTTTGTCAATGTTTGCCTTGTTCTTTCGGGCAGCAGTAAGGGCAGCCTCGTTACAAACATTGGCAATATCCGCTCCTGAGAATCCTGGAGTATGCTTTGCAATGAATTCTACATCAAAGTCTTCAGCGAGCTTGAGATTCCTGAGATGTACCTCGAAGATCTCCTTCCTTTCCTTGAGGTCAGGAAGCTCAACATGGATCTGACGGTCGAAACGGCCTGCACGCATGAGCGCCTTGTCAAGGATATCGGCACGGTTTGTAGCCGCAAGGATGATCACTCCTGAGTTTGAACCGAATCCGTCCATCTCCGTAAGGAGCTGGTTCAGAGTATTTTCACGCTCATCATTAGATGAGAATCCGCCGTTCTTGCTTCTTGCACGTCCAACAGCATCGATCTCATCGATGAAGACGATGCATGGCGATTTCTCCTTTGCCTGACGGAAGAGGTCACGTACGCGCGAAGCACCCACACCGACAAACATCTCCACGAAATCAGAACCGGATATAGAGAAGAACGGAACATCCGCCTCTCCGGCAACTGCCTTTGCAAGAAGGGTCTTACCAGTACCCGGAGGGCCTACAAGAAGGGCTCCCTTTGGAATCTTACCGCCGAGTGCAGTGTATTTCTTAGGATTCTTGAGGAAATCCACGATCTCCATCACCTCATCCTTTGCTCCATAAAGACCGGCTACATCCTTGAACGTAACCTTGATGCTGTTCTTTTCAGCAAGCTTGCCTGTTGCCTTTCCAACATTAAACACACCGCCAGGACCGCCGCCACCACCCATATTACGGTTCATGCCTCTGAACATGAACACCCACATGAAGATGAGAAGAAGAGGGAAGATGAGCCACTCAAGCACTCCCCAGAAATTTTCCTGATTTTCGATCACGACCTTTACCTTCTCACTCTCAGGAAGCTGGTCATTGAGTTCACCGAACATCTCCTCAGCATTGAAACTTCCTGAAACAAGGAATACGAAATGAGGAGACTTCTTCGGAAGGACTCCTCCGAACTTGTCCTCGAACTGTCCGAGTCTGTCCGGCTTGATGGTGACATGACCCTCAAACTCGTTCCTGACAAAGACAACTTCCTTTATGTCGCCGGCAAGCCACTGCTCCTTCACCTCATCCCATTCTTCCTTCTGCGGATTGGCTCCGCTCTGATTGAAGAACATATATCCTATTCCGATGAGGAGGAAGATATAGATCCATGACAAGCCAAAAGAAAACTTCGCAGGTTTTTTCCTGCGAGGTGAATTATTGTTTTCTGCCATATTTTCTGATTGTTCTTTACCTTAGTCTTCGTAGACAGTACGTTCAGCGTCTGCCCAGAGATCCTCAAGTCTGTAGAATGATCTGTATGCAGTCTGGAAGATGTGAACTACGACCTCACCGTAATCCATGATAACCCAGAATGCATTCTCCTTACCCTGAGTACGGATAACCTTCCTCTTGCAGTTCTCAATCATTCTCTTTTCGATATTATCTGCAATTGCCACTACGTTTGGAGTTGAATCAGCGTGGCATACGATGAAATAGTCTGAAATTGCTGTACCGATTGAACGCAGATCGAGCGATACGACTTCCTGTCCTTTCTTTTCAAGCATCGCGTCTGCAATTACCTTGATCTCTTTGTTGTCCATATATTGAATTATTGTTATTTTTGTAAAAATCCTTGCAAAGATAAGCAAAAAATACACCATGGCAAAGAAGCATGACATTATATGGCTGGATACAGTGGATTCGACCAATGAAGAGGTCAGGAGGCGCATTTCAGACCTTGACAATTTGTCAGTCGTGTCAGCATTCAGTCAGTCGGCAGGACGCGGACAACGTGGAAACACATGGTCAGCAAAGGCCGGAGAAAACCTCACATTCAGCATTTTGGCGAAACATGCCGGCATCAGGGCGCTGGACCAGTTCGTCATAAGCGAAATCACAGCCTTGTCAGTCGTTGACCTACTTGCCATACATGGAATCAATGCAAGGATCAAATGGCCGAACGACATCTATGTCGGCGACAGGAAGATATGCGGAATTCTCATCGAGAACAGCCTTAAGGAATCCTTCGTATCGACCAGCATCATAGGCATAGGTCTTAATGTGAACCAGACATGTTTTGACCCATCGCTCCCCAACCCGACATCCATGGCACTATCTGCCCAATCTGAGGAACCGGGCCCATCATATGACCTCAAGTCCACGCTCGAGGAATTCATGGATATCTTCAGCGGATACTGCAGAAGATATCTGAACATAACCGGTGGATATGCACGTCTCCGCAAATTATATCTCGCCCAACTTTGGCGCAAGGACGAACCTGCAAAGTACGTCGATACCTCTACAGGACTGGGATTTACCGGTATCATCCGCGGTCTCTCCGATATAGGTCATCTTATAGTGGAAGACACAGAAAAAGGCGAACTCAAAGAATTCGCCTTTAAGGAAATAGGATATATTATCTAATCCATTTATTCTCTCATCGCCCTGATCACTGATTCAGGATCTTCAGCCTTGAATACAGCGCTTCCCGCTACCAGGATTTCCGCTCCTGCCTCGGCCAAGGCTGCTGCATTTGCTGCAGATACGCCACCGTCTATCTCTATAGGAATCACGAGGCCCTGACGTTCGATTTCTGCGCGGAGCGTGCGGACTCTCTGATATGTATCTTCGATAAACTTCTGGCCTCCGAATCCTGCAAACACTGACATAAGAAGCACATAATCAGCGTCTTTCAGATATGGGAAAAGGTCTTCAACAGGAATGTCCGGGTTGATCACAAGTCCCGCCTTCACACCAAGCGAACGGATGTGCTTGAGGAGAGCCTCAGGATCTTCGGAAGCATTGAGATGGAAGGAAATCATCGATGCTCCTGCTGCTGCGAAACGATCGACATACTTCTCCGGATTCACGATCATCAGATGGACATCCATAGGCTTTTCTGCCTTCTTTGCCACTGCCTCGATGACAGGGAAACCGAATGAAATATTCGGAACGAACACTCCATCCATAACATCAAAATGGAGGATATCCGCATATCTGTTCACCAGTTCGACATCCTTCTCAAGGTGGAGGAAGTCTGCTGAAAGTATTGAAGGTGCTATTTGTATCATAATAGGATTACCTGTAAGTAGTGACTACGTCAACAAGGAGGGCGACGAACTTGTCAAGTGATGCAAGGTCGAGACGCTCGCCTGGAGCATGTACTCCGCGGAGTGTAGGACCAAATGAAACCATGTCAAGACCAGGGAATTTCTCAGTAAAGAGACCGCACTCGAGTCCCGCGTGGATTGCCTTAACCTTAGGCTCGACTCCGAAAAGCTTCTTGTATGAAGCTACGCACGCATCTCTTATAGGAGATTCAGCAGCGGGAGCCCAACCAGGATATTCGCCCTCATGCTTCACGATTGCACCTGCAAGGACGAAGCATGCCTCCATCTTCGCAGCAGCAGCACGACGAGCTGCAGTGACGCAACTTCTCTGGCTAGAGCCGATGCGGATCACGCCTGGCTCAGTCATCTTTACGGAAGCAAGGTTTGTAGATGTCTCTACAAAGTTCTCAATCTCCTGGCTCATCTTGAGGACGCCATGAGGCGATGCGCAAAGAGCAGTGACAAGGTTCCATGCAGTCATCTCATCGATGGCACCTGCATACTCCCCTTCCACTTCCTCAAAGCCAAGCTTGAGGTTTGTCTCGATTGCGCCATATTCTTCTGCAACCTGCTCGGCATACTCCTCAAGACGCTCGTTGATGATGTCAAGCGTATCAGATTCTGCTGCGATTACGGCCTTTGCCTCACGCGCGATTGCATTTCTCTTGTTGCCGCCATCGATTGCAAGAAGCTGCCAGTCAAGGTCAAGGATGCTGTAGAGGAATGTTCCAAGAAGCTGTACGGAATTTGCTCGACCCTTGTTGATGTCGTCACCACTGTGACCGCCCATCGCATCCTTCACAAAGATCTCCTCGAACTCGAAGTCCTCGCACACCGGCTCCAATGTATAGTTGAATTCAGCAGTAGTATCGATTCCACCTGCACATCCGACGAAGATCTCACCCTCATCCTCTGAATCAAGGTTAAGAAGGACCTTTCCAGAGAAGAAGCCAGGCTGGAGGGCCATCGCTCCGTCAAGACCTGTCTCCTCCGATGTTGTGAAAAGGCACTCGATCTTTCCGCATGGCATATCGCTGTCAAGAAGCGCCAGCTGAGCTGCTATTCCGATACCGCAGTCGGCTCCAAGAGTCGTATCCGGTGCGATCATCCAACCGTTCTCGATAACATAACGGATAGGATCCTTGGCGAAATCATGTTCTACACCTTCGTTCTTCTCGCATACCATGTCCGAATGGCTCTGAAGTACGATTGCAGGTACATCTTCATGACCAGCGGCAGCCTCCTTCACGATAAGGACGTTACCGGCCTCGTCAGTCTTGCACTCAAGTCCACGCTGCGCCGCAAAGTCCTGCAGATATGCGATTATCTTTTCCTCATGTCCCGATTCTCTTGGAATCGTGGTTATCTCCTTAAAAAACGAAAGTACTTTTTCTGAATTCATATTGTTGTGGTTTTTATATACAAAGACAAATCCCTACAAAGATACAACTTTATAGGGATTTTCAATTATCTTCTTACAGGAACGAGAATCTTCTCGATATCTGTGATGTATTGCTTGAATGTCTTGTCTGTCGACATGAGGTCATTGACTGTCGTACATGCATGGAGTACGGTTGCGTGGTCTTTTCCTCCAATCTCAGCACCGATTGTTGAAAGCGAACAATTAATGAGGCTTCTCGACATGTACATTGCAATCTGTCTTGCCTGTACGATCTGGCGCTTTCTTGTCTTTGAAAGAAGGTCGTCGCGTGTGATATTGAAATAGTCACATACAACTCTCTGAACCTTGTCGATGGTGACATCGTTCTGCTGCTCTCCTACAATCTTGTCAGTGATCTGCTCAGCAAGCTCTACGGTGATGTCCTTATGGGCAAGTGTCGCATTTGCGATAAGTGAGATCAATGCACCTTCAAGCTCTCGGAAGTTTGACTTGACTCTTGATGCAAGGAAGTTGAGAACCTCGTCACTCAATCTTACACCCTCTCTGAATGCCCTGGCCTTAAGCATGTTGAGTCTTGTGGCATAATCAGGCTTCTGAAGTTCGACTGACAATCCCCACTTGAGACGTGAGAGAAGTCTCTCCTCGAAGTTCTCGAGATCTACAGGAGCACGGTCTGAAGTGAATATGAGCTGCTTTCCTGACTGATGGAGATGGTTGAAGATATTGAAGAATGCATTCTGGGTGCTCTGTCCCATAAGATCCTGGATATCGTCAACGATAAGCACATCCATCTTCATGTAGAAGGCAAGGAAGTCTGTGAGTTTGTTCTTGACATGTACAGCATCCATATACTGGGTCTTGAATCTGTTCGCAGGAACATAAAGAACCACAAGTTCAGGGTATCTCTTCTTGATCTCGATACCGATAGCCTGTGCAAGATGGGTCTTGCCGAGACCTGGACCGCCGAAGAGGAAAAGTGGATTGAATGCTGTCTTTCCCGGAGCTGAAGAGATGCTTTCACCAGCTGTAAATCCCATCTTGTTGCACTCGCCTACAATAAGGTTCTCGAAACAGTAGATCGGGTTGAGCTGTGGATTTACCTGCACGCGCTGGATTCCAGGGAACACGAACGGACCTGGATTGGCTGCTCTTGAGAAGGTTTCCACTGACATTGTCTTGTTGACAGGAGTAGAACCATGAGACGCAGGATAAACGAGCGAAGGCTGCTTCTGTACCGGAGTCACTACATAAACGAGCTTGGCACCTACGCCGAGTTCCTTCTTGAGCGCAGCCTTGAGAATATCGAGGTATGCTCCTTCAAGATACTCACGGAAGAACTCTGACGGAACCTCTACAGTCAAGGTAGACTCAATCAGCGATACAGGCTTGATTGGCCCGAACCACAGATTGAACTGCTTTGGCTCAATGTTCTGTCTGATGAAGTTCAGACAGTTGTTCCATACAGATATGTGCCTTTCGTTAGTCATTTACAGATAGTGATTGTCAAGTTTAAGAACCGTCATTCCGAACGGTTGTGCAAAGATGAGGAAAAAAAAGTAATAAAAAATCAAAAATGCTATTGCATATTAATTTTATTTTACACTCAACAAATAATTTCCGAACACTTTACAAAATCTCTATCTTATTGTAAATCAGTGGCTTATGAAAGTCTAATTTATGTAAACATCATATAAATACGATGGTTACAATTTTGAACTATTATAAATTAGTAAAAACGCACTTTTCCTTGAACTGAAGCCCTTAGAACACCGAAATTTTAATATATTTCTTAGGATTTTCCTGAATTTGGCGTACAAGTGAATCCACATCGTTCAAAAGTTCATCAACTGACTCATAAACTGAATCGCTTGTCAACAATTTGCCGATGGTACCGTCAGGATCATTGATGTTTTCAAGAAGTTCATGGAACGAATCGACGAGCTTGCGTACATCATCACCGTTTACCGAGCCAGCAATGGTAGTAAGAGACGACGCCAAAGTGTCAGCCTTGTCCGCAACGGACATGAATTTACCTGAAAGTGATGCAAGGTTCTCAACAAATGCATCAAGTTCTTCAGACTTACCCTCAAGGACAGAAGCAATTGCACTTACATCCGACATTGTCTTTTCTAAATGAGATACAGTCCTGCCGATGTTTTCGTCAGCAAGGATCCTGTTAACTGCAGAGACGGTCACATTAAGGCTGTCAAGAGTCCTGCCCACCTTATCCATCAATGGAGCAACTCCTGCAGCAAGTCCGTCAAGCAGGGCCGGTTCGCACGAAGGAGCGAGGACTCCCCCGTCGGAAATCATCTCCGACGATGTTCCGAGGTCGATACGGATTCCCTTTCCGCCCATGATGTCCACACCATAAATGGTCATCCTTGAATCCACCGGAATCTTGAAATCCTTAATCACTGAACAGGTCACAAGGAAGTCATCTGTCTGAGTATCATATGATACGGACTGTACCTTTCCTGCCTTGAAGCCCTTGATGTAGACCGGAGCCGACGGCACAAGTCCTTCCAGTTCCTGATAACGGGACGAAATTTCAATCTCCTTGTTGAAGATATCCTTTCCTCTAAGATAATTAATAAGGAAGAACGACGCTGTAAGGACAACAACGACAAATAAACCTATCTTGAATTCCTTGCTGAACTTCATGACAAAACTATTTAACACGTGAAACAACACTTCCTTCTACCTTTACAAGGAAGGCATCCGGGAATTTCTTCTTGACAGCCGCAACCTGAGCCTTTGCTTCAGATAGATCATCAGACCACGCTGCTACATACTTATATACCTTGCCGCCATCTGCAGGCGGAACTATTTCTACCTTGAGACCCTTGAGTGCAGGATCATTTGCCGCAAGCTTTCTTCCAAGACCCATGATCTGGACTCCGTAATGTACCCCGGACTGCGTCGCAGACGGGTTTTCAGCAGGTTTATCCTCCTTAGCAGGGGCAGGATCAGGAATAGGAAGCGGCTCCGAAACCACATTCACACTCGCATCATACTTGCGCTTGTAATTGCTGAAAGAGTCAAAGATGCTCTGTGCAATCTTCTCCTGACCGTCAGTACTGCTCAAGATGGCATAGTCTCCCGCATTGGAAATGAATCCGATCTCAAGAAGAGCAGCAGGCATGTTAGTAGCCCAGAGGAGATAGAACACATCCTGATGGATACCGGTATGGTTGCTGACCCTGTAAGGGGTCTTATGAATATGCGTGTCATATTCAGCAGCGAACATGAGACTGTTCTCATAATTTGCCATCCAAAGAAGGTTGCTGCTGATCACCGACTCAGCCGACTGAGGATTGAAATCCTGATAACTTGTTTGGTAGTCGTCTTCAAGGAGCATCACGGAATTCTCCCTCTGGGCAACGGACTGGCTCTTCTCGAAATAATTGCTTGTATTCTTCGGATTGTTCGACTTAGGTCCGAGGATCCACGCCGATGCTCCATATGCTCTGGTATTCTCCGCTGAATTGCAATGAATGGAGATGAAGAGGTCTGCCTTGTTTCTCTTTGCTATGTTCGCCCTCTCCTTGAGTTCGACGAACACATCGGTACTGCGGGTATAGATTACCTTAACGTCAGGATATGCAGCCTTGATCTTTGCACCCACGCTCTTTGCGACTGAGAGTACGATGTGCTTCTCGTCAGTCTTCCTTGTCTTTCCAAGCGCACCAGGGTCCTTTCCGCCATGTCCCGGGTCGATGACCACAGTCCTGAGGCCAAGTTCATTGACCGAATTCTGGCCTGAAAGATGCAAGGACGCACCAAGGACCAGAAATACAGTCAGGATTATATGTAAAATCTTGGTATATGATGTCATGTCAATATCTCAATTTGGTAATAATTGAAATTAGTCTTAAATTTGCGAGTTGCAAAAATAGCAATTTTATTGCAAAAAGGACGAAAAGAACCGGAGTATAATTGATGACCATATATAATAAGGTAATATCATCGCGTCTTGCGGCAGGATTCTGCACCATTCTGACAATGGTGTTGCTTGCCTTTTCATTCTCCGCGTCCGCTCAGCAGATCGTGCCTCAGAATATCGGAACCCAGCAGACAGACAGTCTGAGGATCACTCCGGAACAGATGGCCCCTCCTGTCCGTGAGATACAGGACGAGGTCACTGACTCGACAGCTACCCACACCCATTCACATGACTCGCTTGATGTCCATCATAAGAGTTCGCTTGAAGTTCCGGCCTTCACCGCAGCCAAGGACTCGATCGTCGAAGACTTCAGCAACGGCCAGAGGATGATCTATTACTACGGCGACGTATCTGTAACCTACGGTGACATGAAGCTCACCGCAGACTACATGGAATACGACCTGAACACAGGCACACTCTTCGCACGAGGCAACAAGGACAGTAACGGAACGCTTCAGGGTACACCGGTGATGGAACAGGGCGGAACTTCATACACAATGGAGGAAGTCCGCTACAACTTCAACACCCAGAAGGCACGAATAACTAACATGCTTACCCAGGAGCAGGACGGTATCCTCCATGGAAAGAACATCAAGATGATGCCGGACAAGTCCATCAACATTACCCAGGGACGATATACCGTCTGCGATTGCGACGAACCTCACTATTATCTGCATCTCAGCGCGGCAAAGGTCATGACCCAGCCGTCACAGAAGACAGTCTTCGGACCGGCATGGCCGGTAATCGAAGGTGTTCCGATGTTCCCAGTAGTCCTTCCGTTCGGATTCATTCCAAAGCGTCCGGATAGAGCTACCGGAATCCTCTTCCCGACCTTCGGTGAGGAGGCATCACGAGGATTCTATGCCAGGGACATGGGTATGTATTTCGTAATCGGCGACCATTTCGACATCGCCCTTACTGGTGACATCTACACCCTCGGATCGTGGGCAGTCGACCTGAATTCACGCTACAAGGTAAACTATAAGTTCAACGGTAACTTCGCCCTCACCTATTCTAACGACCAGACGGGAGAAAAAGGTAGTACGGACTTCTTCCAGACCCGTAACTTCGCAGTCAGATGGAGCCATTCACAGGACCCGAAGGCACGTCCGGGAACAACGTTCTCCGCTTCCGTGAACTTCTCCAGCCCATCCAACAACAAATATAACTCGATGGACCTTGAGCAGGCACTTCAGAACCAGATTCAGTCCAGCATTTCATATTCCAAGAACTGGAATGGAAAGATGAATCTCTCGATCAATGCCATGCACAACCAGAATTCCCGAGACAGTTCATACTCGTTCACGCTTCCTAACATTACATTCTCAGTGAACCGATTCTACCCTTTCAAGCAGAAGAACAGGGTCGGAAAGGAGAAATGGTATGAGAAATTCTCACTCGGATACAATACTAGCTTCCAGAACAAAATCAATTTCAAGGCATCTGAATTCGGCAAGCCTGGCTTCCTCGACAAGTTCCAGAACGGAATGACGCATAACTTCCAGATCGGTCTTCCGAACTTCACGGCCTTCAAATACATCAACATCACTCCTGGAGTATCGTACGGAATGAACTGGTTCTTCCGAAAGACGGAAAAGCAGTACAATGCCGAGACCGGAAGGGTGGAAGACATCAAGGGAAAGGCATTCGGAACATTTGGAGTCACTCAGACATATTCCGGAAACATTTCGCTGAGTACGCGACTGTACGGTATGTTCAACTTCGGAAGACATCGAAGGCTGCAGGCCATAAGGCATGTGGTATCCCCTTCCATATCAGCATCTTTCAGCCCGGAGAAAGGCCTTCCGTTCAACGGCTGGCGAACTCTCACCTACGTAGACAAGAACGGAGTTGAAAGGACTCAGGACTACAATATCTACGCTGGACAGATCGGTTCAGTGCCAGGAAAGGGAAAGAATGCCAGCATGAACATCTCGATCGGCAACAACTTCGAGGCAAAGGTAAGGGACATGAAGGACACTACCGGAACCGGTACAAAGAAGATCAAGCTGATCGACAACCTTAACGTCAGCACCAGCTACAACTTCCTCGCTGACTCAATCAAGATGCGCCCTATCCAGTTGTCAATGAATACAAACATCTTCAACAAGTTAGGTGTGAATGCCAGCATGACCCTTGACCCATATGCGGTCGTCGTGGACAAGAACAATCCTAGCGGACGTCAGATCAACAGATTCGCCATCCAGGAAGGACAGGGTCTCCTGCGCCTCAATACAGCCAACGTCTCAATGTCATACTCGCTTTCCGGCGAGGGCACGACCAAGGGAAATGACGGAACGAACGGCTCAGGAATGGGTACCGGAGCAACCGCTTCATACCAAAGGATCTTTTACCATCCTGTCACCGGAGAGTATATCCCTGGCGGTTGGGTATATTATATGAATCCGAACTCTCCTTGGTCGGTAAACATGAGCTACAACTTCAGTTACAACAAGGGATATCAGTTCTCCAACGGCCAGAAGATCATCAAGCACAACTTCACTCAGACTGTCTCAATTACCGGTAACATCAAGCTGACTCCGCGCATGCAGCTTAACATGCGTACCGGCTTCGACCTGATGGCGCTGAAGATGACACCATCCGAAGTGTCCGCTTCATATGACCTGCATTGCTTCAACATCAACGTTTCATGGGTACCTACAGGACAGTGGAAGTCCTGGAGCTTCAGAATTCAGGCGAATGCTGCGGCTTTGGCAGACCTTTTGCGATACAGGAAGAGCAGCAGTTACTGGGATAACCGCTATTGATAAATTACTCAAGCGTATAATTGCCCTTATTATTTTTTTTACTACCTTTGTGTCTCTTTGAGTCACGAGGATGTCCCTCACGACAAAAAAATCATTTTTAAATAAAAAATATGCACAAGATTTTCGAACTGAGAGAAATGGATATGGAGAAGCTCCATAGCATCGCCTCAGAGCTCAACATCAAGGGTTTCAAGAAGATGGAAAAGGACGATCTCGTCTATGCCATTCTTGATGAGGAAGCAAGGCATAATGCCCACAATGCTCCAGAGAAGCCTGTAAAGGCCAAGAAGGCCCGTACAAAAAAGGCCGACACCCCTAAAGAGAGCAAGACAGAAAAAACGGCTGAGCCTGTAAAAGTACAGGAAGAGAAGGTAGAGGCGACTGAAGCACAGCCGAAGAAACGTGGACGTAAACCGAAGGCAGCAACTGCAGCGGCACCGGCGACACAGGACGAACCGGTAAAGGAGACAAAGCCTGAAGCAACTGCAGAACCTGTTGCAGAGACTCCGGCCCCAGAACCTAAGCAGGACAAACAGGAACCGAAGAAGGAGTCCGCAGAAAACAAGAAAGACAACAAGAAGAAGAGGAACAGGATACAGAAGGGCGGATCAAATCAGCCACAGCAGCCTGCATCTTCTGAAGAAACAAAGGAATCCAAGCCTGCTGAAGAACCTGTAGAGACACAGGTTGAAGAGACAGAGCAGCCAGCACAGCAGAAAGGCAATCACAACCAGCAGCAGAACAACGGTCAGAACGGCCACAACAACAATGGCCAGAATCAGAACCGCAACAAGGAGAAGCAGCGCCAGCAGGAACCTGCAATTGAATTCGAAGGCGTCGTAGAAGCTACAGGAGTCCTTGAGATCATGCCTGACGGCTACGGATTCCTCCGCTCATCTGACTACAATTATCTCAACTCACCGGACGACATCTACGTATCGCAGTATCAGATCAAGCAGCATGCTCTTAAGACCGGAGATACAGTGACAGGTGAGATCCGTCCTCCGAAGGCTGGTGACAAGTACTTCCCTCTCGTAAGGATCAAGTTCATCAACGGACGCACTCCGGAATTCATCCGTGACCGTATTCCGTTCGACTTCCTTACCCCGCTTTTCCCTGAGGAGAAGTTCAACCTTCTCGGCAACGGACACAACGACATGTCATGCAGGATCGTAGATATGTTCACCCCTATCGGAAAGGGTCAGCGTGGACTTATCGTAGCGCAGCCAAAGACCGGTAAGACAATGCTCCTCAAGTCCATTGCGAATGCAATTGCCGACAACCACCCTGAGGTATATATGATCGTCCTCCTTATCGACGAGCGTCCTGAGGAAGTTACCGACATGGCCCGCAGCGTAAAGGCAGAAGTTGTCGCTTCAACATTTGACGAGCCGGCAGAAAGACATGTAAAGGTTGCAAACATGGTACTTGAGAAGGCCAAGAGAATGGTAGAGTGCGGACATGATGTAGTAATCCTCCTTGATTCGATCACCCGTCTGGCACGTGCCTACAACACAGTTCAGCCGGCATCAGGAAAGGTTCTTTCCGGCGGTGTTGATGCAAATGCACTCCATAAGCCAAAGAGATTCTTCGGAGCTGCACGTAACATCGAGAACGGAGGTTCGCTCACAATCCTTGCTACAGCGCTCACCGAGACAGGATCCAAGATGGACGAGGTCATCTTCGAGGAATTCAAGGGAACCGGCAACATGGAGCTCCAGCTCGACAGAAGACTTTCAAACAAGCGTATCTTCCCTGCTGTGGATGTCACATTGTCAAGTACACGTCGAGACGATCTTCTCTACTCCCCTGCACTTGCAAACCGCATCTGGATCATGCGCAAGTTCCTTGCTGACATGAACTGCATCGAAGCGATGGAACTTCTTCAGGACAGAATGCAGAAGTACGGAACAAACGACGCATTCCTCCAGAACATGGATAAGGATGATATGTAAGAAATAACTTAAAATATTGATGCGAAATTACCTGATTAATCAATTTAATTAGGTAATTTTGTTTTTATATAACACTATGACTATGAAACATAATCTTTTGACCATCATCTGTCTGTTCGCATTGGTCTTCAATGCGTATGCAGGCCCTGCAGAACCGGTTGAAGTAAAGACCGGCGATGCAGTCACCAAGGTAACTTTCTACTCACCAGAGATAGTAAGAGTGGTAAAGGTTCCTGCAGGAAAGCCAGGAAACACAAGGGAAAGCCTCGTCGTTACCATGGCACCTCAGGATGTGAACGTTCAGAAGTCTGAGAATTCTTCGGCAATCACCCTCAAGAGCCCTGTGCTTACAGTCAGGATCGACAAGAAGACCGGCCTCGTGCAGTTCCTTGCAAAGGGAAAGAACCTCCTCAAGGAGAAGTCCTATGGATTCGAGGAAAGACCATCCGGACCTGACGCAGGCAGTTTCCGTACTACAATCGTCTATCAACTTGACAAGGAAGAGCCTATCTATGGACTCGGAGTCACTCAGGACGGAAAGCTCAACCACAGAGGCTCGTCCCACATGAACATGGAGCAGAACAACACCCAGGACTACCAGCATGTCATCCAGTCCATCAAGGGATGGGGTATCTATTGGGACAACTACTCTCGCTCACAGTTCGTCGACAACGAGGAAGGAATGAAGTTCTCAGCTGAAGTCGGCGACGACATCGACTACTATTTCATGTACGGCGGATCGGCTGACGGCGTGAATTCGCAGATGCGTACCCTCACCGGCGACGTTCCAATGTTCCCTCTCTGGACATTCGGATACTGGCAGTGCCGCGAGAGATACAAGTCAGTAGACGAACTTCTCGAGGTTGTACGCTGGCACAGGGCAAACGACGTCCCTCTCGACGGTATCATCCAGGACTGGCAGTACTGGGGAAGCAACTACACATGGAACGCAATGGACTTCCTTGCCGATACATACACCAACGGAGAGTGGATGGTGGACGAGGTACATAGAAACAACGCCCATCTCATGATCAGTATCTGGGCGAGTTTCGGTCCTATGACGGAGCCGTTCCGTGACCTTGAAGCAAAGGGTCTGCTCTATGACTTCCAGACATGGCCTCAGAGCGGTCTGAGCGCATTCTGGCCGCCACGTATGGACTACCCTAGCGGTGTAAGGGTATATGACGCACTCCATCCGGAGGCTCGTGACATCTACTGGAAATATCTCAAGAGACTTGTAGACTACGATATCGACGCGTGGTGGATGGACTCTACGGACCCAGACTTCTTCAATCCTCAGGACCATCATTATGACCATACTGCCGGCGACGGTACATGGAGAAGATACAGAAATGCATTCCCTCTTGCGTCAGTCAGCGGCGTATATGACAACCTCCGCGCTGATTCAGAGGAAAAAAGAGCTTTCATCATGACCCGTTCGGCATTTGCTGGACAGCAGAGATATGGTTCAGGACTCTGGAGTGGAGACGTAAACTCTACATGGGACATGCTCCGCAAGCAGGTTCCTGCAGGTCTCAACTATACAATGACAGGATGTCCTAACTTCAATACAGACATCGGAGGATTCTTCTGCAGCAGCTACAACACAATGGGAAGCGGCTCGGCACCAAAGAACCCTCAGTTCCAGGAACTCTATGTACGTTGGATGCAGTATGCATTCTTCTGCCCTGTATTCCGCAGCCACGGTGCTGATGCTCCGCGTGAGATCTACCAGTTCGGAGAGAAGGGAGATGCAGCATTTGATGCCATCGAGAAGACCATCAGACTCCGTTACAAGTTCCTTCCATACATCTACAGCATGGCTTGGCAGGTTACAGACAATGACGAGAGCTACCTCAGGGCACTTGTCTATGACTTTGCGGCAGACAAGAAGGTTTGGGACATGACAGACGAGTTCCTCTTCGGAAAGAGCATCCTCGCAACTCCTGTTGTATCAGCTCAGTATACAGATGAGAAGGTCATCAGAACCAACGAGATGACAGGTTGGGACAGGAATGAAGTGGCTCAGAAGCTCGCAGAATCTGTCAATTTCGACGAGAGCAAGACAGCTGTCAAGTATCTCCCTGCAGGTGCTGACTGGTACTATTACTGGACTGAAACAAAGTACAAGGGAGGTCAGGACGTAACAATCGAGACCAAGTTCGACGAGGTTCCTATGTTCGTACGTGCCGGCAGCATCATTCCTGAGGCTCCTGTAATGATGTATGCTGAGGAAAGCAAGTGGGACAATCTCGACATCGTGGTGTATCCAGGCGCTGATGCTGAGTTCGTTCTTTACGAAGATGAGGGCGACAACTACAACTACGAGAAGGGTGCGTATTCTACCATCACTTTCAAATGGAACGACCGTCAGAAGAAACTTACTGTAAGTGCAGTGCAGGGATCATATCCTGGAATGCTTACAGAGCGTAAGTTCAATGTAAGGATCGTCGGTCAGGACGGCGTCAAGACTGTCGACTATAAAGGACAGGAGGTGACCCTTTAAACAGACACCGAATTCCTGGGAGACATCCCTATAACATACAAATCACCGGCTGTGGTTCGCTACGCAGAAGCACGGATTTATGCTTCGCTCGCGCACAGCCGGTGATTGTATTTATCATGCAGATTATTTCATTCGGTGATCCTTTTTTTCCTGCCTATCTTCTCTATGCTTTGCAATATCGGCCTTTGCATCAGCAATCTGTCTGTCAAACTTCTGCTTCAGCTGTTCCTTGGTAAGTCCCTTTGTTTCAAGACTATGCTGAGCATCCTTAAGTTTGTAATGGACCTGATTGTTGAACATCTCCACCTTATCATAAAGCTCCGCCCTTTCGATAGCATGACGATAGTGACGAAGAGCACTCATCTGAGACGGGAAGGTATATACACGCTCAACTCCCACGCAGACATCTCCATCAAAGGTATAGGCCTTCATATCAACGATGCCGTCGTAGATATGCGTGAAGACTACAGTACTGTCAATCATATCCACTCTCATGACATCCGGGCTATGGTCACGGATAGCCTTGTCCATGAACTCACGCTCCTGCCTGAGTGGTTCGTTGACAGCTTTTCTGTTATCCTTACATCCTGCCAAAGCGGTCATCATGACTGCAACTGACACTACTAACAAAATCTTTTTCATAACACTAACTATTTTTAATACACGGCCTGGTGCTATGTCAATATCTGTGCCGTATCGCTTGATGCAGAATGGCATAAAAAAGACTATGCCCGCTCTTTAAGCAGGCATAGTCATCATATTTGGATTATCGTTGAATCCTAGTACTGATCCCAGCTCTTGATCTGGATGTCATCGATAGACATTGCGCAGAATGCACGGATGAAGGCTGTTGCCAGACGCGCATTTGTGATAAGAGGGATATTATAGTCAATAGCCGCACGACGAACATAGTATCCGTTTGAAAGCTCTCTGTGTGAGAAGTTCTTAGGGATATTGATCACGAGGTCAAGCTCCTTGTTTGCGAGCATGTCCATAGCAGCCTTGTACTTCGATGCGAGTTCAGGATCCTGAGCCTCAGTAGGCCAGATAACGCGCTCAGCCTCGATACCGTTCTCGTTAAGATACTTCGCAGTACCCTCAGTTCCGTAGAGCTTGTAGCCTCTTTCTGTGAGGAGCTGGCAAGCACCGAGGAGGTCAGCCTTCTGAAGAGCATTTCCTGAAGAGATGAGGATGTTCTTCTTAGGGATTTCATATCCTACAGAAAGCATTGAGTTGAGGAGAGCCTCATTGAAGTCGTCACCGATACATCCAACCTCACCGGTAGAGTGCATGTCCACACCGAGGACTGGGTCAGCCTGCTGGAGACGTGAGAATGAGAACTGCGATGACTTGATACCTACATAGTCAAGGTCGAATGCCGACTTGCGTGGAGCAGCTGGCTTGAGACCGAGCATAGCCTTGGTAGCAAGTTCGATCATGTTGATCTTGAGAACCTTCGAAACGAATGGGAAGCTTCGTGAAGCACGGAGGTTACACTCGATTACCTTGATGTAGTTGTCCTTTGCGAGGAACTGGATATTGAATGGTCCTGTAATCTCGAGGGCAGAAGCGATCTTCTTGGCGATCTTCTTGATTCGACGTACAGTCTCTACATAGAGCTTCTGTGGAGGGAACTGGATTGTTGCGTCACCTGAGTGTACACCGGCGAACTCAACGTGCTCAGAGATTGCATATGCGATTACCTCACCACCGTCAGCAACTGCATCGAACTCGATCTCCTTGCAGCGCTGCATGAACTCAGACATCACAACCGGGTGTTTCTCAGACACTTCTGCTGCAAGTCCAAGGAAGTTGCGAAGCTCCTCATGGTTGTAGCATACGTTCATCGCAGCACCTGAAAGCACATATGAAGGACGAACGGGTACAGGGAAACCTACCTGGTCGATGAACTGGTCAACCTCGTCAAAGTTTGTAAGTTCCTTCCACTTAGGCTGGTCGATTCCGAGAGCATCAACGATAGACGAGAACTTGTGACGGTCCTCAGCCTTGTCGATTGATGTAGCCTTTGTACCAAGGATATTTACCTTGTTCTGGTCGAGACGGAGTGCGAGGTTGTTAGGAATCTGACCACCTACTGAAACCACTGTTCCGTGTGGATTCTCGAGGTCATGGATATCCATAACGCGCTCAAAAGTGAGCTCGTCGAAATAGAGACGGTCACACATATCGTAGTCAGTCGATACAGTCTCAGGGTTATAGTTGATCATCACTCCCCTGTATCCCTGGTTGCGGATAGTCTGGAGGGCGTTTACCGAACACCAGTCGAACTCTACAGATGAACCGATACGGTATGCACCTGAACCGAGTACGATTACTGAATTCTTATCGTGCTGATACTTAACGTCATTGAAGCTACCACCGTAAGTAAGATAGAGGTAGTTTGTCGCTGCAGGATAGTCAGCTGCAAGGGTATCGATCTGCTTAACGCATGGTACGATGCCATGAGCCTTACGGAATGCGCGGACGATGTCCTCAGCCATTTCGCTGTCCATACCCTTATAGAGAGCGTTTGCAACCTGAACGTCAGAGAAGCCCTGAACCTTTGCCTTCTTGAGGAGGTCGAGTGGCATCTGCTCGCAGTTGTCATACTGGCTCATCTCCTTATGAGTATTGACAATGCCCATGAGCTTGTTGAGGAACCACTTGTCGATCTTTGTGAGATCGTGGATCTGGTCAACTGTGTAGCCAGCCTGCATTGCCTTGCTGATCACGAAGATACGGTTATCTGTAGGCTCGTTGAGCGCCTTGTCGATGTCGTCAACCTTGATTTCCTTGTTGCCGACGAATCCGTTTGCACCCTGACCGATCATACGGAGACCCTTCTGGATAATCTCCTCGAAGTTACGTCCAAGAGACATCACCTCACCTACTGACTTCATCGAAGAACCGATCTTGCGTGATACGCCTGTGAACTTCGAAAGGTCCCAACGTGGGATCTTTGCCACAACATAGTCGAGAGCAGGCTCGAAGAATGCAGGAGTCTGCTTTGTAACTGAGTTCTTGATGTCGAAGAGACCGTATCCGAGACCGATCTTTGCAGCAACGAAGGCGATAGGGAAACCTGTAGCCTTAGATGCGAGTGCAGAAGAACGGCTGAGACGTGCGTTCATCTCGATCACATAATATTCCATTGAATCGGTGTCGTAAGCATACTGTACGTTACACTCACCTACGATGCCGATGTGGCGTACCATCTTGATTGCGAGGTCGTGGAGGAACTGACATTCCTTGGCGCTAAGTGTCTGAGTAGGAGCGACTACGATAGACTCACCGGTGTGGATTCCGAGAGGGTCGAAGTTCTCCATGTTACAGATGGCGATACAGTTGTCATAGCGGTCACGCATTACCTCGTACTCGATCTCCTTCCAGCCCTTGAGAGACTTCTCTACGAGCACCTGAGGAGAGAATGAGAATGAGCTCTCGCAAAGGGTAACGAGTTCTTCCTCATTGTTACAGAAGCCGGAACCGAGTCCACCGAGTGCGTAAGCTGCACGTACGATAACCGGATAACCGAGTTCCTTTGCAGCTTCCTTGGCAGCCTCCACTGTCTCAACTGCGTGTGACTTGATGGTCTTTACGTTGATCTCTGCGAGCTTTGCGTTGAAGAACTCACGGTCCTCTGTGTCCATGATAGCCTGAACCGGAGTACCGAGTACCTTTACGTTATATTTGTCGAGGATGCCTGCCTCATAGAGGTCCACACCGCAGTTCAGGGCTGTCTGGCCACCGAAAGCGAGGAGAATACCCTGGGGAGCTTCCTTCTGGATCACCTTCTCTACGAAATAAGCGGTAACAGGAAGGAAGTAAACCTTGTCTGCAACCTGCTCAGAAGTCTGTACAGTCGCGATGTTAGGGTTGATGAGGATGGTCTCGATGCCTTCCTCCTTAAGGGCCTTGAGCGCCTGAGAGCCTGAATAGTCAAACTCACCGGCCTGACCGATCTTGAGTGCTCCCGAACCGAGCACCAATACTTTCTTTATGCTGTTGTCTATCATAACCTTAGAGTTTGCTAATGAATTCATCAAGCGGTGTAACGTTCTCAGTAAGTCCTACGCATACCTCCGGATGGAAGTTGAGTCCGATAAACGGCTTTGTCTTGTGGCGGAGACCGTCGACTGCACCATCATTGAGATTTGTGAAGTAAACTTCCCATTCTGCAGGAATGCTTGACTGCTTAACTGCACGGTAAACATTCTGAGATGAGATATATGTACGGTTTGTACCTTCCTTGCGTACTGGCTGGTTAGCACCTCTGTGCGGATGCTGGAGTCTTACGAGCTCGCAACCGGCTGCCTTGGCGATGAGATGGTAACCAAGTCCGAGGCCGAATACAGGCTTGTTACCTGCGAGAACCTTCTTGAGTACCTCTATAGTTGCTTCGCAGTTGCATGTGCATCCTGGGCCGTTTGACACATATACACCGTCATACTCCATCTCTGTGAAGTCGTAATCGAACGGTACTCTGATTACCTCAGCTCCGCGAGCGATAAGGCCTCTTACGATGCTGTGCTTTACTCCGAGGTCAACCACCACAACCTTCTTTCCGGCTGTAACCGCAGCCTTGCTACCGTTGATGTTCTCGACATCCTGCGCAGGCTGTGCCTTGTAGACGATTGTTTCCTTGCAGCAGACATCTGCTGGAGATGGAGCTGCAGCCTCTTCAGCTGGAGCTGCTCCCTCAGGAACAATGCTGCACTTCATTGAACCCTTGTCACGGAGAATCTTTGTAAGCTCACGTGTATCAATACCGTAGATACCAGTAAGGCCCTGCTCGTTCATCCACTGCTCAAGGCTCTTTTCCGCCTCCCAGTTGCTGTAATCCTCGCAATAATCGAAAGCTATAAGACCCTTTGGCTGAATCTTCTCTGACTCAAGCTTCTCAGAAAGGCTTTCTGCAGCAAGAGCCTCAGAAGGCACACCGTAGTTACCGATGAGGGGATAAGTAAGGCATAAGATCTGTCCGCTGTAGGTAGGGTCAGTCAACTGCTCAGGATATCCGGCCATAGCAGTATTGAAGACCACTTCTCCGCTCACAGATTTTGCGCAGCCGAACGACCAGCCATGGAATTCCATGCCGTTCTCCAGACGAAGTGTTGCTTTAAGTTTCATTCTATATCAATTATTAAATTATTATTCAACCGTCATACCCGACTTCTTCGAGCGCATATATAAAAAAACGACCACTTCTCTATTAGAGAACATGGCCGACAGGAATAGTAATAAATGAGAAAGCAGAAGCCTGTGCATTATCTTGTAATGCGTTGACTTTCATGTATGTACCGACTGTTGATCGTTTACACATAGCGCTTCCCTTTATTAAAGTTTCTTTATGTATAGTTTTACGTTTCCGTAAATCCTTGCGAAGATAGGCAAATTTTGGCAAAATTCATAAATTAAATTGTAATTTTGCAGTGATAATCCTACTATAAAAGCAAGGCTTGATAAAATACGGTTTGACATGTATATAAAGAACGAAGATACCATATGCGCACCGGCGACCGTGCCGGGAACAGGAGCGATCTCTGTCATCAGGGTCAGCGGCCCCGAAGCACTCGATGTAGCCGACAGGATCATCCGCTGCAGAAAGGGCTCAATCGCCGAAACAAAAGGATATACCATCAAGTTCGGAACTGTATCCGATGCCTCTGGAGCGACCGTTGACGAAGTGCTCGTCAGCGTGTTCCGCGCACCCCATTCATACACAGGAGAGAACTCGGTAGAAATCTCATGCCACGCATCTTCGTACATCGTGACAACTCTCATGGACCTGCTTTATGAAGCCGGAGCGAGAGCCGCAGAACCTGGAGAATTTACCCAAAGAGCTTATTTAAATGGCAAGATGGACCTTGCTCAAGCAGAAGCAGTTGCAGATGTGATTGCATCACAGAATGCTGCAGCACATAGAATTGCATTCAAGCAGATGAAGGGAGGTTTCTCATCAGAACTCAGGAGCATGAGAGGAGAGCTCCTCGAACTGGTTTCACTCATGGAACTCGAGCTTGACTTCAGCGAAGAAGAAGTAGAATTCGCCGACCGCTCAAGACTTGACTCACTCCTTGAGCAGATCATCGCACATGTGTCCAGACTCATCGATTCATTCCGCCTCGGCAACGCAATCAAGAACGGAGTACCCGTAGCAATCGCCGGAGCCACCAACACAGGAAAGAGCACCCTGCTCAACGCCCTGCTCGGCGAGGAACGCGCCATCGTTTCCGACATCCACGGAACCACCCGCGACACCATCGAAGAGACCCTTAACATCGACGGAATCCTCTTCCGATTCATCGACACTGCCGGCATCCGAGAGACCTCGGAAACAGTAGAGAAAATCGGAATCGAAAGGACATACAAGAAGATCTCAGAAGCGTCAATCGTACTCGGAATTATCGATCTCACACGCGATTTCGAGAGTACATGCGAGACCATACGTTCTATAGTAGAGACAGTCGATTTTGAGACTCAGAAACTGGTCTTTTTGCTCAATAAAACCGACATTTCCGAGGTTAACAAAAATGTTACTATTGGGAACTATATTGTTTCTTTGCTTAATGATAAGGGTATTGCAGTGACAGGAGACATTGAAGGCTTAGAACCGTCACTTTCAGGTCCAGAGGGCGTATCAATCGTCAGGATCTCGGCAAAAACAGGCTCCGGACTCCCAGAATTACGCTCGATCCTTGCCCAAAGCCAGCACGATCTCATGGCCGACAGCGACACAACCCTGGTAACAAATCAGCGCCACGCCCAGGCCCTCTCCGACGCCCGCACTTCCCTCCTCCGCGTCCGCGAAGGCCTCGCCTCAAGCCTCCCGACCGACCTCGCCGCCCAGGACATCCGCGAAGCGATCTACCACTTAGGAAGCATTGTAGGAGAGATCTCTACGGATGAGGTGCTGGGGAATATTTTTGCTAATTTTTGCATCGGAAAATAAAAATACTTCACTGACAAATCGGAATTAATCGGGGAAACACAATATAGGCGAACATCTGTGTCCAATATTGCGACAAAAGGGGCACAGGTATAGTCCGTATCTCCGGTTTTACTCGTTTTTGCTAGGACCTGTACCCTTTTTATGGCAAAAAATGCCACAGGTGTCGGCAAAACTAATTCCCGTTTCACCCAACGAGGCCTTACCGCCCCACCCCAAAGATTGTGCGAGAACCCCGCGCGAGCAAAATCACCGCCGACTTGCAATTTTATTCACCATCATATAACTTTACGCAGACAAATCGGAATTTTATCATGAAGCGAACTTTAACCTTTGTCCTGATGTCTTTTATGGCTCTGTCTTGTGCTGCTCAGCATAAGACAAAGGATGTCAGAATTCCTATAATCAAATATCATCCGGCAACTTATCTATCAGACATAGAGAATGCATTGGCTAAACCGACGTCCTTCGAGTGCCTGTCAGCTGATTCGCTGCAGCTTTCCGGTGAAATCCAAGATATTCTGGAATACTTGTCTGGACAGGATGCATTTATCGTAAGCCTGAAAGCTGGTGACACAGAGATTGCGCCCCAATGGATTGGAATCAAGGACAGGGAACAAGGAAATCTCAAGTATCTGAATGTAGAAGAGGAACGGATCCGACACTCATTGGATATGGTGATCGAGGATCTGTATGGAACTCTTGAAGACTATATTGCAACTTGGCCGGAAGATCAGAAACATCTGTTTTATAATGATCCGCAGGGGTTGTATACATTTCCAAACAAGGGCTTTGCTACGGATGTGGTTGGATGGGGAAACAGTGAAAATCCCAAAAATCCCGTTAAGTTCAAGGCTGCAATTTCCTATCTGCGCACTACAAAACCGGAATGGAACGACGACAC
>JAZRLI010000040.1:0-82892 GCA_045646785.1 Candidatus Cryptobacteroides sp. | reverse complement strand
GTCCTCCTCTAAGGTCAGTTCTGTCATTTGCTCGTGAGGATAACGCATATAACTGAGGCAGTCTATCATTGCATCCCAATTCATTCCGTAGAAATCAGGGAAACCAAGGAGTTCTTTCATTGTTTTGTTTAACTCCTTTTCACTCATATCATTGCAGTCGATTTGAATTGTCTTATATTTCATAAATTGGAATTCCATAAGTCTTCTCCAATAAATTTTCCAAATGCAATTTTATGATAAACGCTTTCAATTGGAAATAGATATGTAATATATGAGTCCGCATACTGCTCGGGAATTTTATCAAAACGCATAAGTTCTTCATTTGCTTTCCAAATGTGCCAGCCCTGTATTCCGAGACACGGCTCATTGACGTAATTCCTAAAATATGTATTGGATAAATCAATATAAGTTGGTCCATTCCCATATTTGCGCCATAGACCTTCCTTGATTCCCCGAGAAACACAAGTATGGCAACAATATTCAATTGTATCTTTAAGGATGTCTTCTATTATAGGAGATTCATTTTTGTCATATTTTCTGCTGTAAATGACAATAATATCTCCACCTAATAGTGAAGAGTCGGTTTGTATAAACTGAAAGTACTTCTTACAATCCGCTAATTGAACTTCGTATATGTCATTTTTGCGTTTATATGTTCTCATTGTTAAATCCCGATTTATGTGTTTGTTATTCTTTCGTGAAGATGTATACAGCCACTGTTGGCAGAATGACCAATAGTAGCAGAGAGATCTCCACCAAGGCATAAGACCCGAAATAGTCGATCAAGGTCTGGAATTTCAGGATTCCGTCAACCAGCAGGACAAGGAGGGTGAACCAGCTGATTCCAAATATAGCTGCGAACTTGAGCTTTCTTTTCTTCAGTTTCATCTTGTTAAATAGGCTTTTGGTAGCATCCCGCACAGAGTATCCTCTCTGATGTCCTTGGGGGCTGCCTTCCCCGCCAATATCAGCACCTTCTTCCCATTACGGTAGATATGAAGCTGTCTTGAACGGACGACAACAGTCAGCTCCGGATCCTCCTGCATGGAAGTCCAAAGACCATGATAGATTCCGTCATCTTCGAGGAGTTTCTTCTGAAGATGGGAACATATATTCGATGTATCTATGGATTCTATAATCATACGATTGTCTGACTTTGTATAAGAGCGGCCATTGTGTATTGTACACTTACGATTTATCTGTGTAAAATTACAAAATATGAGTGAGAAATAAAATCTTATCTTGGCTTCACTTATTTCCTCTTCCGGACACATTTAAGATTCACATACGATTGTGGAAGAATCTCACCCTGCTATTGGTAAAAGAGCCTTTAATCTAATACGAATTCAAGGCTATCGGATCTTGTCCTACGAATCGCTATGACAGAGGTATGTCTTCTTGATGGATAAGTATAATTTCTGCAAGACTTGCAGGTTATAAAGAGTAATCCAGTCTCATGATTTTTACCGGCCTTTCATCGCCTTTGTAGAGTTCGCTCAGCCAGTTTATATCTCCTGTGTCACGGAACCCGCATTTTTCCATCACTGTTCCGGAAGCAGGATTATCTACGAAGTGGTCTGCCCATAATGTGAGAAATCCCTTTGTGTTGAAGCAGTAGTCAATCATTGCGCGCAGTGCCTCTGTGCAGTATCCTTGATTCCAGAAAGGCTTTCCGATCCAGTAGCCTACCTCTGCTTCTCCTTCAGCAATGCAGATGTTGCTTTCGTTGTGGTTATAGTAACCCATGCATCCGATCAGCTGGCCGGTTTCCTTCAATATCAAAGCCCCATCCTCTTGATTTCGTGTTGCAGGTCGGCTAAGAATGTAGCGGCGTGGGCTCCGTCCATCTGGGTGTGATGGAATTGGAATGAGATCGGAAGAGTTGTCTTGAACCAGTGCTTGCGGTATTTACCCCACATTACCATCGGATTGCAGAACTTGTCAGTATACTGGTTGACTATGCTGTCCAGTTCTGTCTGAATCATCGCAGAAGTTCCCACGATCATATAGTCTTCACGGAAGACACTTTTGCACTCGGCAGCAACCTTCTCTGTGAGTGAGTCATACTCTCGAAGGAAAGTCTTAAGATCATCTGTATAAGGTATATCGCAGGAGTTGATTCCGCCTTTGGTATTGTTCACGATAACATTTACTGCAATGCAATCGTATTTAAACAGCTTGCCATTCTCAGGGAGAATGTAGAATTCCTCTGATTGTGTTGCGGCTTTTCCGATGCACCAGCACAAAAGAGCGTTGAATTTTATTCCACGTTTTCTGCTTGTCCTGACAAGATTGCTTACATCAAAGGTTTTTGTCAAAGTCACCATGGGCATAGGAGAACTCATCCAAAGTTCAAATGCCTCTGCTCTTTTTGTATCTTGTGGATTTACTTCAGTCTTCATATAAACTATTATTTCTTTTCTCCAAGCACACACCATCTTATGAACGGAATACGCTTGAGTACCTCATATATAAGGGGCGAGAGTGTAAATACTGCGATTGTCAGCACGATATATATGCACACCGGAGGCATCTGCGTCTTTGCTTTCAGGAAATATCCGATTGTGGCAATCACCAGATAGTGGACGATGTAGATGCCGTAACTTGAGCGTGACATGTATGAGGAGAAGGCACCTGTCCTGTTGAACGAGGTCTTGAACCATCCCATCATCGCAAGGCACATGAGCCATCCGTAGATGTTGTTAAGCGGTGAACATAGATATTGAGGAAGGGTATAGTCCTGACCGAATCCGGTCATAGTCAGCACAACGCCTGATACACTTGAAGACAGCATAAGTGGAATCCACGACCGTCCTAAATCATCCTGCACTCTGTCGTGCGAGAAGACAAAATACCCCATCAAAAACGGAATCAGGTAAAATATAGGCTTGTATAGGTTCCAAAGGCCTTCTGCACTTGCTGGATCCGGTTCCATTATGAGTGTCTGATGTCCTAGCCAGAACAATAGTCCCATCAGTATGACGGTTGTCATTCCAGCATGACTGCATAATGTCATGAATCTGCCTTTTGAATCCATTTTTCGAACAATCAGCAGGACTATCGAAAATAACCATAGATCCTGTATAAACCACAATGGTCCAGTGCCGCTGAGTGCCCAGATCATGTATTTTATGCCGAAGGGGAGCGAATCAATTGTATCGACTGCCGGTGATATCATCGTGTTTATCCTGCCGATTGCTGCACCGATAAAGAACAATCCGATTGTGGATGGAACAAGCAGTTTTCTTGTACGCATCTTAAACCACTCCCTCGGAGAGTGTCTGTCCAAGGCATATTTCGCACTGATTCCAGCAAGGATGAACAGCAAAGGCATGAACCAAGGGTAGAGGATGTACATAACAACATCCTGATACTGAGGCCCCTCACCGAAACCTCCCATTCCACCGATCACTCCCTTATTGTTGTAGAAATATATGACGTGATATAGCAGAACAAGCAGGACAGTCGCCCAACGGAGATTGTCTATCCAATGTCTTCTCATTTTGGCAAGCGCCATTCCCTTCACTACTCCGAAGATGTATTTACCGACTTTTTCCTGCATAATAAGTTAGACTAGTTGGAAATTTCCCACAAATTTAACGAATTGTCGTTCATGTCAAGTAATGATTGCCGCAAATCTGACCAATTCGTCAGCATAACTGAAAAATATTCCACAATTACTTGCCATACCTTTGCAATCTAAAAGTTCTATATCCTGCAACATGACTCTGCAAATTTACCAAATCGGAAGAATTGAACAAACTATACTAAGTTTGAAAGGAAAATTGGAAGAATCTTGAAGAAAAATAGACCAATTAGTTTTGTTGATTAGATTTAGATTTATATTTATATTTATATTTATTCAGTAAAGTTATGCATCAACCACTTGATTTCGTACTGTAGGGATACGCATGAAACATATGAAACGTTTAATAATTACTCTTGTTATGGGATTCTCATTCCTTGGTCTCTTTGGACAGACAAATAAGTTCAAGACCGTAGAAGTAGACGAGTTTGAAAAGTTCATTGCTGACACTGCAGTGATCTTACTTGATGTTCGTACGGCGGAAGAACATGCTGAAGGATTCATTCCAGGAACTCACTTCAACATCGATGTCCTGAAGGACACATATACGAAAACCGCTACAGAAACTCTTCCGGTGGACAAGCCTGTCGCTCTTTATTGCAGAAGCGGTAACCGTAGCAAGAACGCCGCCAGGATTCTTGCAGAGAAAGGTTATGAGGTGGTGGAACTTGGAACAGGGTTCCGCGGATGGGTGGCTGCTGGAAAGAAGACTTTGTAATGTCATATGAAAAGAAAAGTCTTAGAGTTTTCTCTAAGACTTTTTTGTGAGCCGATGGAGGGAGTCGAACCCACGACCCCGAGATTACAAATCACGTGCTCTGGCCAACTGAGCTACATCGGCAAATGGGACTGCAAATATATGACATTTTATGAAAATACAACATCATAATGTGCAGAATTTGTAATAATGATGATGTTTTTCAATAAAACAATTTTCACGATCATTCGTATATGGTCGCCACGATCCTTCGGGATCCTCCATGGTTCCTGAACTCACAGAGATAGATACCCTGCCATGTGCCCATGTTGAGACGGCCGTTTGTTATCGGGATGGTAAGGCTGACACCGAAGAGGGAGCATTTTGCGTGTGCGGGCATGTCGTCCGAACCTTCCATCGTGTGTTCGTAATAAGGCTCCCTTTCCTTGACCATATGGTTCAGAATGGCTTCCATGTCAGTGCGTACATCGGGATCATAGTTTTCATTGATTGACAGGGCGCATGAAGTATGCTGGACAAAGAGATTGAGCATACCGAACTGCGGGAGAGGTTTCGGGAGGTTGTCAAGTATCTCATTGGTAACCAGATGGCAGCCTCTGCGTTTTGCCGAAAGAAGGAATGTATTCTGTCTGATCATGGTCTTATCTGTTCTATATGATGCAAAGTTAATAATTCTTGATAAGAAGAAAAATCGTGCATTTTATAAAGCATTTGTTTAAATAATCCGTAATTTTGAAGAGCAATTCATCAATTGGCCGACATGATTATCTTTACAATAGCATTGCTGATTCTGATTGTAGGCTATTTTGTCTACGGATCTTACGTGAACAGGATATTTGGACCCGATGACAGGAATACGCCTGCCCTGACAAAGGCTGATGGTGTGGATTTCATGCCGTTGCCCACCTGGAAGATCTTCATGATCCAGTTTCTGAACATCGCAGGATTGGGACCGATCTTCGGTGCCATAATGGGTGCTCAGTTCGGTACGGCTTCATATCTTTGGATCGTACTCGGAACCATTTTTGCCGGTGCCGTACATGATTTCTTTTCCGGTACATTGTCTATCCGAAATGGGGGAGAGAGCCTTCCGGAAATTGTCGGACGTTATCTCGGAACTACTACAAAGAAGATAATGGGCGTCTTTACCATGATTCTGATGATTCTGGTAGGAGCGGTGTTTGTGAGCGGTCCAGCTGAACTCATTGCAGGCATGACGCCGGATTGGATGAATGCGTTCTTCTGGATTGTCGTGATTTTCCTTTATTACATTCTTGCCACCATCCTGCCAGTCGACAAGATCATCGGAAAGATATATCCTCTATTTGCATTCGCACTTCTGTTCATGGCCGGAGGTATCCTGGTCATGCTCTACATAAAGAATCCTGATCTTCCGGAAATGTGGAATGGATTCGGAACAAAGTATGAGAAGAATCCTATTTTCCCTATGATGTTCATTTCCATAGCATGTGGTGCAATCAGCGGTTTCCATGCAACACAGTCTCCATTGATGGCTCGTTGCATGACATCCGAGAAGCACTGCCGTCCGGTATTCTATGGAGCCATGGTCGCAGAAGGAATAGTCGCCCTCATCTGGGCTGCCGCCGCCACTTATTTCTTCCAGGAAAACGGAATCATTGATCAGGTCACCGGTAAGGCATACTCGGGAGCAGCAGTCGCAACAAGCATATCAAAGGAATGGCTGGGCACATTTGGAGGCATTTTGGCGATCCTGGGCATCGTGGCAGCACCTATTACTAGCGGTGATACAGCCCTACGCTCTGCGCGATTGATCGCAGCAGACTTCCTGCACATCGACCAACGTAAGATCGGGAAACGACTTTTGATATGCATCCCATTGTTTATCATAACCATGGGCGTCCTTATCTATAGTTTGAGTGATGCTGACGGCTTCAAGATAATATGGAGATACTTCGCATGGTGCAACCAGACGCTTTCGGTGTTTACACTCTGGGCAATTACGGTTTATCTGGTGCGTAGCCGAAAGAACTTCTACATAGCATTAATACCTGCATTGATGATGACACTTGTATGCTCTACATACATCTGCATCGCCCCTGAAGGCCTGTCGCTTCCTCAAACATTGTCATACGTCATCGGAGGACTCTGCACCTTGACAGGATTGATCTGGTTTATTGTATGGTACCATTCCCGTCCTGTAAAAGATCCGTATGATTGTTGTAAAGACACACATCAGCTTGACATTTAATAACATTAAAATCCATAATCATGGGCACAACTGATAAATACTTGAAGGAAACCACTGAATTTTCTCCAGAAGATGCAAAGTTCATGGAAATGGCGATCGAACTGTCCGTAGAGAATATTGATACCGGCGGCGGTCCTTTCGGAGCCGTGATCGTAAGAGATGGCGAAGTCATATCAACCGGTACAAACCGTGTGGTGCCTAATTCTGACCCGACTGCACATGCCGAAGTGATGGCCATAAGGAATGCATGTGCAAAGCTTGGTACATTCCAGTTGACCGGTTGTACCGTATATAGTTCATGTGAACCATGCCCGATGTGCCTCAGTGCTCTTTATTGGGCAGGTGTCAGCAGGATCTGTTACGGCAATACAAAGGATGATGCTAAGGCCATCAATTTCGACGACTCGTTCATATACGACCAGCTTGAGCTTAAGTACGAGGAGCGTTCGATCAAGTGTGAACATTTCATGCGTTCCGATGCCCTCCGTGCATTCAGGAAATGGGACGCCAAGGAAGACAAGGTAGAGTATTGATATGAAGCCGCTTAAAGACAGAATCCTAAGTGATGGAAAGTGTTTTCCCGGCGGTATCCTGAAGGTGGACAACTTCATAAACCATCAGATGGATCCCGCCCTCATGCAGATGATGGCTGAAGAACTTGCAAGACGATTTTCATCGCACAACATCAATAAGGTCATGACCGTGGAGGCAAGTGGAATCGCCCCTGCCATCATGGTGGGAGCGATATTGAATGTGCCCGTACTTTTTGCAAAGAAGAACAAGCCAAGCACCATGCAGAACATGCTTGTGTCGGAAGTCTTTTCCTTTACAAAGGGACGTTCATACACTGTCTGCGTAAGCAGCGACTACCTTACCAAGGATGACAGGATCCTGTTCATAGATGATTTCCTAGCTAACGGCAATGCTGCGAAAGGAATTCTGGATCTGGTCAATCAGGCCGGTGCAACCCTTGAGGGCATGGGCTTTCTTATCGAAAAGGGATTCCAGGAAGGGGGAGAGATGCTCCGTAGCATGGGTGTGCATGTGGAGTCGCTCGCCATCATTGAAAGTCTGGATGACTGCCGGATCCTGATCAGATAGGGGTGTCGGTTTGCATTACAGTAATGTAACTATCCTTTCAAGCCAATCCTTGTCAATCTCATCAAAGGTTGACAGATCCTTGCTGTCTATATCCAAAACAGCATAGACCTCATCGTTTCTGAACATCGGCACCACGATCTCGCTCTGAGACAGGCTGCTGCAAGCAATGTGGCCGGGAAATTCATGTACATCAGGTACCACAATCGTTTCCTTCCTTTCCCATGAAGTGCCGCATACTCCTTTACCAAAGCCGATCCTTGTGCATGCTACAGGGCCCTGGAATGGACCAAGGACAAGTTGATTGTCCCTTACGATATAGAATCCCGTCCACCAGAATCCGAAAGCTTCGTGCAGCAGTGCCGCAACATTAGCCATATTCGCAATCTGGTCCGTTTCCCCGCTGACTACACTCTCTATCTGCCTATAGAGTTCCTGATATCTGCCTGTCTTGTTCATGGATGATAAATCAACTTTTTAATGCGTATTTGGCAAAGTTACAAATTTCTGTATATCTTTGCACCGTGGACATGCATCAGGCGATGCCTGCCACGCTTAAATATCATTTGCAGGGGTGCCCCGGTTGACCGAGGCTGAGATCATACCCAAGAACCTGATCCGGATAATGCCGGCGTAGGAACGCAGAATCTCATTGCATGTGTGCATCATTGCACCTTGTCAGCCCCTTGCATAAATGTGCATACATTATGCGAGGTTTTTTGTTTATTGCAGCGCTCAGTGCGCTGATCCCTTTCTCTGCACAAGGTGTGGAGAAGGAAGCGACCGATGAAAAGGTCGAGAGGCTCGACAGCGTCGTGGTCTCATCATCACGAGCAGGCAGAAACACGCCTGTAACGTTCACAATGGTCGGAAAGGACGAACTTCAACGCTCGAATCCCCTTAATTCGCTCCCGATGAACCTGGCCCTTCAGCCTTCGGTTGTGTCTGTAAATGAAGGTGGTACCGGCCTCGGATATTCGAAGATGACAGTCCGTGGTTCAAAGGGTTCGCAGATCAATGTAACTCTCAACGGAATCACACTGAATGATGCAGAGTCGCAGGAGGTCTTCTGGGTCAACATCCCAGCATTGTCATCGATGATTTCAAGTGTACAGCTTCAGCGAGGCCTCGGCACATCGGCAAATGGCGCAGGTGCATTCGGAGCAAGCATCAATATGAGCACGGCATCTGTAGGTGCGGATCCGACCGCATCGGCCGAGATGTCAGTAGGTTCATATGGAACATTCATCAGCACATTCACAGCAGGAACCGGCCTGATGAAGTCGGGACTATACCTGAATGCGGCATATTCACGTGGACTTACAGACGGATACATCCGTAATGCCTATGCAGACGTGCAGTCAGCAATGGCAGTGCTGGGATGGCTTAAAGGCAACAATTCTCTTCGTCTTACCTACCTGATGGGTGACCAGAAGACAGGTATTACATGGGAGGGTATCAGCCTGGAACAATACGATATTGACAGAAGATACAATCCTGCAGGTGAGTATTACGATCAGTGGGGAAATGTCCATTACTATGACAATGAGACAGACAATTATGCACAGCATCATCTTCAGCTGAACTACACTCATTCGTTTTCCGACCGCCTTGCCTGGAGCACAACCTTCAACTATACACGTGGAGACGGATATTATGAGAATTACAAGGCTGGAAAATCATTCTCAAAGTATATGATGCAGAATCCTGTCATTGATGGAGTAGAGTATGATGAAGGAGATTTCATCACTCGTGAGGCACTTGCGAATGATTATTATGTACTTAACTCGGATCTCCGCTATGGATCTGAACGCCTGAATCTTACTGCGGGAATCAATCTGTCGCGTTATGACGGAGACCATATCGGTAGCGTTCTCTGGAATAATGTATTGGGGGATTCGTATGATTATGGCAGCCATGACTGGTATCTCAACCGAGGCTTGAAACATGAGGCAAATGCCTTTGTCCGTGGTGAAATGCTCTTTGCAGAGAGGCTGACTGCTTATGCAGATCTTCAGTATAGGGGAGTGTGGCTGGAAATGTCAGGCCCGGAGGATGACGGTGTCCTTCTTGACCATAAGGACAACTGGCAGTTCTTTAATCCTCGTGCGGGTCTTTCCTATCGTATGAGCGAGGCTTCACGTTTCTATGCTTCTGCAGCCCTTGGTCATCGTGAACCAGGACGAAGCGACATCAAGGAACTGATTCTTGACGCAAACAAGGCTGCTTCTGCCGGTGCTGCAAGTCGTGGGGTAGACATCAGACCGGAGAAGATGCTTGACATCGAGATGGGATATGAGTATTCGACTGAGAATCTTGCATTGTCGGCGAACATCTATCTGATGGAATATTGGGACATGCTTCTTGAGACAGGTAAACTCAGTGATGTCGGCTATGCCATCAAGGAAAATGTACCGCGCAGCTGGCGTCGTGGAATCGAACTCTCAGCGAATTGGAATGCTTTGAACTGGCTTCAGTTAGGTGGAAACATTACGCTCTCTACCAATAAGATACGTAGCTATACCGCCTATTATGAGATGTATGACAACATGAATGACTGGAACTATCTGGGCCAGCATAAGGTTGATTTTGAAAATACAGATATTCTGATGTCGCCGTCGATCGTGGGTATGGCTTCTGTGACATTCAGACCGTTTGCAGGTTCATCAAATTCATTGAAGTCGGCATATGCGTCATTGACCGGCAAGTATGTAGGCAGACAGTATTATGACAATACGGCATCTGAGGAACGAAGCATTCCTGCATATTTCGTCAGCAACCTCTCGCTCGGATACGAAATCTCGGCATTGACACTTTCATTACATGTCAATAACCTTTTAAACAGAAACTACTATGCTGATGCATGGCTCTGGAGGGCGTATTTCCAGCAGGATGATATATATTATTCAGACACGGGAATCTATCCTCAGGCACCTTTGAACTGGACATTCAAGGCCACTTGGAGATTCTGACAAATCAAAAGCCACCCAAAAGGTGGCTTTTGATTTATGTTGTGATGTACAAGGATCGTAAGGTCTTCCTGTCAATTGACTGCTTTGCGGAATGACCTACGTATCCTGGCAAAGAAGCGTTTAAGTCTGTAGATGACTTTTTCTCTTATTTTTCTAGGGAAAATGTGCAATGAAATAATGAAAAGTATGGTCAGAATGCTTATTATCATATCGTAAATTGTCAGTTAGTTTCAATGACAAATAATATAATCAATAATCTTGCCAAATGTCCTGGCATTATAGCCCTGAGTGCATCAGAATGCCATTTTCGAGAGAAATGTATCAAGATTGTTGAATAATGGGACATCGTAATATTCGCATGTGATGCGCACATTGTCATATCTGTAGAAATCCTCCTCGCAGATTACGACCATCTTTCCTCCTTTTGCATGAAGACCCATTTCAAGAAGTGAGATAGGAGACATGCTTGTGCCCAGGATGTACATCAGGATGATGTCTGCTTCTTCAAGATGGTCCAGTTCCCAACGCACCTGATAGTCCATCTCGCCAGGTCGTGATGCATCCCAATTTTCCTGACGAGGATTGAACAGGATGTATCTCCCATCCATTTCAGAGAATCGTTCATATATATCCTTCTGCCAGTCCCTGCTGTTTCCCATGTCAATCGTTCCTGCAAGAAATACCTTGGTGAAACTACGGTCGCCTGCCACTTCTGCAGGAAGTTCCTCATGTGGACGGAGCATGTAGGTTGCAGGTTCACTTGATTTGCATGATACTGCCAGAATGACAGCCGCGGCTAGTGTGAAGATATATTTTCTCATGATGTTTCCATTTAGCCCTGCAAAGGTACAAATAATGGCAAAAATCCGTATATTTGATGTCTGAGTAATACCATATGGAATCAGGAAAGAACATAATATATCTTGCAGGAGGATGCTTTTGGGGCACACAGCATTACATGAGCCAGTTCGAAGGCGTAGTGGAAACTGTTGTAGGCTATGCCAATGGCAGTCTGCCGGATCCAACATACAGACAGGTCTATACAGATGAGACAGGGCATGTGGAATGTGTTAAGGTCATTTATGACAAGTCCATTATATCGCTCGAAACCATCTGCCGCCTTTTCTTCAAGTCCATCGATCCCATGCTTAAGAACCGTCAGGGCGATGATATCGGAACAAGATACAGGACCGGATTGTATTGGGAGGATGAAGATGATGAGGCAGCAGTCAATGCAGTATATGAAGAAGTGCAGGGCATGTACAGCCAGGCTCTTGCAGTCGAAAAAGGACCTTTAAAATGCTTCTATTCAGCAGAGGAATACCACCAGGATTACCTTGTCAAGAATCCTGAAGGATATTGCCATCTTTCAATGGACCTTATGAGGTCAGCCCGTAAATATTCGCAGATAATCAGTGAGTTAAGGTCGTATTCAGACGAAGAAAAGAAACAGATACTTCCACGGTTCTTCAAGACCGGAAAAGGGGAGTACGGTGAAGGTGACAGGTTCATAGGCGTGACAGTTCCGAATGTACGAAAGGTGGTGAAACTGCATAAGGATGTCTCCTATGAAGTTCTTGAATGGCTCCTTGAAAGCGAATGGCATGAATGCCGTCTGTGCGCCCTTCTTATTTTGGTTGAGAAATTTAGGAAGACGCCTGAAGAAGCGGTACAGTTCTATCTGACTCATACCAAAGGAATAAACAACTGGGATCTCGTTGACCTTTCTGCACCATACATACTCGGTGCCTACCTGGTGGATCAGGAAGACAGAAGCGTACTGACCAGGCTTGCCGGTTCTTCCGTCATGTGGGAACAGAGGATCGCAGTCGTATCCACGCTTATGCTCATCAGAAACGGACAATTTGGTGATACGATAAGCTTGGCTAAGTCATTGCTTCATGCAAGACACGATCTCATGCAGAAGGCTGTAGGATGGATGCTGCGGGAAGTCGGCAAACGAAACGAGGAACTTCTCGTCGAATTCCTTGAAAAGCACAAGGCTGTCATGCCGAGGACTATGCTGAGATATGCCATAGAGCGTTTTGAACCAGAGAAACGCAAGTATTTTATGGGAAAAACAATTGAACAGCAGTAATTATGAATTGGAAAATAACAGGAATAGGCGATGCATTGTGGGATCTTCTTCCCGATGGCCGTAAGATCGGAGGAGCACCGGCGAACTTTGCATATTATATGAAACAGTTCGGCTTTGATGCGAATGTAGTGACTGCAGTGGGCAACGACGAACTCGGTGAAGAGATCAAGCAGACCTTTGCCCGAATGGACCTCAAGCATCAAACTGAGGTCGTTGATTATCCTACTGGAATAGTAAGGATAGAGCTTGATGACAGGGGTATCCCTTCTTATGAAATTGTCGAGAACGTCGCCTATGACCATATTCCATATACATCCGGACTCGATGAGATTGCACGGACATGCAATGTGGTATGCTTCGGAACGTTGGCCCAGAGAAACGAGGTTTCAAGAAATACTATTACAAGGTTTCTTGATGCAATGCCAGCAACAGGGGAGACTTACAAAGTGTTTGACATCAACCTGCGTCAGAATTTCTATTCCAAGGAAATGATCGCCGAGTCCCTGAAGCGTTCGAACGTATTCAAGGTAAACGACGAAGAACTTGCCGTAGTGAAGCAAATGTTCGCATACGCTGGCGAAACCATGGAGGAAACATGCCGGATGATCCTTTCTGACTGGGATCTCAAGTATTTGATACTGACCTGCGGAACAAACGGTAGCTATATCTTTGCTGAAGGTGAGGAATCATTCATGGATACCCCTAGAGTCGAAGTTGCAGACACAGTCGGTGCTGGTGATTCATTCATTGCCTCATTCATGGCCTCGATACTCAAAGGCACATCAATAAAAGATGCACACGAACTCGCTGTAAAGCTTTCAGCATTCGTGTGCACTCAGTATGGGGGTATGTGTGATATTTCAGGCTTTAGTCGATAGTCTTGTCGATAGAGAATCTTGTGATCTTCCTTGAAGTGTTCTTCTGGAATTCGACGTCTCTGAGCTTGACTCTCTTGACTGCCTTATATGGAGGCATCTTGGCGTTGAGTATCTTTACCTGATCCTCAAAATACTTCTGCATGTCGGCAATGCCCTTGTCGGCGAGAAGGTCTGCATCAGGGAAGATTTCTGCAACAATCGTGATCTTGTCCTTCTGTACGCGGCTTTCTCCTGCATAGACTACGACTTCGGTAACGCCTTCAACCTTCTGGAGATCAGCCTCGATTTCCTCAGGATATACATTCTTTCCGTTTGAAAGGATGATGAGGTTCTTCTTGCGGCCTGTGATGTAGATCCATCCTTCTTCGTCAAGTCTTCCGTAGTCTCCCGTGTGGAAGAATCCGTCCTTGTCGAACACTTCTGCAGTAGCTTCAGGATTGTTGTAGTATCCAAGCATCACATTTGGTCCCTTCACGCATATTTCGCCTTCGCCATTCTCGTCTGGGTTGTCGATCTTGACTCTGCAGGCAAGGATTGGGGTTCCGACGCTGCCTGGCTTGCGATACTTGTTTCTGTTTGCTGAAATTAGAGGAGCGCATTCGGTGATTCCGTAGCCGTTGAGCACTGTAATTCCGAGGGCGTCGAATGTATTGATTATTTCTTCGTCAAGCTTTGCTCCACCGCAGATGACAAGTTCCAACTTGCCTCCAAACGCAGCGAGTACGCTTGTGAAAAGCTTCTTTCTAAGGTCGATTCCAACCTTTCTCAGACAGTTGCTGACCTTCATCATGGCCTTCAAGAGACCTTCCTTACCGGTTTTCCTTGCTGTTGTCCAGATCTTTCTGTTCATTACTTCAAGGAAGGCTGGAACGAGGATGAGATGTGTAGGCTGCTGCTCTCTGATCTCGTCGCTCACATGCTTGAGGCCGCTTGATATATAGACCTCACATCCCTGAGAAAGATGTCCCACATAGTTTACTGTAGAACCAAAGGTGTGATGTGGAGGAAGAACATGGAGCGTCTTCCTTGTGATGTCGAAATTGTACATTCCCAAGGTCATGTCGAGGCCGATGTTTGCCTGTGAAAGCATTACACCCTTGCCCTTTCCTGTGGTTCCCGAAGTAAAGACGATGGATGCCAGCTTGTTTACATCGATCTTGTAGTCATAGTAGGAATTGTCTCCGCCTGTATAGAGTTCACCTCCGATTGACTGAAGACGTGCAAGTGATACAAGTGTCTTTCCTGCCAAATCCTCCTCGGCAAGCTTGGATTCAGACTCGATTGAAACAAGATATTCTGCCGACTTGAGACCTCCGTTTGCAATGATTTCCTTGATCTTGGCTTCTGCAGTCTTGCCAAAGATTACTGCCTTGCAGCCGGTTGTACTGATGATTCCGTCAATGTCTTCTATTGGAAGTTCCTTGTCTACAGGAACTGTAACTGAACCGATGGCCATGACTGCGAAGAACGAGCAGCACCATCCGTATGAGTTCTCACCGACGATCGCAATGTTTTCTTCTCTGAGTTCTTTTGAAATAAGTGCGGTACCAAGGTTTCTTACATCTTCACGCCACTGAGTGAATGTTACCTTCTTGACTTCCTTGTCTGTCGGTTTGTCTTTGTATGAAATTGCTATGCTGTTGGGGAAATTCAGCGCAGCTTCCTCCACCAGCGAACGCATATCGTCAATGAAAGTTGTATTGTAAATTGGGTAATTCCTATTCATTTTATATACGATTTATTCATAGATCATTTTGTCGAGCCTGTTGAATATGCTCTTACGGAACTTGCGCAGTTCCTTGATCTTCTTTCTGTTCTTAGGAGATACGAAATTCCATGTTCCGACGAATTTCATGAAAAGCCTCATGTAGTTCCATGCAAGGAGGAACATGAACGGGAATGCCACGAAATAGCCCAAAGCCCACCAGAATCCGACAAAAACCCAAAGGAGTATCACCGGAACGAAGAGGGAGATAGGGATGGTTATCAATGCGCTGACTGCCAGGCGGAATGTGCTGACGAACATCTGGTCCTTGATCATGATTTTGAGGAAGATCTCAGGGACAATGAAGAGAAGGGCAGTCGGGATAATGGAAACTGTAAAGAGAGGAAGCAGAAGCAGAAGTCCGAAGCCTCTGAGAAGAACTGCTTCAAAATGTGGATTGTGCCTGAAGAGCCAGTCTCTGATGTTGAGTGACTTTATTTCTTCTGCAAGGACTGCAACATCATTGTATATATTCTCCATTTCCTCAGGATTGGCTTCAGTAGCCTTCTGGAGGTCATTTACGAGGCTCTGGTCGGAGAGAAGACGTGATGGAAGATAGTTATTCTTGAATCCATGCTTTCTTGCATAGGTCTTTCCGTATTCGTTTTCACGAAGCCAGTCGATCTGGTCATAATGTTCGATGTCATCTATATGAAGCATCATATCCTTGATAGTGCTATGAACCAAAGCGTTGATTTCCATCATGGTGGCACGTGGTTCCTGCTGATATCTCTCGTAATATGGCTTCAATGAAATCGGCTTGCCGAATCTGATGAGCATTTCAGTCCTTGCGTGGAAATAGTTCGAGTAATGGTTGCATGAAGGAAGGATCATCACATCCTCCTTGAAGTCCATCTTCTCGGCTGCAGCAAAAGCGATTCGCAGATATCCAAGCTTGAATGATCCAAGCCATCTTTTATCCTGATGGCCTCCTTCCGGATAAAGCATCACCGTTTCACCATCCATGAGTGCCTTGCCGGCGTCCTCGAATGTCTCAGAGTTCTTTCGTACATGGGAAAGTCCTTCGTAACCCATACGATATGCTGGAAGAAGTCCCATGGCACGAAGTGCCTTGTTGAATATAGGATTGTTGAACACATTGGCCCTGGCAAGGAAGTTCATCCTTCTGTCTGTAAGCTGAAGACAAACACAGAGAGGGTCATTGAGACAGTTCTGGTGATTGGATACAATGACTGTAGGGGTACCGTTTACCGGAACATTTTCAAGGCCGAGAATATGCTCTTTCTTGAAATACAGTCCGGAATTCACGAACTGTAGATACGTTCGGAATGCTTTTATCAGGAACGAATGTTCCCTAGGGTTAGTCTTAGTCATCTCAGGTAGGGTTTAGTAATTATTAAAATGAAGTTTAGGCTTACATCAAGCAAATATATGAAAAATATCTCAAATTACATTGCATTATTCTTCTGACGACTTCTGTTTACAAGCATTACTCCAGTGAAAATGAGCAATATGGCAAGGATCTTCATAGGCGTCAGCCTGTCCTGACCAATGATAAACGCTACTATACTTGCGCAGATCGGCTGAAGATAGTTGTACATCGCAACAACGGTGGGTCTAAGCGTCTTCTGTCCAATAGGCACGATCAGATAGGCGAAGAATGTTCCGAACAGAAGGATGTATGCGAGTGACATCCAGTTTTCATTCGAAAAGTCACTCCATTGAATTGATGGAATTGCCATGAAAGAGAATGGAATAAGCATCATTGCTCCGAACAGGAACTTCCACTTCATGAGAGTGAGGGGAGAATACTTCCTGATTATGTCCTGAAAGAACACAAGATAGATGGCATAGCTAAGCTGAGATCCAAGACACAACAGGTCGCCCCAGACATTTGAGGCATTGCCGGAAACCCTGCCTGTTCCGCTCAGGATAAGGATCAGGGCTCCGCCCAATCCGGTAAGGACTCCTGAAATCTTCATTCCACTCATCGGTTCCTTGAGGAAGATGGCGGAAAGGACAAGTGTCCATATGGGAAGCGTAGAAGTCGAAATGCTCGCATCGACAGGGGAGGTGAGTGCTACACCGTTCACAAACAGTATCTGATTCAAGGCTGCAGAAAACAATGCGACCAAAGCCAGCCTGAAATAGTCGCCTTTCTCAATCGTGTCAGTCTTCACAAAGAGCGAAAGCACCCAGAACATTATCGCACCTCCTAAAAGTCTGAGGTCTGCCAATGCAGTAGCGGATATTGCTCCGCATGCAAGCAACATCTTTGAAATAGGCGCCATGACGCCCCACATAGTATTTGAGCCGAACAGGGCTAAGTGCCCTGCCGGCTTACTTCCGATTTTCATATTATAACATCTGGTGCTTATTCCAGATTTGCAGACCTAAAGATACTATAATATTTTCAATTAGAGCTGCTCGACGCTGACTTGGTTGCCTGCAATCTTGGAAACGAGTCCTTGAAGTACCTTTCCTGGACCTGACTCGACGAATGCGGTTGCTCCGTCAGCCACCATATTGACGACTGTCTGAGTCCATTTTACAGGTGCTGTCAACTGTGCAAGAAGATTCTTCTTGATCTCTGCAGGATCAGTTGTGGGCAGAGCTGTAACATTCTGATATACCGGACAGACTGGTTTCTTGAACTGAACGCTCTCGATTCCGGCAGCAAGTTCTTCAGCGGCCGGCTGCATGAGTGGCGAGTGGAATGCACCGCCCACCGGAAGAAGAAGTGCTCGCTTTGCACCTGCTTCCTTCATCTTTTCCGATGCTGCAGTAACCGCCTCTACAGAACCTGAGATTACTATCTGGCCTTCGCAGTTGTAGTTGGCTGCAACGACTACACCTTCAGTTTCATCGCAGATGGATTCAACCTTCTCGGTAGGAAGCGCTAGAATCGCTGCCATTGTGCCTGGGTTTGCCTCGCATGCCTTCTGCATTGCATGAGCGCGGATAGAAACAAGACGGAGGCCATCCTCGAAATCAAGTGCGCCGGCTGCAGTAAGAGCCGAGAATTCGCCAAGAGAATGACCAGCCACCATGTCCGGCTTGAAATCCGGACAGCACTTGGCAAGGATGACGGAATGAAGGAAGACTGCAGGCTGGGTAACCTTTGTCTGCTTCAGATCTTCCGCAGTGCCGTTGAACATAATGTCAGTGATGTCGAATCCAAGGATTTCGTTGGCCCTGTCGAACATTTCTCTTGCGACAGGATTTGTATCGTAAATATCCTTTGCCATTCCAGGGAACTGTGAGCCCTGTCCTGGGAACATATATGCTTTCATCATCTTCTGTTTGTTTTAAACTAATGCAAATGACAGTTCTCCCTTGCAGCAGAGGTTGCCGTCAACTCTAAGTTCTGCCTGACAATAAAATATCGGGCCTCTTCTGGACTTCAGCGTTGCGGTTACTTCGCAGAGGTCACCTGGCTTTACGATATTCTTGAATCGTACCTTGTCTATGCCGGTGTAAAGGGTAGTCTTGCCCTTTATTTCGTCCTTGACAAGAAGTGCGCAACTCTGTGCCATTATTTCGCATTGGATCACTCCCGGCACGATCGGATTGCCTGGGAAATGTCCACTGCAAAAGTATTCATTTTCCTTGACATGGTACTTCGCATGACACACGCCTTCATCATCCATGTACATTTCATCCACGAGGAGCATCGGGTCCCTGTGTGGAAGATATTCCTTGAGTTCTTCCTTTGTCATGATCATTTCACAAATTTTCTGAATACAAGACATCCGTTATGACCACCGAATCCGAGAGAGTCGGATACGGCAAGCGTCAGGTCGGTCTTTACCGGTGTGTTTGGTGTATAGTCGAGATCGCACTCAGGCTCAATTTCGTCGAGGTTGATGGTTGGTGGAACGATGCCGTTCTTCAATGCAAGCACCGACGCAACAGCCTCTACCGCACCGGCAGCACCCAACATGTGGCCGGTTGAACCCTTTGTCGAACTGATGTGTGCCTTATATGCGTCCTCTCCAAGTGCGAGCTTGAATGCAACGGTTTCGGAAACATCGTTAAGGGCAGTGCCTGTTCCATGTGCGTTGATATACACAACGTCGTCAGAAGTGTAGTTTGCTTCATCAAGAGCAATCCTGATGGCAGCAGACTGAGTTATTCCGTCTGGTCTTGGTGCTGTAACGTGATGGGCATCACATGTGTTTCCATAGCCGCAGATCTCGCCGAGGATCTCCGCACCACGTGCAACTGCGTGCTCATATTCCTCAAGAACGAGCATTGCCGCACCCTCTGCCATAACGAATCCGCCTCTGTTCTTGTTGAACGGAAGTGATGCATACTTTGGATCTTCTGCACGTGAAAGAGCCTTGGCATTTGCGAATCCTGCGATTGCAAGCGGGATGATTGCCGCCTCGGAACCACCTGCGATGATGGCATCTGCATGACCATATTTGATGGCTCTGAAAGCCTCTCCGATGGCATGGGTGGAAGTGGCGCATGCCGTCACCACTGGAAGACATGGTCCGCATGCATTGTTGCGGATCGCCACATTTCCTGCTGCGATGTTTGAAATCATCGTCGGAATGAAAAGGGGAGAAACCCACTTTGTACCTTCCGAAATGATCTTCTCTGTCTCACGCATCATGGTCTGGAATCCACCGATTCCTGAACCTACATATACTCCGAATCTGAATGGATCTATGTTTCCACCTTCATTCGAGTCAAGGCCAGACTGCTTTACAGCCTGCCATGCAGAAGCGACAGCATATGTCGTGAACTTGTCCTGCTTTCTTGCAAAGGCCGGTTCTATTTCATAATCCGCAGGATTGAAATCCTTTACTTCACCTGCAATCTTTACGAGGAGGTCGTCTGTCGGAATCGACTTGATATAATCGATGCCACATACTCCGTCAAGAAGATTGTTCCAATATGTATTTACATCATTTCCGATAGGGCTGATTACGCCCATTCCGGTGATTACTACTCTTTTACTCATTAGCAATGAATTTTCTGATTGTTTTTTCAGCGCCAAGGATAAGGTCTTCGACAATTGCCTTTGCCGGCTCGATCTTCCTTACCATGCCTGCGCACTCTCCAGCCATATAGCTTCCATTCCTGTCACCCTCCTGTACAGCCTTGCGAAGTGCTCCGCTTCCGAATGCAAGGATCTCATCCTGATTTACTGACGGGTCGTTTTCCATCTTCGAGAATGTCCTTGAGAATGGTGTCTTGAGAGAGCGTACCGGATGTCCGAGAGTCTTTCCGGTCACGATTGTAGATACGTCTGTCGCCTTGAGGATCTTGTCCTTGTATTCAGGATGGATATTGCATTCCTCTGCTGAAAGGAATCGTGTTCCCACCTGGATTGCGTCTGCTCCGAGCATGAATGCAGCTGCAGCACCACGGCCATCGCAGATACCACCGGCAGCAATGACCGGTATGTCAACGGCATCTACAATCTGAGGGATAAGCGGCATCGTGTGCAGTTCTCCAACATGGCCGCCGGACTCAGCGCCCTCAGCTACGATTGCATCAGCACCGGCTGACTGCATCTTGAGTGCAAGAGCAACTGAAGCAACGACAGGAATTACCGTGATTCCTGCATCCTTCCACATTGACATGTACTTGGCTGGTGAACCTGCGCCTGTGGTAAGGATCTTCACGCCTTCTTCAACCACCATTTCTGCAATTTCACCAGCATTCGGTGCCTGGAGCATGATGTTTACTCCGAAAGGCTTGTCGGTAAGTTCCCTGCACTTTCTGATTTCATTCCTTACGGCCTCTGTGCCAGCGTTGATGGAAGAAATCAATCCGAGACCGCCTGCATTTGACACTGCTGCAGCAAGGGATGCGTCAGCAACCCATGCCATACCGCCCTGAAATACCGGATACTGTATTCCGAGCATATCACATATTCTGCTTTTGATCATAATTGTCATTCTTAATAATTTACCATTCCATCACAACGGCTCCGGATACAAATCCTGCTCCGAATGCACTCATTGCAATCTTGTCTCCCTTCTTAAGGAGTCCCTTGCGGTTGCACTCGTCGAGAAGGATTGGGCAGCAGGCACTTGATGAGTTGCCGTGATTCTCTACATTGGTAGGGAATTTTTCAATCGGCTGCTCAAGATAGTGCTGAATTGCCTGTATGATACGTATGTTTGCCTGGTGGAGAAGATAGTGGTTCACATCGTCCGCCGTCATGCCGGATGCCTTCAATGCACGTGTAATGTCCTTGGAGGCGGCAGTAACTGCAAACTTGAACACTTCCTGTCCTTTCATCTGCAAAGGTATGTCATTTTCTTCTTTTGTAATATAGGGTGTCGGCTGAAGTGTCCTATATTGCCAAAGTTTGTCAGTCGAACTTGCTGCCGAAAGCTTTACACTCTTGATGTTGTCACCAGGTGTAAGGACTGCGGCACCTGCACCGTCACCGAAGAGCACACAGGTCCTACGGTCATTCCAGTCTGTCATCCTGGTAGGCTCCTCCGCACATACGATAAGTACATTGTCAGCCTTACCGGCATTATGGAAAGCCTCTGCAATTTCGATTGCATGTATGAATCCTGCACATGCACAGTTGATGTCAATGCATGGGCATGTGGCACCGATTGCTCCTTGGATGATACAGCTCAACTGGGGAGTCACATACTCGTTGACTACATTTGAACATATGATGAAATCGAGTTCTTCCGCTGAGATTCCCGCATCATTCAATGCCTTTGTCGCCGCCTCGGCAGCAAGGTCTTCAAGCCTCTCGTCCGAAATGACAAAACGGCTTGATACACCTGTCCTGGTCTTGATCCATTCGTCGCTGGTGTCAAGAAATTGTGACAGCATATCATTGGTCACAACCTTTTTTGGAAGCGCGCTTCCTGTTCCTGAAATCTTCATTTTCGTGAATTTTAATCATCGCAAAATTGTCATATTATTTTTATGCGAGGAAAGAAAGTACGTAAAATGCCATATAATGCCGCTGACGGCAGGGAAGTGTGGTAAATTGAGGATATTTGTGGCTAATTCCGATCATTATTTCGCCACATGTGGTGAAATTGGCATGTTTTCAACATTATATGGACCTTTTGAAGCACTAATGCAGAAGTGGGGATTTTGCATTGATTATTTTTTTACTACTTTTGTGTTGTCATGTTATGACTTCAATCACAAAAGATTTAAGTAATTCATTAAATATTAAAGATTTATAATTATGGCAAACGTTGCAGAACAGGTAAAGGCAATCATCGTCGAGAAGTTGGGCGTTGATGCTGCAGAAGTTGTTGATTCAGCAAGCTTCACTAACGATCTCGGCGCAGATTCACTTGATATCGTTGAGCTCATCATGGATTTCGAGAAGGAGTTCAACATCGAGATTTCAGATGACGAGGCTGGCGACAACATCCAGACAGTAGGTGACGCAATCAAGTTCATCGAAGGAAAGGTAAACGCATAATTGCTTGCACATCCTTACAAGCGAGAATGGCATATTGCTGTTCTCGCTTTTTAATTTTAGCAATTAACGCTATATTTGCACCCCTTTTTCGTATTTGAGATGTTACATTATAAGACGATAGAGAATAACCAACTTAACGACTGGATTGTGATGATACACGGAGCCGGTGGAAGCATCGAGGTATGGTTCCGTCAGGTTGCCGATTATGCACGTCATTTCAATCTTCTGCTCGTAGACCTTGCCGGACATGGAGGTTCAGCCAACGAGTCATTCGGAAAAGGTTTCAACTTCTCACGCGCAGCGGAACAGGTCATGGAGGTTGTAAACCATCTCAAGATCGAAAAGGGACATTTCATCGGCCTTTCGCTCGGCTCAATTGTCGTACGTCTTATCGCAAAGCACAATCCTCAGCAGGTGTCAAGCATGGTGTTGGCTGGAGCGGTAACCGAACTTAACGCTAAGGTACGCCTCCTGCTTACCCTCGCAACAGCTTTCAAGCGCATCATTCCATACGGTCTCATCAAGAGGGTCATTGCAAAGTGCATAATCCCGCAGGAGAAATACGGAAAATCCAAGAAACTCTTTCTCAACAATGCAAAGAAGGTTTCGTTCGACAGCTTCCTCAATTGGCTCAAGCTCGGTGACGGGGTAAGCAAGTACATCAAGGACCTTTTCGAAGAATACATCTCCATCCCGACCTTGTATCTCATGGGAGAAGACGACAAGCTCTTCCTGCCGAAGGTGCAGAAGACCGTCAGGAACGGGGGCGACAACGTATCGCTGATCGTGGTTCCGGATGCCGGACATGTCTGCAATGTCGATAACAAGAGATTCTTCAATCAGCACTCACTTGAGTTCATGTGCAGTGTATGCAAATAAAAAAAGGATGACTTCGGAAAGTCATCCTTTTTTGTTGTATGCAATCTTTCGATTTACTTCACGATGATGTAGGTTGTGTCTGGCTCGAGATCGCCCTTGATGATGCCGTTTTCCACTATGAACTCCTTTGCGTAAACCTGGTCGGCATAGTTGCCGTCAGGAAGTGCTGTCGCCAGTTCAACATTGCTGTTCTCTGCTGAGAAATTGATGATTGCAGCACCCTTGTTACCACGGTTTACAAGAACTACCTCTCCATCCTCAGAGATCTGAATGTCTTCAATCTGTCCTTCCATTGACTTACGGAACCTATTGACTGCCACAACTTCAGGGTGGAAGAACTCATCGTTGCCTCTTGCGCCGAGAAGGTTGTCTCCCCAGTAGTTCTCACGTGTCGAATTCATAGGACGGCTATAGAAGAGAGGAGTACCGTTCTGACGTGCAGTGAGGAATACCCATGCAGTGCGGATCTGAGCATCGGTAAGAACTGCGCTCTCATTGGCATTACAGTATGTGTCGTGGCTCTCTACCCATGTGGTGAGGTATTCAGGAGCTGCGGTATGATACCATGAAATGATGTCGATATCCTTTGCACTGCGCTTTGCAAGCACTTCACGGATCACATGGCCATATGTCGATGCGGTCTGGCCGAAATAGCCGGCATATTCGTTCTCCGGAACGTTCTTGTCCTGAAGGACCTCGCCATAAACGAAGAGGCTATCGTATGGAAGGGCGAGAGAAACTCCAAGCACTTCCTTGCGGCCTGTAGCCACATCCCAGAAATCGTTTTCCTTGACTCCTGCCTCTGTATCGACTGGATCTGAATGTACTCCGATATGCTTTGCCGTATCATAACGGAAGCCACGTACGCCCATGTTGAGAAGCTTGTTGACGAACTCCATGTAGTACTTCTGGAAAAGCGGATTCTCAGTATTTACGTCAGGAAGTCCACCAACGCCCTGGTGTGTACACTGTGTACGGTCGTTGTAGTCCTTGATGTCCTCAAGGCCATGTGTATGGAACATCTTCTCCCTACCGCCTACAGCTGCATAGAACTCGTCAGTCACGAGGTCAATGTTGAATGCAGTATGGTTAGGAAGCACGTCAACAAGGACGCGTACGTCATACTTCTTTGCAGAATCAAGCATTGCCTTCATCTCTTCCTCTGTACCTACGATGTTGTTTCCGATAGTCCAGTCTGTAGGCTGGTAATAGTGATACCAGTTTCCTTCCTTCTCGTCGAAGATCTTTACATTTCCACCTTCAGGGCTGAAACATGCATTTACTGGCGAAGTCTGGATCATAGTAAATCCGGCATCGGCAATCTGCTTCATGTTTTCTGCGATGGTAGGGAAGTTCCAGCTCCAGACATGGAGTATTGTCTCCGTATTCGTAGCATTCGGGTCATGTGACATACGGTCGACAAGTCCTGTGTTATTGTTGGAAGCACAAGCGACCATGCAAAGACCGGCAATAATTGAAATTATCTTGTTCATGTCTTATAATTTTATACTGTTATTGTGAAAAATCGTGCAAATATATCGAATTATTCATTATTTTTGAGGTTGCATTATTACATAGTCTAAAAATATCTTAAAATCTTTTAAAAATATGTCACTTATTGAAAGCATCATCGCACGTGCAAAGTCCAACAAACAGCGTATCGTGCTCCCAGAGTCTCTTGAAGAGCGCACACTTACTGCAGCAGACATGTCTCTTGCCGAGGATATCGCAGACATCATCCTTATTGGAAATCCTGACGAAATCTTCGCTCTTGCAGACAAGCTCGGTCTCAAGAACATCGGCAAGGCAACCATCATCGACCCTGCTACAAGCGAGAAGACAGCAGAATATGCGAACCTTCTCTATGAACTCCGCAAGAACAAGGGCATGACTCCTGAAAAGGCGGCTCAGCTCGTACTTGATCCACTTTACTTCGGATGTCTCATCATCAAGAGCGGTGATGCTGACGGTCAGATCAGCGGTGCCCTCTCAACTACAGGTGAGACCCTCCGCCCGGCACTCCAGATCATCAAGTGCTCTCCAGGCATCACATGCGTCAGCGGTGCAATGCTCATGATCACAAATACTCCTCAATACGGTGAGGACGGTGTTCTCCTTGTTGGTGACGTTGCCGTTACTCCTATGCCTGATGCATCCCAGCTTGCTCAGATCGCTGTCTGCACAGCTCAGACTGCAAAGAGCGTTGCCGGATTTGCTGATCCTAAGGTTGCAATGCTTTCATTCTCTACCCTCGGATCGGCAAAGCACGAGGTTGTTGACAAGGTTATTGAAGCAACAAAGCTTGCCAAGGAACTTGATCCTACACTCAAGGTTGAAGGTGAACTTCAGGCTGACGCTGCTCTCGTTCCTTCAGTTGGCCAGAAGAAGGCTCCAGGTTCAGAGATTGCAGGCCAGGCAAACGTTCTCGTATTCCCTTGTCTCGAGGTTGGTAACATCGCCTACAAGCTCGTTCAGCGCCTCGGCAACGCCGATGCTATCGGACCTATCCTCCAGGGTATCGCACGTCCGGTAAACGACCTCAGCCGTGGATGTTCAGTTGACGATATCTACAAGATGGTTGCAATCACTGCCTGCCAGGCAATGGACGCGAAATAAAGGACTCCTTTGTTTAATGACAACATAATCATGAAAAGACATCTAATGACTTTGGCCGCGATATTGATTAGTGTCGTGGCGTTGGCCCAGAAGCCTGATCCGAACTTTCACATCTATTTGTGCATAGGTCAGTCTAACATGGAGGCCGGAGCACGCCCTGCAGAACAGGACAAGGACTTCAACGACCCTCGTTTCAGTTTCCTGGCTGCAGTTGATATGCCGAATCTCGGCAGAGAGATGGGAAAATGGTACACTGCAGTGCCGCCTATCTGCCGTGAGGGCAACAACATGGGTCCTGTTGACTTCTTCGGACGCAAGATGATAGAGAACCTTCCTGAGAACATCAAGGTGGGTGTCATCAATGTATCCGTAGCAGGTGCAAAGATAGAGCTTTGGGACAAGGAGGATTATAAGGAGTACATCGACAACGAGCGCGACTGGATGAAGGCCATCGTTGTACAGTACGGTGGAAACCCTTATCAGAGACTCGTAGAGATGGCAAAGATCGCTCAGAAGGACGGCGTAATCAAGGGTATCCTCATGCATCAAGGTGAATCTAACTCTGAGGATCCGCTTTGGCCTGAAAGAGTGAAGAATATTTACGACGACCTCTGCAAGGACCTCGGTCTCAACCCTAAGGAGACTCCGCTTCTTGCAGGTGAACTCAAGTATGAGGAGCAGGACGGAGTATGCTGGCGTTTCAACAGAGACATCATGCCACGTCTCCCTGAAGTGCTTCCAAACTCGCATATCATCTCTGCACTCGGCTGCGAAAGCACAGGAGATCAGTTCCACTTCAGCACAGAAGGAATGAGACTCCTCGGTTATCGTTATGCAGATAAGATGCTTGAGCTTCAGGGATACAAGGAAACTGAGAAACGTACACTCACACTCAGCCCCGGCAAGCTTGGCATAGAGATCAGTCCGACCCTTGCGGGTATCTTCTTTGAAGATATCAACCAGTCTGTTGACGGAGGTATCAGTGCTCAGCTTATCCAGAACAACTCTTTCCAGGCTTACAACGTACCATTCAACACTGATTCCGACGAGTTCTCGAAGGTTGATACAGTGTTCTTTGGATGGACAGTGATCAACAAGGACGGAAAGGGTAGTGCAAGGACAGTTAGCGACAAGCCGCTTGTCAAGGATCTTAAGCCTCTTTATGACTTTGATCCGAACGACGAATATGACGATTCGAAGAAATACCAGCAGTACAGCGTAAGATTCGATGTAGAGAATCCTGGAAACGGATTCGGTATCGCAGCCAACGGCTTCGGTATTTCTGAATATGTAAGAGGATGGGGCAATCAGGGTATGTACTCGAACAACACCCAGACTCCTTCCATCCCTGTTGAAAAGGACATTACATATGAGCTTGGCCTCTACCTTATGGGAGAGAACTACAAGGGCCAGTTCTCGGTGTATCTCGAGGATAATGACGGACAGGTAAACTCAAACGTCATAACCATATCTGGCCTTGAAAACGATTGGAAGAAGTATGAAGGCGAGCTCAAGGCAGAGCGTTCGGTTGACAGCCGTCTCTGCATCGTTGCAGACGCAGCCGGTACTTTCTACCTTGATTTCGTGACCCTTGTTCCTGAAGCATCACAGCTTTGGATGGAGGGTAAGTATGGTCCGTTCCGCAAGGATCTCCTTCAGGCTCTCGCTGACCTTAACCCTACATTCATGCGTTTCCCTGGCGGTTGCGCATCTGAAGGAACAGACTATTGGGGACAGGTATTCTGGAAGAATTCGATCGGTCCTGTAGAGGAAAGAATCGGTTTCCGTAACCATTGGGGATATTGGACTTCGCAGTATATCGGATTCTACGAGTATCTCCTTATGGCTGAATCACTTGGAGCAACACCTCTCCCAGTGTTCAATAATGGTGTCACTTGTCAGTTTGCAGGTCACAAATATGTTGCACCACTTGATACCCAGGAGGATCGCGACAGATTCTATTCTATCTTCGTAAAGGATGCTCTTGATTTCATTGAGTTCTGCAATGGCTCAGTTGACACTGAATGGGGAGCAAAGCGTGCTGAGATGGGTCATCCTGAACCATTCAACCTCAAGTACCTCGGAATCGGAAACGAGAACAGGGGAGATGCATTCTGGGAGCGCTTTGACATCATGTACAAGGCAATCCAGGAGAAATACCCTGAAATCATCATCGTATCGACCGCAGGTTCTGCTGATTCTGGAAAGGAGTTCGACGCCAATATGAAGGAAATCGACGAGAAGTATCCTGACACAATTGTTGACGAACATTATTATAAGGGTGATGACTGGTTCTATGCCAACGGCGAAAGATATGCTGACGGAAAGGTACGCGGTGCCCAGGGCAACACATACGACAGAAGCAAGCCGACAAGAGTATTCGTGGGCGAGTTTGCAAACAACCGTACAAACAATGCCTATGCATCCACCCTCGCTGAAGCAGCATACTGGACAAGTCTTGAAAGGAATTCGGATATGGTTGTAATGGCTGCATATGCTCCTCTTTTCTGCAAGAAGGGCTTCAACAAGTGGAATTCAAACCTCATCTGGTTCGACAACCGCGGAATGTGGCGCAGTACCAACTATTACTATCAGAAACTGTTCTCTGTTGCAGGTGACAGGGCCTTCGAGATGACTCCGGCAATGGAAGGAGCGGTTGCAGACTCTACTGTCTATATGTCTCCGACAATAGATACTGAAACAGGCGAGATCTTCATCAAGTTCGTTAACTCGGAATGCGTCAACAAGAACTTCACTGTAAAGACAGGCAATAAGAAGGTATATGAGGTATCTGTTGAATTCATATCTTCGAACGACACCAAGATAAAGAACCAGGGAGACCAGAACTATTATTCAAGCCACCCTGACTACAATAAGGTTCCTTCATTCGGTGGTCCTGGAGCGGCTGAAAGACCAGGTCTGCGCGAAATGGCATGGAGATTTGCCCCTAAGGTAAAATATACCGAGGCAGTGGTTCCTCACACAAAGGAATATGGCAAGGTCAAGAAATCCTTTGATTTCGTAATGCCTGAGAACTCTGTTGGAATCATACGTCTGAAGCCGGTGAAATAGGAATATTCCTTTGAAAAATATTTCAAATTGTATAATAGGAGTGCCATTGTAAAAAAATGGTGCTCCTATTATTATATATTTTAATGAAAATATGTATATTTGATTTGCTATTTGTGCAATAACCATTATAACTAAAATTAATAACATGAAAAGAACTCTTATGATTTCAGCTATGGCAATCGCAGCATGTACTCTTGCCACAGCTCAGGTAAAGGAAGACTTCAAGCCTGCATCAACAAACCAGGCTGGAAAGCAGTATCCTATGGTAAACTCTGAAAGAGTTGTACGTGCACAGGTTACAGCTCCTGATGCAAAGTATGTACAGTTCGATATCGGAGGTGTAAAATACGACCTCGTAAAGGATGCAAACGGCGTATGGACTGGTGACACAGCTCCTCAGGACGAAGGATTCCACTACTATCAGATCTGGGTTGACGGAGCAGCTACTCCAGACCCTAACAGCCTCTACTACTATGGCGCAAGCCGCTGGGGAAGTGGTATCGACATCCCTGCACATGATGAGGATTTCTATGCTGTAAAGAACGTTCCTCATGGTGACCTTAGAGAGGTTTACTACTATTCAAAGACAAACGATGCAATGCGTCATTGCTTCATCTACACTCCTGCAAGCTACGACACAGATCTCAACAAGAGATATCCTGTTCTTTATCTTCAGCATGGTGGTGGTGAGAACGAGCACGGTTGGGCAGAGCAGGGTAAGACTGCTCTCATCATGGACAACCTCATCGCAGCAGGTCTCGCAGAGGAATTCATCATCGTAATGGATAACGGCGCAGCAGGAAGACCACGTCAGGCAGCTGCAGCTCCTCAGCAGCGTCCTCAGCAGCCACAGGGCGGACAGCAGGCTCGTCCTCAGGGTCAGAGACCAGCAGGTCCTATGGGTATGCCTTCAGGTTGGGCAGACGGTTTCAAGAACACCCTCATCAACGACATCATCCCAATGGTTGACGCAAAGTACCGTACAATCGCTGACAAGGAGCACCGTGCAATGGCAGGTCTCTCAATGGGTGCTATGCAGACCAAGTCTATCACAATGTCTGTAAACGATGTATTCTCTAAGATCGGTCTCTTCAGCGGCGGTACAATCTCAGCAGAGGAGGCAGCAAACACTCCAGGTTTCAAGGAGACTTATGACCTCGTATTCGTAAGCTTCGGTGGCCGTGAGGTAGAGAATCCACGTGGCGGTGTTGATCCAGGCGAAACTACAGCAGGCCTTAAGGCATCTGGCGTAAACGCTCACTACTATGTATCTCCTGAGACTGCACACGAGTGGCAGACATGGAGAAGAAGCCTCTATCAGTTCGCACAGCTTCTTTTCAAGTAGGATAAAACCCTTTAATTAATACACATTATGAAAAAATTACTCTATTTCGTTCTCCCATTGCTGTTTGCAGCATGTGCACAGCAGGAGAGCCCTATCCTCACCATTGAAGGTGGTCAGGTACAGGGTGTTGCAGCTGACATTGAAGGCGTGACAGTTTACCGCGGTATTCCATATGCAGCGCCACCTATCGGTGACCTCCGTTGGAAGGAGCCTCAGCCAGTAGTTCCATGGGAAGGCGTAAAGGTTGCTGATACATTCGGACATCCTGGTTACCAGGCAGTTCATTATCCAGGTGGATATACAACTGAGTGGGGTTATGGCAAGGAGTCTCCTTATAGCGAGGACTGTCTCTACCTTAACGTATGGACACCAGCTCCTGGTAAGACTGACGCTAAGCTTCCTGTAGCTCTTTGGATCCACGGTGGTGGATATCGCGAAGGATGGGGCTCAGAGCCTGAATTCGACGCGCAGGAGTGGGCAGCTAAGGGTGTTGTTCTCGTTTCTATCAACTATCGTCTTGGCGTATTCGGATTCCTTACTCACCCAGAGCTTTCAGCTGAGAGCCCACATGGTGTTTCAGGTAACTACGGTATCCTCGACCAGATCGAGTCACTCAAGTGGATCCAGAAGAACATCGAGCAGTTCGGTGGTGACCCTGCAAACGTAATGATCTTCGGTCAGAGTGCAGGTGCTGGTAGCGTGAAGACAGTTTGCGAGTCTCCTCTCGCACGTGGCCTCTTCAACAAGGCAGTCATCATGAGCGGTGGCGGTATCTCTACTCCACAGGAGAAGGCTGCTCCATCAAGAATGGGTGGTTTCGGTGGCCCTATGACTCTTAAGGACGCTGAGCTTGCAACAAAGAAGGTTATGGACTGGGCAGGCTTCGACAGCCTCGAGAAGATGCGTAGAGCTTCAACTGAGATGCTTTACACTGCAGGTAACTTCTACTCAACAGTTACAGGTGACAGAACAGGTCGCGTAACAGGCAGCCCAATCGTTGACGGTTATGTATCTCTTGAGAGCTTCGACAACGCTGCTGTAAACAACAACCTTCCTAACATCCCTTACATGATCGGTTACACTCAGGACGATATGGGCAACATGGCTCCTGGTATCGCTGAGTTCTGTCTCAACAGAGAGACTGTAGGTGACAAGGCTTATGCTTACGAGTTCGCTCGTCCACTCCCTACAGACGGCCGTTCAAACGTTCTTTCAGGTGCATTCCACTCATCAGACCTTTGGTATGTATTCAAGTCGCTTCAGCACTGCTGGAGACCTTGGACTCAGGGTGACTGGGATCTTTCAGAGGTTATGCTTACAGCTTGGACAAACTTCGCTAAGTACGGTGACCCTAACGGTCCAGACGGTGGCGAGTGGAAGCCTTACACTAAGGACAACGCTAAGTTCATGCTCTTCAAGCTTGACGAGAATGATGTTGAGAATTCTGAGGTAGGTGACCCTATTCCTTCACAGAGCAGAGGTTTCTTCGGATTCTAAAAGACTCACACCTTATTATAATATAGAGTGTCGCGTATCGCGGCACTCTTTTTTTGTAAAAAATGTATCATAAATTATGAAAAATAGTACCAATGACATTCTATGATTGTATAATATTACACTTATGCATATATTTACATTTGGAATATTAACTCTAAAACAAGATAACATGAGAAAATTTAGCTTTTTTATGCTGTCTGCATTCATGTTGGCGTCTTGCTGCAACTCATCAGACCAGGATCTCGTTCTGAATGAGTCAGAGTATTACGAGCGCCAGGGAGTGAATGTCCTTGTGTACAGCAACCTCTACACCGGAGGTTTCAATGATGAGAAGAACTCCGGAATCGAGGTGATTCATCACGGTGTAAGAACAGTACAGGGCGGTGCTGTCAGACTTTCAAGCACACCAGAGCAGTGGGACCTCGTACCTGCAACACCATCTAGAACCGTTAACACAGAAGACGGAACAATCGAAGTAGCATTGCGCTATGAAGACTATGATTTCGATTCAAGAATCGTAGTTACTCCTAAGGGCAAGGCATTCGAGATTGCTGTATATCTCGATGAGCCACTTCCTGAGAATCTTGTTGGACATGCAGGTTTCAACCTCGAGTTCCTCCCATCACAGTACTGGGCAAAGACATTCATCGTAGACGGAAGACCTGACAGATTCCCTCGCTATGCAGCAAGTGAGACTGTTACAAAGCCTAACGAGGAGAAGCCAAAGCAGTTCAAGGGTTACAAGACCTATGACGACCGCGGTACTGGCCGTTACATCGATCCGCTTCCGCTTGAGCAGGGTAGAGAGTTCATCATTGCACCGGATGCTCCAGAGCGCATGATGACAATCACTTCTGAGGACGCAGATATCATGCTTTATGACGGACGTATCCTCGCACAGAACGGATGGTATGTATTCAGAAGCCTTCTTCCTGCAGGAAAGACTGGCAAGGTTGTTACTTGGACAGTTGAGCCAAACTCTGTAAAGGGATGGGTTAGAGAGCCTAACATCGGATTCTCGCAGGTAGGTTACATTCCTGATCAGCCGAAGATCGCTGTCATCGAGCTCGACAAGAACTACAAGTCAGAGTCGACTGCAAAGGTGATCAAGGTTGAAAACGATGGTACCGAGAAGCTCGCTTACTCTGGAAAGGTAAAGAACTGGGGACCATACTACAAGTACAACTACGATCAGTTTGACTTCTCAAAGGTTACTGAGCCAGGTGTATACTATATTCAGTATGGCGAGACCAAGACAAACAACTTCATCATCAGCGAAGATGTTTACGAGCACATCACAGATGCAACAAGCGACATCTGGATCCCTATCCACATGAACCATATGTATGTGAACGAGGGTTACCGTGTATGGCATGGCGAGCCTTTCAGAGAGGGCTACCGTCAGGCACCAAGAAACACTGACCATTTCGACCTTCACTCACAGGGACCTACTACAGACACTCGCTTCAAGGACCTCGAGCTTATTCCAGGCCTCAATGTCGGTGGATACTTCGACGCAGGTGACTTCGACATCGAGACAAACTCAAACATCAGCGTAGTTCAGAACCTCGTACGTGCATGGGAACTTTTCCGCTCAGACAGAGACCAGACATTCGTAAGCCAGGAGCAGCGTTATGTTGACCTCCATCGTCCAGACGGAACACCTGATATCCTTCAGTACATCGAGCACGGAGTTCTTAACCTTGTAGCTCAGGCTGAGATCCTCGGTCACATGTCACAGACACTCTCTAACTCTGTTCTTGACAACTACCATCACCTTGGTGATGCCGGTTCACTCACAGACGGTTACATGTACGATCCTAAGCTCAAGCCTTATGAGGTATCAAAGGACGGCAAGTATAGCGGTACACCTGACGACATGTGGGCTTTCACATCACGTGATCCAGGTCGTGACTTCAACGCAGCTACAATGTTTGCAGCAGCAAGCCGCGCACTCAAGGGATATAACGACGACCTCGCAAACAGAGCACTCAAGCAGTCAAAGAGACTCCTCAAGGAGGCTACTGAGCTTATGGAAAAGGCAGCTCAGAACGGCAGAAGAGGCAGAAATGCAGGTGGTGACATCTCTGCAAACCTCCAGCTCTACATCGCAACAGGCGAGAAGCAGTATCTTGACAAGTTCAACGAGATGCTTTGGCCTTCACTTGACAGAAACGTCAACTTCTCACTCATGACAGCTCTCGACGCCATTCCATATATGGATGAGGAGTACAAGGAGAAGCTTCGTCCTTACGTTGCAGAATTCAAGACATATGTAGAGGAACTTGAGAACAACAACCCTTACGGAGTTCCAATCGGACTCGGCAACTGGGCAGGTGGTGGACAGATCGTAAGCCACGGAACAACAGTTTGCTACGCAAGCATGTACTTCCCTGACATCATCGACAAGTCACACGCATACAAGGCAGCAGAGTGGCAGTTCGGACGTCACCCATACCACAACTACTCACTCGTTGCAGCTGTAGGTGCAGCACGTCCAAAGGAGGTATTCTACGGCAACAACCGAGCTGACTTCTCAGCAATTCCAGGTAACGTTGCTCCAGGTCTTCTCTTCAGACATCCAGACCATTTCGAGAACTACGACGACTGGCCATTCTTCTGGGGACAGAACGAAGGAACAATTGCAGGCAACATCAGTTACCTCATCTTTGGTTCAGCATTCAAGAACCTTGTAAGTGGCGAATAATCAACTTGTTGAACATACCTGTTGACAAGTGTGTTAATAAAAAATGCGATAGTACAGCTATCGCATTTTTTTATTGTCTAACTTAGTTGTTCCACATCTTTAATAAAACTGACCGATATGAGCAGCGCCGAAATCACCATCATCAAAAGAGACGGAAAACGCAAGGCTTTTTCCGTGGAAAAGATTAAGAATGCCATCCGTAAAGCCTTCCTTTCTGTAGGAAACTTTGCTACGGAAGAAGATCTGGTAAACATACTTTCACATGTACGCATATCTGAAGGTATGCATGTGGAGGAAATCCAGAATCAGGTTGAAATCGGTCTTATGGCTGAGCAGTACTTTGCAGTAGCCAAGTCATACATGCTTTATCGTCAGAGACATACCGAGGATCGTGAGGTTCGTGACCATCTCGACTTCCTTATCCAGTACTGTCAGGCAGAGAATGCCGCTACCGGTAGCAAATACGACGCAAATGCGAACATTGACAAGAAGAACCTTGCAACATTGATCGGTGAACTTCCTAAGAAGAACTTCATCCGACTCAATCGTCGAATCCTTACAGACAGAATGAAGAAGATGTATGGCAAGGAATTGTCAGACAAGTACATTAGACTGCTCAAGAATCACCATATCTATAAAAATGACGAAACATCACTTGCAAACTACTGTGCGAGCATAACGATGTACCCGTGGCTTCTTGAGGGCACAAAGCCTATCGGTGGAAATTCAATCGGTCCTACAAACCTCAAGTCATTCTGCGGCGGTTTCATTAACCTTGTCTTCATGGTTTCAAGCATGCTCAGCGGCGCCTGTGCAACGCCTGAATTCCTTATGTATATGAACTACTTCATTGGCAAGGAATACGGCGTTGACTATTGGCAGAACCCTGACAGACAGGCAGATAACTCTACCAAGAAACGTTCGATCGACAAGGTCATCACTGACTGCTTCGAGCAGATCGTGTACTCGATCAACCAGCCTACAGGCGCAAGAAACTTCCAGTCAGTATTCTGGAACATCTCATACTACGACAAGAACTATTTTGAAAGCATCTTTGGAGAATTCCGTTTTCCAGACGGCTCGAAGCCTGATTGGGCAGGTCTTTCATGGCTCCAGAAGCGCTTCATGAAGTGGTTCAATGCGGAGCGTCTCAAGACTCCTCTCACATTCCCTGTAGAGACAATGGCTCTCCTTACAGAGAACAATGAAGTGAAGGATAAGGAGTGGGGAGACATCACAGCCGAGATGTATGCGGAAGGTCATTCATTCTTTACATACATGAGTGACAACGCAGATTCGCTTGCGTCGTGCTGCCGTCTCCGCAACGAGATCCAGGACAACGGATTCAGCTACACACTCGGTGCCGGTGGTGTTTCTACTGGTTCGAAGAGCGTGCTTACAATCAATCTCAACCGTTGCGTGCAGTATGCTGTAAAGAACGGACGTGATTACCTTACATACCTTTCGGAGGTCATTGACCTGGTTCATAAGGTTCAGCTTGCATACGATGAGAATCTCAAGGCTTTCAAGGAGCAGGGAATGCTTCCTCTCTTTGATGCGGGATTCATCAACATTGGCCGTCAGTATCTTACAGTCGGCATCAACGGCCTCGTAGAAGCTGCGGAATTCCTCGGAATAGAGATCAACGACAATCCTGAATACGTAAAGTTCGTCCAGGAAACCCTCGGACTTATCGAGGATTACAACAAGAAGTACCGTACAAAGACCACATTGTTCAACTGCGAGATGATTCCGGCAGAAAATGTCGGCGTAAAGCACGCAAAGTGGGATAGGGAAGACGGTTACGTAGTACCACGTGACTGCTACAACAGCTACTTCTATATCGTAGAAGACAAATCACTCAATATCATCGACAAGATGCGTCTGCACGGTCGAAAGTATATCGAGCACCTTACAGGAGGCTCTGCACTCCATCTTAACCTTGAAGAACACCTTTCAAAAGCACAGTATGCACAGCTCCTCAGGGTTGCGGCTCAGGAAGGATGTAACTACTTTACATTCAACATTCCTAATACCATCTGCAACAAGTGCGGCCACATCAGCAAGCATTACCTCAAGGAGTGTCCTGAGTGCCATAGCGAAGACATTGATTATCTGACACGTATCATCGGTTACATGAAGCGTATCAGCAACTTCTCAATGGCTCGTCAGGAAGAGGCTTCAAGACGTTACTATCACCGTAACGAAACAAAATAGCCCAGCATGCTGAAGTGCTACAGTTATGATATTGTCTGCCAGGAGATCCCCGACGAGATCAGCCTGGCAGTCAATATTTCATGCTGTCCCAACAGATGTCCTGGATGTCATAGTCCATGGCTCTGGAGCAATGAAGGCGAGGAGATGACTGAAGAAATGCTCTCTATGCTGATAGGGAAGTACTCTGCAGCAATTACATGCTTCTGCTTCATGGGTGGCGATGCTGAACCGCTTGAGGTGATGAGATTGGCAAAGTGGATAAAGACACGCTGGCCACATATAAAGACTGCCTGGTACTCCGGAAAAGAGAATCTACCGGAAGGTTTTGAAGTGACTGTCATGGATTATCTTAAGCTCGGACCATACATTGAAGCCCTTGGAGGTCTGAAGTCACCTGACACGAATCAGGTGCTGTACAGAATTTCTCCTGACGGAAACATGACAAAAATTCATATCTGACCCTATTCAACCCCTATGGCACGCATTTTATCGTAAAGTCGAGATAATTTCATAAATTTGTACGATAAATATAACCAGAACATGCAGAAGCCAATAATATATCAGATGTTGCCTCGACTCTGGGGCAACGACAATAATGCTCCCAAATACAACGGAACTCTTCCGGAAAACGGAACCGGGCGCTTTTCAGACATTGACACAAAGACCCTTGAATACATAAAGTGGCTGGGCTGCAGCCATGTATGGTATACAGGAGTTCTACGACATTCCACACAGGCATCCACAGAAGGCTGCATTCCATCGCATCCTCAATTTGTCAAAGGCAATGCTGGCTCGCCATACGCTATCTGTGACTACTATGATATCAACCCGTATCTTGCTGATAATCCTGAGGATAGAATGGGTGAATTCAATCAGTTGATCAACAGGACTCACGGAGCGGGACTCAAGATGATCATAGATTTCGTACCGAACCATGTTGCCAGAGATTACGGAAGGGCATTACCGACTCCAGGCCATCCGATCCTTGGTGCTGATGACGACAAGTCGGTACACTGGAAGCCAGAGAACGACTTCTATTATTATGTAGGGGAGAAGCTCAATCTTCCTACTCCTGTCCCTCAGGGAATGGAACCATTCGTAGAGTTCCCTGCAATGGCAACTGGAAACAACTGCTTCAGCCCAAATCCAAGTATCAACGACTGGTACGAAACAATCAAGATCAACTACGGAGATGACCATACCGGTACATGGGACAAGATGTACGACATCCTTGATTTCTGGGCATCTAAGGGTGTGGATGGCTTCAGATGCGATATGGTTGAACTTGTGCCTCCGCAGTTCTTCAAATGGGTCATCTCCAGGATCAAGTCAAAGTATCCGGAAGTGATCTTCATAGCGGAAGTATATAAAAAGGATCTTTACGGCGAGTATATCAGGTCGGTAGGCTTTGATTATCTTTATGACAAGTCCGGACTTTATGACACACTCCGCACAATCGTAGAAAAGAATACAGATGACAACGGAATGCCGGTAGAATTGTGGCAGTCGACCACTGGAATCACACGAAACTGGCAGTTCCTGAGCGATCTTCAGCCATATATGCTCAATTTCCTTGAGAACCATGACGAGCAAAGATTCGCTTCTTCATTCTTCGGAAAGAGTGCCTTGAATACATTTGCACCACTTTATGTATCTCTTTTCCTTAACACCGCACCTTTCATGATCTATTTCGGCGAAGAAGTCGGTGAAAAGGGAATGGATGAAGAAGGATTCAGCGGATGTGACGGACGCACAACAATATTTGACTGGTGGAGCGTCGCTTCAATCACACGTCTCAGAAAGATTATCGAATCTGGAGCATACAAGACTCTCGACAAGATCAAGATTGCCGAAGCCGGTCTTACCGAAGAGGAAGCAGAAGTGTTCTGCAGATTTGCAGAAGCTACAAGACTTGCATCTTCTGACGAAGCTGTCATCAAGGGAACGACATACGATCTCTGCTACTGCAATTTCAGTTCAGACGGATTTGACAGGAACAGACATTTCGCATTCCTCAGGGACCATGAGGACCATACCATTCTTGTAGTAGCAAACTTCTCGAATCGTGATGCTGTAATCAATATCAGCATTCCTGAACACGCATTCGAATGGATGGGAATACCTGTTACAGACGATCTTTACCCAGGCAAGGTAATCTCTGTCAATGTCAGTCCGATGGATGCAAAAATTATAAATCTGATATAGAAAAAACTCCATAAAATATAGAAAAAGCGGCCTAACAAAAATGTTATATGTTATAACATAAATGTTAAACCGCTTATTTTATAGACGATCGGCTAATATCCGACAATTGCCTTGTTGGAAGACCTGTCAATGAAGCCAACCATGCCTTCCGGCGCCTTGTAAAGCATCACATACTCGCCTTTGTGAACACATTCGAGCTTTGAAATCGCAGCTTCGTCTATGTATCCGTCACCTCTTACGGTATCGATGGTCAGGTAGCCGATACCAAGCGAAGTAATGTTCTGGAAGAAATGTGTTCCCTGACTAGGTTCGATCTGATAACCAGGGATCGCTGTCTCAACAATCATCCTTGCCTCCGAAATCTCGCTCCAAAGAACAGGGATTCCAAGCCATGGATCAGATGAACCCCACCTGCCAGGTCCAGTAAGAAGATAGTATGCACCTTCCTTCTTGAGCATTTCGTTGAGCATCGAAATCTCCTTGGCCATCTCCTTGGTCTTTGCGCTATCGAATGAAGCTGACGGAACATGGATAATGTATTTCATCGTATCCGAATATCCCGAGCCAAGTGCCTTTCCGGAACGGAGAATGACATTAGAGATGGATTCAGATGCCTTTTCTATGGTAGTGTTCTTGTCTTCTGAGAATTCACCTACAGGACGAACCTGAAGAAGTTTCAGGACAAGACCGGTATCATTGAATATATCTGCTGCAAACTCAATCTCCACATCACACATAAGTTCCTTGCGGCATATTTCCATGATATCCGATATGATCTGGGCAAGAGGGTAGCGTCCATACTTAAGGATCGAGTCAAACGATATGACACGAGGACCTATTGCAGATACACCTGGTACCATCCTGTTGTTTTCGATGCTGAATGTGGATGCAACTAGTTCAGGATGAGGAAACTTAGGTAGGATCTCGGCAACTGACGGATGGGCAAGATTGACTCCTTCATCCTTGGATATCTTGAAGGCACCTGGTCTCATATCCAATGCATACATATCCTTCTGAGTGTCTCTGAGCGCGAGTTTAGGATCAGACAGCTGAAGTATCTTCTTAGGATATTTAGGGCTGAACCTCAATGTGTTGCCACCGTCCACCACAGTTTTTCCAAGTCCGAACGCGAGATTCACGATACCGTCTTCCGGTTTTTCATTTCCGATAGGATAAAAGTTGACAGACCTTGCAACACCTGAAAGCATAGGGTAGTATAGACCGTCATGCTCTGTACCGCATATGCTCTGTACAACCACAGCCATCTTCTCCTCGCTGAGAAGGTTAGCAGTAGTCTGGATATATGTCCTGCTGCCAGCGTAGAATACTGATGCATAGACGCTTTTGATGGCCTTGCCAAGCATTCGGAGCATCTGGTTCTTGTTCTCCACAAGAGGAACCATATATGTAGAATAGACACCTGCAAAAGGCTGATAGCTGCTGTCTTCAAGCTTGGAACTTGAACGGACAGCCAGAGGAGAACGGGCTTGATTTACATAGACCCTGAGCTGTTCTACAAGCTTCTCCGGAAGACGAGCGGCCACGAACTCCGAGAGTATCTCGTCATCGGATACATCGGAATCAATTACATACTGGAGGTCATTTTCAAGGATGAACTGGTCAAAGTAATCTGTAGCAATGACAACAGTCCTTGGGATCGATATCCTTGTTCCAGGATATTTCATTGCAAGTTTGTGCTTGTCCACCAAGCTGTTAAGGAATGCAAGACCTCTGGCCTTTCCTCCAAGGGATCCTTCTCCTATACGTGAGAACCATATATGTCTGCCGTAGTTCTCAGAATCAAAGTGGGCGATGACACCTCTTCCCATCAAGGCATGGAAATCGTGTATCTGCTGAGACACATATTCGCGCATCAGCTGTACAGTCTCAAACTGACTTTCCTGGACATCCTTTACCTTTCCTCCAAGGGTAAAGAGACCTCGGGCATAGAACCATTTGGAAAGCATGTTCTTTGAAGTGGCCTTCAGAAGCACGTCATCAGGCACAGTCCTTACAAGTGCTTCAAGTTCCTTGAGGTTGCCTGCACGGCCGTATTCCATACGGGAATCATCCCTGAAAACAAAGTCTCCGAAGCCGAATTCCTCTTTGATATAGTCAGACAACTGAAGCATCAGAGTCTTAGAGTATTTCTTTAGGAAACCTACTTTAAGTTCCTGTGCTACATCTGCTATACTTGCTTGAGAAGACTGCAGGAGAACTGGCATCATAGGGTCATCAGCCTTGATATGACGCACCAGGTCAATACCCGCATCAAGAACTTCCTTATCGACTCCTTCATCCTTGTGAAGAGCAAATCCCACATCGGAAATGACACCGAGAAGGTTGTTCTTGTATTTCTCATATAGATGGAGAGCATCTTCGTAATTGGTTGCAAGGAGGATCTTCGGACGCGAACGCTTGCGGATCTTGCGCTGTTGCTCGTTAAGGGTTTCAGTCAGGAACTCGCGTGTCTGCATCAGGATAAGCTTGTAAAGCTCAGGCAGATACGTCGAATAATATCGCACAGAGTCCTCTACAAGCAGAATTGCCTGCACTCCCACTCCGAGAATGTCATGCTCGGCATTCTGAAGGTCCTCAAACAGTTTGACGATGGCAACGATGAGGTCTGCATTTCCGTGCCAGCAGAACATGGAGTCGATTGCTGCGGTATCCTGAAGAGCGAGACGTCTGTAAACTTCTTTTGAGAAATGCGTAAGAAGTACAAATGGCAGATTAGGTCTATCAACCTTTATGTCAGCAGCCAGCTTGAAGACTTCCTTGTCACTCACATTGTACATGCACATCACCATGTCGATGCCAACTACGGTGTTGAGCAGTTCGCGAGCTTCTGCAGCCGTCTGGACCCAGATGAACTTAGGGGGATTGCTAAGGTTAAGGTCGATGTATTCTTTGAAGATCTGCGACTCGATCTGTCCATCCTCCTCAAGAATGAACGCATCGTAATTACTGCAGATCATAAGGATCTTTCGGATCCTATAACTGATAAGAGACTCGTAATCAGTCTCGTTAAGTTCCTTTAACAGAACAGGTTCGATAGTATTCATATCATCAGAAAAGTCTTCTGCGGAACTCCGCAACCGTTACAGCTGTAGCAACAGCAGCATTGAGTGATTCAGATCCAGGCTGGTCAGCAGGATACGGCGGTATGTATAGGCGGTCTGTGACAAGCTCTGCCATCCTGTCTGAAATACCGTTTGACTCATTGCCTATCACGATTACCGACGGAGCGCCCTTGCCATTGTCCAGTTCCTTTCCATACATATTTTCTCCATCCAGAAAAGTGCCGAAAATGCGTCCTCCCTTTGAAATGACCTTCTTGGAAAGTTCCGGAAGGTCCACATAGTGCATCTTTACCCTGAATATTGCACCCATTGTAGCCTGCACCACCTTGGGATTGAACACATCCACCGTGTCCTTAGCGGCGAATACGGCGTCTATTCCGAACCATTCCGCAATCCTGAGCATCGTACCGAGATTGCCGGGGTCACGGATAGTATCCAATGCAAGATAAAGACCTCCCTTGGAAAGCAGTGGCTCAAGTTCTGAAACATCATCTATGTAAATGTCTGATGGCTTGGAAAGCACAGCCAAGGCAGGTGATGGTGACGAAAGTGCAGATATCCTGAACATTGCCTCGTTTCCTATTTCGTCAGAATAGTAGACTTTCTCAACCTTAAGTCCAGACTCCAAAGCCTCCTGAACCATCTTTTCTCCCTCTACGATAAACAATCCCAATTCATCACGGAACTTCTTCTGCGATAGAGATTTAACTCTTTTTATCTCATTATTTGATATAGATGCCATACTAATCATTGTTCTATATCTCACAAATATAGCGTTTTTTTTGGCTAAAATTTTGAGAAAAGCGCAGTTTAAGATAAATTTGCGGAAGAATATATGAAGAAGTTCCGTCCGTTAATATACAGCATCATTTTAGGCCTGACAGTCCTGTCCTGCAGCACTACGCGTGTCCTGCAGGAAGGTGAATACCGTCTCTCAGGAAACAAGGTCAGGATTATGAATGACAAGGAATTCAGCCCCAATAGCCTGACTCCATATCTCAAGCAGAAGCCGAATCCGTCTATCGTTGCCGGATGGAACCCGTTCCTGAGCATCTACAACTGGTCAAACGGAAATGGAAAGGCTTGGGACAAATTCGTCCAGAAGATCGGCCAGGCTCCTGTCATCTATGACGCTGACCTTGTGGAAAGTTCCGCGGACAACATCCTTAACCATCTTGAATATCAGGGATATTACGGCTCCAATGTCGAAAGCGAGATCCAGGTCAAGGGAAAGAAGGTAAAGGTATCGTACAATGTCACATTGGGAAAGAGATATCCCATCAGCAGCATCGAGTATGTACTGCCGGAAAGGGGAGAATTCGCAGAAGCGTTCCTTAAGGATACCTCAAACATGTCCGTCAAGGTAGGTGACTACCTTTCAGAAGCAGCCCTTGAAGAAGAGAGCGAACGCTCCGGTGCTGAAATGCGAAATCTTGGTTTCTTTGACTTCAACAAGAACAACTATTTCTTTGAAGCCGACACACTGACTGATCCTTCCAAGGCTGCCGTTACCCTGACAATCAACGAATATACCCGAAACGAGACGGCCAGGGACGCAACGCCAATCAGGAAATATTACATCGATATCGTTGACATCTCATATCCGGAAAATCTTAAGATAAGACAGAAGGTACTCAGCGACCTTACTACCATCGCTCCAGGACAGATATACAGCGAAGAAGCGGTAAACAACACATACTCAAGACTTTCTGCATTGAAGATCTTCAGTACTGTAAACATTGGAATGACTCCGAAGGATACCAATCTTGTAGATTGCCTGATCAACCTCAATCAGTCGAAGCTTCAGGGAATCAAGGTCAATCTTGAAGCTTCATCCAATTCTTCCGGTCTGTTCGGAATTTCACCACAGATTTCATATTACCACAAGAACATCTTCAGGGGAGGAGAGACACTCAACCTCAGCTTCATGGGTAATTTCCAGTTCAAGTTCAAGGACGCAGTAAGGTCGAATGAGTTCGGAGTTGCAGGAGGACTCAGCTTCCCTAAGTTCTTCCCACTGTCATATGACCTGTTTGACGGTCCGGTACCAAGAACAGACGTGAACATTTCGTACAATTACCAGAACCGTCCGGAATATACAAGAAACATCATTTCGACCTCATATGGTTACAGCGGAAGCGTAAAGAACAGATTCTTCTACCAGGCATATCCGCTCCAGCTTAACATCGTCAAGCTGTTCGACCTGGACGAAGGTTTTTATGAATCACTCGCAGACGACCCGTTCCTGAAGAATGCATATCAGAACCACTTTGACCTCGGTTCAGGTATGTCACTTTACTATACCACAAATGCTGAGAGCATCCCGACATCTACATTCTTCTACACAAGGTTCCAGTTCGATATTGCAGGTAATCTGTTGAGCAGCTTCAACAACCTTATGAGCCAGAACAGCGAGGGTGCAAGAATGATCTGGAATACACCTTATTCGCAGTTTGTACGAGGCGAACTTACCCTCGGCCGCACATGGGTATTCGGAAGAAACTCTGGACAGTCAATCGCGACAAGATTCCTTGCCGGTGCCGGATATGCATACGGAAACTCGACTGCTCTTCCTTTTGAAAAACACTTCTATGCAGGCGGCTCAAACAGTCTCAGGGGATGGCAGGCAAGAACCGTCGGTCCTGGACTTTCACAGATGGACCAGTCATTCGTCATTCCTAACCAGACCGGCGACATGAAGCTTGAAGCGAACATCGAATACCGCTTCAACATGTTCTGGAAGGTTGCAGGAGCATTGTTTGCTGATGCCGGTAACGTATGGACGCTCAGAAGCAGCGGAGACGCCGAAACTGACCCATCCATGTTCAGATGGGATACATTTGGCGAGAGCATCGCAGCCAACTGGGGTCTCGGACTCAGACTTAACTTCGGATTCCTCCTGCTTCGTCTGGACATGGGTGTAAAGATCCATGATCCTGCAAGAATGGACAAATGGGTAAGACCGGAGCAGTGGTTCCGGAAAGATGGATTCGCACTCCACTTCGGAGTAGGTTATCCTTTCTAAATCAGAAATTTACTTCTTGTAATACTTCGGCCACAAAGACTCAAGGCGTGAACGCATCACGTCTTCCTGCCTGTTGTCTCCAGGCTCATAGAACCTGTGTCCGATAAGGTCAGAAGGCATGAATTCAAGGTCCGCAAAATGACCAGGATAATCGTGGGCATACTTGTATCCGTCACCATAACCCAGTTCATCCATGAGCTTGGTAGGAGCATTTCTGAGATACAGAGGAACAGACGACATCTGAGTATCCTTTGCTACTCCCATGGCCTCATTTATGGCCATATAAGCAGAATTGCTCTTCGGAGAGGATGCAAGATAGATCGTCACTTCTGCCAGCGGGATACGCGCCTCAGGCATTCCTATGCTGTGCACGATTCTGAAACAAGAATCCGCAAGAAGTATTGCATTAGGATTTGCCAGACCGACATCCTCAGCTGCGAGAATGCAGAGTCGTCTTGCAATGAAAAGCGGATCTTCGCCGCCCTGAAGCATTCTGGCAAGGTAATAGATGGCGGCATTAGGATCTGATCCACGGACACTCTTGATGAAGGCAGAAATGATGTCGTAATGCATCTCACCGCCCTTGTCATATATCGCAATGTTCTCCTGAAGACATGAAGTGACTGTCTTGTTGTCAATGACAATCTTCTTGGCGCCGGCATTTGCCCCAACGACTATCTCCAAGATATTCAGCAGTTTACGTGCATCACCTGCACTATGTCTGAAGAGGGCGTCTGTTTCAACGACCTCGATTTCCCTATGCTTGAGTATCTCGTCATCCCTTAGAGCACGATCGAGAAGCTGCTGAAGGTCAACCTTTTCAAGAGACTTCAACACGAATACCTGACACCTTGACAAAAGGGGAGTAATGACTTCAAATGAAGGGTTTTCAGTGGTCGCGCCGATAAGCACTATGGTACCGTCTTCGACTGCTCCCAGAAGTGCATCCTGCTGGGATTTGCTGAATCGGTGGATCTCATCGATGAAGAGGATAGGGGAAAGTCCATCGGAAAATATCGATCCGGACTTCGCCTTGTCAATGACTTCCCTTACATCCTTGACGCCTGCGCTGACTGCAGAGAGGGTATAGAATTCCCTGCCGAGAGACTTGGCCACAATCCTGGAAAGGGTAGTCTTTCCCACACCTGGAGGACCCCATAGAATGAAGGAAGAAAGGTTTCCGGTCTCGATCATATTACGGAGAATACATCCCGTGCCGATAAGATGTCTCTGTCCCACATAGCCGTCAAGGTTATTGGGACGCATTCTTTCAGGCAAAGGAGGCAGCATTCTTCCGCGTCCTATTGTATTATCATCTATCATATTTCCTTTCCGAATACCCAACGTTTCTTATGCTGTTCCTTCTCGAATGGAGTCCACATTGCCTGGACCTTTGTGTTTGTCTCAAGATTTGCGTTGGTTTCGGCATACTTGAAGCCCAATTCCTGATATGTCTTGAAAAGGTCTGTGAATACGAGCGAATTGAGTCCTTTTGACTGATAATCAGGTCTTACTCCTATGAGAAGCATATCCAATGTATCCGATCTCTTCCAGTACATGGCCTTGAGAAGATGCCACCATCCGAACGGGAAAATCTCTCCATTGCACTTCTGAAGCGCCTCGGACAATGACGGGATAGTAATACCCATAGCCACAAGTTCACCTGATGCATTTTCCACAAAAGAAAACATCCTCGGATCAGCAAGGCTCAGATAAAGGTCGACATACTGATCTATCTGCTTTTCAGAAAGGAGTGAATATCCATAGAGGACGCAGTAAGTCTGATTTACCAGGTCAAATACCTTTCTGCCGTAATTTTCCTGTCTGATCTGTTTCTTTGTAAGCTTCCTTATGGTCAGATTATATTTCTCCCTGATAAGATCTGCATACTTTACATGCTTTTCAGGAAGGACTTCCGGAAGTGTTATCCTATACTCGACCCATCCTGTTTCCTTGTAGTATCCAAGCTTCTTCATATGCTCTGGATAATATGGATAGTTGTAGATGAGTGCCATGGTGCTGAGACGGTCAAATCCCTCTACAAGCATGCCTTCCGGATCGAAATCCGTAAAGCCAAGAGGGCCAACGACCTGTTTCATGCCATGAGCTTTACCAAAAGCCGTAACTGCTTCAAGGAGAGCGGATGAAACTTCTATGTCATCAATGAAATCTATCCATCCGAAGCGAACCTGCTCAACTTTCCAAGCCTCATTTGCCTTATGGTTGATGATGGCAGCGACTCTTCCGACGACTTCTCCATCCTTGTATGCAAGATAAAGTTCCGCATCGCAGAAATCGAATGCCGCATTGGACTTCTTCCTGAGAGTGTTCATGTCGTCAAACGGCATGGATGGAACGTAATATTTATTACCTTTATATAGTTTGTTCGCAAAGCGTACAAAAATCTTCAGTTCTTTGTTAGTAGTAACTGTCTTGATCGTAACACTCATCTGTTTCTGTTTTTGGGTTAAAGTACAGAATACAAATTTAGAAAAATTTTTCTTAAATTCGCATTTAAACACTTCTGAAGCCAATGTTCAAGCCTTTCAACAGATACATGATTGCCTGCATAGCCGTATTTTCGGCTATATCCCAGGCAGTAGCTCAGCCAAAGGCAATAGGTATGACATACTCTTTAAGCGGCTTGAGTGTCATGTATGAGCACAATATCGGAAACGGATGTTTCATAGATGCAGACCTGCGGGCTGAAATGGGTGAGGTCTTCAGGAACATTACGGAGATTCCCGGCATATCTACTTCATTATCATGCAATTTCATATTTAAAGAATGGGAATCGAATAACGGCAACATGGTATGTGCCTTTGCCGGTCCTGGAATTACAGCCGGAATCGCAAGTGACCTTTACAAGGACAGGGGATATTTCTTCGGTCTTAAAGGAAGAGCCGGAATTGAGTGCAGGTTTGACAGGGGAGTCGCAATTTCCGCATCTCTTAATCCCGTAATCGGCTCACATCTGGTCATACGAAACGAATACCTTGAAATGACATATTACAGGAACGGACTTCTTAATGCGGTACTTCCTGAGATAGGCATTAAATATACTTTCGGAAGATGAGAAGGACATTCCTCATAGTCTCATTGATTTTCCTGTGTGCGGGTCTCCATGCACAGGAAAGATCCTGTCCTCGCTTCACATTCGGTGCGGAATGGGGCTATACCGGCATCTTCTATTACGGATACCACTATAATTTCTACGCTCCGGAAGGTTACAGGGTCGATCCACGCGACCATTCATTTACATACGAAAGCAACGGAGAGGCATATCTCCATGCCGGATACAACTTCAACCATAAATACAACCTGTCACTATATGCGGGCATCTCAGCTGTCATGGAATATCACCACACAGTACCCGTATCCATCAGGTTGACAAGGTATTACGGAGACAGCCACATGAAGGACAGATGGCTGACATTCATTGACTTAGGCAGCGGAATCATCCTAAAGGAACATATACAGGAACTGTACACAGGAAAGGTCGGTGGGGGATACCGCCTGTCTCTCAGCAGAGACACCAAATTGGATTTCATGGTATCCATCAGGACCCTCCTTACGCATCCGGACATAGAATACGATGGGGTAGAGATCACCCCCAATCGCATCAACAGGAACAACGCATACTGTTCCGGAGCATCAATATCCATGGCTTTGACATTCTGAATCAATAAATTACAAAAATATGGCAATAGGTTTCAAATTAAAGAAGACTGAACGCATCCTTTTCTGCGGCAGCAAATGGTGGGGAGATCCTGATTTCCCTGCGCAAATGGAATATCCGACAGTCAGAGTAACTGACGAGGAAGGTGAGACATTCGATTATCCGCTTACATTCATCTGTCAGATCAACTGTGAGGATATAGCGCAGTTCGACCCGGAAAACAGACTCCCGCATGAAGGAATGCTTTATTTCTTCGGTGCAATCGACGAATACCTCGGCTATGATTCTCCGACAAGCAACGGACCAGGAGAATGGGCAAAAGGTCAGGTAATCGTAAAATACGCAAAGACAATCAACTTCGAGACATTCCAGAGCTGCATACTCGTAGATGACGACGACCAGCCTCTGACTGAGCCTGAACTGGAGATGGAATTCTTCCAGTGCGACGAAGACGCGCCAGGATTCAAGATTCTCGGATTGTCTGATTCTCAGGATATAAACGCTTCATACCCAGAACATACAAATCTTCTTCAGCTCGCTGACAATGACGAGATCGGAATGAAACTGAATCTCAACATCATGATGAAAGATACTGACCTTAAATTCGGTAACTGGAAGAAAATCAAGGCTTTCCAACGATAAAGACTGCCCTTTCCACATTGTTATACAATTTATATTATGTTAACTTGCAATATCTGTTAATGTAATCCCCTTTCCATTTAACATAAATTTAATGGAATGTAATTGCAATATATTCGTCAGACGATTACTTTTGCCGAAAATCATAACTAAACGAATTTAAACTTATGGGAATTTTACAGTTTTTCACCCTGTTTGGCGCGATGGGTATGTTCCTCTACGGAATGAACCTCATGAGCGCAGGACTTCAGAAAGCTGCCGGAGACAGACTTAGAGGTTTCCTCTCAGCCATGACATCTAATCCATTCAAGAGAGTAATGACAGGTGTCGGCATCACTGCACTCATCCAGTCGTCATCAGCAACGACTGTGATGGTAGTAAGCTTTGTAAATGCCGGACTCCTTACACTTGTACAGGCGATCGGTGTCATCATGGGTGCCAACATCGGTACTACAATCACAGCGTGGATGGTTTCACTCCTCGGTTTCAAGGCAGACATCTCGATACTTGCAGTTCCACTCATGCTTCTGGGATTCCTCTTCTCTAATTCAAAGAAGAACCAGTATAAGAACATCGGAGAACTCATCGTCGGATTCTCGCTCCTCTTCCTTGGACTTTCATTCATGAAGGACTCAGTTCCAGATCTCAAGCAGACTCCAGAGGTTCTTGAGTTCGTAAGAACATGGTCAGGATATGGCTTTGGTTCAGTACTCATCTTCCTTGGCGTAGGTACTGTACTTACACTCATCCTCCAGTCTTCATCTGCAACTATGGCGATCACCCTCATCATGCTCAGCATGGGATGGATTCCTTTCCCTATGGCATGTGCAATGGTGCTTGGAGAGAACATCGGAACTACAATCACTGCAAACATCGCAGCATCAGTCGGTAATCATTCAGCAAAACGCGCTGCCCTCTCCCACACAATATTCAATGTATTCGGAGTGATCTGGGCACTGATCCTTTTCAGACCGTTCCTTAGCCTCGTAGGTAAGATCATCGAGTTCATGGGCTTCCCTAACCCGGCTGCAGACGGATTCTCAGTTCAGACATCCGACGGACCGGATGCGACTGCGGCTCTCTACGGACTTTCTATGCTCCATACCCTCTTCAATCTCATCAACACCATCATCCTTGTATGGTTCACAGACCTTATCGCAAAGGTTGTATCAAAGCTTGTCAAGGAACCGGAGAAGAAGGAGGAAAAGCCATACAGACTCAAGTATATCAATGCAGGTCCGCTTGCTACCCCTGAACTTGCTGTAGAACAGGCAATCAAGGAAATCATCCATTTTGCAAAGATTTCACGAAACGGTCTCGGTTATGCAAGGGCGGCAATCAACGAGAATGAACCTGACAAGTTCGAGGAGCTCAGAGGAAAGCTTGTCAAGTACGAGGAGATCTCTGACCGTATCGAGTATGAGATCGCTTCATTCCTCAATGCGGTTTCAGAGGGCGAGATCAGCGAGAACACCTCATACAGAATCAAGGCAATGTACAAGATCATCGGTGAACTTGAATCACTCGGAGACTCAGGAGAAAGCATCAGCCGTATCCTTTCTCGCAGAAATACCCATAACAAGACTTTTGATATGGAGACAATCAAGAGAATCAATGCAATGGTTGACCTCGTAGACTCAGCTTACAGTTCAATGATCGACAACCTTGTAATGATGGAGAACTCTACCCTCGAGGAGATTTCAAATGCATACACTGCCGAGGAGAGGATCAACAACCTCCGTGACCACCTCCGCGAAGAGGAGATCAACAGCCTTGAGGACAACAGAAAGAACTATCAGACAAGCGTTTATTACATGGATATCATATCAGAACTTGAAAAGATGGGTGACTTCATGATCAACATCTCTCAGGCTCTGTACAAATGCAAACTGAAAGTTTCATAAATACCAATAATTTGAGTAATTTTGCAGCCCCGAACAATCGGGGCTGTTTAATTTTATAGATATGGCAAGAAGAAAGCAGGATATAATCTTGGAGAACGTCACAATCGAGGCTGTGGCGGCAGAAGGCAAGGCATTGGCAAGGATCGACGGAACAGTGCTTTTCGTACAGTTCGCTGTACCTGGCGACGTCGTGGATGTAAAGGTCACTAAAAAGAAGAAAAACTATATGGAGGGATTCATCCTCCGTATGGTTAAGCCTTCAGAGCATCGTCTGGAGCCGTTCTGCAAGCATTTCGGTGTCTGCGGAGGATGTAAATGGCAGCCGCTCCCATATGAGATGCAGCTTCAGGCCAAACAGCAGCAGGTTTATGACCAGCTCGTCCGCATCGGCCATCTTGATGTACCTGAAATCTCCCCTATCGTGCCTTCTGACGATACTACATACTATAGAAACAAGCTTGAGTTCACATTCTCTCAGCGCAGATGGATCTTCGACGACGAGAATGCGGAGGTATTGTCAGAACAGGAGAAATATGGTCTTGGATTCCATGTAGGACGTTTCTTCGATAAGGTCCTTGACATCGACCATTGTTATCTCCAGCCCGAACCATCCAACGCAATCCGTCTTTTCATCAAGAAGTACGCACTTGAAAACGGTCTCACTTTCTTCAATATCCGCGAACATGTCGGATTCCTCAGAAACATGTTCATCCGTACGACAGAGGAAGGAAATGTGATGCTGATAATATGCTTCTATCATGAAGATGCAGAAGCCCGCACTGCGCTTCTCAATGCTGTGGCAGCTGAATTCCCGCAGATCACTTCGCTCTACTATGTGATCAACGGCAAGGCCAACGACTCGATCTCTGACCAGGAATGCGTACTCTACAAGGGAGAAGATGCAATCTATGAATACATGGAGGGCCTCAAGTTCAAGATCGGTCCTAAGTCATTCTACCAGACCAACACAAAGCAGGCATACAAACTTTACAGTGTAGCACGTGAATATGCTGCCCTGACAGGTTCAGAGGTGGTTTATGACCTTTATACAGGTACAGGTACCATCGCTCAGTTCGTATCTCGTCAGGCATCAAAGGTAATCGGTATTGAATATGTACCGGAGGCTATCGAGGATGCAAAGATCAATGCAGCCAACAACAACATCACCAACTGTGATTTCTACGCAGGCGATATGAAGGACATCCTTACAGACGCATTCGTCGAAGAGCATGGGCGTCCGGATGTTATCATCCTTGACCCGCCAAGAGCCGGTATACATCCGGATGTTGCCCAGGTAATCCTCAATGCAGCACCTGACCGTATGGTATACGTGAGTTGCAATCCTGCATCACAGGCAAGGGATCTTGAGATCCTCTGCAAGGATTATGAAATCACTGCAGTGCGTCCTGTGGATATGTTCCCTCACACACATCATGTGGAGAACGTTGTTGCTCTGAAGCGCAGATAGTAATTATAATTTCTCGCAATATACTCTACCCTGTTCGGCAGAAACGACCTTGAGTGTCTCGCCTTTGACTGCGAACCCGCCGAACTTCATGGTAGCTTCGATTATGCGTCCGTCGGTGGTCTTTACCTTTCCACCCGGGCGCATATCTGTAAATACAACAACCGGCTCACCTACAAGGCTTTCAAGGCCTGAAACAACTCCTGTGAATCCTTCTTCAGCCTTCATTTCCTGCCTGAGGGCGATGTGGTCGAACGAACGCGTCGAATAAAGTTTCCTTACAAGCCATACGGATCCAAACACTGCGAAAGTAGCTGAAAGAACCACTATGCCAAGAGGCTGGATTATAGGCTGTAGGTTAAGTGATCCGTCCCAATGGAAGAGCTCCACATTGTCCACCATAGCAAAGGCAAGAGACAGAACTACTGCGACGATACCTGAGATTCCCGCCACTCCAAAGCCCGGAATGACAAAGATTTCCATAGCAATGAGAAGAAGTCCTACGACAAACAGGATGATTTCCCAATATTGAACCAGATTTCCAAGATATCCGGGCGCAAAATAAAGCAATGCACCTACTATTGCGGTAAGCAGCGGCAGTCCGATGCCGGGAGTCCTTATCTCAACGAATATTCCGCCAATTATCATCATCATGAAGATGGACTGGAGAAGAGGGTTCAGAAGAAACTGGATCAACTTGTCCAACCATGTCATATCATCTTCCATACTCCTGATTACAAAGCCGTTATCTCCTGCAACTGCCTGTGCAACCTCTTCTACGGTTTCATATATGCCTTCACAATAGCCTACTGCAACCGCCTCTGAAGGAGTCATGCTGAGGACATTAGCCGTATCAGTCATCGACTCTGCAATCTTAGGATCACGACCTGTAGCCTGTGCAGTCGAACGCATCATGCCCCTCATGAACGACTGATACTTGTCTGGCATTACATTACCGGACTGATCTACGACTGTAGCTGCACCGATGGAACTTCCTGTCTTCATATATATGGAATCACATGCTATGCTGATGAGGGCTCCTGCAGACGCCGCCTGCATGTTGACATAAGCAACAACCGGCTTGTTGTATCTGAGGATAGCAGACCTGATGCTGTCAGCTGCATCGACAGCACCTCCATATGTATCAAGATCGATCATCACATAATCCGCTCCTGCCTCTTCTGCCTTCTCCAGTCCCAAGGTCACGAGACGCTGAGAGGACTTGTCGATATCGCTGTCAAGTCGTATGCGATATATTACAGAAAGAGAATCACTTGCATATGCAACTGCACATGCGAGCATCAAGGCTGTGATTATCAGAGTTCTTTTCATTTCGAAGCAATAAATTGGTTGACTACAAATATAAAGGATTTCGGGATATTTTTCGTAAATTTGCGCTTCATGTTAAGTTAAAACATAATAAAAATGGAAATACTTATTCAGGCACTCATACTGATTGGAGGACTTATACTTATCCTCCTTGGAGCCAACTATCTCGTAGACGGAGCATCAAGCATTGCAAAGAGATTCGGCCTAAGTGAATTCGTCATCGGACTTACAATCGTAGGAATCGGAACGTCTGCACCGGAAATGGTTGTAAGCTTCCTCTCGGCTGTCCAGGGAAAGACCGACATGGCCATAGGTAACATTGTGGGCTCCAATATCTTCAACACCTTGTGCATACTCGGCGTAACTGCACTGATTTCTCCTCTCGCCATTACAAAGGCAAACCTCAGGAAGGATATCCCGCTCAACATCATAGTCACAGCGCTTCTTATTCTCCTTGGAATGAACATGACATTCTTCGGAATCGGCGAAGATTCAATCAGCAGAATAGACGGATGCATCCTCCTTGCAATATTCGTCTGGTATCTCTGGACATCATTCAAGTCGGACAACAATTCCGAGGAAAGCACTGACAATGAAGGAGATATCGTTACCAGAAGCATTCCAGTATCTGCAATCATGGTAATTGGAGGCCTTGCTGGCCTTGTCATCGGAGGTCGCCTCTTCGTCAATTCTGCAACATCCCTTGCACAGATGTTCGGCGTATCCGACAAGTTCATCGCAATCACAATCATGGCAGCTGGTACATCAATGCCTGAACTTGCTACCTGCGTCGTAGCAGCAATCAAGGGACGTGGTCAGTTGGCACTCGGAAACGTACTGGGTTCAAACATCTCAAACATCCTCCTCATTCTCGGAGGTTCAGCGCTGATTCACCCACTCTCATTCGGCAGCATGACAATCGTCGATCTTGGAGTTGTAGTTCTTTGCGCAATCATGATCCTTATGAGTGCATTCCTCTTCAAGAAGAAGGAGCTTGACAGAGTCGAAGGCGCACTTATGCTGCTTATGGAAGCAGGATATATGTGGTTCCTCATTTCAAACATCTAGAATATGCAGATTCTCAACATCTTACCAGTAGAACAGGCTGATTCTCTCAACCAGGTTCAGACAGAACTCATAGCCATGGCAGAAAAGATCAGCAGCACACCTGCTGAGGAACTGATCTCAGAACTTATCGACAAGGCCATCGCTTTTGGTCTGAAGGTGCTTGCAGCCATGCTCATATACTTTATAGGAGCCTGGCTGATCCGCAGAATCAAACGTGTCCTTAAAAGAGTATTCGAGAAACGCAGCACAGATCCGGCAATCGCCTCATTCGTACAGAGCATTCTCAGCATAGCGCTTACCATCATCCTGATCATTACGACAGTAGGCGTCCTGGGAGTTGACACGACATCTCTTGCTGCACTTCTCGCCGGTGGCGGTATGGCAATAGGTATGGCTTTGAACGGTACTGTACAGAACTTTGCCGGAGGTATCATGATCCTTGCCTTCAAACCGTTTCAGTCTGGTGACTATATTCAGTTTGCGGAATTTGAAGGTACTGTTACTGAGGTCAATATAGTCAGCACCAAACTCACAACAACAGACAACAGAACCATCATAATACCTAACGGAGCCCTCTCTAATGGAACAATCAACAACTTTACGCATAATAAGATACGTCGCGTAGAGTGGCTGATCGACATTGAATACGGAAGCGATGTCGAAAAGACAAAGGCTCTGCTTAAGTCAATGCTTGATGATGAGCAGAGGATTCTCCATATGAGCGAAGGAGCTCCGGCAGATCCATTCATCGGACTTCAGGCACTTGCAAGCAGCAGCATACAGATAGTTGCAAAAGCATGGGTCGCAAAGGGAGATTACTGGGATGTCAAGTTTGATCTTAACGAAAAGATCTACAAGGAATTCCCGAAAAACGGCATCGGCTTCCCATATCAGAAGATCGACGTTACGATAATGAATCCTGTTCAGAAATCATAATACAAAAAATCCGACCATGTTCTGGTCGGATTTTTTTGTGTATTCCGTAAATTAAAGAAGAATCTCTCCTGTTGCCTTCTCCTGCTCGAGAAGCTCCTTTGTGACCACTGGATTAGCATAGATGTCAAGGAATGCCTTCCTGAGTTCATCCATGTCAATCTCAGGCTCTACAGTAGCAAGCTGCTTCTGCATGTATGCCGCAAACTTCTCTACATCTGAAGTTTCGTAAAGGTGTGCATACTTGTCTGACTGGTTGAGGATGTCATATGCTACATAATTGTTCTTCCAGAGTCTGTATCCCTCGATTACACGCTTGTCGACAGCGTGACGGATAAGCTGGTATCGATCATTCTTGTCGCACTGAGCCGCTGCAGCAATCTCCTCTGAAGTAAGAGGCTGTCCGATGTTGAGATGGACATTACCCTTAGGCTGCTGGATTCCTACCAATATGCTGTTGAGGTCCTCACCTTCTGCCTTAACATATTTCTGCTTGCTTGAAATGACGATTTCACGAGCCTTGAGGATGTCACATGGCTCATACTCGTATGAAATGCTCATAGGAGTGATATTGAGTTCCTCAAAGTTCTTCTGGAAGTCTGATGAACCGCTCATGTCGAGCATCTTGAGCAGACCCTGCTCTGTTGTGTCATATCCGTTCTTGGTTCGCCCCTGACGCTGTGCAAGCCAGATTGAACTGCGCTGCTCTGTCACATTGTATCTGATATACTTAGAAAGCAGCTGAGACGAAAGGTAAAGCTCTCGTGCAGTGATACCACGGATCACCTTGATCATCCTGTTCGAACGGAGAAGGTATTCAATGGTCTCGCTTGAAACGAGATTGTCACCTACAGCAATCTCTGTCAAAGGAATGTTGTTCCTGAAGAGTACGAGCTGAGTGATAGCCGGATCAAAGATGATGTCACGATGGTTAGAGAGCACAAGGAACTTCTTCTGAGGATCGATGTTCTCGATACCGTCATAAGTAAATTCCGTAACAGTTTGCTCGAGGACCCATTCTACGAATCTTGACATGACAAGAACCTGGAATTCATCGATTGATTTGAGATTCTTGAATATCTGCTTCAGGAAATCAGGAGACTGATCCGGGAAAAACTTTACTGAAAACTGAGATAAAAGAGGATGTTCAGCAAGTTTGCCAAGGGCAACGACTGCTTCTTCATCCGTATATGGACTTATGCTTTGAAATTCTGTCAGGTCTACCATAATCTGGTTTTTTATGAACATTATGCAAATTTACAAAAATCCGTCAAATAAGCAAAACTAAGTCGCTAGGCTCGGAACAAAAGGGAACTGTCGCCGTAACTGAGGAAACGGTATCCATGTCCAAGGGCAAATTCGTATATGTTCTTCCAGTCTCCCTTGACGAAAGCAGAAATCAGAAGCAGAAGAGTACTCTGAGGCTGATGGAAGTTGGTTACAAGTATGTCCACCACCTTGAATTCATATCCTGGTACAATGATTATGCTTGTTCCAAGCTGAATGCTCTGCATGCAGTTGTCCTCAAGATACGAGATAAGGGCAGAGATCGACTCCTCGAATGAATATACATATTCTCTTTCATACGGATCCCACTGCTTCACATCGAGCGGCTGTCCGTTTTCAATGCACTTGACCCCGACATAGTAAAGAGACTCAAGAGTCCTTACAGACGTGGTACCCACAGCAATCAGCCTTCCTTTACGGGCAAGAAGCTTCTTGAGGAAGTTCAATGTGACGACAAACGGCTCACGGTGCATGGTATGCTCAGAAACAAGGGAACTCTTTACCGGAAGGAATGTACCTGCGCCCACATGAAGACATACATTGTCTATGTCGATGTTCTTTGAGCGGATTGAATCAAGCACCTTCTCTGTAAAATGGAGTCCAGCAGTAGGAGCAGCCACGGAACCGCGATATTTGGCATACAAGGTCTGATATCTAGTAAGGTCTACTTCCTCTGTATTTCTGTTGAGGTATGGAGGAATAGGGACTGAACCGCATATTTCAAGCACCTTTGAGAATGGTGCACCATTAGACCATGTAAACTCGACGATAGAGGTCTCGCCTGTCCTCTCAATAAGGGAGGCCTTAAGATCCATATCCGAAACTTCCTGCGAAGCTTCAGGGTTGTAAAGTGTCAAAAGATCGGATTTCCAGCGCTTGACGTTACCAACGATACATTTCCACCTGCACCTGTCAGTAACCTCGAACATAGTCACATATTCTTCGGGAAGAACCGGTTCAAGACAGAATATCTCAATGTGAGCTCCGGTAGCACGCTGAAAATGCAGACGGGCAGGTACAACCTTGGTATCGTTGAATACCATCATTGAATCTTCCGGAAGGTATTCTGCTATATCTGCAAACTTCGATTCTTCTGGTTTACCATCTCGGTAGTAAAGAAGTTTAGAGGCATCGCGTTCACTTAGAGGATATTTCGCGATTCTTTCATCGGGTAGTGAATAGTTATAATCTTCGATTCTTATCTCAGGTATCATGATATGTCCTTTGCTTATATTTTACAAATGTACACAAAATAGATGAATTTTGAAATCTTGGAGAGTTTGGAGTTTGTTTACAAATGTAATTTACATAAATAAATCTTGCATTCATATTTGTAAATTTACACATTGAGCGAACCCCATCATATGTAACATTTCCTAATGGTAACAAACGTAAAATAAGTTTTTCTTATGTAGTTTTTACAATGTTGTTAAAACGCGCAAAATCAGTTAGTTATATATCCTTATATATAGTTATTATCAAATAATATATTGTATTTAGGGGTGATATGTGGCCAAGTGGCGCGCCTAATACTGAAATTATACTATATTTCATAGATTAATGTACAAATAATCAGTGTTTTATATATTATATTCTAAAGTATTCATACAATATACTTCAATGTGCTTTACCTTTCCTGTTTACAAAATTGATACGCATTTTTCCTTGTGTTTGATAAAATTGTTTGCTACATTTGTAACAATCAAAGTAACAATTATGAACAATCGCCTCAAGCAGTTTCTTGCAGCAGAAAACATAACACAGGCACAGTTTGCCGACAACATCAACGTAGTTCGTGCCAGCGTATCACATGTACTTTCTGGTAGAAACAATCCGAGCTATGAATTCATACGCTCGATCATGGAAAAATATCCGGAACTGAATATCGAATGGCTTATATTCGGTAGCGGCAAGATGTATAAGAGCAGTCTCCCCCAGGTAGAACCTCAGACATCTGCAATCAACCCTCCTCAGGATGTCTTATTTCCGGATTACGACACACCTGTGCCGGAATACGAGATTCCTGTACTACCTGATCCAGTCGTCACAATGCCTGAAATCCCCGTAACTCAGCGCAAAGTCTCAAAAATCATCGTTTTATTTGACGATGGTACGTTTCAGGAGATGTAATACCGGTTCTTTTCATTATATTTGTAGGATATAAACAATACATGCCATGTATAAACATATCCTAAAGCCTATTTTGTTCAGTTTCAACCCTGAGACTGCTCACAATCTTATCTTTTCGACACTTTCCTTCCTCAGACATGTGCCGTTTGCAGGCGCAGCAATGAGGGCATTGTATAAAAAAGAGTCTCCTACGCTTGCCAAAGAGGTCTTCGGCATCAAGTTTCCGAATCCAGTAGGACTTGCCGGCGGACTTGACAAGAACGGAGAATTCTACAACGACATGGCCAATTTCGGATTCGGATTCGTTGAAATCGGATCCCTTACTCCTAAGCCACAGGACGGAAACCCTAAGCCTCGCTGCTTCCGCGTCCCTGGTGACAGAGCAATCATCAACCGCTTCGGAATCAACAACAAAGGAGTAAAGAACGCTGTAGAGCACCTCAAGAAGGTGCGTCCGAACGTGATTGTTGCAGCAAACATCTCAAAGAATACATCAAGCATTAACGAAGAAGCAGCAAAGGACTATGAAACCTCATTCGGACTCCTTTATGACTTCGTTGATATGTTCGTGATCAATATTTCATGCCCTAACGTGGTGGGACTCACCTCTTTACAGGACATAAACTTCCTTTCTGACATCATCGACAAACTCCTTGACCTCCGTATGTACTACGACGAGTACAGGCCGATTCTTCTCAAGGTATCTCCTGACCTCTCGCATGAACAGCTCGATGAGATAATCGACTACTCTCTCAGGTCTGGAATCGACGGAATCGTAGCTGGAAACACTACCCGCAGCCGTGAGGGACTGACCAGCATTTCAGAGGAAAAGATTGCTGAAATCGGCAATGGAGGCATGTCTGGAGCCCCTGTACATCAGAAGAATCTGGCTCTCGTGCGCTACATCCATGAAAAGTCTGAAGGAAGACTCCCAATCATTGGCGTTGGCGGCATCATGTCACCTGCAGATGCCAAGGAAATGATTGATGCCGGTGCTTCACTCGTAGAAATCTATTCCGGATTCGTCTATGAAGGTCCGGGACTTGTAAAAAGGATCATCAAGCATCTTGAGTCATGACAACTGCATCAATTTGCACGATCGGAGACGAAATCCTTATCGGACAGATAGTCGACACCAACTCTTCACACATTTCCAGAATGCTTAACTCTCTGGGAATCAGGGTAACACGTATGCTTTCCATAGGTGATGACCACGATGTGATCATCAATGGACTTACATCTGAATTGGAGAAGAACAATATCGTGATAGTGACCGGAGGACTTGGACCAACCAAAGATGACATCACCAAGCAGGCTCTCGCAGAACTCTCGGGTGCAAAAGGATATTACACTGATAATGAACAGCTTGACATTATCCATCGCATACTCAGTTCAAGAGGAATCGATGTCCTTGACATAAACATCGCTCAGGCATCAGTCCCTGATACATGCAAGGTCATACCTAACAGACTGGGAACAGCCCCTGTCATGGCCTTCCATTTCCCCGAGGAACGCTTTGGACATAAGGCTACTCTATATTCCCTTCCTGGAGTACCTTTCGAAGCTTTGGGTGCCCTGAATGACGTCTCTGACGACATCAGAAAGCATTATCCGATCTCAGATATATACCATAAGACAGTAATGACATTCGGAATTCCTGAATCAGTGCTGTCGAATATGCTTGACGAATGGGAGGATTCGCTCCCATCTGACATTCATCTCGCCTATCTTCCAAATCCTCTTACAGGAGTTCGCCTCAGACTTTCCATATATGGAGGTAAAAAGGTGGAAGAAGAGGCTAGAATCGAGGCGGAAATCGTCAAATTAAGGGAAATTCTCGGCGATTCAATGTATTCCGAACAGGATGACAGCCTTGAAGCGTGCATCGGACGCATGCTTGCAGGCAAGGGAAAGACTGTCTGCGCAGCTGAATCATGCACTGGAGGCCTTATTTCTTCACTTTTTACCTCGATCCCAGGCTCATCGCAGTATTATCTTGGATCCGTGACTTCATACGCAAACAGCGTAAAGGCAGGAGTGCTTGGAGTTCCGGAAGAAATCATCTCAAAATACGGTGCTGTAAGTGAAGAATGCGTAATGGCAATGGCAGAAGGAGTCAGGAAACTTACTGGCAGTGATTTCTCTGTAGCGACATCAGGAATTGCAGGTCCGGGAGGAGGAAGCGAGACAAAACCTGTCGGTCTGGTATGGATCGCAGTGAGCTCGGAAGTGGGTACCGAGGCATTCAGATTCGTGTTCAGAGGCGACAGAAAACGCAATATAGAACGTTTTGCCGCTAATGCACTCAACTTATTGAGGGTAAAGGTTAAAAAGGAATTAAATTATTAAAAATCAATAGATGAAACAATTTTGTTTTGGACTAAAACATTTTTGTTACATATACTTTTGTAAACGATAAGGTTTATTTATACAAGGGCTAAGACATTGATTATCAACGGATGAGCATAATTCAGGAACAACACGAAAGAAAGAGGCGCAGAATCAAGCAGAACGGAGTATTTTATGCTTCGATTTCGTCTGCATCGTTTGGTTTCTCCCCTCTTTTCAGCCTTGGACTTCTTGCCGCTGGACTGTCGGATTTTGATGTCCTTTCATATAGATGGCTCATCGCCGCTCTTGTATTGATGATCTATGCATTCTCAAAAAAGAAGACACTCCGACTCAATTCATTCGATGAGGCATGGAAGGTGATTCTCCTTAGCGTCCTACGTTCGATAACTTCCATTACTCTACTTATAGGATATGCCAACATATCCAGCGGAATCGCTTCGACCATCAATTTCATGTATCCTGTGATCGTAGCCATCTGCATGATGCTCTTCTTCGGTGAACGCAGGTCATTTGTAGACTTCCTTGCAATCGGAGGGGCAATACTCGGCGTATATCTTCTCGCATCAGGAGACAGCATTGTCGTGGAAGGAGGAAATACCAGACTCGGACTCATCTGCTCGCTGATATCTGCAATATCATTCGCAGCATACTACATCATAATGAAACAGACAAAGGCTGATAAGATAGAGGTCGTCAAGTTCACAACATGGATTATGATGCTCAGCGCCCTGTACTTCATCATCTGTGCATTCGTTTTTGATGGAAAGCTGACAATCGTATCAGATATCAGGAGTTGGGGATATATCCTGGGACTCGGACTTTGGGCAACAATGGTATCCAACATAACCGGTGTAAAGGCCATCAGACGCATCGGCCCGACACATACTTCGATTTTAGGTGCATTGCAGCCAGTAACAGCGGTAATCCTTGGAGTCCTCTTCCTCCATGAACACCTCTACATACGTTCATGCATAGGCATCTGCCTGATACTCACGGCAGTGTCAATCATTGTAATGCATCAGCAGGGTAAGAAATCCCATTAAAGTATCCTGAAGAAGTTATCACCGGCAATCTTCGCCATATCGCTCTCAGTGTATCCTCTTGAACGCAATTCATCAAAGAGTACCGGCATCATTCCGATATTCTCAAGACCTTCAGGAGTAACCTCGATTCCGTCAAAGTCCGAACCTATGCCGACATGTTCGATACCTGCAAGTTCGACAGCATGGTCGATATGGTCTGCAATCAGTCTGAATGACGGACGCGAAAGCGCTTTAAGCTCATCCTGGATCCTGTTCCAGGCTTCCCTCTTCTGCATATCGCCTGGATCCGCAATAAACTCAGACTCAATCTGTTCTCCCCTCTCCATGATACCCGATCCTGCAAGAACATGCTTGAATGATGAATCAATGAACAATGGATAGAAGTTGATCTGCATCACTCCTCCACTTGATGCAAGTGAGCGGATCATATCGTCCGTCATATTCCTTGGATGGTCTGCCAATGACCTGCAGCACGAATGCGTCGCAACTACCGGCTTCTGGGAACATTCCAGAACATCATAGAAGGAAGCATCCGAAATATGTGAAACATCGACCAGAATGCCTAGACGGTTCATTTCCCTGACTAACTCTTTACCGAAAGGGCTGAGACCACCCCACCTTGCTGACTTCGGTGCGCATGAATCGCATATCTGATTGTTGCCGGAATGGCATAAAGTAATGTATCGGACTCCCTCTGAATGGAACCAGTGCAGACGATCCATGTTTACTCCGATCGGAGAACCATTCTCAAGACCGAGAAAGACAGAAAAAAGTCCATTTGACTTGTTGCCCATTGCTTCTGCCTGAGAAACCGCAAAAGCAGCTGTCCCGCAGTTTGCAGCAACCGTCTCCTTCACTCCGTCGAGAAGTCTTCGCGCATATTCAAAGGCTTTATCTGAGTCTGAATCCAGCCCTGCAGGTATGTAAAGGGCAAAAAAAGCACCGTCGACTCCCCCTCGCTTCAGCTTGGGAAAATCGACGTGTGCATATTCATTATCCTTGGACAGATCCCTCAAGCGAAGAATCTGAGAAGGTGTATCACAATGAGAATCAAGGACAAACATTACTTTCTCTTTTCATCGTCAGCTGTGATCAGCGTCGAATTGAGAATCCTTACGATGTCGAATACAGGCTTTCTCTTATATGTAAGCATTGAACCACCTGTGAGAGTGACCTTGAGGTTTTCTGTAATGTTTACATGGCATTTCGAGCCAGTAAGCATAACTTCTCCGTCAAGAGACTCGAGAAGTTCAGCATCAACTCTTGACGATCCGGAACCTGTAACCTTGAGAAGGGATGCAGTTCCGGAAAGATGAGACTCGCTTGCTCCTGTAGACTCAACTTCAATTGTAGTAATATTGGCACGAAGATCCACATATGCAGACTGTGACTGGACAACGAACACATTACCGCCATTCTGAGTCAATGACACGTTAGCTGAATTGGCAGCGTTGATGTTAAGTCTGCTCGCTACATTCACGTTACCTGAAAGTTTTCCATTCTTTGTTACATTTAACTCTGCATTCGAACAATCGATGAGCATCTGAGTAATCTCTGCATTGTCAGTGACGTCAATCTTGATGTTGTTCAAGTTGAAACCATCAAGGATGGAAAGCTTAGTTTTTTCCTTGAGTGTTATGGAGTTGATATCTGGAAGATAAATATCTGCTTCAAGTACAGGAGTAGCAGCACCCTTCTGCTTGAGTTCCTTTTTCAGCTCCTTCGGAAACTTCTTCTCGTCAAGTTCGAGATACAAGGTACCTCCTTTGACATATGTCTGCACATATTCTGAAATTCTGAGATCAGCCCTGACTGTCACCGAACTCGTATCAGAATAGATGAACTTAAGGACAAAGTAATCTTCAGCACTTACATTTGCGAAGTTTTCTACATTCTTCTTCTGAACATCCAACGGCTGAGCTACTGCGCTTACACAGAACAGCATAGCCGCCATAAGAGCAAATAATGTCTTTTTCATATTGCAATCAGTTTAAGTGTTACTTTACAATCCTCTGCCTAACAGCCTCATACATAAGGACAGCAGAAGCGACTGAGACATTTAGTGAAGTGATCTCGCCAGCCATCGGGATAGCAGCCTTCTCATCAGCAAGATCAAGCATCGCCTGAGAAATGCCCTTGCCCTCAGATCCCATGATGATGGCAACCGGACCAGTGAGATCTACGTCATATATGAGCTTGTCAGTCTTCTCCGTTGCGGCAACAAGCTTGAAACCGCTCTGCTGAAGATAGTATGCGGCAACACGAAGATTTGAAACCTTGCATGTATCCATTCTCATTAGTGCACCAGCCGATGCCTTTACCGCATCCGCATTGATGGCTGCACCACCCTTTGCAGGAACGATGATTCCGTGACCTCCTGCACATTCAAGGCTTCTAGCAATGGCACCAAGGTTACGTACATCGCTGACACCGTCGAGAATCACAAGAATCGGATTTTCGCTTCTGCCGAGAGCATTGTTCACAAGCTGCTCAATATCAACATAATCGATCTGTGAGATATATGCGAGCACGCCCTGATGAGAACCACGGACTGCCCTGTTGAGCCTCTCGCCGGGAACAAACTGGAAAGGAATGTCATTGTTCTTGAGCAACTCCATGAGTTCCCTGAACTGGACACCTTCCAATCCCTGCTTCAAAAGCACCTTGTCAAATCTCTTTCCTGCCTTGACAGCTTCCAGTACCGGATGCATGCCGAACAGGTATTGCATTTTCTTTTCTTCCATATTATTCTAATGATTCATTCAATTTTTCCCATTCTTCCATCTTGTAGTCAAGCTCTCGCTTGTTCTCAAGATATGCTCTTGTAAGATCAATCACATCGTCATCAGGACCAGGATTTGAAAGCTTGACCTCAATCTCAGCCATCTTCTCCTCTATAGTTGCTATTCCTTTCTCCAAGAATGAGATACGATTTCTTATCTTCTTTTCTCCTTTAGATACATACTTCTTTGCCTGATACTCCTGCTTGGCTTCTTCCTTCTTCTGGACTACCTCTGCAGGCTTCTCCTCGACAACCTTGTAATGTCTCTCCAATTCGTTGAGATTCTCAACCTTTCTTCTCTCAAGGAACTCCTGAACACCTCCAAGATGTTCCTTGACCTTTCCATCCCTGAACTCGTAAAGCTTGTCCACGAGTCCATCAAGGAAGTCACGGTCGTGTGATACGATGATCAGAGTACCGTCATATGACTTGAGAGCCTGCTTGAGGATATCCTTTGACCTGATATCCATATGGTTGGTAGGCTCGTCAAGCGCGAGAAGGTTATAAGGCTTCAATATCAGCTTTGCCATTGCAAGGCGGGCTCTTTCACCACCGCTAAGCACAGCAACCTTCTTGTCAATATCTTCTCCCTTGAACAGGAATGCACCCAGAATATCACGGAGCTTGAGTCTGATATCTCCTACTGCGACACGGTCCAAAGTACCGAATACCGTATCTTCCTTATCAAGGATATCCTCCTGATTCTGAGCATAATAGCCAATGCTGACATTGTATCCGACCTTTGATTCACCATCCATCGGATCCAATTCGTTCATGATGACGCGCATAAGGGTAGTCTTACCCTCACCGTTCCTTCCTACAAGGGCAACCTTCTCTCCTCTCTTGACCTCAATCTGCGCATCGCAGAACACGACCTTCTCGCCGTATCCGACCTTCATGTCCACTGACTTGTATGCAATGTCACCGGAACGGGGTGCAGGAGGGAACTTTACAGACAGTGTCGACCTGTCTTCGACATCGACCTCGATCCTTTCAAGCTTCTCGAGCTGCTTTACTCTTGACTGGACCTGATTCGACTTTGTGGGTTTATATCTGAACTTCTCGATGAACTCCTCAGTCTTCTCGATCATCCTCTGCTGGTTCTCATAGGCAGCCTGCTGCTGTGCAAGTCTTTCTTTCCTGAGTTCCAAGTACTTACTGTATGGAACCTTGTAATCGTGGATTCGTCCGACCATGATCTCGACAGTCCTGTTTGTGACATTGTCAAGGAACTTACGGTCGTGTGAAATGAGTACCAGAGAACCACGGTAATCCTTAAGATAGCCTTCAAGCCACTCAATGGATTCGATATCAAGATGGTTGGTAGGCTCGTCAAGAAGAAGTACGTCCGGCTTGGAAAGAAGGATCTTGGCAAGCTCGATACGCATGTTCCATCCCTGGCTGAATGTCTCCGTAGGACGGGAAAGTTCTTCATATTTGAATCCCAGGCCAAGCAGTGTCCTCTCAGCCAGAACCTGAGGATTGTCAGATCGGGCATACGAGAGCCTGTCGTTTATCTCATTCATGACGATGATGAGTTCCTGGTATGCATCTGACTCATAGTCAGTCCTTTCTGCAAGTTCCAGTGTAATCCTCTCGAGTTCAGCTTCCTGGGCAAAGATATCCGCAAATGCAGTCATGGCCTCATCAATCACGCTACGGCCACGATGATGTTCCATGATCTGAGGAAGATAACCGATCTTCACATCGTTAGGAACGGCAACCTTTCCGTTTGTAGGACTCTGCAGACCGCAGATGAGCTTTAGAATGGTGGATTTACCAGCACCATTCTTTCCGACAAGGCCGATCTTGTCATTCTCGCTGATGTGGAAGTTGATCTCATTCAGCAAGGTAAATCCGCCATATGCTACGGTCAAGTTGTTTATAGATATCATAAAACCCTGTTAATCAACAATTTGTTTTTCATCATCCTTACATATCAGCACGCTGAACTCATAGAGAAGATACAGCGGCACAGACACTATCAGCAGAGAGAACGGATCTCCCGACGGCGTAATGACAGCCGCCAGAACCACCACCAGACATACTGCATGACGTCTGAAAGACTTCAGTGTATTCCTGCTTACTATCCTCAGCCTTGACAGGACTGCAATCACGGTCGGAAACTCGAATACGATTCCGAAAGTCAGGACCATAGACGTAAACAACGATATGTAGGAAGTCAGTGAAAAAGTATTCTGAACATCAGGGCTGACCTGATATCCTGAAAAGAAATTGAGCATCAGCGGGAAAACGACCGAATATCCGACCAGGACACCTGTATAGAACAGTACAGATGCAAAGGCGAATGCTCCCCTTATTGCCTTCTTCTCCTTTTCATACAAGGCTGGTACTATGAAACGCCATACCTCATATATAATATAAGGGAAGGTAAGTATGAGAGCACAGATAAGGGTGATCCTCATGTGTATCAGGAACTGCGCAGCGACCTCAATGTTCACCAAAGTCATGGAAAACTCTGTGCCGAGCAGCTGATACAGATAGAAGTCTGCCTTGGAGGGAGCCAGGATGATGTCGTCAAAGATGAATCCCTTGAAGAAAAACAGGGCTACGACGGCAACGCCGTAGCCTGTCAATATCCTGAAGAAGGATTTCCTGAGATCTTCAAGATGGTCCCAAAAGGTCATGTCCCCTGTTTGCGCCATTACTTATCTGACTCAATATCCTTTTTGATTTCCTTTACATCATTCTCGACGTCCTTCATACCTTCCTTGAAGCTCTTGACGCCTTTTCCGAGTCCGCGCATCAGTTCAGGAATCTTCTTTCCTCCGAAGAGAAGAAGGATCAAAATGAAGATTATCGCGATCTCCCAGAAACCAAGATTAAATAAGAGCGGATAGATCATAGTTATGTAGTTTAATGGTGTTTTCTAATACTATTTTCACTGATTATTACTGAAAATTAGCCATAACAGAAATGTTACAACCTCAAACTAATTTGTTTCATTAGTTATTTTTCAGCGCATTAAGCGAAGAAGTTATACTTTCAATCTTTGAAAGCGAATCTGCTTCTTTCTTACGCTCGACAGCCACTACAGCCTCCGGTGCATTGGCTACAAAACGTTCATTCGAGAGCTTCTTGCGTACGCTGTCAAGGAATTTCTGCTGGTAAGCAAGCTCTGCTTCGAGCTTTGCAATCTCCTCTTCAACGTTGATAAGACCTGTGAGAGGAACGAACATCTCGACAGTCCTTACCATGAATCTCTGTGCAGTCGACATATCACCTTCAGCCTCGGCTACAGTAACATTGGCCAACTTCACAACCACAGGAAGAACCTCAGCAGGGAAAGCACCCTTGATCTTGAGATCGAGAGATTCTCTTGGTGAGAGGTTCTTGCTCTGACGGAGGTTACGTACACCGGCAACAGCCTCGCATGCCATCTCGAACGCTGTGATGAACTCTGTATCGTAAGGCTTTGCCTGTGGATATCTCTGGTTCATGATGGTCTCCCCTTCCTTGCGCTCTGCCATATTCTGCCAGAGTTCCTCAGTGATGAACGGCATGATAGGGTGGATCATCTTGAGAAGAGCTTCGAAGAATCCGATTGTCGCCTCATATGTAGTCTTGTCGATGCCTGCACCATAAGCCGGCTTCACGGCCTCGAGGTACCATGCGCAGAAATCATCCCAGAAGAGCTTGTAGATTGCCATGAGGGCATCTGAGATACGGAACTTGCTGAAATGGTCTTCTACAGTCTCGATCACCTGGCTGAGCTTGTTGTCAAACCACTTCACTGCCACTGCAGATGCTTCCGGCTGGCTTGCAGTCTCATCTACATTCCATCCTGTAACAAGACGGAAAGCATTCCATACCTTATTATTGAAGTTACGTCCCTGCTCGATCTGCGACTCATCGTAAAGAATGTCGTTTCCTGCAGAGCTGCAGAGAAGCATGCCGAGACGAACTGCGTCAGCACCGTATTTTGCGATAAGGTCGAGCGGGTCAGGAGAGTTTCCAAGTGTCTTGGACATCTTGCGTCCGAGCTTGTCACGAACGATACCTGTAAGATATACGTTACGGAAAGGAACATCATTCATGAACTCGTTTCCTGCCATGATCATTCGTGCAACCCAGAAGAAAAGGATATCCGGACCTGTCACGAGGTCATTTGTTGGATAGTAGTATGCAAGATCCTTGTTCGGTTCTGCCTCCGGATGACCTGCCTTGTTTGTGTCGAACACAGAGATAGGCCAGAGCCATGAAGAGAACCATGTATCGAGAACGTCCTCGTCCTGACGAAGATCAGTTGCTGTAAGGTTAGCGTCAATCTTCTGTGCAAGGGCAAGTGCCTCATTCTCATTTGAAGCAACAACTACCTGTCCATCAGGGAGATAGTATGCAGGAATACGCTGTCCCCACCAAAGCTGACGTGAGATGCACCAGTCGCGTACATTCTCCATCCAGTGGCGGTATGTGTTGCGGTATTTATCCGGAATGAGCTTAACCTTTCCGCTCTCCACAGACTCGAGTGCATCCTTTGCAAGGGCGTCCATCTTGAGGAACCACTGCATTGAGAGTCTTGGCTCGATTACGGCATTTGTTCTCTCGGAATATCCGATTGGAGATGTGTAATCCTCCATCTTTTCAAGGTTGCCAGCCTCCTCAAGCATCTTCACGATCTTCTTGCGGGCGTCGAAGCGGTCTTCGCCTACGAGAATCTGTGCCTTCTCATTGAGACGGCCATGGTCATCGATGATGTCAAGTACAGGAAGGTTGTGACGCATACCGATCTCATAGTCGTTTACGTCATGTGCTGGAGTAACCTTGAGGCATCCTGTACCGAAGTCCATAGCAACATAGCTGTCTTCGATGATAGGAATCTCCTTGTTGATCAGAGGGATAAGCACCTTCTTACCCTTGAGCCAGCCGTATCTTTCATCCTCAGGGTTGATACAGATCGCAGCATCCGCCATGATGGTCTCAGGACGGGTAGTAGCGATGATGATGTACTTGTCTGTAGGATTTCCGTTGCCGTCTGAGATGAAATATCTCAAGTGATAGAACTTGCTGACTGTATCCTTGTGTACAACCTCCTCGTCGCTCACCGCTGTAAGGCCGACAGGGTCCCAGTTTACCATACGTACACCTCTGTAAATGTATCCCTTATTATAGAAATGTACGAAAGTGTTGATCACAGCCTCGCTGAGGTCAGGATCCATTGTGAACTTTGTCCTGTCCCAGTCGCATGATGCACCGAGTTTGCGAAGCTGGCTGAGGATGATGCCTCCGTGCTTCTCCTTCCACTCCCATGCATGCTCAAGGAACTGCTCACGAGTGAGGTCTTCCTTCTTGATGCCCTCTGCAGCAAGCTTCTGAACCACCTTGTTCTCGGTAGCGATCGAAGCATGGTCGGTACCTGGCACCCAACACGCATTCTTTCCGTCCATTCTTGCCTTACGCACGAGCACGTCATTCAATGTATTGTTCAACACGTGTCCCATATGAAGGATACCTGTCACATTTGGTGGAGGAATCACAACCGTATAAGGCTCCCTCTCGTCAGGTTCAGAATGAAAAAACTTGTTTTCAAGCCAATAGGCATACCATTTATCCTCCGTCAAGGCAGGATCATACTTTGCTGGCAGTTCCATGTATCTATTTATATTAAATTGTTTATCAATCTTTTACATTTGCATCCGGACATACGGACGCATAATCATGCAAAGATAGCAAAATTTTACGTAACTTTGCCCTAAACAAAACACAATATACTATGTCAAACGAAAAGGAACTCAAACTCGAACTCAAACCGGAAGTGGCAAAGGGTTCATATTCTAATTTCGCACTCATCACCCACTCGCACAGCGAATTCGTGATCGACTTTGCGACAATGCTCCCTGGCCTTCCAAAGCCGGAAATCAGCAACAGGATCATCATGACTCCTGAACACGCAAAGAGACTCTTCCTTGCACTCCAGGACAACATAGCAAAATATGAGAATCAGCACGGACAGATAAGCTTTGGCGGAGAGCCAAAACCATCCTTCCCAATGGGAGGTTTCGGTGGCGGAGCGAAGTCATAAACGCGCTGAAAACCCCATATTTCACCACATATCCGGTAGATTTCGCCCCAAAATAGGGATATTTACAACGAATTCGGTGATTTCGCAACATTGCCGCCCACAAATTGTGGGCGGCATTTTTATTGGGTTACTTTTGCGGCAAATTTATCGGATATGAGATTTGAAAATGCAAACGTCCTGATCACTGGAGGCGCATCAGGAATCGGAAAGATCATGGGCCGAATGGCTCTTGAGAAAGGAGCGAAATGCTTCATCATCTGGGACATCAACCTCGCTGGAATCGAAGCGACAAAGAAGGAGCTCAGCAGATACGGAAATGTAAAGGGATACGTTGTGGACGTAGCTAATTATGAGGTAGTTACCCACGCATACAACAAGGCAGTCGAGGAATGTGGAGATATCGACATCATCATCAACTGCGCCGGCATCATCACCAGCAACAAGACATTCGACCAGATGAATGTAGATGAGATGACAAGAACAATGAACATCAACACATTGGCTCCGATGTTCGTTACACGTGCAGCACTTCCTGACATGCTTGGACGCAACCATGGACATGTATGTACAATCGCATCGGCAGGCGGTATGCTCTCAAACCCAAAGATGTCTGTATATGCAGCCAGCAAGTGGGGAGCGATCGGCTGGTCGGATTCAGTCAGGATCGAGCTCCAGAACATGAAGAGCAACGTACATGTAACAACAGTTGCTCCTTATTATATCAACACAGGCATGTTCGACGGAGTGAAGTCCCCTATCATCCCTGTGCTCAAGCCTGAATATGTATGCAAGCGCATTATCAGGGCAATAGAACGAAACAAATCATTCAGAGGTATTCCATTCGGTTTCCACTTCATCAGATTCTGGCAGTTCCTGCTTCCTACAAGGATCTTCGACTTCATTTTCGGTGAAGTAATGGGAATTTACCACACAATGGACGCATTTACAGGCAGAAAGAAGACCGAATCTAAGGCATCGAAGGCGTGCTGATTGATTTTGACCGGATTTTAACGGATATTTGCAGAAGTTAAGACAAGAGATATGGAGAATACATCTACAGAAAAGATACTGGCGATCGCCAAAGCGCAGAAAGAATACTTCCTTTCGGGAGAAACTCTGGACATCAAGTTCAGGAAGGACATGCTACGAAAACTATACAAAGCTATGGAAAACTGGGAGAACAGGCTTTGTGATGCACTTTGGACCGATCTCCACAAATCTTATCAGGAGGCGTATCTTACAGAGATCAGCATCGTAAAGGGTGAGATCAGAAACCATATCAGACATGTCGCGGGATGGGCACGCAAAAGAAAGGCCTGTTCTCCACTGAAACTCTTCCCATCAAGGAGTTATGTCACCAAGGAGCCGCTCGGATGCTCCCTGATCGTATCTCCATGGAACTATCCCGTACAACTTCTGCTCAATCCGTTGGTCGGTTCCATTTCAGCCGGATGTACTGCTGTCCTGAAGCCATCTCCATACGTGCCGACAGTCTCAAAGGTCATAGAGGAGATGATATCGGAGACCTTTGACGAAAGGTACATCGCTGTGGTTCAAGGAAACAGGACAGTCAACGCCGCCCTTCTTGACCAGAGATGGGACATCATCTTCTTCACCGGCAGCCCGGCACTCGCAAAGACCGTTATGGCTGCAGCTGCAAAGAACCTCACACCGGTTGTACTTGAACTCGGTGGCAAGAGCCCTTGCATCATAGACAGGAAGGCAGACATCGCAGTCGCAGCAAAGAGACTCGCATGGGGAAAGACTCTCAACTGCGGACAAACATGCATCGCTCCCGACTATCTCCTCATCCACAAGGATGTCAAGGAAGCATTCGTAAAGGCATTTGCAACCGAAATCGCAAATCTCCACGGACTTGACATCAAGGAAGACAGACATTACGTAAGGATGGTAAACGACAAGGCATTCGAACGCGTAAGCGCTTACCTCAATGATGGAAAGGTCGTCTATGGTGGAAGGACAGATGCAAAAGAGCGCTTCATTGAACCTACGATCCTTGACGACGTAGCCCTTGACTCCCCTGTAATGACAGAGGAGATCTTCGGTCCGGTATTCCCAATGATCACTTTAGATGACAACGGCAAGTCATTCAGTGACAAGGTTGTGGATTTTGTAACATCACGCGAGAAGCCTCTTGCTTTCTACTACTTCGGCAAGGAATCCGAAGGTTGGGAAATCATCCGAAGGACCTCTTCCGGCGGCGGCTGCATCAACGACGTAATCATGCATATTGCAAACGAGAACATACCGTTCGGTGGAGTAGGCAACTCAGGTATGGGACGTTACCACGACAAGGAAAGCTTCGAGGCATTCAGCCATACCCGCAGCATCGTGGCAACAGGAAACTGGATCGATCTTCCGTTCCGCTACATGCCATACAACATGTTCGGCCTCGTCAAGAAGATTTTATAAAAGAAAAATCGTATTTTTGCATCCGTTATACACACTGATAATGGATACAAAAGGAAAAAAGATAATTCTCGGCAGTAATTCACCCCGCAGGAAGGAACTTCTCGCGGGGCTTAATATTGAATTTACAGTCGATACCGGAAATACATTCGAAGAAGTCTACAGCGAGGACACACCTCATTACCGCATTCCTGAAGTTCTTTCAGAAGGCAAATCATACGGATTTCACAGACCTCTCGATGAGGATGAGATACTTATCACCTCTGACACTCTCGTTCTTTGCGGCGAGAGAGTAATGGGCAAGCCTCATTCAAGAGAGGAAGCGATCGACATGCTCAGATGCCTGTCTGGACGCAAGCACAAGGTCATAACAGCCATTACCATCCGTGATTCCAAGTCCTGCAAGACTTCAAGCGACACTGCAATTGTACGCTTCAAGGAATTATCTGACAACGAGATAGAATATTATATCGATACATTCAAACCATTCGACAAAGCTGGTGCATACGGTATTCAGGAATGGATCGGCTATATCGGAATCGGACAAATTGAAGGTTCATTCTTCACCATCATGGGACTCCCTGTCCACCTTGTATATCAGGAACTTCTCAACTTCATCGGATAATGAAACTCGACTTCCACAGCCATATTCTTCCAGGACTTGACGACGGTGCAACCGACCTTGAAAACTCTGTTGCGCTTGCCACCGCCATGAAGAGATGGGGCTTCGAGCGCATCACATGTACCCCACATATCACGAACAAGTTCAGGAATACGCCTGACACCATCCGTCCTGCGTTCGAGGCACTCCAGGAAGCCCTCTATGTCAAAGGAGTGGATGTGGAACTCAAGATGTCTGCAGAATACAGGCTTGTACCGGAAACCTGGCCAGAAGTCCTCGAAAAGAACTGGCTGATGCCTATCGAAGACAGATTCATACTGATGGAACTACCTATCTTCAACCCTGAAGACATCAAGGACATAAAGCCTTTTGAGGAGTTCAAAAAGATTGTCTCACTGGGACTTACGCCGCTTCTCCCCCATCCCGAACGTTATTGGTATCTTTCAAAGGCAGAACTCATGAGCTTTCTTGAAGCTGGCGTAAAGATCCAAAGCAATTACGGCTCACTTGCCGGTCTGTACGGCGATGAACCTCAGAGAAACGTAAAAGCTCTCGCCGAAGAAGGCCTCGTGTCATATTACGGCACCGACATGCATAATCTCCACTATGTCGATGTAATCGGACAGTACTTCGCCAACGGCAACTCAATCATCGAATACTAGAAAAGGCTCCTTAAGATAGGAGGACGGTCTCATTTTTTGAAAAATCAACAAGTCAGCGACAGCTGACCGGACCGAGCAGGTCCGAAATGCCTCGGGGCTGTCACCGCAAGGTGACTGGGGATTAGAGGACTGTCTCATTTTTTGAAAAAAATGAGACCTCGCCGCTCTCGCGGGGATGTCTCATACTAACCACATAATTATAACACTAAAACTAATAACCAATAAGTTGCGAGAGTTTCAGAACAGCTCTCCGATCAACTCGTTTGCAAAGGTACTGTTATTTCCCACATAGGCAATATCCGTTCCATACAACTCCGACGAATGGTCAAAATTGCACGACGAATTGAATATTTTCCTTAGATTCTGTTAGAAAATAGATTCCTGAGTATAAGTCGTAAGAAGTTCCAACGCCTTCATTCCCAAAATGGAATTACCCTTCGAGTTGAGTCTGGGACTCCAGACAGCTACCGAATAACGCATAGGATGGACGGCTACGATTCCACCACCCACTCCACTCTTTCCCGGAAGTCCCACGAGGTATGAGAACTCACCTGCTTCATCATAGAAACCGCATGTCTGCATGACTGCGTTGAGACGTTTGATCTGCGACGGTGTGAGCTTGAATCCGGCATGATCGAATGGAGCAAAATTCGTGAAGGCAAGAAAAGCCTGAGCAAGTTCCTCGCAACTCATTTCAACCGAGCACATCATGAAATAGAACATGAGGACATCCTCAATGTCATTCTTGATGGTTCCGTGATACTTGAGCATATTGGCGATTGCCGCATTCAGATAGCCCTTTTCACGCTCTGACTCAGCCACTTCCATATTATAGCCAATGGTATCAGAGCCGCTCAAGGCACGGATGAAAGCAAGAAAATCGGCATCTGGATCATCCAATTCAGACATAAGAAGATCTGCCACAACCATAGCACCTGCATTTATGAACGGATTGCGGGGCTTACCTTTCTCAACCTCAAGCTGCACCAAGGAATTGAACGCGGTTCCTGACGGTTCCTTGCCGACGATCTTCCAAAGTGCCTCGCCCTTCAAAGACAGGCCCATTGCCACTGCAAACACCTTTGAAATACTCTGGATGGAAAACCTTGTCTGAGCCTTCTGCCAAAGGAAGGACTCCCCTTCAATGGTCTTCATGGCAATTCCGAACTGATCCGGATCGACCTTCGCCAGGGCAGGTATGTAGTCAGCCTGCGCTCCTTCGCCTGCAAATGGCTGGATTTCTTCGTATATATCCCTTAAAATCTTCTGATAATCCATATATATGTTCATAAATACAAAACAAATATAAACAATTTATCAGTTTATAGTAAATTTGCAGAATTGAAATAACATAAGACATGAAGAACATACCATTGAAGCAGATTCACTACCAGGGAGTCACAATGCAGATTCCTCAGGTGTGGAATTACCAGAGTGAGGAATTCACAGAGGAAGACGGAACAAAGTCATATAGCATGAGCATCTGCGCAAAAGGCAAGGATGTAAGAAGCATCGACATCAACTGGGGAATCATCCCGGAAGGTTCAGATGCATATACAGAAGCCTGCGCTACATATATCGAAGTCATCGGTGAAGACAACATCGACGAAAATGAAGAGCCTATCGTATGCTTTGATTTCCAGGGAATTGAAGCGCACGGATTCAACATCTACACTGAGGACAAGCTCCCATGCTTCTTCTTCTGCGTAGGACTTCCTTCAAAGGGCAGCAACCACCTGCTCACAATACTGGTAACCGCTGCCAATGACAACGATCTCCAGGACCTCATCCAGTTTGTGGGAACCTATCTCTCGATTGAATAGGTCTTTGGTGCCAATCCATTGACTACTTTCCTAAAAGGAAACGTACCGGAATATCAAGACGTGACCTCCAGTCATTCTCCGAATGGGACTGACCTGGAAAGAAACGATACATGTAATTGCCGTCCCAATCCAGGGCGGCAATCATTTCATTTATAGCAGCCTGAGACTCAGCATATTCCCCATCTATCTGGCAATCACCGCGATCCATATACAGTACATGGTCAGCATCTGCCGGAAGATTCTCTTTCAGATACTCTATATATGCTTCAGAAGCAGGCTTCTGGTCAACATCCGTGTCCGGATTCATGAGAGAACTGTGGGTAGAAAGACAGCCGGCTCCACCGAACACTTCAGGATATCTGCAGAGGGCATATGAAGATATGAGACCCCCGCAGCTGCTGCCCATTATGAAAGTATGCTCAGCGTCTGCCCATGTCGAATATTTGCCGTCAACCCAAGGCTTGACTTCCTCGACCACAAAGCGGAGATACTCATCGCCCCATGACCTGAAGCCTTCCGGAAGCACGCCGGCCTGCACATCATCACATATGGCAGAAGGATAGTACTCTGCATATCTCAATGCTGAATTATCTATTCCGACAACAATGCAAGGCATGATTTCTCCAGATTCGATAAGCGAAGAAATGACCTCATCGACTCCCCACTCCTGCTGATTCCATGTTATGGACGCATCGAAAAGGTTTTGACCGTCATGCATATAGATGACGTCGTACTTCTGCGAAGGATCGTAATCCGACGGAGTCCACACACGCACGGCACGGCTTTCCACGAACTGAGAAGGAAAGTCCTCATATATTTCAAGATTGCCGGTCACGAACGATTCCGGACTGTTCTTACATGCAGACGCCGCCATGAGCATCAATGCCAACAAAACCAATGACTTCCTCATAATCAAGACTTTACAACCTTCCACCTCAAACGCCATACTCCATCCTCAAACGAATGGCTGATGACCTTGAACGTACCGACCTCGCTGGTATTGGCAACATGAGCGCCAATGCATGCACAGGCATCATAGTCCCCTATCCTCACGATCCTGAGGGTCTCGGAAGCATCCTCCGGAAGCTTGCTGAGGTCAACTATGGACGCAGCCTGCTCCTTGGACACAAACTCGACTGTGACATCCAGATTCTGTGCTATGACTTCGTTGATCCTTGCCTCGATCTCCGCCACCTGCTCCGTAGTAGGCTCAGCATCAAGGATATAGTCGCACTTCGACTTCTTCTTTTCTACATGGGCATTCCTCGAACGAGGACATCCGAACATCTTCACCATAGTGGCATTCAAGAGATGCTCGGCAGTATGAGCAGGCTCATACTCAGCCTTATTATGTGCGTTCAGTATTGGGGTTTCCATCATATTGTTGTTGATTTCATTTGACTAATGCATAGCCCAAAGCAACGAGGGCTAGTCCAGCAATGACGCTGATACCTATGTATGTCAGAAAGCCCCAGTGATTTCCGCACTGGAGCATTGTCAGAGCTTCTTTTGAAAATGTGGAGAATGTGGTAAATCCACCGCAGACTCCTACGCTAAGAAATAGGAACCATGTGTTATCCTGAGAAGTGGTCCTGCTGAAGAATCCCCATATCAACCCGATAAGAAGGCATCCAAGCAGGTTTACAAGGACAGTCCCCCATGGGAATCCCTTTCCGACGCCCTTCATGGCAAGCGAAACCAGATATCGCCCTGTTCCGCCAATTAAGCTGCCGGCTCCTACCACCAATATGTTTCTCAAAATTTCTGTCATATAGCCCGAGCTTAAGACATTCACGATCCGATTAATTTCGGTAAATATACAACAAAAAAGGCCGACGTACAAAACCCGTTTCCTATAATGGAATCCAATTGTAAAAATATCGTTATATTCGCACATATAACCACAACAACCATGGCAAAGATATATGTAGCAAGCAGCTGGAGAAACCAGTACTACCCTGACGTCGTAAAGCAACTTCGCGAATATGGTCACGAAGTATATGACTTCCGCAATCCGCCACACAATTACGGCGCATTCATGTGGAAGAACATTGATCCGGAATTTGACAAATGGACTGTTTCCGACTATAAGAAGGGCCTGGAACACCCTGCCTCAGAAAGACAGTTTCAAGCAGACCTGGACGCACTAAACTGGGCCGACACCTGCCTGCTCGTGCTTCCTTGCGGCCGCAGCGCCCACACCGAAGCAGGCTGGATGAAAGGAGCAGGCAAGAAAGTCATCGTATACATCCCTGAAATGCAGGAAGCAGAACTGATGTATAAGCTGTTTGACCTTATCAGCGATGACCTGGAGGAAATCAACGGATTTCTGATGGGGTTATGTCGATAAAAACATTATACACAAAAACTCCTTTAGACTGATCTAAAGGAGTTTTTGTTAGATGTCTAGCGTCATGGATTATGCGAGACAGATTAAATCACTCTAAAAGTACTTTTGTCAGCACTTTGCAAAACCTCAAATTCTGGCCAAGTTCAAAGCATCCTAATCTGTTATCAAAAAGTAATTCCGTTTTCCAAATTCAAAAAAGGATATATATCCTTAAAGAATAAGGACGGAATCATTGTAAATCTTTGCTTGTGCTTCTGGAGGAAGATCAATTAAATCAAATGAAGTTTCTTTATGAATAGGGATAATAGCTATAGCAGGATTAATTAAGCCACATATTTTCTCTATGCATGCCTTTGAAGCGTGGCCAGATGTATGGCAAAATTCAATGTGATAAAACTGCTTAACAAAGTCATGCAGTTCTTTATTATAGGCTTTATGTTCGGGATCAATATAGCCTTTAAACATAGAGTACACGACACATGTTTCATCTGGATTGCACCTAGATAAGACTTGGTCAAGGTATCTTTGGAATGTATTACTTATACGGATGAGCATTGTAAACCCCTTGTCATGCATCCATTCGACTAATTTGCTGTTAGTCCAGTGGTCCTTTATGTCGAATATCTTCTTCGTTACAAATCTATAATGGGGTTTATCAGGGTCGTATCCATCTCGGATAATATCAAGCATCTTCTTCTGATAGGCATCACAGAGAAATGGCTGTCTTGATTTGTTATGAGCGCGATAAATCGACCACAAACGATCGGCATCTGCTGATGACGACAGAATGAATACATTCTTGTACTTGTCCATAATCTGACGGAATTGACTGCTGATTTCCTGTTCTGAAAGCACTCTCTTTGATCTCTGGCCAACATTTGTGCCTTCGGTAATCAGAATATCAATTCCTTGAGGAATGATATGCTTTTTGAGCATTGTATAAAGTCCTTTCCCGAGATATCCGTGATCTCGAAAATCTCCTGTGTGCAATACCTTCTTTCCGTCACACTCGATCAGGAACATATATGAATCCGGAGCCGAATGACTCACGAAATACGGGGTTATTGCAATGTCTCCAATGATTGTCTTTCGCCCTATAGTAAATGTCTTGAACTCATTCAAGGCCTTAAGATTAGCTTCCGCACGGTCCTTTAAGTCTGGAGCAAAAGTCATGTGGTCATTGAGATGGGTCATAATCTGAATTGCAAGCGGACCCATATACTGAGCCACACCACGTTCATGAATCTCTGCTGCAAATCCAAGGTGGTCGCCATGATAGTGGGTATAGAAAACAGCACTGCAACCGTCAAGAAGCTGATCCATATTCTGCGGCGACTCATACTTATCCTCGGATACTCCGCCGCCATCCGGGAGATTGTGACCAAGGTCAATAAGTATCTTCATTCCAGAAAGCGACTGTATCTCAGTGATACAGCCGCCTATCTGATTCAGTCCTCTGTGGATGGTGATTTTCATGGACTATTTTAGTTTTTTACTAGGTATCAGCTTACCGTCTTGATCGCAAGTGAATACTTCGATTTTGAGTCCGACTATATCTCGAATCTTTTTGAAACGGTTGCAGATTGTCGTACTAAGTCTATCCTCTTCACCTACAATGAGATAATTAAGAATGCGGCCTGAAAATTTTTCTGGTAAAGCCTTTGGGATATTTAGAATGCCTAGATCTCTTTTCTGCTCAATCATTTCCTTAATATTCTGATACAAATTTTCTCGCAACTCCTCCTGTAATTTAGTAAGCTGCTTATTATAGTATGCAATCTGGAGCGGTGATAAGTAGGTTTTGACTGAATCATCTTGCTTTAATTCCATGATTATTATATCTCCGTCCCAAGTCAGGCCAAGGAAGTCAAATTCACCATAACTGCATGCTATATTCTGTGGTAAGGTCTCATCATTGCATCCGGCTCTAACTGCATTTATGAGTTCCAAGATTTCATTTTCAATTGGCTTATTCCAATTAGACTTATCAGGTTTATCCTTGAAACCTATAACAAACTCCTTATCAATAATGATAAACTCATCATTATCTTTATTTATATTTCCAATGGTATATCTTCGACCAATCAATCCCTGATAATAGCCCTCTTTCTTGACTCCTTTCTTATTTATAAAATATCTGCCAAGAACTTCATTATTTGATACTTCAAACAGCAATTTATCAAAATTTTCAGGGGTTGGCTCACTATAGAATTCAGGACACAAATCCATATATGCTTTTGCCGCACTAACTGTACCATTGGGAGATATTGAAAGAACTTGTCCGGTGCCTCGATATACTGAAAACCAAGTACGTTTTGCATCGCTTCCTGTTTGAAAATCAAGTTCGGGATGTTCTTTTACATAATCAATAATCCACAAATATTTTGGATCCTTGATTGTATTCACCATTTTGTCAGATAATACTCGATTGTAATATACGCTTGCCATATGTGATTTTTTTCAAAGTTATAAATTTATATAACATTCTCGTTTTAAGAGTATTGAATTGTTTATTAAAAGCTAGTATTAAGGCCGCCATCAAAGTTAAAGATTCCGCCTCCGCCGCCTACTTTGTTTATAATAACTCTGTTTGAACCGCTGAAATAGGCTCCGGCAACATTGAATCCGGGGTAGATGCGGCGATGCATGCTTCCGTCCCATCTGAAGATACATACGTAGTCTCTATATGAAACAACGAAGAACTCTTTGTCAGAAGAGATGTTGGCGCTGGTGGCTCCATGGTCACCTACTCTGTTTCTGACACTTCCATACTGATTGCAGATACAGGCCTGGCCTGCATCGATGAGTACAATATATTCTGATTTTGCTGACATGTTTTGTGTTATTTAGTGTTTAATATGTTTGAGTACTGATCTGGATAATGCTGCCTTATGTAGGCTAATTTGTATAGGTTATGTGCCTCTAAATAGACATCACACTTATTTTCTGCATGTCCTGCCTTTAGAAGTT
>JAZRLI010000039.1:0-2122 GCA_045646785.1 Candidatus Cryptobacteroides sp. | reverse complement strand
ATTCTCACGTAACCCTGCAAACGGTGACAACAAGTTCTACGGTGAGTGGCTTATCAACGCTCAGGGTGAGGACGTTGTAGCCGGTATCCGTACTCCTAACCCGCTCAACGAGTCTACAAAGAACCCACACAACCAGCACCTTGCTTCTCTCGAGACTTCAATGCCTGAGGTTTATGCAGAGCTCGACGGAATCCGTCTCCACCTTGAGAACCACTTCCGCGATATGCAGGACATCGAGTTCACTATCCAGGACGGAAAGCTCTGGATGCTCCAGTGCCGCGTAGGTAAGAGAACAGGTCTTGCTGCCCTCAACATGGCTATGGACATGGTAGAGGAAGGAATGATCGACGAGAAGACAGCTGTAACACGCGTTGCTCCTGCTCAGCTCGACGAGATTCTCCATCCTATCCTTGACCCTGCTTCTGAGAAGAAGGCTACAGTTATCGCTAACGGTCTTCCAGCATCTCCAGGTGGAGCTGTAGGAGTTATCGCTTTCACTTCTGAGGCTGCTATGGAGGCTGCAGAGAAGGGTATCGCTACAATCCTCGTTCGTGAGGAGACTTCTCCAGAGGATGTAGAGGGTATGCGTGCATGCGCAGGTATCCTCACTCAGCGCGGTGGTATGACTTCACACGCTGCTCTCGTAGCACGTGGATGGGGTAAGTGCTGTATCGTAGGTTGCGAGGCTATGCACATCGACCTCGAGAACAAGGTGATCAAGTTCAAGGGCTCTGACAAGGAGTACCACGAGGGTGACGTTCTCTCTATCAACGGTGCAAAGGGTTATGTATATGATGTGAAGATCGACACAATGGACGCATCTGACAACCCACGTTTCCAGCAGTTCATGGAGATCGTTGATAAGTTCCGCACAATGGGCGTACGCACAAACGCTGACACTCCAGAGGATGCAGCACGTGCAATCAGCTTCGGTGCTGAGGGTATCGGTCTCTTCCGTATCGAGCACATGTTCTACGGACAGAACGCAGAGACTCCGCTTTCTAAGCTCCGCAAGATGATCCTTGCCAAGACTGATGACGAGCGTAAGGCTGCTCTTGCTGAGCTCGAGCCATTCATCAAGGCTGCTGTCAAGGGTACAATGAAGGTTATGGACGCTAAGCCTGTTACCTTCCGTCTCCTCGACCCACCTCTCCACGAGTTCGTACCTCAGACTGAAATCAAGAAGAACGAACTTGCAGAGGAACTCCACATCTCTGTAGGCGAGATCGAGAAGCGTGGTGAGTCACTCCACGAGGTTAACCCTATGATGGGTCACCGTGGTGTCCGTCTCCACATCACATATCCTATGATTTCAGAGACTCAGTTCCGCGCAATCTTCACTGCAGCCGGCGAGCTTAAGAACGAGGGCTTCAACCCAATGCCTGAGATCATGGTTCCTGTAACCATCTCTGAGCGTGAGCTCTGCTTCCAGAAGGCTATCTGCGAGAAGATCCGTGCAGAGGTAGAGGCACAGTTCGGCTTCGACATCAAGTACAAGTTCGGTACAATGATCGAGATCCCACGTGCTGCCCTCACAGCTGACCGCATGGCTCGTACTGCAGAGTTCTTCTCATTCGGTACAAACGACCTTACTCAGATGACATTCGGATTCTCACGTGACGATATCGGAACCTTCATGGGTGACTATCTCGGCAACAAGATCCTCGATGCTGACCCATTCAAGACTCTCGACCAGAAGTCAGTTGGTAAGCTCGTTGAGCACGCTGTCGTAGAAGGACGCAAGTCTCGCGAGGCAGTTGCAGGCGAGAGCCTCAAGTGCGGTATCTGCGGTGAGCACGGTGGTGATCCTGCATCAGTTGAGTTCTGCTACAAGATCGGCCTCAACTATGTATCTTGCTCTCCATTCCGCGTTCCAATCGCTCGTCTTGCTGCTGCTCAGGCTGCTATCAAGGCTTCTAAGTAATCGAATTACTTATAATATACTCAAAGTTCCGCTCAAACCCGAGCGGGACTTTTTATATGGTAATGTTGCCAAAAATGGTTGGTAATATTGAATAAAAAGAAAGGAAAGTAGGAAGAACCGCTTCACGTAGTTCGGATTACTTTCCTTTCTTTTTATTGTCCTCATTACGGAAGTATAGATACCATTTCACATAGTTCT
>JAZRLI010000038.1:0-79162 GCA_045646785.1 Candidatus Cryptobacteroides sp. | reverse complement strand
TATTCGACGACAACCATGCCAGCCGTGTACTGCCGGGCTTCAAGCCTGACAGTAAGCTTGATATGCTCAAGCAGCTCAAGGACGAGGCAGAAATCATCATTGTGATCAGTTCTCTTGACATCGAGAAGAACAAGGTCCGCGGCGACCTTGGCATCACATACGATGAGGACGTACTGCGTCTGCGCGGCGAGTTCGAGAATGTCGGCTTCTATGTAAGCAGCGTCGTGATGACCCATTATAACGGTCAGTCCAGCGCAGATGCATACAGAAAGCGTCTCGAGCGACTCGGCATAAAGGTATATTACCATTATACAATTGAAGGTTATCCAAACAACGTTGCCCTCATCGACTCAGACGAAGGCTTCGGAAAGAACGACTATGTCGAGACGACCCGTCCTTTGATAGTCGTTACCGCACCTGGTCCAGGCAGCGGAAAGATGGCAGTCTGCCTTAGCCAGCTCTACCATGAGAACAAGCGTTCGGTCAAGGCAGGATACGCAAAGTTCGAGACATTCCCGGTATGGAATCTTCCTTTGAAGCATCCTGTAAACATCGCATACGAAGCGGCGACCGCAGACCTGAACGACATCAACATGATCGACCCGTTCCATCTCGAGGCATACGGCACGATCGCTTCAAGCTACAATAGAGACATCGAGATCTTCCCTGTACTCAACGCACTCTTTGAGGGCATATATGGAGAGAGTCCGTATAAGTCCCCTACCGACATGGGTGTCAACATGTTGGGATTCTGCATGAGCAACGAGGACGTATGCTGCAATGCGGCAAGGGAGGAGATCATCAGGAGATATTACTACGCTCTCTGCAAGCTCGCCGAAAAGGGTGACAACGAGAATGAAGTAAACAAGATTTCACTTATCCTCAAGCAGGCTAAACTTACAACAGAATACCGCAGGACCACAGTTGCTGCCCACGAGAGAAAAGACATGTACGGCGTTGCTACTGCTGCAATCGAACTTCAGGACGGCACAATCATCACATCACGCACAAGTTCGCTCCTCGGACCGAGCGCAGCACTCATCCTGAATGCCCTCAAGCATCTTGCAGGCATTCCGCATGAAGTCAAACTGATTCCGGAAGCGATGATCGAGCCTATCCAGAAGACGAAGGTCGAATATCTGCACGGACACAACCCACGTCTTCATACAGACGAAATCCTCGTGGCTCTGTCCATGCTCAGCATCACAGACGAGAACTGCCGCAAGGCCCTTGATCAGCTTCCTAAGCTCGAGGGCTGTCAGGTACACTCTACCGTAATGCTCAGCGAGGTGGACCACAAGGTATTCAAGAAACTCGGTGTGGGTCTTACTTGCGACCCGGTAAAGAAGATCGAGTAACCTTAACCAAAACCAAGCTAAAACCATGGAACCTATCATTGCCCCGGTCAGTCTTGAGCTGATCAAGGCCGAACTTACTCCCGGCAAGAAGCTTAGGGATACAAACAAGAGCCATAATGAGATCTATGTGATCAATCATCATGACTCACCTAACGTGATGAGGGAGATCGGACGTCTTCGCGAGGAGGCTTTCCGCGATTCAGGCGGAGGAAGCGGACTTCCGATGGACATAGACGAATTCGACACGATGGAGAATCCGTACCAGCAGCTTATCGTATGGGACCCGGATTCAGAAAGGATACTCGGCGGATACAGATACATTCTTGGAAGTGACATAAAACTGGACGAGAAGGGACAGCCGCTCCTTGCGACATCCCACATGTTCCATTTTTCCGAGAAGTTCATCAATGAATATCTGCCTTACACTATCGAGCTTGGAAGAAGCTTCGTTTCTCCCGACTACCAGAGCAGCAAGGCAGGAGCAAAGGGACTTTTTGCCCTTGACAACCTTTGGGACGGTCTTGGAGCGTTGTGCATCATCAATCCCAAGATGAAGTACTTCTTCGGCAAGATGACTATGTACCCTGAGTTCAACAGGCAGGCAAGGGACCTGATCCAGACCTTCCTTTTCAAGCATTTCGAAGACAAGGAGAAACTTGTGGTTCCTGTGGAGCCGCTCAAGATAGAGACTCCAAAGGACTATATGGACAGCATCCTGACTGCCAAGGAATTCAAGGATGACTACAAGCTTCTGAATGCGGAAGTACGCAGATTGGGCGAAAACATTCCACCGCTTGTGAATTCATACATGAGCCTCTCCCCTACGATGAAGACTTTCGGAGGCGGTATCAACCATGAGTTCAGCGAGGCCGAGGAGACATGTATCCTCATTACGTTCGACGAGGTATATGAAGCCAAGAAGTCACGTCACATCGACTCATACATCGAAGAGAAGGTAAAGAGAATGAGGGCAAGGTTCCCGCTCTTCGTTGAGAACATGGGTTCAGACCTTAAGATGATGATTGCGATGAAGAGACAGCAGGTTCAGGATAAACTTGCTGCCGGCAGAAACAAACGCAAGACCAAGAGAGCAATGCGCAAGAAGAAATAAGAAAAGGGTTCCGTTTGGAACCCTTTTCTCTATTTTCTTCTCTCGTTGATTCTTTTGCGAAGCGCATCGGATAACGGCAGCTTGTTGTCAGCATCTGAACGGTCCAGCCACTCTGAGGCAAGTTCATATTCACCGAGCATGTATGTCGCTACGGAAAGATTGTATGCAGCACATGAACGTTTCATCATATCTTTGGTATCAAGAAGTTCAAGCCAGATGTCCATGGCAGCCTTCCACTCATATGCGTCAGCATAGTTCAAGGCCTTGATCCACTGAGTACCGTCAAAATATACGACAGAATACTGCTCGTGCTTCCACTGAGCCTTGAATGATGATGCTACCGTTGTACCAGCTTCAAATCCAAGTTCCGGAATTGACGCCACAACCTTTTCCCTGATGGCCTCGGCACTCTCACGTCCGTTTGTATAGGCGTATGGGACTGCGACAGAACTACCGCTGAAGGTCTGCACCTTGTCTTCCTTGTTCATGGCATCATAGCAGTACAATCTCATTGTAAAAGGGAGATTTCCTGTAGACAGGTACGTCTCACCCGAAGAAGAGGCTGCGGCAACCGATGTAGCACCTCCAATGGTAAGTTCTCCAGTCGAAAGAGTATCTACAAGGAACACCAGGTCCGATCCGGTATCAAGAAGCAGGTTTACAAGCGTATCTCTCGAAGAATATACACCACCCTGCTGTACACACATCCTGTATATGCCTACTGAGCCCTCTCCTGTACCATTGTCCTGCTCGATGGCATATGCCAGACCGTCTGCAATACCTTCTCCGAGTCCGTTGCTCAACGGATTATCATTCTCAAGATGGATCACGGCGATATTCTTTCCGACAAGCTCCACTCCGGATTTCGACGGATGTCTCATTTCCACATGGATGGTATGACGGCTTGGACCGCATGAAACAGCCAACACGGCAAGAAGTACAAGACAGGATAAACGCTTCATTGTTTATAAGATTTCAACAGGTTCTGCAATAAGATCGTAATCGTCGGCTCCGGTAACACGGACCATAAGGAATTCACCGATGAGCGAATATGGATCCACATCACCGATCACTTCAGTATCTGGCTTAACAAGAATCTCGCCATCAACTTCAGGACTCTCGAATTCACTTCTGCAAACAAAGATTCCGTCTACAAAATCATCCACCACGACTTTCTCGAGGGTACCGATACGTGACTGGTTGAAACTCAATGAGATTTCTCCCTGAAGGGTCATGAGAGCGTCAAGACGTTCCTGCTTCACACGTGCTGAAATGCTGTCCTTGAAATTCTCTGCTCCATATGTACCTTCTTCCTCGGAGTATTTGAACGCGCCGAGTCTCTCGAAACGGGCTTCGTTGACAAACTCCATAAGCTCATTGAAGTCCCTCTTTCCTTCACCAGGATGTCCGACAATCATTGTGGTACGGAGAACTACTCCCGGAACTCTCTCACGCATCTTTCCAATGAGTTCGCGGGTCCATGCACCTGTCACATGGCGATGCATGTTGTCAAGTACTTTATCAGAGATATGCTGGAGCGGAATATCCATATAGCGGCATACCTTAGGATTGTTGGCCATCTGGTCAAGAACATCCTCAGGGAATGCTGCCGGATATGAATAATGAATTCTGATCCACTCTATACCTTCTACCTCGGAAAGTTTCTGAAGAAGTTCTGCAAGAGCCCTGCGGTGATAAAGGTCGAGACCATAGTAAGTCGTATCCTGGGCGATGATGATGAGTTCCCTTACACCCTGTGCAGCAAGTCTTTCGGCCTCCTGTACAAGATCTTCCATCGGTACTGACTTATGGGCGCCTCTGATGAACGGAATCGCACAGTATGAGCACCTTCTGTCGCATCCCTCTGAAATCTTGAGGTATGCATAGTGTGACGGAGTTGTGAGATATCTCTGATTTCTCTTTTCCGGGTCAGGCTCGGCACCGAGTTCCCTGATGACAGGATCGAAATCCCTTGCTCCAAACCATGCGTCAACCTCAGGAATAAGTCCAGGAAGTTCATCAGCATAACGCTGTGAGAGACAACCGAATACGACAACCTTTTCAGTCTCTCCGGCCTTCTTTCTCTCCACTGCATCAAGCACAGCCTGCACAGATTCCTCCTTTGCGTCGCCGATGAATCCGCATGTATTTATCAGTATGACATCAACGGGAATATCCTCTCCCTCTGGAATGATCTCATAAAGATCCTCCACATGGGAAAGGATATGTTCTGTGTCAACCTTGTTCTTTGAACAGCCCAAAGTGACTGTCTGAAGTTTTCTCTTCATCTGATTACTCTGCAGATTCTTCTGTCTCCTCGTCGAGGTTCACGAAATCGAGGGATGCAAAGTTCTTGAAATTGTTGTACCAGTCCACAACCTTCTTCATATGTGAAACATAGAAACGGTCACGGTCATAATCTGGAAGAGCCTTCTCAAAGAGTGCCTTCAATTCCTCTGGAGCAGACTTTGAAGACGGTGCATTCTCCTCACCGAGCACTTCCTTCATGTTCTCGAACACCTGCTGGAGCTTAACCTCCTCATCATCTGTATAGATCGAGATGTCTGCAAGAGAAGTGATCTTGCTTGTCATGCTTACGCAACTTCTCTTCTTGTCAGTGAGAGACTCTACGATGGCACCGTTTCTTGCCTGTGAGATATAAAGATAAAGTCCGCTCTGGCCTGAAACCGCCAGAATCTTAGAAAGATCTGTTTTCATTGCAATTAGTTTTATTATCGTTTATAAATTATCAAATAAGTCCTTGACAACACGTATTGTACTGTCTTTCAAGTCTTCCAATGTGCCGACATTGTGTATTACTGCATCGACTTCAGGTTCTGTCTCTCCTGCAGATATGCTGTTCATCAACTTCTGATTCCGCATTCTCGAAGATACGCTTTCCTCTGAAGCGGAATCCCTTCTGCAGGCTCTTTCCAAGCGCGTCTGCATCTGGGCGTCCACAAGTATGACCTTGTCACCGAATCCTTTAAGTTCCTGCTTTTCAAGTATGGTCGCTGATTCAAAGACCACAAACCTGTCCTCTGAATATGCCTTTGACCATGCTTCGAAGTCTTCCATCAAGGCCGGGAAAACCATTCCTTCAACCTGCTTGAGAAGACTTCTGTCCGTGAAGATCCTTGCCGACAGCCTTGAAGGGACAAAGCGTCCATCATCGTCGCGCAGGGACTCCCCTGTCAGTTTCTCAATGTTCGAAAGCAAGGTAGGATGCACATCGTACAGAAGCTTTACACGGCTGTCAGCATTGTAAACCCCGCATGAAAAGACTTCGCTGAGTATCCTGCAGACTTCACTTTTGCCGCTGCCTATTCCTCCTGTGACTACCAGAATCTCCATTACCTGTCTCGAACAATGCATTCAACATAGAACGGATCGAGTTCATAGCTTATGACTCCTTCCGGCAATGCAGAACTGCGGACCGGACATTTTCCACTTACCGACTTCTCGAAATCCGCATAATCGACATAAAGCTCCATTGACTCAGCCGGTTCCCCCTTGAGAGGGAAGAAGCATTTCAGGGAAGCCTGTATCCTTGAAGGCAGAAGAACCATCTCCTTGTCAGCAGGTACGTTCTTCGTATCTACCCTGACCTCGGTCTTTATCTCGACATATCTGGATACATTCTGTGAATAACTCACCTGTGTTGCCGAAAATCTTATGTCTGATATAGGTTCAAGGGCGATAAAACCCTGAACATCAACATTGAGACCGGACAGCTTCAAGGGCTGGGTATATACCCTGTCGATGTTTTCGATGAGATTCAATTCTCCATAGACGGTGATCGAGTCCGGCACCACCTTAAGTTCTCCGACACCTGTATACTGCTCCTTGTATGAGACAGATGACACAGGATGGACCGGAACCTTCTTGTAATCCACTTCCGGGAAAGTGAAGAACAAAGTGTCCGATGCAAAGTATTCCACAGTCACATCGTCGCCATAGATCAGGTGTGAATATTCCTGCAGTTCTGACGAGGTTATGTAATACACATCGCCATCATATTGCCTCATGGTCTCAGGCTTGAAGGTCACCACACGCTCACGTCTTGAACCGAAAAGGTCATGGCGGATGACATTATAGCCGGTAGCACGGCATCTGGCGAGGATCTGACACTGGTTTGACGAAAGATTCGAATGTCCGTCGATACTGCACTCCGCTGTCACCTGGACAGTAAGGAAGTCGTTGTATTTGAGAGAAAGGTTATGAATGAGCCAGGTACTAAAAGCCAACAGGAGAGCAAGCAGCAAAACCGCCCAGTCTCTCCCGCTGATACCTAATGACTTCAGCAGCCTGTTGAAAAGCCCCTTCATCCTTCTTTCTTCAGTCCTACTTTGTAGGGTCTGTGTAGTCCTTCTGGATAGCCTGCTTGTTGACGCGGATCTTTACATCCTTGTCTACCTCGATAAGCACATAAGCCTCCTTTACCTCACAGATAACGCCATAGATGCCACCGATTGTGACAACCTTGTCGCCGTTCTTGAGTGAGTTGCGGAAGTTCTCCAACTCCTTCTGCTGCTTTCTCTGCGGACGGATCATAAAGAACCACATGACCACAAAGATAAGCGCAAGCATGATCCACATCGACATTCCGCCGCCTGCAGCAGGTGCTGCCTGTAAAAGTGTAAACATATTCATTTCGATTTTAGTTATTTATTGCAAATATAATCAATACCTATGCTAAAGCAAGCCCTTTCCTTCCTTGTTGACCTTGCCCTCGTTCACGAGATTCTGCACAAGGCGGTCAAGGAGACCGTTCACGAATGAACGACTCTTAGGCGTGCCATAGAACTTCGAAAGTTCGACATACTCGTTGATGGTAACCTTCACAGGGATTGTAGGGAAGGTCACAGTCTCGGCAAGACCCATGACGATGAGTACGACGTCAGTTGAGAAGAGACGCTCCTTCTCCCAACCTGTCACAGCCTCAGCAACCATCGCGGAATAGTTCTCATATCCTGCGTATGAAGCCTGGAGAAGCTTTCTTACGAAATACTTGTCGCTCTCCACTTCACTACCCTGAAGCATTTCGCTCTGGTAGAGAGGAAGAAGACTCCATCCCTCACCCTTCGCAAAGGACTTGAAAGTCTTGCAGCACCATGTAAGTGCATATGCAAGGTCGTCGTTCCAATAAAGGGACTTATCCTCGAGGATCTGCTCGAGTTCCTCGCTGTCGACGAACTCTTCCTCGAAGATCCTGGTAAAGAGCCTGCAGTCGTCAGCAAGCGAACGCTCCGGCGATGCCATGTACTCAGCAAAATACTCCTTTGAAGCGATCGAAGTCATGAGCTTCTTGAGGAGAAGGTCATACTGTGCCCAAGAGTACTTCTTCTTTGAAAACACCTTCTGGAAGTCCTTATCCTCATCAAGAAGTCTTGCAAGAGCATTGTCAGCAAACTTCATGTTAGGATTGCGCTCCTCCTCTGTAGGGTTGAACTTACCCTTGGCAGCCTCGATCCTCTCGCGTGCGATTCTTGTAAGCGGCGAAACGATGCCAAGCATGTATATGTAAAGATCTCTTGTGGCTTCACATGCCTGATCAAGCTGAGATTCAGCCTGAGAAAGAGATGTATTGCCCGATAAAATGCTGCTATAGAGCACCTTAAAGGCCTTGATCCTGAGGATTCTTCTGTTAAGCATATTTTTGGTCAAAATTTTACGCAAAGATACATTCATTTTTCAGAAAAATCCCTAACTTTGTAAAGATTTACTTAAAAAAAGATAAGCTATGTATAGTGAGGATTACGATGGAGCAAATGCTCAGGAGCGTTCAGGTGAGGATATCTATTCAAAACCTGTCAGAGCTGGAAAGCGTACATACTTCTTTGATGTCAAGGCTACCAAAGGCAATGATTTCTACCTGACGATCACAGAAAGCAAGCGCAAGGTAGACAATAACGGCCACTTCGCATATGACAAACACAAGATTTTCCTCTATAAGGAAGATTTTGAAAAGTTCACAGAAGGCCTTGAGGAAGTGATCCAATACATCAAGAAGAACTGTCTCAAGGATGAGGGCCGTCCTGCCGGCAGCAGTTTCACTGATGTTGAATTCGAAGAACTTTAAAGATTCGCAATACGATCAGAGGATGGCGTACAGCCATCCTTTTGTTGTTATAATAGGAAAATCACACAATAATGAACAATTTCGGACTGATACGTACCGCAGCTGCGGTACCGGCTGTAAAAGTGGCTGACACAAGGCATAATTCCGAGGAAATATGCCGCATGATTGAAGATGCCTGGAAATCAAAGGTTTCCATCCTCACTTTCCCGGAGCTCTCAGTTACAGGTGCGACCTGCGGAGACCTTTTCAGACAGAGCATGCTGGAAAAGGGGGCAGAAGAAGGGGTTATTGCCATCCTCAAGGCAAGTACAGGAAAGAAGATGGCAGTCGTCGTAGGCGCTCCTGTCCCATATGCCGGCAATCTTTACAACTGCTCCATCGTGATCTATGACGGATCCATCCATGGAATCGTACCTAAGGTCTATCTGTCCGACACAGACAGACGCACATTCGCCTCAGGAAGTGACCTTCTGAAGGTCGGAACTGACATGAGGATAAAGTATGCGGATCAGGTATGTACAATATCCCCTGCCATGCAGTTCCGTATCGGCGATGCAGTCTTTGCCGTCGAAACGGGAGAAGACATGTGGGCACCTGTACCGCTTTCGTCATATCATGCAATGTCAGGTGTGAACATCATAGTCAATCCTTCTGCAGGAGTTGAGATCCTCATGGCCGACAGATACAGAAGCGGCCATCTCAAGGAACATTCTGCACGTACGCTTACAGCATACATCCATGCCTCTGCAGGTTTCGGAGAATCCACACGCGACAACGTATATGCAGGAGCTGCATCCGTATGGGAAAATGGAGAGTCGGTTGTTGAAAATGAGAGATTCCAGACGGAATCGTCATTGGTCATTGCAGACATCGACATTGAGAAGATCACAAACCTCCGCAAGAGCAGGCAGAATTTCTTCTGCATCAACCCTGACGGCACCGAATCTGCCTCATTCCTGGGCACATACAATAGAATCAACATAGGAGAAGCGGCAGAAACCGATTTTGAAGCAGGACTTCACAGAAAGATCGAGAAGCATCCGTTCGCACCGGAAAGCGAACTCGACTACAGATGCAGGGAAATCCTCGACATCCAGGTGACCGGTCTCATGACCCGCCTCAGACACATCTGCTGCAAGACAGCAGTCATCGGAATCTCCGGAGGACTCGACAGCACCCTGGCACTTCTCGTAGCCGTACTCGCAGCTGACAGGCTCGGATGGTCAAGGGACAGGATAGTCGGAGTTACAATGCCTGGATACGGCACGACTTCAAGGACAAAGAACAACGCCACCGACCTCATGGAGGCTCTTGGAATCACATCAAGGGAAATTTCCATCGCCGCGGCATGTGACCAGCATTTCAAGGACCTCGGCCATGACAAGAGCGTCACAGACGTGACTTTCGAGAATTCTCAGGCACGTGAGAGGACCCAGATCCTCATGGACGTAGCCAACCAAACCAATGGCCTCGTGGTGGGAACCGGCGACCTTTCGGAACTTGCACTCGGCTGGGCCACATACAACGGAGACCACATGTCCATGTACGGAGTAAATGCCGGCGTACCTAAGACCCTGGTACGCAGCCTCGTCAGATGGGCGGCAGCCAACAGATTCGGCGACGTATCCGAAATCCTCATGGACATCGCAGATACGCCTATCAGCCCCGAACTCCTTCCAGCAAACGAAAATGGTGAAATACAGCAGGTTACAGAAGACCTCGTAGGTCCATACGAACTCCACGACTTCTTCATCTACAACTTCATCCGTTTCGGATATACCCCATCTAAGATCATGTTCCTTGCACGCAAGGCGTTTGACGGCGTATATGACAACGACACGATCCGCAAATGGCTGAAGACATTCATGCGCAGGTTCTTCAACCAGCAGTTCAAGCGCACATGTCTCCCTGACGGACCGGCAGTAGGCTCAGTAGGCCTCTCCCCTCGCGGAGACTGGAACATGCCTTCAGACGCATGGAGCACATTATTTCAGGACAACATCTAAACTCACATAAAGACATGAAGAAACTTTTGATAACCGCCTTTACGATGCTGATGTGCATCGCGGGCTTTGCACAACACACAGGAAACCAGGCATCCCTTGACCTTCCTGAGGTATATCGCGACGAAAACGTCATATTCTGGAAACTTGACAAGAACACATGGATAGGTTCCGGAAACAGGGTGTCCTCAGAGACGCTTTATCTCATCGAAGGAGAGAAGAAGGCAGTCCTGATCGATGCCGGCACACGTATTCCTGATCTTGACAAGATCGTTGCGCGCATCACAAAGAAACCTGTGAGCCTGCTTCTCACCCATGGCCACGGCGACCACGTAGGAGCTGCCGGATGCTTTGACGAACTTTGGATGAACAAGGCTGATGAAGGCATGCTACGAAACTACAAGGGAACCATCCACCATATCGAGAACGGCCAGAGATTTGACCTTGGAGGCAGGGTGCTTGAAGCATTCTATACTCCCGGACATACACTCGGATCTGTAACATTCCTCGAAGTGGGAACTGAAAAGGGATACAGCGGAGATGCATACGGCAGCACAAACCTTCTCGTGAATACAGATCTTGAGGTAATCCTCAACACATGTGTTGAATCCCTCAAGTACTACAAGGAGAAAGGCTACAAGTACTTCTACTGCGGACATTATTGGGGAGACAACCTTGAAACCCTTGAAAGGATTGAAGAAATCCGCCAGATTTCAGAGGATGTACTCGCAGGCAAGGTTGACGGAGAACCTGCTGGCAACGGCGGAATGGGACTCAACAGAATCGTCAGAAAAGGCTCATTCAGATTCAATTACAGCGACAGGGAAATCGAGAGACAGCGCTTCAACCATGCATACGAGGCAGTTTCTGCAAATGACTTCAACGAGAACATCTTCAACCTTGTCGGAAAGGACTTCACAGTAATCACTGCCGGCGAAAAGCCAAACTCGATGGTTGCAAGCTGGGGTGGAGTCGGCATCATGTTCAACAAGCCTGTGACATGGAACTTCCTCCGTGCCAACAGATTCACTCTCGAGAAGATGCGTGAGACCGGCACATTTACAATGTGTTATTTCCCAGACCAGTACAAGGGTGATATCATGCAGTTCGGAACAAAGTCAGGCCGCAATACCGACAAGATGGCTCAGACCAAACTGACTCCGATGGACACTCCTGACGGATATCCCGCATACAAGGAGGCGAAGATCATCATCGAATGCAAGCTCATAGCCGCCTCTACCGTATCTAAGGACGAGTTCTACACAGAAGAGGCAAAGACTTTCCTCCAGGAAGGATTTGACGATGCAAAGGATTGGCACAAGCTTGTCTACGGAGAAATCACAAACATCTACATCAGAAAATAATCCCGACTGACCACTTATGAAACGAACCATATTCCTCTCCCTTGCCTTGAGCATCATCACTTCGGCTTACATGCCGTCAGCAATGGCACAGAAGAAAGACGTTACCGACAGGATCATTGAGATCGGAAGTACGGATAACAGGGCCATGGAGTACATTGACGTACTTTCAAACCGCATCGGAGGCCGACTTGTCGGCTCCAACGCATATGACAATGCGGTCGAGTGGTGCGCCCATATGTTTGAGGAATGGGGACTTGAGGTATGGATCCAGGAAGCAGGCGAAGTACCTGTGGGATTCAACCGAGGACCATGGTTCGGCAAGATGCTCGGAGGCGACGGAATGGAGCTTCATTTCGCAACTCCTTCATACACAGTAGGCACCAAGGGCGTACAGAGAGGTCATGTACTTAAGGAACCGCTCACACAGGCCGAATTCAACAACATGAAGGAAAGCCTCAAAGGTGCATGGGTACTGATCGGCGGAAAGAACAACGGCTACCCTATCGATTGGACGGAGAAGGGTGACAGCGTGCGAAATGCCGCCATCGCAGAGAACCTTGAAATCGACAGGAAGAACAGGGAGGCAAGGATGAAGGGAGAGACAGAGATGCTCCCGAAACGATATGAGCCGGCTATGTTCTACAGACAGATGGTGGAAGCAGGCATCCTCGGCATCATCCAGGCTTCAGACGTTCCTATCAGAGCACTTTACGACAGGAAAAACCTCGACCGGATGACATTCGACAGACTCCCTGCAGTTCCTGACATCAAGCTCGACGGAGAGCAGTACGCAGTTATCGAGAAGATGGTTGAAAGAAGAGAATATTTCCAGCTGGAATTCGACATCAGGAACCATTTCAGGATGGGGCCGGTCAAATACCATAACGTCATAGGAGTCATCAAGGGAAGCAAGTATCCTGACGAGTATGTACTTGCCGGAGGACATCTCGACGCATATGACGTCGCTACGGGAGGTGTCGATTGTGCAAGCGGCGTAGCTCCTGTGATGGAAGCTGCGCGACTTATTGCAGAGGCAGGCGGGAAGCCGAAGAGAAGCATCCTTTTCTGTCTTTGGGCAGCAGAGGAGTTCGGTCTCCTTGGAAGCAAGCACTTCGTCCAAAGCGGAACCGTGGACATGAAGAAGATTTCCAACTACTTCAACAGGGACTACACACCGTTTGCAAGCACAGGAGTGACCGTGCCTGAAGCAATGTACGAAGATTTCATGAAGGTCAGCAAGCCGCTTATGGAGATGGATTCGGAATACACATTCACCGTCCAGAAGCGTCAGGGACCTGCCAGACCGAAGCCGACCACCGCCAGCGGTTCAGACCATGCTTATTTTGCAATGGAAGGCGTACCTACAATCGGCTTCAACCTTACAGACCCGAAGGGATACAACTTCAGCTACGACGAGATCTGGCACACGGAGAGGGACACATACAACAAGAGCATCCCTGAGTACCAGGAGCAGAGCGCAATCGCAACTGCAGTAATACTTTACGGCCTTGCAAACCTTGACCACATCCTCAGCAGGGATGGACTTTACGCAGAATAGTGTCAAAATACCAAGACGACTATGAAAACACACATTACACTGATATCCTTGGCTGCAGCGATCGGACTTTCGGTAAGATTCTAGGATATCACTTGGATTTAAGGCAGAATATTCGCAAATTTGCAAGGATGTACGAATTATAATACCCCAACAAATAGACACAGATATGGACCAGTTTACACAGAATTATGTTGACGGCTTCATGGCAGACCTTATCGCCAGGAATCCGGGAGAAAAGGAATTCCACCAGGCGGTGAAGGAAGTTCTTGAAAGCGTTGCACCATACATTACAGAGCATCCATACCTTATGGATCTCAAGGTTCTTGAAAGGATCGTAGAGCCTGAGAGGATCATAATATTCAGAGTTCCATGGCTTGACGACGAAGGCGAGATCCAGGTAAACAGAGGATTCCGAGTACAGTGCAGCAGCGCTATCGGTCCATACAAGGGTGGTATCCGCTTCCATCCGAGCGTAAACCTCAGCATCATGAAGTTCCTTGCTTTCGAACAGACATTCAAGAACAGCCTTACTACCCTTCCGATGGGATCGGCAAAGGGAGGTTCGGACTTTAACCCTAAGGGCAAGTCAGACAACGAGGTGATGCGTTTCTGCCAGAGCTTCATGAGCGAGCTTCACAAGCACATAGGGGCTGATACAGACGTCCCTGCAGGAGATATCGGAGTGGGCGGAAGAGAGATCGGATATATGTTCGGCCAGTACAAGAGGCTCCGCGATGAGTTCACAGGAGTACTTACAGGAAAGGGCCAGACATGGGGCGGAAGTCCAATGAGACCCGAAGCGACAGGATATGGTACATGCTACTTTGCATCTGCAATGCTCGCAACCCGTGGAGACAGCTACGAAGGCAAGACAGTTGCCATCTCAGGCTCAGGAAATGTGGCTCAGTTCGCCGCTCAGAAGGCCCTCCAGTTAGGTGCCAAGGTCGTGACCATGTCGGATTCCAACGGTTCGATCTACGACCCTGATGGAATCGATGCAGAGAAACTTGCATACATCATGGAACTCAAGAACATCTACAGAGGCCGAATCAGAGAATATGTAGAGAAGTATCCTACAGCAAAATATTTCCCTGGCGAGCGTCCGTGGAGCGTAAAGTGCGACATCGCAATGCCATGTGCAACTCAGAACGAGTTGAACGAGGAAGAAGCAAGGACTCTCGTGGCAAACGGATGTATCTGCGTTGCTGAAGGCGCGAACATGCCATGTACACCAGAAGCTATAGAAGTGTTCCAGAGCGCCAAGCTCCTCTACTCCCCTGGAAAGGCATCGAATGCCGGCGGAGTTGCGACATCAGGTCTTGAAATGACACAGAACTCCATGAGACTCAAGTGGACACGCGAGGAAGTGGATTCGCATCTGAGACAGATCATGACAGACATCCACGAGGCGTGCGTGAAGTACGGAACTGAAGAGGACGGATATGTAAACTATGTAAAGGGAGCGAACATTGCAGGCTTCATAAAGGTTGCAGAGGCAATGATCGCACAGGGCCTCGTATAATGACATTCCCGGCAAGAGCGGGGATCTAAACAATATAAGATGCATATAGGAATTGCAGGCAACATCGGTTGCGGAAAGACAACACTTACAAGAATGCTCTCGCAGCATTACGGATGGACTCCTAAATTCGAGTCCGTCACATACAACCCATACCTTGAAGACTACTACAAGGACATCGAGAGATGGTCGTACAATCTTGAGACATACTTCCTTGCACAGCGTTTTCAGGATCTGCTGGAAATTTCAAAGTCTGATGAAGTGATAATCCAGGACAGGACGATCCTTGAGGGCGTTCATATCTTTGTTGCAAACAATAAGGCAATGGGAAACCTTTCAGACCGTGATTTCGACACATATATGCAGCTTTTCAACCTCATGATGTCAATGGTAAGGGAGCCGGACCTTCTGATCTACCTGAAGTCATCGGTACCTCACCTCGTATCACAGATTCAGAAACGCGGACGCGACTACGAGAAAGGAATCAGCATCGAATATCTCAACAATCTCAACGAGAGATATGACGAATGGATCGCAAACTATCCAGGAAAGGTGCTGGTGATCGAAGCAGACGACATGGACTTCGAGAACCGTCCAGAAGATTTTGCACAGATAACTGACAAGATAGACGCACAGCTTTTCGGCTTGTTCTAAAGCATATCGGAGAGACGGTCGTAATACTTCTTGGAAACAGGAATATGACGAACGTCATCAGCATCCAGTTCAGCATACATTATCCCGTCCCTGTCCTTTCGTAAGACCTTGACATGGGCGGGATTGATGTAGAATGACCTATGACATCTAATCAGACCATTCTCCTGGCAAAGCTCATCTATTGCCTTCATAGAGCTTCTTAGATTATAGCTGCGAACACGCCCGTTTTCATTTTCATAATAGAAGATATTCACATAGTTCTCTTCTGCAGCAATATAAAGGATTGCAGGCGCTGTAAGGACTATCTTGAGATTGTGCTGCTGATCATAGAAGCGCATTCTGTGTGCTACGCTGTCATCAAGGCTGTATTCCTTATGATGGAATTCATAAATCCTCAAGGAAAGACCCAGGATCACATAGGCAAAGACCAGGGAAAAGAAATGGTACTGGAAGGACAGGGTCAGGTACTCGAAATAAAGCATGCTCTTGCCAAGGACCAGCCATAGATACAAGGCAGTAAAGAAGGACATGAATATCACCTCTGCAAGACACCAGAACACATAAAGCGAATAGTTGAGCCTCATCGGTATCACATAATAGATCACTCTCGCCACTGCTGTGGAAAGAAGGATTATGCACGAAATTATTGTAAGGTGCACACCGAACCAGTCCTTCCCCAGAAAATCCACGATACCTTTCGGTCGAAGGATCAGCATGAATGCAAAGAAGAATATCGGCAGCACGATGACGTGCAGAAGCTGAGGTATGAACCTCCTGAATACTGTCGGAACCTGAGACATATTATAGTCACTATTTTGTTGTGACAAAAATAGTAAATATATTTTTTAGTCACAAATAATGGATTTTAGTCACAAAAATGGGTGTGATATCACATTTTCACCCCACATATCACTATTTTTTCCACTTTAGGACATTACTAGATACCTTTGCATCATAAGATAAAGGAAAAATAGACCTAAATCTAATTCAAGTACGTATGAAGAACCGCTGCCTGTGAAGGTAGCGGTTCTTTATTTGAAAACAGACATGTTAAAATCCCGGAAGATCGAGCCAGATTGTCGGAAGAAGAAGGACGAATCCGATGACAATGAGCAGAAGGATGAATTTCCATATCCATTTGAACCACTTCTCATACGGAATCCTTGCCACAGAGAGGACTGCCATAAGGACTCCGGAACATGGTGTGATCATGTTTGTGAAACCGTCACCGAACTGGAATGCAAGCACAGTTGCCTGTCGGGAAACGCCGATCATATCGGAGAACGGTGCCATGATAGGCATTGTGACGGCAGCCTTTGCAGATGCGGATGGAATGAATACATTGATGAATGTCTGGATTCCGTACATAGAGCCCAACGCACCTGCCTTGCCGACATCCTGAAGGGCAGATGCAAGAGATGCGAGCATTGTATCGATTACCTGACCGTTCTTGAGGATCACGATTATTCCCGCAGCGAAACCAATGATCAAGGCAGCAGAAAAGATATCCTTTGCTCCCGCCATGAATTCCTTGGAAATTTCATCCGCTGAATATCCGGCAGCAAAACCGGCTGACACACCTAGTGCCATGAAAAGAGCACAGATTTCAGGAAGATACCAGCCATACCCCATCACACCGACCACCATATAGACAATGGTGAACATAAGCATGTTGAGAATGAACATTCTTACTGACTTTCTGAGACTCAAAAGCGAGAATGCCGCAAACAGGATGTCAATGACCCATAAAAGCCATGGAGCGTCATACACGGCCTGGCCCAGCTTGATGCTGCAATCAGAAGCATGGTACACCGAAAACAGGACGACAGCAAGCATAAGCAATGCAAGGCATATCCACGCGTTCTTCCTTGGAAGGTCCTCCCCTCTCCCTGCAGATTCGGAAGGTTGATCCTCCAAAACAGATTCAATGGTCTTGCTGCGCTTCACACGTGATGCATACCAAAGCACGAACGCAATCGTCACTGCCATCAGGATCACCCAGCAGAACACCCTGTACTCGATTCCCGAGAAAAGAGGAAGGGAAGCCATATCCTGGGCAATTCCGATAGTGAATGGATTCAGCATAGCACCTGCAAAACCCACATGAGCAGCTACATATACCATACAGACTCCTACGATTTCATCATATCCAAGCGATTTAGCCAATGGAATGACCACCGCAACAAATGCTATGGTTTCCTCGCTCATGCCGAAAATAGCCCCAAAAAGGCCGAACAGAAGCATCACAAGCACTATTACAATGTTCCCCGCGCCGACCTTGCGTACAAGAGCATGCTTCTCAAGCATTCCGACTTTTGAAATGAATGCCATGATTCCCTCATCAACTGCCTTCGTACTGTTTACAAGCCAGAAAGCTCCTCCGATTATGAGCACAAAGGCTATGATGCCAGCCTGCTGGCTGAAGCCCTCATACAAGGCGGAAAACACCTGCCAGGTCTGCGGATCTCCTCCAGGCACAAACCAGGTAGAGATTGCACAGATTGCTATGACTGCGAAGATTATGACATATGTATTGGGTACTCTGAACTTTTTCATATAGCCTAAAATGATTTCAGCCGCGAATATACGAAATTTCGCCGGAGCCTGAGCCATCAGGTTTCCGACGAAACGAATAAAGATGAAATATGATGAGCCGAGCCTATGACCGGCCATGCCACAGGCTATGGACGGAAATGCTACTTGACCTTTATTACTTCAACCGGCTGTTTCTGAACATCATCCAGAGGATGGGACTGGTACTTGACCTTATGGAAATCGATATCCATCAGGTTGATGCAGCGGATATTGCTGTTCCAGGCTGTCCTGTAGTAGAGTTTCATAGCCTTGAGGTCTGTCGCAGCCGTGAACTGTGTAGCACTTGGCATTCCTGCAGGGATCTCCGACCTTACATGCTGGCTTCCGATAGGAATGTCGAAGTTGTTCAGGATATGGAAGGCCTGGACTACTGTGTCAAATCCGTTATCCCATACAGGAGCCGTAGTCTGGAAGAATGTAGCTCGTACGAATCTTGACGGCGATGTGTAATCGCCTGGCAAGCCAAGCATTCCGCTGCCATGTCCAAGCGGCTGGAGGGTGATGCCCTTGGCGATGGTATTGTTTGGGGCTGATCCGGGAACAAGATTGACATAATTGTTGAGATTGGTCATATGCCACTGGAAGCCAGGAGCATTGGTCAGCACTCCAAGAGTGTTTTCATAGAATCTTGGTACTCCGTTGACGATCTCAAGAACAACCATTCGCCCTCCTTGTTCGGTAATCCTCCAATGCACCGCTCCGATCTTGTTGTTCAATGTCACAAGATCGATCTGGGAAAGTGCATCCTTCACCTGATTGATGTTAGAGAACTGCGACAACACCCAAGAGACAAACTGCATGTCACACAGGGTCTTGTCGTTTCGTGACGAATCATATGGAGCATACTCGCCATACTGCGGAAAGAAGAAGAGTCCAGCAGAAAGACCTGCCTCATTGACACCTTCCACAACGAACGGTTCATACTCCGTATAGATTCCCACATAGCCATAGACTCCTTTATATTTAAGTCCATTCTCTCCTGTTGGAGTATATGACTGATGCATATGGCCTCGAGGAGACACGACATAACCGCACTGCATCGGCGTAGCGGCCCATTCTACAGTCCTTGCCACTACCTTGCTTCCGTCTTTGGCAACAAGTGATATGCCTGTGCAGGCATCGGCATCGTCAGCAAGCAACGACGCCGCAAACGCTATTGCACCCATAACTAATATCCTTTTCATTTCATTTAAAGTTTAATATTCCTCCAAGGATATTGCAAGGTCCAAGCCATGCACAAAAAAAGCCGTCACGAAAAAACGTAACGGCTATAGAATGTGAATTTCAGACGATTAGTAAGTAAGGACGCCTGGAAGTTCCTTTGCGAAGTCAACCATCTTCTGTACCTCAGAAACAACAGGTACGCGACGGACAAGCTTCTTCTCTGCGTTTACCTCAGCCATCTTAGCTGCAAGATTCTCAGCCTTGCGATGTGCGAGTTCCTTTACTGTATCAACACCAGCTGCCTCAAGAAGTTCAGCGAACTGAGGACCAACACCCTTTACACGGAAAAGGTCAGCATGATTTGCCCACTTGAGAATGAGCTTGTCAGAGATACCGGTCTCCTCAGCAAGAGCCTTACGGCCTGAAGGAGTTGTACATTTAGCGAGGAGCTGAGCTGTTGTTGTAAGACCAGCTGCAGTGAGTTTCTCAGCGTAAGCAGCGCCTACACCTTCGATGTCGATTACTTTGTAAGCCATATCAGTTTCAGTTAATTAGTGAATAGTCATTTAATCACACAAATTTACCAATTAATATTTGAATAGCAACACCGATATATGTAAATAATATAGAGTATATTTGCATTAAATGTCAATATATGAAGAAACTGACCGAATTCGTATCATCTCACCTCAACGAGGACACTACAAGACTGCTGCTTGCAAGAAGCAAGTGGCCTGAGATTGATATGGATCTGGCAGTAAACTGCATCGAGAGCAGAAGGAAACTCAGGGGCAAGGTTCAGGAATGGTACGAAAACCCGGAACTCATATTCCCGGCAAGACTGTCTGCCGAACAATGCAGCAGCTCTGCGACAGCATGCTATAAATCCACGCTTGCGGAAAGGATATCAAAGGAATTCAGGATAGCAGATCTTACCGGAGGTTTCGGAGTGGATTCATGGTTCTTCTCAAAGAAGGCATCAAAAGTCCTCTACAATGAGATGCAGGAAGTCCTCTGCAAGGCTGCAGAGATGAACTTCAAGGCATTGGAGGCAGACAACATCGTGATAAGCAACCATGCGGTAGGCAATGGACAGGGCGAGTCGTCACCGACTGAAATCCTGAAAGGATTCTGTCCTGACATAGTATATATGGACCCGGCAAGACGCGGAGAAGGCGGAAAGAAGGTATTCCTTATTGAAGAATGCACTCCTGACGTACTGACGCTCAAGGAGGAAATATTCGGAATATGCCGCCACATGCTGATCAAGTTCTCCCCTATGGCAGACATAACCATGGCGTGCGACCGTCTCGGGCCCACATGCCGCGAGGTACATGTTGTTGCGACCGGCGGAGAATGCAAGGAACTTCTCATATGGATGGACAGGGAATGGAGTGGAGAATATTCAGTACACGCAGTCGAACTTCCTTCCAACTACCCGCACACAGAGCCTGCCGGCTTTACTTTCCTCCCGTCAGAGGAGAAGACGGCTATAGTTTCAACTGAAGATTCGGAATCGGGCACATATCTCTTTGAGCCTGGCAAGGCCTTGATGAAGGCTGGTGCATACAACCTCATTTCCAAGAGATTTGGCATGGCAAAACTCGGTAAATCAACACATTACTATACGTTCTCGAACGAGGAGACGATCAATTCCCTATATGGTCTGGGCAAGATTTATCGTATAATTTCATGCGAGCCACTTGACAAGAGGACAATAAAGGCTGCAGGCAAGAAATATCCAAAGGCAGAGGTGACGGCCCGAAACATACCGATGGATACAGATACGTTGAGAAAAAAACTGGGCATCACCTCTGGAGATGACGCCCATATATTCGGTCTGAAATCCGACAAGTCCGGAAATCTTCTACTATGCACCGATCGTGTGCTCAAGTAGTATCTTCAATCCGATAGCTATAAGAATGAATCCTCCGGCGAACTCCGCGTTGGATTTCCATCTTGCACCGAAGAAGTTGCCGATAATCACGCCGACCGCCGAGAAAATCGCCGTAGTGATTCCGATCAGCAGCACGGCCTCCCAGATGTTCACCTTGAGAAAAGCGAATGACACTCCGACTGCGAATGCATCTATGCTGGTAGCGACAGCCATCGCGAACATCGTTCTGAATGAAAAATCAGGTGCTACGTGCAGGTCCTCTTCCTTATGCACGGATTCCTTTATCATGTTTCCTCCGATGATGCCAAGAAGGATGAAAGCAATCCAATGGTCGACAGAAGCGACGAAGTCAGCGAAGGAAATTCCCAGAAAATATCCCAGAACAGGCATCAAGGCCTGAAAGCCTCCAAACCATACTGCAGTCTGGACGAGATGAACCGGTCTCACCTTCTGGACAGAAAGTCCCTTGCAGATGGAGACCGCAAAGGCGTCCATAGAAAGACCTACAGCAATTACAAGAAGTTCTGCTATTCCCATTTCACTTTAAGATTACCTACACTCATACCCCAACACCAATCCTGTACGATTACAACATCCTTACCATCAAGGTCCTTGACACGTACCATCTCATCAAGTTGAGTATGTGAATGGCCTCCCACGATTACGTCCACATTACGGATTGCAGGGACTACCTCCTTGTCAAGCGAGAATCCAAGATGACTGAGGCAGAAGACAAGGTCGCATTTCTTCTCCTTCTTCAGGTACTCAGCATATCTGTTGATTATAGCAGAAGGCTCAAGATATCGAAGATTTCCCACGAGACTGATGTCGACAGCACTGCTGATATCAGTAAGCAGACCGATTATTCCGATCTTGAGGCCCGCCTTCCTGACGATCACGTAGGGTTCCACGAGCTTCTCAAGTGGAGTTCCGGTAAAATCATAATTTGCACAGATGACATCAGCCTTCAGCCTCTTGAGACGACGGGCAAGCTCTACTATTCCGTTGTCAAACTCGTGATTACCCAATGTCACGACATCATACTTCGCAGCATTGAGAATATCGATTTCGATGTCTCCGCCCAACTCCGTGAAATATGAAGTACCCTGTCCGAAATCTCCGCCATGGAGAAGGAGGACATTTCTCCTTCCGTCTGCCTTACGTACGCTGTCGATATATGCTGCCTGCTCAACCACACCACCGAGGCCCTTGTATTCACCTGCACGCTGCGGGTCCACATGGCTGTGCGTATCATTGAGATGCAGTACAGTAAGTTCCTGTGCATCAAGCGCCAATGTTGCAAGAAATGCAACGGCTAACAAAACGATCCTCTTCATCATTACTTCCTCCTATTATCGTTCATTACCGTAACACGACCATCTGTACTGTATTCGATCGGCCTGCCTGCCGCAGTCTCGGCCGCAACATGTTCGAGAACAGCATCGATGATCGGAACATCCTCAAAGACTGTCACAGAAAGGGCATTATTCTGGAGAGCGAGACCATCGCCGCCATTGAGAAGGAATGAAATCGTTGCCATTCCATAGACCTTTTCATCATCAAGAGGCTCTCCGTCAATCTCTACGGACACGAGCTTGCCTCCGTCAGCAACCACCTTTACTCCGCCGAGAACCTGAAAGCGTCCTTCAGCCATCGATTCAAGAACAGCACGGATCTCCTTGCCTGTATGCTCGACGTATGCAAGATAGTTCTTGAAAGGAAACATGGACAGCATGTCGTCGAGAATGATGTCACCCTGAGGCATATCCACGCGGATACCGCCGAAGTTTGTAATGCCGATATGCACCTTCTTGCCGGAAAGTTCCTCTGTCTTCCTGATAAGGATGTCGATGAACCAGTTGGACAATGCACTCTCAGGATAGGCTGTGGTCATTGCCTGGGACGAATATCCGATCACGTCCTTAACCCTCGCCATCTTCGGCTGTGCATCCATTACCGTACGGGCTGTCTTTGCGACAATGGACCTGCGCTTGTACACCTTTCCGTCCGGAGCCACATACTTGCCGCCCTTGAATGTTCCTAGAGCCTCTGGTACATTATCCTTTGAAGGGGAAATGCAACCAGTCATGTCGCCGTCCATCTGCACAGCTTCCCAGCTGTAGTCTTGTGCCCAGGCAGAAGTGCCGAGTGCGATGAAAGCAACGGAAATTATGATGATTGATTTCAAATATGACATCTATACTGTATTTATACGTTATTTCTGATTAAGCCACTTCCAGAGGTCCTTGAATGTGGTCTTCTTACCGAACATGAGGATTCCGATCTTGTAGATCTTTGCAGAGAGCCATGCACAGCCGACGAAAGTCGCTGCAAGAATAGAGATGGAAAGTGCAAGTTCCCACATCGGCACTCCATACGGAATTCGTGCAAGCATAACTATCGGAGAAGTGAACGGAATCATCGATCCCCACCATACAAGCGAACTGTCCGGAGCGTTGAAAGCATAGAGAGCGACAAAGAATGCCAGCATCAAAGGAATGGTGACAGGCATCTGCAGCTGGTTGGTATCCGCTTCATTCTCCACTGCCGAACCGATTGCAGCAAAGAACGACGCATAGAGAAGATATCCGAGGACGAAATAAACGACGAACACAAAGATCATCTGTCCCCAGTTGAAGTCCCTGAGTGTGTTGATGACTGTAGCCATTGCATTATCCTCTGTCATCGCAGAAGTCATCTGTGCCATATCTACGCCGCCCATCTGAGAAGTCATCTCCATCATCTGCTCAGCCTGCGCAGGATCTCCCATAAGCGAATCAAAGCCCACGAACGCAGAGAATCCTCCCACAAGTACGAGAGTGAGGATGATCCAGAGGAAGAACTGAGTCAATGCAACGCAAGCCACACCGATGATCTTTCCGAACATGAGTTCGGTAGCCTTCACCGACGACACGAGCACTTCCACTACCCTGCTGGCCTTTTCCTCGATGACACTCTGCATAACCATACCTGAGAACATCATCACAAAGAGGTAGATGATCATGGAAAGGACCATGGAAATGATCATAGGTACCTCGAACGATGTCATCTTCTCCTCTCCCGAGTCATCGAATACATATGTGTTCATAGGCACGTCAACCTTCACGTCTTCCATGATCTGCTTCAGTCCCTCGATCTGATACTGGGCGAGGCGGTAATCCTCGACTGCATCATTGATTTTTGAATGGACATTCTCCTTAAGGTCCATGCTGAGAGGCTTGTCAGAATATGAAGACACGCTGAGCATCCTGTTGACCGTATCTATAGGAGACACGACCACAAGGGCATCGATGCCAAGACCTGCAAATCCAGCCTTAAGTTCCTCGACAGAGCCGTCCGAGAAATCCATATAAGTAACAGACTCATTGTCAACCATGTACGACAGCACGATTCCAGACTGGTCGACAACTCCTATCTTCTTTCCTTTCTCCTTGCTCATCAGCATGATCACGCTTGGAAGCACACACATTGCAGCAAGAAGTACAGGAACGATGAATGTTGTCAGAAGGAATGACTTCTTCTTTACGCGTACGAGATATTCACGCGATATGATGGTCTTGATGTTTCTAAGTTTCATTGCCTATGCCTCCTCTGTTACAAGTTTGATGAAGATATCGTTCATTCGCGGAACAAGTTCCCTGAATGAATTCACGGTGAGCCCCTGCTCGAGAACTGCAGTGAGGGCCTGGTTGCTTCCTACTCCCTTCTCAAGGGAAAGGACTGCAGTATGGCGTCCTGCATCATCGTGATCAGAAAGTACCTTGAAGACACCAGCCACTGACCTTACCTGGAACGGATCGGTATAGATAAGCTCTACATTGTTGCTTCCGTACTGACGACGGATCTCGTCCACTCCTCCTGCGATCACGACATGGGAATTGTTGATGAGGGCGATGTTGTCGCATAGTTCCTCTACTGATTCCATGTTATGGGTAGAGAGCACGATTGTCGCTCCTTCTTCCTTGAGTCTGAGGATTTCCTCACGTATTACCTGTGCATTTACAGGGTCAAATCCTGAGAAAGGCTCATCGAGGATGAGCAACGAAGGCTTGTGAACCACCGTAGTGATGAACTGGATCTTCTGGGCCATACCCTTCGAGAGTTCCTCGACCTTCTTGTTCCACCAGCTTTCGATTCCGAACCTCACGAACCATTTCTTGAGTTCCATCGCAGCCTCACGAGAAGACATGCCCTTGAGCTGGGCAAGGTACATGGCCTGGTCGCCCACCTTCATCTTGCGGTAGAGACCTCTCTCTTCCGGAAGATAGCCTATCTTCTCGACGTCTTCCTGAGTGATCGGACGGCCGTTGAACATGACTGTTCCTGAATTCGGGATTGTTATTCTGTTTATGATACGTATGAGAGTGGTCTTTCCGGCACCGTTAGGTCCGAGAAGACCGAAAATCTTTCCTTTCGGGATATTAACCGTTACCTTGTCAAGAGCGACCTTCTCACCGAAGCTCTTGGAGACATTCGTACATTGGATCAGATCCATAGTCTATTATGTTATATGTTCAATATTTTCGCAGTAAGTTCTACCATAAGTTCAGCTGGAGTAGCCTCTCCGGTCTCTCCTCCCTTGCCCTTGTAGTCATATTCCTTCAGAAGGGATATCACAGCCATACACCTGTTGAGAGGATAATTGCGGACTGCAACGTCATATTCTGCAAAGAAATACGGATTGACTCCGAGTACCTTTGCCTTCTGGTCATTCATAGGGTTCTTGGTCTTCATCAGAAGTGCCGAATACTTGAGTATCCTGTTGAAATGCGTGAAAAGCGCACTTACAGCCATCGGCATGGCGAATTTTGCAGAAGAGCCAAGATATGCAGCGATGCGGAGAGCCTTTGCGGAATTCTTATAAGAGAGTTCCTTGGTAAGTTCGAATATGCTGAACTGACGGCTTATGCCGACGTTCTTCTCGATATCCGCCACTGAAACTTCTGAAACACCTTCAGGAAGGTTCTTCAGCATCTTTTCTGTCTCTATGGCAATCTTGTTCAGGTCCGTTCCGGCATGCTCTGCAAGGAGGGCTGCAGCATCGGGAGCGACGTTCAAGCCTTTTGTACGATAGAACATCGATATCCATTTCGGCATCTCATAATCCCTGAGGGTCTGGGAATCAACTACCGTACCCATCTTCGAGACAGTCTTGTAAAGAGATTTCCTCTTGTCAGCAGATGCCCCATGCATGGATATGACAAGGACAGTAGATTCAAGAGGATTCTGGCAATACACTGCAATTTCCTCAAGGGACTTCATCATCTGTGCTTCCTTCACGACCACCAGCTGGCGCTCAGCGAACATAGGATAACGCCTTGCTGCCGTAACGACAGCATCGGCATCCACATCCGCACCATAGCACACAGTCTGATTGAAGTCTCTTTCACTCTCGTCAAGACAATGTTCCATGACTGCATCGCATACCATATCAACATAATACGGTTCATCTCCCATAAGAAGATAAACCGGACTGAAGACGCCGTTACGGACATCCTGAACTATTTGTCTGCACTGTGCGTCAGTTTCTACAAATCCTTTAGCCATAATCATGCAAATATACGAAATTAGACAATATTACTGAACAGCAGGGATAAAAAAAGCGGCATCTTCCGATGCCGCCTCATGGATACGAATTCTATTCCGTTCTTTTCTCCTTTACTTTCACAAGCTTCTCCTTAAGAATGTCTGCGCAGTCAACAACTGCGTCCTCGAAGGTTTTTGCGTTTTTCTCAACTACGATAGTGTTGCCAGGAATGCTGACCTGAACTTTCACGTTCTTGTTTTCGTGGTCAGGAAGCAGCGAAAGAGCAACATCTACAGCTGTAACAGCATCATAGAACTTCTCAAGTCTAGAGAATTTCTTTTCTACAAAGTCCAACAGTTTCTGATCTGCATTGAACTTGATCGACTGCACTCTAATCTCCATTTTTACCTCCGTTTTTAGCCCTTGGGTGGGCACGTTCATAACTATCTTTAAGCCGGGCGATACTGCTGTGGGTATAAACCTGTGTCGCAGCCAATGAAGAGTGTCCGAGCATCTCCTTAATAGAGTTCAGACTGGCATCCTCATTCATAAGTTCGGTCGCCAGAGAGTGCCTGAGAACATGCGGTGACTTCCTGCCACGTATGCTCCTGACACAGCCAAGCGCCGACTTCACAGCTCTGTCAACATAATTCGGATACAGTCCTGCACCCTCATATGTAACAAACAGCGGCTCTTTCAAAGATCGTTTCCTTCCGCACATCGCCTCAACTGCTTTCAAATATAATAAAATTTCTTCAGACAATGAAGTAACGAGAGGAATTTCTCGCATTTTATCGCCTTTTCCCCTTACTTTAACAACATTTCTACCAAAATCGATGCTGTCAACACACAATCCGATGAGTTCGGCTCGTCTTATTCCGAGGGAGTACAATGAAGAAACGATGAGCCTTTCGAGAAGTCTTCCGTAATACTTCTTTCCGCTTTCGGTATTCCACTCATTGACGAAGGCATTGAACTCATCATTTCCAAGCAGATGGCCGGTATCCTTGAAATATTCAGCCATAGATTCCTTACGATAGAAATGTGGCAGACGCTTCTCCACCTTCGGCTTCGTAATCAACTTGACAGGATTCGATTTTAGCAGACCTCGCTGCATGAGATAACGGCAGAAGCCGCTGAGAGCGGACAGATGGAGATTTACCGTCCTTGCAGACCTGGCATTCTTGCCGTCGAGCATCTCGGCTTCATATTGACGGATTTCGGACACATTGAAGGCAGAGGCAAATTCATCGTCGGATCCGATGATGCCGTCACGGGAAACAAAACGATGATAATCGGTCAGCACGGCTTCATATATCGCTGCAGTACGCTGCGAATACCTGCGCACGTCCTTGACATACGCGATATAATCATCGATAAGCTTCATCGTCTTACTTTACAGGGAAAAGTCCCATCTCGGCAGCCATGGCTCTCATCAAAGCATCCGCCGCCTCAAATGAATTCTCTATGTCACCGTCAAGAATGGCGTTCTTGACGTATTCCTTGAGAATACCGATCGTATTGCATGGCTGGAGAGCAAAGAGTTCCATCACATAGTCGCCGGTGATAGGATTCTTAAAGTTACGGATGGCATCCTTAGCCTCGACCTCTACAAGTTTCGTCCTTACCAGCTCGAAATTCGCATGGAGACGGGCCACCTTCTTCGGATTCTTGGAAGTGATATCCGCATTGCAGAGAACCATCAGGTCATCAATATCGTTGCCGGCATCGAAAAGCAGGCGTCTGACAGCAGAGTCCGTAACCTCCTCTGTCACAAGCGCAATCGGTCTAAGATGCAGGCTCACGAGCTTCTGCACATATTTCATCTTCTCGTTCAGAGGCATCTTCATGCTCTGGAAGATCTTCGGGATCCATCTCGAACCCAGTATCTCATGTCCATGGAATGTCCATCCAAGGGCAGGATCATACCTCTTGGTAGCGGGCTTTGCAATATCATGAAGCAGGGCTGCCCACCTGAGCCATACGTTAGGCTCCGTACGCACCTTCTCTACCTCTACACCATCCTCAAAGACAAAGTCCTTCAGACGTTCCTGAGCTATAGCCTCCATCTCGAGAACCGCCACATTGTCAAGCACTTCAAGGGTATGGGAGAAGTTTTCCTTATGCCCCTTTCCTTCCACTGTCTCGACTCCTTTGAGTTTTGAAAGCTGCGGAAGTATGTAGTCAAGAAGTCCGGTCTCATCAAGGAGTCTGAAGCCGATCGACGGCTTTGGAGTAACAAGGATCTTGTTCAGTTCCTCAACGATCCTTTCCTTGGAAAGTATCTCCATCCTGTCCCTGTTCCTTCTGATCGAATCAAGAGACTCGGGAACGATGGTGAATGTGAGTTCATCTGTCGAAAGCTTTGTCGCGAAACGCACTGCCCTCACCATTCTCAAAGGGTCGTCGCTGTATGTCGTGTCGGGATCGAGCGGAGTGCGGATTATGCCGGCAGCAAGGTCACGGATTCCTCCAAACGGATCCACCAATGCACCGAAGTCATCCTTCTGAAGGCTGAAGGCCATGGCATTGATGGTGAAGTCCCTCCTCAACTGATCGTCTTCAAGAGTGCCATCCTCGACGATAGGCTTGCGTGAATCGCGTCTGTATGATTCCTTTCGGGCCCCAACGAATTCCACTTCGATTCCATGGTAGCGGAGCATTGCAGTTCCGAAGTTGCGGAATACTGAAACATTGCTGCGAACCTTCTCGCCCACCGCTTCCGCGAGTTCGATTCCACTGCCCTCGACTACGATGTCTATATCCTTGCTTGGTCGGCCAAGGAAGCAGTCGCGTACATATCCGCCGATGACGAATGCACGGACTCCGAGTTCTGCGGCAGTCTCGGAAACAATGGAAAATATCTTATGGTCCAGGAATCCCTGTGTTATTGTTGCTGACATATCATTTCGTTATAAGACGGAACCTTCTCTACGAAGACATACCGTACATTACCTTCTGTCTCTTCCCTTCGGCATGCAAAGGTCTGCCTGCCGTTTGTGATTATCAAGTACTTGACATTCAACACCATATTATACCTTATGGCCTGATCCAGCACTTCCCTTCCAAGTTCAATTTCAGGTCGCTTGCACTCGACAACCACCAAAGGCCTCGCCTGTCTGTCATAGACAAGGACATCGACACGGAACTGCTTGTCTCCAAGTTTCAGTCCGACCTCGCTCATCATCATGTGCATAGGGACGCCAAGATCGTTGCACAGCACTCCGATACACCACTGTCGCACCTGTTCCTCGGGAGTAAGCGCGACATCCTTTTTGCGAAGCGGATCGAATACTGTTTTCATATACATTGACAATCATGCAAAGATAGTCAAAATAATTCTTAGATTTGCAGACCAAAACACAGAAGAATGGCAAAGAACCTTAAGATTGTTTTCGAGGACGAATGGCTGATCGTGGTGGAAAAACCAAGCGGCATGCTCAGCATGTCTGCAGGCCATCCTGAAATTGAGACCGCATACTCATTGCTTTACGAATATGCCGGTGGTATCTTCATTGTACACAGACTGGACAGAGATACCTCAGGGCTCATCGTCTTTGCAAAGGACGAGGAGACAAAAAGGGCTCTTCAGGACAACTGGGACGAGGCAGTAAAGGAAAGAAGATACTTTGCCGTTCTTGAAGGAAACATCGAGGACGAGGAGGGATGGATCGAGTCATGGATGTACGAACACCCGAAGTCGCTCAAGGTCCACTGCTATCCTCTGAGAAAGGGAGACGACAGGAACAGGCCTCCAAGAAAGGACTGGAAACTGGCATCAAGCCACTGCCGCACGCTCAAGCGCTTCGAAAAGGACGGACAGCAGTTTACATGCGTGGAATTCAACCTTGAGACAGGAAGAAAGAATCAGATCAGGGCACATTCGAACTGGATCGGCCATCCTGTTGCAGGAGACCGCAAATACGAGGCTAAGACAAATCCGTTCGGAAGACTGGCCCTCCATGCGCAGGGACTCTCGTTCATCCATCCGTGGACAGGCAAGACCATGAAGTTCACAGCTTCATTGCCAAGGGAGTTCAGGTCACTTTAGCAATCCGCTTATACATTCAAGTTCCTTTCGGGCAGTCCGGATCCAGTCAATGGTATCCGGAAGGCTCTGCTTCACCTTGCCGGCCAATGCTTCGACAACCTTTCCTGCAAAAGCATCATTGAATCCAGGACCATGAGGAACAACATTCTCAGGACCAATCACTTCCGAAACGCCACCTACATCAGCACCTACAGCGACGGCACCGCATCTTATGGCCTCGGCACATACCAGAGGAAGTCCCTCGTTTCGACTAGGAAGAACAAGGACATCGACGCAGTTCATGATGACAGGCATCTGGTCGGAAGAAACATTTCCCCACATACGGACGGAGATCGTAGGATCACCCATAAGAACAGGCTCAACCTGATGACGGAGCTTTCCATCTCCAATCACCCAGAATTCAAGAGGACCGGCATATGACTTGCGGACCTTGTGGAAGACAGGCTGAAGAAGGTCCACATTCTTGACAGCAACAAGGCTTCCCACGAACGCAACCACCTTCGTGCCATCCTCAAGTCCGTGACGACGTCTGAACTCAGCCCTGTCCTCGCCGTTGTAACGACGGAAGAAATCCGAGACTCCGTTATGCAGGACTTGCTTGCGGCCTGACTCAAGCATCTTGTCAGAGGTCTTCAGAAGAGCTTCGCTCACAAAGAAATTACATGAGGCTCCTTCCATGACCTTTCTTGTATGTTCCAGAATGAGAGGATTGTTCCATGGATGGGTATGTACATCGGATCCATGCCATGTCACGAAATACGGAACTCTGTATTTTTCCGACGCCTTCCGTGCGATGAGTCCACCTGTAAACGAGTGAGCAAGGACTGCATCATATGCGGAGAGACACGGCAGAATCTTCCTGATGAATCTACCGAAGAAGACAGGTTCCTTGCGAAGATATTTGACGGTGACATGGTCGGTTATCGAGAAATCATACCAGAGCATGCGGTATGTGATTCCATCAATCGCAAACTGATCCACCTCAGGAACCTGCGGAGTATGTCTCACCTTCCTTGTAAAGGCATTGTCACGGCTATGGACGCAGAACACATCCACCTCGCAGCCGCCTGTATCCACAAGATGCAGCACACGTTGGTGTACAGCATTGAAGAGCCCCTTCCTGTCGAAAGGACTGCTTTCAAATATGACGGCAAACCTTAGCATTTCGCTTTCCTGAACAACGACGACACACTTGCGACAAAACGATAGACGGTTATAGCAAACCGCTTGTTTCCTATCTTATATAGAAGTATATTGAAAACCTGACCTGCCCGGACAGAGAAAAGTCCAAGTTCCTTGTCGGCATCCATCATCGAATATACCCATCCGAGATAATCCAGGTTCAGCAACTGCGTACGTCTCGAGCAGAAGATGTTCAGGATCCTGCAAAGATACCTTCCGACAATGTCCCTATGATACAGGGCGCTTATCTTCCTGTTTGACGGATAGCGCTGGGCAAAGTCCAAGAGCACCGCTGCATATAACGGAAGGAAACGGCGGAGCTGCATGAGATGCCTGTCCGAACGCACATCGCTACCGAGGGACCCAGCCCTGACATGGTATGCATACAGAGGGTAGGCGCAGGCGTATGCAGACGAGCATCTCGTCAGGAATGTAAACACAAACAACTTGTCTTCAGCATAACTGAGGTCCTCGCAGAAGCGCAGGCTGCCGATGGCCTTGCGTCTGAACACCTTTGACCATGGAGCATCAAGCATTTCGCAGTTCCTGCGGATGTTGTCGGTGTAGAACTGATTCATGTCCTCGCCTCTGTATGAAAGGCTCCTGCGTGGAAGCACTTCCCTGCCAGGAGTTCCTTCAATATACACGGTATATCCGCCTACTGCGATGTCCTCGCCGGAAAGATGTTCAAACAGAACATCCAGAGCATCAGGCAAGAGGGCATCATCGGAATCCACAAACATCACATATTCACCCTTTGCAAGGTCAAGTCCGGCATTTCGGGCAGAACTTACTCCTCCGTTCTTCTTATGTATGGTACGGAAACGAGGGTCAGTTGCAGAATACCTGTCACAGATCAAGGGAGAGGCATCAGTACTTCCGTCATCGACAAGGATGACTTCGTATGAAGTAAAGCCCTGCTCCAGAATGCTTATAAGGCATCTGTCCAGATAATCTTCCGCATTATAGACGGGAACTATTATGCTCAGTCTGTTCTTATCCATAATCATCTCGTATTAAGTGCATCATTGAGGAAACTCAACGACGCCGACTTCATTTCATCCAATATCCTGTCGACGCTTTCCCAGTCAGGCTCCGAGAGGAAGAACTCGCCGTCATCCTCAGGATCGATTCCATGGACAAGCCTCTGGTCAAGGCCGAACATTGTCAGAAGGGAATTCAGGCGTGCCATGCCCCTTCTGCTGTTGCCTACTGCTATGAAGCGCTTATGCATCATGAGGGCAAGTACACAGCCGTGGAATGAATCCGTCACAACGAAATCGCTGTCAGCAAAACCGGCAAGCCACTGTTCTACAGGAGGCACAGTTCCGGAAACGTCAAGCGAATAAGGTTCCTTTCCTGTAATCTTCCTGACGAATTCAAGCACATGAGTCTTTTCACCTGACGGATCAAGGACATATGTCATTATACGTCCCTTTGCAGGATGTCCATCCGCAGACCCGGCAAGGGAAAGGTAATCTTGCACATCTGCAAGCATCACAGGATCAAGAACATGCACTGCCTTATCGCAATCGAGCCATTCCGCACACATTCCTACGGCAGAAGCCTCTCGCACCGAAACTGCATCAAATCCGGCAAGAAGACGGGCGCATTCTGCGAGCTGCGTATATTCATATTCAAGCTGATCGGTTCCGAAGGATGCCGCATACGAAAGTCTCTTGACATCCCACCCTTCAGTAAACTTAAGGAAGGCATTCTGTATTCCGCTGAAATACAGAGGACGCCAGACCTGGTCGCTTCCCACGACATATGCGTCATACTCCCCTTCCTTGATATCCTCATATCTGTCTATCATGCGAGGTGCAATGCACCTGTCGACAAACTTCGATGTATATTCCGACCTCTGTGGAAGTTCACGGCGATATCTGATCTCACGGAACACCTCGGGTCCTTTCTTTCCCTTCACCAATCGTTTCATGGCACGGGAAAGATATAGAAAAGGAGCCTTCAGTCCTCTTGGAACCGGCATCTTCTCCTTAAGGTCAAGCACATCGACAGAATGTCCCAGGCCCTCGAGCACGGTCTTGAGGGCATAGGCCTGAAGCAGTCCGCCGTAGTTCGTATGCAACGGCAATGTCACTATAGCTATCTTCATCCTGTTATCCTCCTCTTTATGGTTGAGAGAATGTGACGTACCTTCCTATATAACCTCACATGCAGAGGACGGCGCACCACGAAACCCTTCATGTATGCGATCAGGTCCTTTGCAGAAAGATAACCGGCAAAGAACTCATCCCTACGCAGCGGAATCTCAGCACTGACGGCAAAGCCACCGTTTCCTTCTGTAGCAGCATCGAAAGGCACCTCACGCTTGTCCAGGCCATCAACCGCAGACATTCCCTTGGCCGTATTGGCTATCACAAGCGATGTCCCCTTGTCGTCATCCAGTTCCTTGGCAACCTTTCCGACCGTCCACATGTCCGCAAGGGTGATGTCGCTGCCACTCCTACCGAAACGGGCAGGACATTCATGACAAGACGGTCTCAATATCATGTCCTGTACGAAAAGCGCCATGTACGGATCATCCACATACGGCACCGCAAACCTTCCGGAAGCATTTTCCACGACAAAGTCGTAATGCATCCAGCTACGGGACTTGTCCTTGAATGTAACAGAAGTGATGGTACCTTTATGCTTACGTCCCAGAGCCTCGACATATTTTGCCCATAGTCCCGGGCTTGGGACTCCATGGCATGCAACCTCGACGGTCAGAAGGTCTTCCGACGCTTTTCCAAGATAAGACTTCAATCCTGCAATCTGGCAAGGTGTACCTGTAAAAAGGACCTTCCTTCCCTGAGAAAGATACATCTTCACATCCTCAAAGACCGAATACAGGTCGCTCTGGACATATTTGGAACCACGCATCGGCTCGACCTCGGCAACGGTTTCCGCCTCGGCATGACCGACAGTCATGTCATCATTGAGAACGGCACCGAAGACGACTCCACCTTCATCCAGAACCTTTCCAGCAATATACGGGAACACACCGCCTGAAGAACTGCCCGACAGATTTTCCTGGACCTTCATGGCATAGGAAGCCAATGGCTTGACGGGCTCGGCGGGATTGATTACCGGACATACGGATTCACACTTTCCGCAACCTATGCAGATGTCCGGATTGGCCACAGGATAGTCAAAGCCCTGCCTGTCCCTGCGCATTACGATGCACTGGACTGGACATGAGGTCACACACGCTGTGCAACCTGTACATTTTGACTTATCAGTTATCCTGATCATACTAAAAGCAAATTTAGCAAAAAGATTCGATTCTTTTTTGGCAGAATCACATTTTATTGCTAAATTAGTGGTCGAATATGAACCACTTAAACACTAAACAGATATGGTCAGATATTGTGTAATGTGGAAGTTCAAGCCATCAGATGGCAAGACTTCAAAAGAACTCGCGGAAGATGTCAAGGAAAAATATGAGTCCCTCCTGGGACTTGTACCTGGCCTTAAGAGCATCGAGGTAGGTGTAAACCGTAACGAAGGTAAGACATCATACGACGCTGTGATGCTTGCAGACTTCGATTCATGGGAAGCTCTCGCAGCTTACAAGGCTGACACCTTGAGGGACAACGTGATACAGTACGTTGAGACTATCGCTGAAGTACGAGCAAAAGTCGAGTACGAAAGATAAGCTCTTCATATTCAAAAAGAAAAAAGCCTCCTTTACGGAGGCTTTTGTTATTTCTGGAACTTCTTCGTATGCTCTGCAATGAGTTCAGCATCGTCGAAGTAATCGATCTTCATGGCCTTGCGGACATCTGCAAGAGTCTTTGCCGCTTCTGCGCGGGCTACTTCTGAACCCTTGCGGAGAATCTCATATACCTGCGGGATGTTCTGCTCATAATGGGCACGTTTCTCGCGAATAGGCTGAAGCATGTCTTCCATGATGTTGAAGAGGAACTTCTTGCATGTTCCGTCTCCGAGGCCTCCGCGGCGATAGTGGTCCTTCATGGCATCGAGGTTCTCGTACTCAGGGAGGAACTTCGCGAAATGCTCAGGCGTGCTGAATGCATCGAGATATGTGAAAACGACATTTCCTTCCACATGGCCGGGATCTTCGATCTGGAGATGTTCAGGATCTGTATACATGCTGTTCACCTTCTTCTTGATCTCCTTGGTTGTATCCGAAAGGTAGATGCAGTTTCCGAGGGACTTGCTCATCTTCGCCTTTCCGTCAGTACCAGGGAGACGGCAGCATGTCGCATTCTCAGGCAGCATCATTTCCGGAGTCACGAGTGTCTCGCCATAAACGGAATTGAACTTGTGGACGATCTCGCGGGTCTGTTCGATCATAGGAGCCTGGTCAACACCTACAGGAACAGTCGTAGCACGGAATGCAGTGATGTCCGAAGCCTGGCTGATAGGATATGTGAAGAATCCCACAGGAATTCCCTTCTTGTTCTGATTTTCGTCGTCCTCGCTGTCAGAGAAGCCTCTGAGCACGATTTCCTGCTTTACGGTAGGATTACGCTGGAGTCTCTGCACAGTCACAAGGTTCATGTAATAGAATGCAAGTTCACAGAGTTCAGGAACCTGAGACTGGATGAAGATTGTAACCTTCTCAGGATCGAGACCAGCAGAGAGATAGTCAAGAGCAACCTCGATGATGTTCTGACGTACCTTCTCAGGATTGTCTGCATTGTCTGTAAGAGCCTGCGCATCAGCGATCATGATGAAAATCTTCTCATACTCACCAGAGTTCTGAAGCTCTACTCTACGCCTCAAAGACCCAACATAATGTCCGAGGTGAAGCTTACCGGTCGGACGGTCTCCTGTCAAAATGATCTTTCCCATATATCTTTCATTATTATTTTACAAAAACTGTTTCAAACACCGGTACATCGCCTATCACCTCTACCTTGACTGCATTTCCCTTCATGTCGAACCTGAAATACGAGTCCTTTATGCAGAATTCAGCGGTGTATCGGCCAGAGGCATCAGAAAGCCTGACAATCACCTCAGCCCTGTCCGGGTTGTTCATTATAAGGTGGCATGCTGACGTTCCTGCAGGAGCGATAAAAGACTGCATGCCGTCTCCTGCAATGCGTTCATATTTCACTCGGGCGCCGTTGTTGATATCGAAGACATCGTCAAGGCTGTCCATCATCCTTTCATAAAACGGCTGGAGCATTCCTGATCCCGATGCATACTCATTGTAGGATGCGATTTCCGCCTCACTCATGAGGTTCGACGCATATGTAGACCAAAAGCCAGGTATATCACCCGCAGAATAAAGGCTTATGCACTCAAGGACCTTCCTGCAACGCGTTCCAAGCTTGCCGAATTCTTCAAGCCAAGGCTTCATCTCACGATACAGAGCCTTGTTCGATGTCGCAGACACAGCAGCCGGAACATTCTCAATGGCCTTGAATTCCGCCATAAGGGCATCGTATGCCTCGTTTGAATAGCCGCGTGCCTCGATCAACCCGTAGTCATCGGACTCATCCCCACCAAAGCGGCCGATCCATTCTTCCGAGTTATGTATAAAACGGATGAAAGGTTCCTTTACATCCGGCGCAATTTCAGTCACGGCCCATTCAAGGGCTGCGTACGGGTCGTATGAATCCTTGTTCCATGCACGGGCTGCATAGGCATACATTCCCATCCTTGCGGATTCCCCCTGTGTCTGTGGGACATAACATCCGTCCACGGAAACCCGAAGTGGCTTCAGCCCCTTCTTCTTCATGAAGTCAGCATTTACCTTCTCTACCAGTTCAGTCTTTCTCCACTGTTCACCCTCAGGGCAAGGAACGTCATCAAGGAAGATTCCGAACGAACGGACGCCCATGTAATGCATCATCTCGAACTTTCCAAGGAGGAGGCTGTAATCCGCTTCGCTCCAGGTGTAGTCCTTATCTGGACGGATGCACCATGTAAACTCCATATGGTTCTGCCTGCAGGCTTCCATCAGTTCCTTTATCTGATCCGCATAGCCCTGGGTATATGGCATGATCCAATCCGGAGAGCCTACAAAAGGATCGTTCTTGGGTGCATACACATATTCGTTCATCCTCAGATGTCCCGCAAGCGAGATCATCGAAAGCCTGAAATCATGAGTCCAGTCGTCACCGTCAAACCCGTCTGCAACTGATCTGTCTTCTACATCCGGCCAATCGTATATGGTACAATATTGAAGTGCCTTGCTCTCACCTGCCTTTCTGACCAGATCTTCAAGGGTCATCATGGCGTAGGCCTCTCCTCTCTCATCATAGCCTTCAAGGATGATACCCTTGGCAGTAATGTCGATCCTATATGCCCCGGAACGCTGTTCAAGCCCATACCTTCCGGTTTCCTTGGGTGCGGAAGTGACAATACCTGCTGAGACATCAAGAGTCTTATCACCATTATACTGCACCTCCTGCGGCACAAAACCTATGTTCTGGGCAGCAAGAAGGATACCTGCAGAAAGATGCAGCAAGATAATGGCAAATAGTCTCCTCATTTACTATTTTTAGTGTACATTATACAAAGATAAGCAAAAAATAAATATCTTTGTCCCGGAACAACTAAAACCTAAATTAGATGAAAAAGATTATTTTAACTATCATTCTTATGGCTGCACCATTTGCAGCGGCATTTGCCCAGGATGTAATCGGAAAATGGAAACTCGAGGATGGAACTGCAATCGTAGAAGTGTACAAGAGCGGCGAGGTATTCAACGGAAAGATCGTATGGCTCCAGAATCCTACAGAGGCAGACGGTTCTCCGGCAGTAGACAGCAACAACCCGGACAAGGTTCTCCGCAGTCGTCAGCTCATCGGCCTCAACATGCTCAGCAACCTCAAGAAGGACGGAGCAGAGTATAACAACGGAAAGATCTATGACCCAGGTAACGGAAAGACGTACAATTGTTCAATGAAAGTGGAAGGCGACGTACTTCACGTCCGTGGTTCACTTGACAAGAAGGGACTTCTCGGAAGAACAATGGATTGGTTCCGTGTAAAGGAATAAGACCGGACCCATATAAAAAGACACCGTCAGTGGAGCACTGACGGTGTCTTTTTATATTCCAATATGGGATCAATACTGATCCTTCTGCAGGATTATGCGGTAAAGGTTACAACCTATAAGGTTTCCAAGGACGATGCAGGCATAAAGTTCAGCCACGAGCCAGAAATTCGAGCCGAGGAAATCAAACGGAACGCTGAGGAAATAGAACGCATCGGCAACACAGTGAGGAAAGCCGCACACGATGAAGAGCGGTACTCCGAAGATGAGCGGAAGGTACTGACCCTGACGGGCAAAATGCACAGCTGTCGTCATGATGAAACCGCAACCGATGGCAAGCAGGCCACATTCAAGTCCTCCTGTGCGGAGTCTGAGTTCAAGAATCTTCTGGGCAGATTCCTGTACGGCAACAGGCGAAACCCTTGCAAGCATGGAAACCAGAAGGCATCCGAAAATGTTTCCGAAAAGGATCAGGAAAAGCTGGCCGATTTCACTCTTGTTGATGAATCCGGCTGTTCCGGTGTAAAGCTTCAGTTTATAACCTACAACTGTAAGGAGACCGAAACAGAAGAGTACGGCACCGGCAAGCGATCCATAGGAAGACTGCGCCCCTGCAGCTAAAAATCCGAATCCGGCAGTACCGATTGCGACTCCGGCAAAAATGGAAGAACGAAACAGTTTGATCATAAGTTAGAATATTAAATCTGATTTATCTCTACAACGGTCAGCACACCGTCAGCAACCTTGAAACGGACATTGTACCCGGCAAAGGAGAGTCCATAGATCCTGTCAGCATCATCATGATACGAGGGTCGCGGATCCAGCGACAACACCTCAATCAAGGCAGGAAGCATGCTCTTGTCTTCAAGTCCGTCAGTACACTCAGAAGGCAGGTGCACCTTTAGCGAACGTTCGGCAAGACGGTCTACATATCCACATTCTGCATGTGGACGCGAATCTGCGTATTTAACATACGGCTTTATGTCATAAATCGGAGTTCGATCCATCAGGTCGGCACCTCGTACATAGATCACAGGGCCGTCAGATCCATCAGTTTCAACGCGTTCAAGTTCCACGCATGAGAGTCCCAAAGGATTCGGTCTGAAAGGCGAACGTGTGGCAAATACACCCATATGCTCATTTCCTCCCAACCTCGGAGGACGTACGGTCGGCTGCCAGTCTGACTGAGAAGATGAGGCTCCCCCTCTACGGTTCGCCGAAAATTCCCAGATCAGCCATATATAGGAAAAATCCGAAAGTCCACGAAGGGCATCCGGATTTCTGAACCCTGGCTCAAAGACGATCTTCCCGTGCAGGTCTGAAGCCAATCCGCTCTGACGAGGGATGCCGAACTTTTCAGGGAATTCCGTCCTGATATGCGCTATAGGTGTGATCTCCATAATTCACGGCAAATTTAGCAAAGAAATCGGACAGAAACAAAAAGAGTCGCACCGATATGACCGATGCGACCCTGACGAATATTTATTGAGGTTAGAATGTTATTTCTCCTTTGGGAGCGTGAAGTTCAGGAGCACACATCCGAGAACTGCAGATATGACTGAACCTACAAGCACACCAAGCTTAGCCTGGTCAAGAAGAGCTGCACCTTCAGCTCCAAGACCTGCATAAGAAAGGTCTGCAATGAACATTGAAACTGTAAATCCGATACCGCAGACAACGCAGACGCTGGCAAAAGCCTTCCATGTAGTATTTGCAGGAAGCTTTACCACGCCGAGCTTTACAGCTGCCCATGAGAATGAGAAGACTCCCACGAACTTACCGAGCACGAGACCGAGCATTACAGAAAGACCTACTCCGCTGAAAATTCCCGAGAGGCCCATTCCCTCAAGGCATATACCTGCATTTGCAAATGCGAACAAAGGAATTACCACGAAGTTGATCATGAAATGGAGGTTATCCTCAAGATCCTGAAGAGGGCTGATCATCTTGTCGGCTGCTGACTCGATGCTCTTAAGAGTATGGATTTCGTCGTTTGTAAGAACGATTGTATTGTGTCTCTCATCCACATCGATCACTGGGAACTTGTTGACATGTTCACGGATACGCTCAAGGTAGTGGCCTGTACCCTTCTTGAGGGTTGCAGGAATGCAGAACGCTGTGATCACACCTGCGATTGTAGCATGGATACCTGAATTGAGCATTGTGTACCAGAGCACAAGTCCGATAAGTACGAAGCATGCCTTTGAACGGCACTTGAAGTAGTTTGCGAGTATCATCAGAACTACACATCCGAGTGAAAGGAAGATGTACATCATGTCGATATGCGAAGTGTAGAAGAGTGCGATCACAATGATTCCACCAAGGTCATCAGCTACTGCAAGGGCTGCAAGGAAGATCTTGAGTCCGAGAGGGACCCTTGTCTTGAAGCTTGCAAGAACTCCAAGTGAGAATGCGATGTCAGTTGCCATAGGGATGGCAAGACCTCTCTGCATTGCAGGATCACTAGGACAGAACAGGTAAAATATGAGTACAGGAACAATCATTCCTCCACATGCGCCGATGATAGGAAGAAGAGCCTTCTCGCGAGTTGAAAGTTCACCTACGCGGATCTCTCTCTTGATCTCAAGACCGACAGAAAGGAAGAAGATAGCCATAAGGAAGTCGTTGATTACGGCACCAAGGGACATTGCATGTCCGTTATGGCTGAAGAAATTGAAGTTTCCGATAGAGAAACTTACCTCATTCTGCCAAAGGCTGAAATACCAGTCCTTGACCACAGGAATGTTTGCGCAGATAAGAGCTGCGACAGTAAAGAAGATAAGAACTGCACTTGAAGATACGTGCTTCTTAAGCTTACTTAAAAAACTATAATTTACTGACTGCGTCTGTGGCATGATTATAAATTATAATAGGGTTAAACTTATGGTTTTTAAAAACGGGCGCAAATGTAGTCAAATTTTCCATACATTATCCTCCAAGTACGAAAAAAAGGCATATCCGTACAGATATGCCCTGAATATTGCCAGATTTATGTTTTTTTATTCTGCCGTTGCCAATGGAGAAGGTACATTATAGACCCTTGCCGCAAGTTCCTTGTCAAGCATATACATGCCGTACTTGTCGTTTGCCACAGCCTCGACAGTAAAGATCATATCCCTTGCCGACTCCTCTTCCTCAATCTGCTCGTCGATGAACCAGTTGATGCGGTTGATAGAGGCGAAATCCCTGTCTTCGTTTGCAATCGCCGCAAGCTCATTGATGAGGGATGTCACCTTCTTCTCATGCTCGAGCGTCTGCTTGTACATGTCAGTAATGGAATCCCATGTGGAAGGAACACCATCGATTGGAAGAAGTTCAACCTTGGCATCACGGGAATTCAGATAGTTCATGAAGATGCGTGCATGAGCCTGCTCTTCCTGGAACTGCACATAGAACCAGTTGGCTACACCCTTGTAACCTTTTGATTCTGCGTCAAGAGACATTGCAAGATAAAGATATGCTGACCAGAACTCAGCATTGATCTGTGCATTGATAGCGTTATGTAATCTTGTGCTCAACATGGCGTTATGATTTATGGTTATTGATTCATTTTTAACTTCTGCAAATATAAGTCTCATCATCCGAATTTCCAAATTTATTTTGAATTTTTCTAAATTAAATTTCTATGACCTCAAAATTCGGCTGTAATTCCAATGGCCGGGACAATGGTACCGCTATATAGTTCAAGCACTTCAAGGACATAGCGTTGGTCGGCAGGCAAAGCCTCAGGATTGACTATTTCACCTGAGGAGAGATAAGCATCTGGCTGTCTGATCTTGCTGAATGCGACATTCTGCAGATCAAGATAAAGTCCTAAGGTCCACTTCGGGAAATAGAAGTTCTTATCGAGGCGGAGGTCAAGCTGCCAATATGGATCAAGGCGGCTGCCATTATAGAGGCTGTAATCATAGACAGGTCTTCCTGCCGCATCCCAGACAATCTTCAGAGATGACTCGTCCTGATCGTAAGGAGTATATGGTGCACCACCGATAGCGCTGACCTTGGCACCAAGACTCCAGTACTTAGGGAAATTATAGACTGCACTCAGGTTCAGTATGTAGCGGTTGTCCCAGGCCGAAGGAATATATGGATGGCCGTTGCCGTTGCTGTATTCGCTTCGGTAAAAGGTCGCAGCTCCAACAAGTGTCACCTTTTCCGGAAGCAGCCATCTGACGAGAAGTTCCGCACCATAGGAACGTCCCTTTGCAGAAGAGACGAGAGCTTCTTCACCGATGCTTCCATAATCTGCACCTATGCATGTGAGGGGAACATCAGTGGCTATGGAGAGAGGGATGTCGTAGAAATGCTTGTAGAAGAATTCGATACCGGCAAACAGACGGTCACGCAACTTCCAGTCCGCACCTGCAGCAACCGAAGCCACACTCATGAAATCGAGGTCTCGATTGGCATATGTACCTTCGGAGTCACGGAAACTCAGGGCAGTGACGGGCGGCAGCTGATGGTACAGACCGGCACTTGCATTGAACGACCAGCTGTCCCACGGCATGTATGATACTGAAGCACGGGGAGAGAGCTGTCTCCAGAAGCTTGCTGTCCTGCGGGAAAAGGAACTGCCGTCGGCCCTTATTCCTGCAGATGCATTTACTTTCCCACCAGGTGATTTATAATCTGCTGACACGAACATTCCCCAACCGGCCATCCGCAGATCGGTGGAATAATCAAGTGCACCGCCATCTGCAGTCTTTCTGAACACATCCGAATCATAATGCCGGAAATGCATGTCGGCTCCCTCGCGGACTGTCCATGAGCCGTAATACGAGCGGTTTTCGAATCTGAACTGAGCCTTGCCTTCAAGACCACTGCTCTTCAGTATCATGTTCGATGGTGACGAGTCGTCATTGTCAAGATATTTGAGGCTTCGGTTGTTCAGATAATTATAACTCAAGGTATATGTCTGCTGATGTATATCGGCGAAATGCTTGTATGACATTCCCAGAGTGAAGGTCTCCTGCTTGAGGAGAGGAAGGTATCCGAGAAGGTACTCGTCTGCCTTGTCATCAGGGCTATCGCTTAACTTCAGATCATCGAATCCTGCCAGACCGATGACGGTCAGTTCATCCCGGTCATCAAGTCTGGTCTTTATCTTGAACTGTCCGTCTATATAATTCGGAAGCATAGGAAGCCCCAGGAACTTGAACAGAAGCTGGAGGTATGACTGACGTACAGAGGCCGTATATGTAGTCCTCCGTCCCATATGTCCGCTTGCGCTGACTCCGACCTCAGAGGCTCCAAGAGTCGCTTTGAAGGCCTGTTTTTCAGGATTTCCATCTTTCAATGTGATGTCCATTACCGAACTCAGCGCACCTCCCCTATGGGCAGGAAAGGAGCCTGTATAGAAGCTGATTTCACGGATAAGATCTGAATTCAATATGCTGACCGGACCACCCGACGCTCCCTGGGTCGCAAAATGGTTGATGTTCGGAATCTCGATTCCATCTATGTAGAACGCGTTCTCAGTAGGACCTCCTCCCCTGACGATCAGATCGTTGCGATATCCTATCGGAGAATATGACACTCCGGGATACGATCTGACTATACGGGACACATCCTTGTTTGCTCCCGGAATCTTATCTATGTCACCTACGCTGATTATCCTGACGCTGACCGGACTCTCGACGCTGCGCAGGAAGGGCGAAGGCCTTACCGTCGATGCGGCAAGTTCGGTCACATCCTCTTCCATCTCTATTTCTATCAGAGGAGTGTATGGAGTTATCTTATATTCCGGGGTTACGACCGTCCTGTACCCCAATTGTATTGCTGAAAACTGCAGGATGCCGGGCTTCACCTTATACAATGTGAAATTACCTGTTGAATCTGCCGACACTCCTGACCCTTCCATGCCGACAATGACCACTGCGGCGTAAGGGATTCCTTCTCTGGTGATACGGTCAACCACACGTCCGCTGACCGTATATCCGTCTGTCTGGGCTACCGAATCAAATCCTGCGACAGCCATGAAGACTGCGATGAAAACAACATATCGCTTCATAATTTACACTGACTAACCATCCGGCAGAAATACATTAATCGTGCTAACTGTCAACCGTGCAGCAGAAATAATCCGCCAAAGAAAAACAAGTTTGAAAAGTAATTCGTACCTTCACACCGGATAAAACACTAAACCTCAACATTTATGTCAGACAACAGAACGGATTATCTGCTTGATATCAACAAGGTCCTTGGACCGAAGCTATGCAGAAAACTGCCTAAATTCGCAATTAATTTCCTTAAGAGGCGCATCCATCAGGACGAGATCAACGACTGCATCATGCATGCGGAACATTATCATGGTCCGGGATTCTTTGATGAAGCCCTTAAATATGTAGGCATAACCTATAAGGTCAGAGGAGAAGAGAATCTTGACCTTGATAAGAAGAACCTCTTCGTATGCAACCACCCTCTCGGAGGTCCTGAAGCTCTTATCATCGGATCGGTCTTCAGAAGGATCTACGGTGACGGATTCAAGGTGCCGGTAAACCATATCCTGGCAAACCTCAAGCCTCTCAGCGATTCATTTGTACCGGTAAGGGTATACAGCTCGAAACAGAGCAGGGACCTCGGAGACCAGATAGCAGACATGTTCAAGTCCGATAGCCAGGTACTTGTGTTTCCTGCCGGACTCTGCGCAAAGAAGATCAAGGGCAAGGTGACAGAGATGCCATGGAAGAAGATGTTCGTGACCCAGGCGAAACGATATGAACGCGATGTGGTTCCTATGCATATCTCAGGCTTCAATTCAAGAAGATACTTCTTCTTCTCAAAGCTCAGTCTCCTTCTTAAGCTTAAGTTCAACATAGGAATGCTCTTCCTTGTCGATGAACTCTTCAACAAGAAAGGTCAGGAATTCGTGATCACAATTGGAAAGCCGATCCCTTATACGACATTTGACAAGTCAAAGACAGACAAGGAATGGGCTGCGGAAATCAAGGATATAGTAGAAGGACTTTCAAAGGACAACGGATGTCCGTCAAACATGTAAGGTAAGCTTGGCGAGATAGTCATAATGCTCGCCTTCTGCCACGAGTTCGGCATCGAAGCCGTTCTCCTCAGCATAATATGCAAGGGTGTTGAAATCGAGATACAGCCAGTCAAAAGGCTCTCCGACGACACCCTTGTACTGCATCTGGTAGTCAAGCTGACCATAATACTCGTCTGCAAGGTCGATCATGAGGCTTCCGTCTTCCTCCTCGAAAAGATATCTGAGGTCACTTGAGTCGATGAGAACACATCCACCCGGCTGAAGCAGGGCCTTGAGCCTTGCAAAGAATGGAACAACGTTGTCAAGGTTGCCCATGATTCCGGTACCGTTCATGAGCATGAGGATGGTATCGTACTTTTCATCGAATGCGGGATCATAGAAATTCACCTGACGGGCAGGCACTCCTCTTTCAAGCATCACTGAAACTGCAAGCGGAGAAATGTCAATCGCAGAGACATCCTTCCCCATCTTCAGTAGTTCAAGACTATGGCATCCGCTACCTGCGCCGACATCCAGAACACGTCCCCGAGATGCCTCAAGAGCAATCTGCTCAAGCCTTGGCATATGCTCGAAGCTTCTGAAAAGATCCTCAACCGGAATCTCATCATCATCAAACATCGAGGAACGTACGACAAGCGTATCTGCCTTTCCTGTCTTATGGTAATCATATATTGCGGCTCCCATCGGGTCGCCTGAAGGATTCAAAACTGACATATCCTGACTGCAGTAAATTATTTTTTGTAAATTTACAACCTTAATTTTGACTAAACAAAATGATTATATGAAAACTTTGAACTTCATTACAGCATGTATGGCTCTGGTTGCAGTCATTTCATGCAACCGGACATCAGGAAACGACCAGTCCTCATCAGAGTACGCAAATGCAGCCATCGAGAATATGATGACACGTAGAAGCATCCGCCAGTACAAGGATGGCCCTGTGGCACGTGAAACCATGCAGACCATCATGGAATGCGGAATCAATGCTCCAAGCGGTCAGAACAGGCAGTCATGGGAAATCAGAGTTGTCGACGATCCTGCAGTGATGAACGAAATCATCGACCTCATTGCAGCCGGCAATCCGAATGTAGACAAGGGAACGATCAAGGGATGTTTCCGCAACGCTCCTACAATGGTATTCATTGCCAACGACCCATCATACGACTTCTCTGTCATCGACTGCGGAATCCTTTCACAGAACATCATGCTTTCAGGATGGTCACTCGGAGTAGGTTCCGTCTGCCTCGGAAGCCCTGTGAGATTCCTTGTGAATGCACCTGAGGCAATTGCAAGACTTGGCTTCAGCAAAGGATACACTCCTGTAATCTGCATCGGAATGGGATATCCGGCAGAAAGTCCTGAAGCAAAGCCTCGCGATTTCGGAAAGGTAAAGTTTATACCAGAATCCTAGCAACTGCAGCCATATCCACCTTTTCACGGGTATAGGCCTGAGCGAATGACAGTCCGTCGCCAAGAATCGTAAAGTTCTGGGCGGCGGCTATTTCGTTAAGGAGACGTACACTTGCACCTGCCCATGTATATGAACCGAAGGCAAAGAAGCGTCTGTTCCTGATAAGCCTTGACTGCAGGGCCTTCATGAAGGTCTCTACAGGTGGATAGATGCCGTTGTTGTATGTAGGAGAACCTACGACTATCGTATCGTACTTGAATACATCTCGAAGAGCTCCGGAAACACCGAGTTCACCGGCATTGTTTCCCGCAAGGTCATGGATGGCATACGGAACGCCAAGGGCTTCAAGTTCCATCGCAAGGGCATCTGCCGCTGCAGCAGTGTTGCCGTACATCGAACCATATACTATGCATACTCCCCTTTCTGTTTCATAACGGCTCATCCTGTCGTACAACCCGACTACCTGAGCTATATTCTTCTCCCATACCGGACCATGAGTACTGCACACCCTCTTTATGTCAAGACCTCCCAGTTTCCTGAGGGCAGTCTGCACAGGAGTGCCGTACTTGCCGACGATATTTGAATAATATCTGATCATCTCGTCATGGAACTGTCCGAATGTATCCTCACTGTCGATGACTTCCTCATCGATGGAACCGAATGTTCCGAATGCATCTCCACTGAACAGGGTTCCTTCCTCTGCAAGCCATGTAACCATGGTCTCCGGCCAATGGACCATCGGAATCATATGGAAACTGAGGGAACATGAGCCAAGGCATAAAGACTCCCCTTCCGCCATTACAAGAATCCTGTCTTCCTCCACGCCATAATATCCCGCAAGCATCGGAACGGTCTTGGCATTTGCGACTATCTTCATCTGGGGATATCGTTCCATCATGAGGGCGACAAGCGATGAATGATCCGGCTCCATATGGTTCACAACCAGGTAATCGACAGGTCGGTCACCTATGGCCTCACCGATATTTGAAAGGAACTCTTCCTCAAAGCCATATTCGACCGTGTCGATCAGCGCAACCTTCTCGTCCACCACCACATACGAATTGTAGCTCACACCAACAGGAAGAGGCCACAGACCCTCAAAGAGGACCTTGTCGTCATCGTTGACACCGACATAATATATTCTGTCACTTATCTTTTTCATAATTCAATCATTTTATAAAAGGTACATAAGGAAACCGCCTCCGGAAAGGATGGCAAACACAAAAACCGCAGCAACGATTCGTCGTTTCATGAAGAAAAGCGGCAATGAAAGCACAAACAGAAAATGCCATGGATCGTACATCCTCAGACATGAGAACACAATCATCGCAGCCCATCCTGCAAGTACCATCAGATTTCTAAAGAAGGCCCTGTCATCATCAGCCTTTGCCGCAACCGCCATGAATCCCATGGATAATGCAGGGAAAAGAAGGGGCCAGCTTCCGAAAGCATGCGAACATATATAATATGAACCGTACACGGCTACAAGTCCGAAAAGAACAAATACATATGCCACACCTTTTCCTCTGCTGACAAAATCGGTGTGTCTGACTGCGCGTATTATCATATATCCGAATACCAGCAGCAACAGAGTCTCCATCATGAACAGTACTGTTCCGAAACTGCTGTAGATCATCCCCACACCAGTGGCGATGATCAATGCCAGAAAGACATTTGAAGCCTTCCTTTCCTTCTTGTCCTCAGACTTTACGGTCAGTGAGAAGCAATGGACAAAGACCGTCATGGCAACAAGCAGAAGTGCTGTCAGCCAATCGACATGATAGTCGGCAGCAGCAAGCATGATACCTGCAGACACTCCGGAGAGAGACAATGGGAGGGTTTTGATAATTTTAGTATCCATGAAACAAAGATACAAAAAAACGACATCATCTGCCGCTTCTGAACACAAGATTATTGGTCAGAATGAAGTTCACGATACCGGAAACGCACATTGCAAGCAGACTGCATATCACCACATCCCAACTTGTCAGCTTACCTATAAGCAGTATTATTCCATAACGGAGAAGGAAGACGCTTGAACAGGACAGGTTATACCTAAGGTACCTTCTCAGGAAAAACCGCACACTTCTGAAAGACGCTACCCTATCCTTCCAGACATAGAAATAGAATACCGTATAATTCACGACAACAGCACATTGGAACGAAATCAGCGGTGACAGAATGTATTCCCCCCAGTAGCCTTTCTTGAACACAAAGTCTGAAAGGATCCACAGGAGAAACATATCGACTGCTGTGCCGGCTGCACTCGCACCAAGGAACCTGATATATCTGAGAAGGACCGGAATCATCTTTTGGGAGGATCGAGTCTGGCATACTCCTTCGCATCCTTTACTATTTCGGTCAGATAAATGAGAAGCAATGCCAGGAATATGAATGCAGCCACATAATCCATTGTTCTGATGGTAAGCTCATGCCCACAAAGCATGAATGTGTGTGAAAATGTTCCGATGGAAGGAATCAGGACAAGGACTGTATTGACGATTATCATGATGATTCTCAACTCGGTAGGTCCCATCCTGGCGTATGTGAGACGGAATTCCTTCTTCAGATGGGCATTTATGCTCACATTGATAGTCAGCATTAAATAGAGTGCCAGGATCAGCAGGGCAAGACTCAGATGTACCATACCGGAGAGACCGATGCCGAGGACGATGATCAGTTCATTGACGGCATCCACCGTATGGTCAAGATAGTAGCCATATATCGGCCTCTGACGGTTCCTTACCCTAGCAAGGGTTCCGTCCAACGAATCTCCGTACCAGTTCACCACAAAACCCAACGAACTGAGCCACAGCCAGTTCATATCGCGGGACGACATGATGTATCCGACGGCAATTACAATCGCACCGAATGTGCCTATATATGTCAGTATGTCGGAAGTCATCCATGACGGCTGTCGTTCCGCCAGCCATACAAGAAGCTTTTTCTCTGCTGCATTGAGGATCGAAGTCTGTATCCTCACGGCATCCGCCTTGTTTCCATTCATAACCGATACGATTAAAGTTATCTTCAAAGAGGTATGTGTCACTCTTTGCAGCACATCTTTGCAAAATGTATGTCCCATCCGTACACAATTCTGACCAAATCAAACAATCAGAACATCATTGACATAATTTTTGCAGGGAAACGCGGAACTTTGAAAACAATTGAAACAACCACAATTCAGCAGAAATGACAGACAACAACCTTATAAAAGAACTGCAGAGACTTATTCCTGAAAGCGCATCATATGGAAACTTCTGGATCTACAGACATATCGGCACAGCAGTCAACAGTCAGGTAAACAAGCCAGGAAAGATGAATGCACAGGCCATCATAATATGTTCCAAGGGAAAGATGAAGGTATCATGCAACTTCAGGAAGTATACACTCTCCGAAAATACCGTATTCCTATCTCAGCCCAACAACACACTGAGCATTGACGTTACAGAAGACTTCGATGGCTTCATCATGGCATCGACCGAACGCGGACTTTCAGAATACACAATCGACCCTAAGCACATCCCTGACCTGATGGACAAGGCCTACGATTCGCCTTTGATACAGATCAGTCAGAATGAATGCGAAAGGATATGCAAGGCCATGGGACTGCTTTCCGACTATATAAAGGAGAAATCAACCAGCCCGTTCCGATCTTCGATAATCCAGTCTGCCATAAGCACTTTCGTGTACCTTACTGCAGAAACGATCCATTCCCACCTGCCGGACATAGAATATGAACTTAGGACAGTCAAGAGAGATAAGGAACATTTCAACAGGTTCCTCAAGCTGCTCAGCGAAAACTACACCATGCATAGAGAGGTAAGCTGGTATGCGGACAACATGAACCTGACACCAAGATATCTCACCACTACCATCAGGAATGTAAGCGGATACACGGTATCTGAATGGATAAGCAAGTTCATCATAAAGGATGCAAAATACCTGCTGAAACATTCAGAAATGACTGTTCAGCAGGTAGCTTATGAATTGAATTTCCCGAATCAATCCTTCTTCGGCAAGTTCTTCAAGAAACACACTGGAATGAGTCCTGGCACATTCAGGAACAAAGGTCAGGAGTGTGCGGCTGACTGAAGCACCTCCGACAAGGTCGGGTGAGTATGTATCACGCTCTGGAACTCTTCCAAAGTGGCCTTGCGGGATATGAGGGCACATGCTTCCTGAACTATGTCGGATGCATGCGGACCGTACAGATGGCATCCGAGGATTCGTCCAGGTTCAAATTCCGATACCTGGCCTTCCTTCGGTTCTGCAGCAACTACGATCTTGCAGAATCCATCCGTCTCGCCCATTGTGACCGCCTTGCCGTTGGCACGGAAGAATGACTTGAGGCATTTCACCGGAATCCCCTTGTCCTTGCATTCATCTTCGGTCATTCCGACGCTGGCCGCTTCAGGTGAAGTGAATACCGCCGCAGGCATGACCGAAAGGTCGATCTGATTCTCGACTCCCATTATATGGTCAAGCGCAACGATTCCCTGGAATGTAGCCGCATGGGCAAGCATTATCTTTCCATTTACATCACCGACCGCATAGATATGAGGAACATTGGTCTGCATAGTGCGGTCGTCAACGACGATACCTCGTGGCGTAAACTCGATGACGACATCAGCAAGGTTTAGTGAAGCGACATTTGCCTTGCGGCCTACTGCCATCAGTACCTTGTCTGCTACAACTGTCTCTTCTTTGCCCTTGCGCGAATATGTCACACTGTACTCATCTCCGTTGAAGGCTATGGATGTGACCTGTGCCTGGGTATTGATTTCTATGCCACGCTTGCCGAGACTCTGCTTAAGTCTTTTGGCAAGGTCTGTATCAAAACGCGGAAGGATGTCCTTGCAGTATTCCAGGACAGTCACTTCGCTTCCGAAACTGCAGAAAACAGAAGCGAACTCCAGTCCTATCACGCCACCTCCTATCACGCACAATCTCCGAGGAACCTCCTGAATGTCAAGGATTTCCCTTGAAGTCAGAATACCAGGAAGATCGGCTCCAGGAATAGGAAGGGAGGCGGATACCGATCCGGTTGCAATGATCACATAGTCAGCCGAATATTCCTGGGAATCCACGCATACTGTGTGCTGATCCTTGAAGGATGCCTTGCCACGTACCAAAGTGATGTTCTTATGTCCAAGAAGGCCTTCCACTCCAGTCCTCAGCTGCTCTACAACCGTATTCTTCCTTGCGGTCACTGAACTGAAGTCAAAGCTGTAGTCAAGGTCCGAGACACCGAAGGCTGCAGCCTCGCGAAGTCCGTCAAGTACTTCCGCATTGCGACAGAATGACTTTGTCGGAATACATCCTTCATTGAGGCATGTACCTCCGACATGACCTGATTCGATCAGGACGACCTCCACTCCCCTTTTTGCGGCAAGCACGGCTGTATCATAACCGCCAGGGCCTGCACCGATTATAATGATCTTCATATAACAGAAATCAGTTCATGTCCTTATAACGAAGTATCGGCTGACGGGCCGCTGTAGTTTCGTCAAGACGTCTTACCGGAGTTGTGTGCGGTGCAGTCTTGAGAGACTCAGGGTCTGAAATGGCCTCAGCAGCGATATGCCTCATGATTTCGATGAAACCGTCGAGAGTCTCCTTCGATTCCGTCTCTGTAGGCTCGATCATGATAGCCTGATGGAACAGAAGCGGGAAGTAGATCGTAGGTGCATGGAATCCATAGTCAAGGAGTCTCTTGGCGATGTCAAGAGTTGTGACTCCCGTAGACTGGTCTGCCAATCCGTCAAATACGAACTCATGCTTGCATACGGAAGGTATCGGAAGCTTGAAGCAGTCCTTGAGGGACTCCTTGATGTAGTTTGCGCCAAGGACGGACAGAGGGCCGACCATCCTGACATTCTGCTTTCCAAGCATGAGAATATAGGTATACGCGCGCAGAAGGACTCCGAAGTTGCCCATGAAACCGGAAATTCGTCCGCATGGTTCCCCATCTGCATCCACAAGGGAATAAAGTCCACGCTCGTCAGTAACAACCTTAGGGACAGGAAGATGTTTTACAAGATGCGCTGCAACTCCGACTGGACCGGCTCCAGGACCACCACCGCCATGAGGTGTCGAGAATGTCTTGTGGAGATTGAGATGGAGTACATCGAATCCCATGTCGCCAGGACGTACCATACCAACGAGAGGATTCATGTTAGCTCCGTCATAGTAGAGCAGACCGCCACATTCATGCACCAGGGCGGCAATCTCCTTGATATCCTTCTCGAAAAGCCCGAGAGTATTAGGGTTGGTCATCATGATTCCCGCAATCGTATCGTCAAGCAGAGGCTTGAGATCCTCAACATCTACGAGCCCGTTTTCCTTGGACTTCACCTGTACGATTTCAAGGCCGCAGACAGCTGCCGAGGCAGGATTAGTACCATGTGCACTGTCAGGAACGATAATGCGTGTACGCTTCTCGTCACCGCGTGACATATGGTATTGACGGATGATCATGAGACCTGTAAGTTCTCCATGAGCACCTGCGAACGGATTGAGAGTAAACTCAGCCATGCCTGTGATGGCAGAGAGAGCCTTTGCCAGATGGTCATATACCCAGAGAGCGCCCTGAACGGTATGGTCCGGCTGCATAGGATGCAGACCTGCAAATCCCGGATGTGCAGCGATCTCTTCGTTGATCTTAGGATTGTATTTCATCGTGCACCTCCCGAGAGGATAGAATCCGGAATCCACGCCGAAGTTCATCTGTGAAAGGTTTGTATAGTGGCGTACCACATCGAGTTCACTCACCTGAGGAAGTGCAGGCTTTTCGCTACGGAGAAGACCTGATGGAATGTCGGCAAGTGTCGCATCCCATGTACGTGAAGGCAGTGAATAACCCTGTCTTCCCTCCTTTGAAAGATCAAAGATCAGTTTGTCGTAGTATTTCATGCCTTTAACTTGTTTATTACTGATACAACATAGTCCACATCTTCCTTGGCCACCCTTTCGGTCGCGCAGAAGTTAACAAGACCTGGCTCGACCTCGACTGCTCCGAAGAATCCTTCTGCAAGGAGGGCATTCTGAAGGTCCTCGACAGGCACAAGAGACTTGAGGGTGAATTCCTTCAGGAACGGCTTTTCATTGACCTTCTCGAACATGCCTGTAGCAAGAAGGCTCTCATACAGATAATGTGCAGCACCGTAACTGAGTTCATTGACCTTGCGAAGGCCCTCTGGTCCCATAAGGGACATGTACACAGTCACATACAAAGCCATGAGAGACTGGTTCGAGCAGATGTTGCTGGTCGCCTTCTCTCTACGGATATGCTGTTCGCGAGCCTGGAGGGTAAGCACATAGGCACGTTTTCCATCCACATCCTTTGTTGCTCCGACTATACGGCCAGGGAGCTTGCGGACATGTTCTTTCCTGCATGCAAGGAAGCCTACATATGGTCCTCCGAAGCACATAGGCACACCGAGGGTCTGCGAATCTCCGCACACCACATCAGCGCCCCATTCTCCCGGAGTCTTGATGACTGCAAGAGAAGAAGGATCGGAATATACCATGAAAAGACCCTTCTGTGCATGAACCGCATCGGCAAAACCAGTAAAATCCTCGATAACTCCATATCTGTTTATTCCAGGTACAAGGACTCCGGCAACATCACCGGCAGCAAGTTCAGCAGCGAGGGCGCCATATGAAGTCTGACCGTCCTGGCAAGGTATCATGGTAACTGCAATTCCATTGAACTTTGCATAGGTCTTCACCACCTCGACTACCTGAGGGAGCAGGCCTTCTGAAAGAAGCACGCGAGTCTTCTTCTTTGTCGATGCCATGGCCATCATCATCGCCTCGGCAGCTGCAGTCGCACCGTCATACATGGAAGCGTTCGTGCAGTCCATACCTGTCAGTTCGGTGATCATGGACTGATACTCGAAGATATAGCGCAGGGTTCCCTGAGAAACCTCAGGCTGGTATGGAGTATAGGCGGTAAGGAACTCGGAACGCGAAATGATATGAGGAATGACAGCCGGAGCATAGTGATCGTATGCACCGAGTCCGCACAGACATACCATATTCTGGTTCAAAGATGCCACATTGTTGAAATACTGACGCACCTCATCCTCCGACATGGCGTCGAAGAGGTCGAATTCGTCACGGTAGATGACATCCTGAGGCACATCGGAGTAGAGTTCCTTAAGGGACCCTACTCCGATTCTGTCCAGCATCTGGCGTATGTCATCTTCCGTATGTGGAAAATAAGAAAAAGCCATAGATGAAGATATTACTCGTTTGCACACATTGCCTCGTAAGCCGCAGCATCCATGAGGTTCTCAAGCTCTGAAGGATCGCTCATCTCCACCTTCATGATCCAGTTTGCGAATGCATCCTCGTTGAGAAGTTCAGGAGCGTCCTCAAGTTCCTCATTGATTTCCACAACTGTTCCCGATACAGGACTGAAAAGGTCGCTGGCTGCCTTGACGCTCTCTACTGCGCCAAACTCCTCGCCTGCCTCGAACTCATCGTCAACCTCAGGCATATCCACATAAGAGAGGTCACCCATAGCGTGCTGAGCGAAGTCTGTGATACCCACAACCGCTACGTTGCCTTCAACCTTTACCCATTCGTGTGACTCGCTGTAATAGAGTCCTTCAACTGTCTTTGCCATAATATTTCAGTGTTTTAATTATTGTTATTTCTTGTAGTTTGTTTCATAGAAACGTTTCTTTGTCACGATACCAGGGAATACCTTCTTCCTGATGCGGATCTCCACCTGGGTTCCAAGTTCGATGTAAGCCTTGTCTACCATCGCGACACATACGCTGCGGTCGGTAGAGATACTTCTGTAACCTGTCGTAACGACTCCGACCTGCTGGCCGTCAACCTCTACAGGATAGCCTGCGCGAGGAATGGCCTTGTCCAGAAGCTCGATTCCGACGATCTTTCTTGTCAGACCGGCCTCCTTCTGGGCAACGATCGCATCACGGCCGATGAACTCTTCCTTGTCCTTTACCTTCACGAACATTCCGAGTCCTGCCTCAAGCGGAGTGATCTCGTCGCTGAGTTCATGTCCATAGAGAGGAAGTCCCGCCTCGAAACGAAGGGTGTCACGACATCCAAGTCCGCATGGAGCGACTCCGGCAGCGAGAAGCATGTCCCAGATCTCATTTACAGCTTCATGACTGCAGTAGATCTCGAATCCGTCCTCACCTGTGTAACCGGTACGGCTTACGATCATTCTTGTACCCTTCCACTCTGCCTCATAATATGTATAGAATCCAAGGGCGGCAGCAGGCTCAAGGCCAAGCACCTCAACGGCATATTTCTCAGCCTCAGGGCCCTGAAGCGCGATTTCTCCCCAAGAATCCGAAGCATTTACGACTTCCACATCATATCCGTCCTTCTGGGCGCAGATCCACTCAAAATCCTTTGCGATATTGGATGCGTTCACCACAAGAAGATATTTGCAAGGCTCAAACTCCTTATACACAAGCAAGTCATCTACAACGGTTCCGTTAGGATACAGCATCATTCCATAGAGGATCTTGCCGTCAGGAATTCCTGTAACGTTGTTCGAGAAGATGTGGTTCACGAACTTTTCCGCATCCGGACCGCTCACAAAGATTTCTCCCATATGGGAAACATCAAACATGCCGGCACGGTTACGTACGGCATTGTGCTCATCCGTGATGTTAGTATACTGGATAGGCATGATGAAGCCACCGAACGGGCTCATCAACGCTCCCAAAGCGACGTGCTTGTCATAAAGACAGGTCTTAAGCAGGTTATCTTCCATATAGTTTCAGTTGTTATTGATTATCTTTTCCTATTTCCACGAATATCTTTCGTATGCCTTTTCCATTTCCTCTATCTCGGCCACATCCTCCGGACTCAGGACAATTTCTCCATCAGTAAAGAAGGCGACAAAATGATCCTCCAAGGCATCGACAGATGATATCCTCGACGGATCAAGGCAATCACGCAGATTCATGACCCTTTGTCTCACGGACGCTACACCATGTCTCACTAGTTTCTCGACAGGAGGGCGGATGGCAGTCTCCAAGGCATCAAAATCGGTATCATAAAGCATCGTGCCGTGAACTATGCTTCTGTCAGGAAGCATCTGAAATGCATTTCCGCTCACCTTGCGGTCTCCGACCATGACGTCATTCCTGCCCGACTTGCATGCATCCATACCGAGCGAACGCAGACAGGCGACGATTGCATCAAGATATTCTTCAAATATGTCGGCGACATCACCGCGGCGAGAAACGCATGAAATCATCATGTTTCCCTTATCTGAATATACGCATCCCCCTCCGCTTCTACGCCTTACTACCTCTACTCCGTTCTGCCTGCAATATTCAAGATTCACTTCCGCTTCAAGGTCCTGATTCCTTCCGATGATGACGGTCGGTCCGACACGCCACACAAAGAACGCATCACCTTCGATCTTCCTTGCCACGAACTCCTCCATGGCAAGATAGAAGGCCAGGCTTCGATCCTTTTTCTCAGGCAAGACAACGTTTTTCATCCATTTAATCTAAATTCTTCCAAATTTAATAAAAATAAGAGTAAACACACTGCTGTCCGGCACTTTTTCTGCCAAAAAGATTCATACTTGAATACCATTACAATGAAAAAGGGAGAACAAAGAAAGACAGGCAGAAGCCTGAACATGACAAGCATCTTCAGATGCATGATGGAAGAAGGATACTACCCGGTTTTTGAGAAGACCCATGTAGTCTTTGCGCTGGACGGCAACCTTGCCATTGTAGAATATGAGGAAGGCATTCTTTCCGTGAGGATGTTCTTCTCGATCGAGAAGGAGTTTTACGCAAGATTCCTGAAGGCCGGAAACAGTACCATGATGAAGGCGTTCATCGTCAAGCCCGTGGTCCTCAACGACTTGAAGAACCTGATGTTCAGCTGCGAGATGTTCTGTGACAACGTACGCGAATTCCGCAAATTCTTTCCGAGAAGCATCGACATGCTGCGTGAATGCCTGCATGTACATCGCCACGAAATGACAGTTCCTGTCATAGACGAAGTATCATCCATGACAGGAACCGTAAAGAATCAAAAGATCACCTCTTAGTTCTGGTGCGCAGGTCTGAGGAGGTCAAGAACGACCTTCACAGGGTTGAATGTTGCAAGAGGCACCTCAACAAAGAGAGTGTTCCAATTGCTCATCGCACCGTTCCAAAGGCCAGGAAGTTCGAGAGCCTTGAGCTCTCGGCCCTGGTAACTCTTCGAGCTGATGAATCCTGCATCCTCGTCAACATACTTGAGGAGGTCGAAGCTTTCTCCCTTATAGTCATAGAGACAGCATACGATGTCTACCGGGTTGAAATGTGTCGCTGATGCAAGTGCATTGCGTGCATGGTCGTCAGACATGTTGATCTGAACACTCTCAAGCACCTGGAGAGATGTCGATCCGTCCTTCTCGGCAATGATGAAAGGACCGCCGCCAGGCTCACCCTGGTTCTTCACCATACCTGCAACTCGTACAGGACGGTTGAGCTTCTCACGGAGTGCATTCACGCGTGCCTTGCATGTGTCGGCCTGAGGCATCTTCACGCAGAGAACCTCATCAAGGAACTTCTCTACCTCGTCGCAGAGTTCCTGTACGTCTGCTCTCTGATATACATCCTCGTCGCCGATCTTTCCATATGCAGGAACATCCACTCTGAGGTCAGTCATGTAATCGCCGGTAAGCTGATCGAATGCACGGAGATATCCATGGAGGGTATCACGAAGTTCGAGAGCCTTTCCAAGGAGAACCTTCTTCCATGTAGCTGTCTCAGGAAGGAGACGCTCGTTTGCTACGTTATCGATGTTCTTGATCGAAACCACCTCTTCCTCAAGCTTATTGAGGTTATAGATAAGCGCACCGTGTCCTGCAGGACGGAAGAGAAGAGAATCAGTCTCTGTTCTGAACGGCTTGTTCTCTACGTCTACAGCCACTGTGTCGGTAGCCTTGTCCTGGAATGTGAAAGTAATGTTGTAAGCCACTCCGTACTTTGCCTCATAAGCTGCCTTCACCTCAGCATATGCCTCCTCGAAAAGCTGCTGATGCTCAGGAGAAATGGTAACTACAAGGTTTGCCGTACCATCCTCGTTCCTCATATAGTTCTGGGCCTCTACGAGATGCTCGGCAAATGCCGTGCGGATTTCTCCGTCAGAGTATTTATGGAACTTGAGTACACCCTTTGGCTTTGCTCCATATCCGAGTCCCTCATCTGTAAGGGTCTTTGCAAGGACAGCCTGTCTGTACTCCGGGCACTTGCATGTCTGCTCACCGAAAAGTTCAGGAGTGTAGAATGCAAACTCAGCAATCTGGTCAACAAACTTCGCTGCAGGAGCGTCGTCAGCGAGTTCCTTGCCTGCCTTGAGGGCGTCAAGTCCGCTGAAAAGGTCCTTGAACATACGTGAAGCGGCACCTGAAGCCGGAACGAACTTGCACTTTCCGTTCATTGCAGCGCCGTCATAATACTTGGCAGCAGCCTCGACAGCAGCCTCATCAAGCACCTGAATACCTCTCTCCGGAGTTGCAGGAGCAATGATCTTCATCCACGGGAAGCCCTTCTTGAAGCGTTCCACCTGGTCAGCGACTGTCTGGACTGACGAGCCTCTCTGCCCAATCTGAGCGATATCTTCTTTTGTAAACATATGGTTTTGGGTATTTATGGTTATTCTACATACACTTCTCTGCGGTACTGATATTCCGAACGGAACTTCTCAAAATTACCCGGTTCCATCCTGAAACGGAAATCATCCGTAAATATAGGATAATTATATTGGAAAACAGCGGCTATCTGTCCATGATTCTTTCCGGTAAGGTCAAGAAGCACCGGTTCATGGTCAGGTTCGTCCTCAGGGAAGAAATCCTTAAGGGCATCAATGCCGAAATGGCGTGCTACCGCACGTACTGCCATCGCTGTACCCATCTGTTTTCCCTGATATGAATATCCGGCGATGTGGGGAGTTGCGATATCGACCATGTCGACAAGTTCCTCATCCACATTAGGTTCATTGTTCCATGTATCGATAACGGTGGCACCGAGCTTAGGCATGGCAAGCTTCAATGCCGATTCATCGACAACCTCGCCACGTGAAGCATTGATGAATATCGCTCCCGGCTGCATCAAGGCAAAGAATGCCTCGTTTGCCATGCATCTAGTATTTTCTTCAAGAGGCACATGCATCGTTACAACCTGCGAATTCTCAAGCAGATACTCCAGCGAACAGAAGCCTTCCGGGCCCTCAGCCGCCGCACGTGGAGGATCGCATCTGAGGACATTGAACCCAAGATATTCAGCCATCTTCTCCACCTTCTTTCCCACGTTTCCGACTCCGACTATGCCGATGGTTCCGCCGTCGATCTTGATACCCTTGCGGGCTGCCACCCCATAAAGGGCAGAGAAGACATACTGCATCACTCCACCTGCATTGCAGCCTGCAGCGTTCTGCACTTCTATTCCACGGCTGTTGCAGTAATCGAAATCCACATGGTCGGTACCGATCGTAGCTGTGGCAATAAGCTTGACGGACGAGCCCTCAAGCAGCTTTTCATTGCAGATGGTTCGCGTACGCAGGATAAGCGCATCCGCATCCTTTACGTCTTCATTTGTAATTTCCGCACCCTTCTTGTAGAGGACCTCGCCATACGGCTCGAGTACTCCATTGAGGAAAGGCACATCCTTATCTGCTACTATCTTCATAATCACTTCAATATCAAACTCTTGATTACAGGTTCACCCTTACCGTCACGGACAAACATCTCATCCTTCTCAAGGTATTCGTTCATCTGCTGGATGAGCACATCCCTTTGGAAATAAAGCTGATTGCGGACCAATGACGAACTGATGGTACAAAAAAGCATGCCGTCCCTGAAGAAACGGTCTATGGTATATCGCGACGCTCCGGATACGGCATCCCATGCCTCGAATATGCGTTGACGGTTGAAACCGGTCGCCAGTTTCATTTCCCTGATGTACTGGTTGATCAGTTCCTGCATGCCCTGAGCATCCTTCCTTCCTATCCTGTTTCCGTTTGCCGCCATATCAGATCCTCGAGAATGTTCCTGAAACCGTTTCGAAATACGCCCTGTCCTGCGTAAGCCTGTCGACTATTCCGGACATGCGTACCTTGTTGCTGTCTGTTATGAATATCTGACCGAAATCGTTGCTTGCCACCATCTGCAGAAGATTGGAAATCCTGCTCATGTCAAGCTTGTCGAAGACATCATCAAGCAGGAGGACGGGCGCAAATCCATAGTTCTTCTTCATTATCTCGTACTGGGCAAACTTCAGGGAAACAAGGAATGACTTCTGCTGTCCCTGGGATCCGTAACGACGGATTGGATGTCCGTTCATCGTAAAGGAGAAATCATCCCTCTGAAGTCCTGCAGAAGTATATTTAAGAATCCTGTCCTTATCGAACGAGGCAGCGAAAAGCTGCTCAAGCCCAGCCTTGGACAGTTCTGATTCGTATTCTATATCGACAAGTTCGGAACCGCCGGACAAAGCCCTGTAGTATTCCGACACTATAGGCTTGAGGTCTTCTATGAATTGCTTCCTTTTCTGATATATGGGTTCCGCAAGCATAGCCATCCTCATGTCGATGACCTCAAGAAGCGTGCGGTCGACATCCATTTCCTTCAACATCTTGTTTCGCTGCATCAGGAGCCTGTTGTACTGCTGGAGGGCTGACATGTATTCCCTGTCCATCTGGGAAAGGACCGCATTCACGAAACGCCTCCTCTCCTCGCCTGATTCACTGATCATCGATATGTCTGCAGGAGAAATCATGACTATAGGAAGAACGCCGACATGTTCTGAAACCTTCGGATACGGCTTATCATCACGACGCACCTTCTTTTCGCCCTTGGAAGTCATCTTCAAGGCAAACCTGCTTGTCATGCCGTTCTCCATCTGATAAGTTCCCGCAAGCGAGAACTCTTCGGTCCCATGACGGAAATTGAACTTATCGGAAGTAGCGAACGCACTCTTGGTCATTGAAAGATAGTATATTGCATCCAGCAGATTGGTCTTGCCCTCACCGTTGTTGCCGCTTATGCAGTTGACGTTGGGGGAAAACTCCAATTCCTGAAGCTGGATGTTCCTGAAGTCGGATATGACGATTTTTTCGAGTACGGGCATATTCTTTCTGATATCAAGGCAAAGATAACCAAATTTATTGGGAGTTTGGACATTTTTTTCTAAATTTGCCGCCTGTTTGTGCAGAGCACACGCTAAATCATTATCAGACAAATATAAAAACACTGAAATATGGCTAAAGAAATCAAAAAGGAAAACGCTGAGGCAGTAGTTGAGGCGGTTTCAAAGACAGAAAAATTCTTCCAGGAAAACGGAAAGCTCATCGCTTACATCTTCGCTGCTTTCGTGGCTGTATGCGTAATCGCATTCTGCTGGTTCAAGTTCGCTTACCAGCCTAAGGTAAACGAGGCACAGGGCCAGATGGCTGCAGCAGAGCAGAACTTCCGCGCAGCTGACTACGAGGTTGCACTCAACGGTGACGGCAACGCTCTCGGTTTCGTACAGATCATCGACGAGTACGGCAAGAAGGCTGGCAAGGCAGTTTACTTCTATGCAGGTGTTTGCGAGCTTCAGCTCGGCGAGTGGGAGCAGGCTATCAAGTATCTTCAGGCTTACAAGGGCAAGGACGCTATCCTCGCTGCTCGTGCTACCGCTTGCATCGGTGACGCATACGTAGGTCTTGAGAACTACAGCAAGGCTCTCGGTTACTTCGAGAAGGCTGCAGAGACTGCTGACAACATGTACGCAGCAGGCTACCTCCTCAAGGCAGCTGCAGTTGCTGAGGTACTCGGCGAGAACGAGAAGGCGCTTTCATACTACAAGTCAATCAAGGAGAACTACGCCGAGTCACTTGAGGCTTATGACATCGACAAGTATATCGGACGTATAGAGGCAAAGTAATATGGGAAGAGCGTTTGAGTTCAGAAAGGAACGTAAGTTCAAGAGATGGGGTCACATGGCCCGCGTCTTCACAAAGATCGGAAAGGAAATCACTATCGCTGTAAAGCAGGGTGGTGCTGATGTTACCGGTAACCCACGTCTCCGTGCCCTTATCCAGACAGCACGAAGCGAGAACATGCCTAAGGACAACATCGAGCGCGCGATCAAGAGAGCTACCGACAAGGATCAGGCAGATTACAAGGAGGTAGTATTCGAGGGCTACGGTCCTCACGGAATCGCAGTACTCGTAGAGGCTGCTACCGACAACAACAACCGTACTGTAGCGAATGTACGTTCATACTTCACAAAGAGCGGCGGATCGCTCGGAACATCAGGAAGCGTTGACTACATGTTCGACCGCAAGTGCATGTTCCGCATGAAGACTACAAACCCATATGATCTTGAGGAGCTTGAGCTCGAACTCATCGACTATGGTGTAGAGGAAATCTTCGAGGAGGAGAACGAGAATGAGGAAATGGAGATTGTACTCTATGGTGAGTTCACAGCATTCAACGCTATCCAGAAGTGGATCGAGGAGAATGGCTACGAACTCGTTGCAGCAGAGTTCACCCGCCTTCCTAACGTAGACCTCAAGGTTCTTGAGGGTGACGCAAAGGCTGATGTCGAGAAACTCATCGAGCGTATCGAGGAGGATGACGACGTTCAGAACGTCTACACTACAATGCAGCCGTAATCATTACGACATACATTTACAAAAGGTGACTGAGGAGTCTTACGACCGATCAGTCACCTTTTTATTTTACCACATAGTCCATCAGAGGGGCGTAATTGCGGTAACTGTGGCGAGTTAAAGTTGCAAAAGTCAAAAAACCAACTATCTTTGTAGGGTTAAAAACACTGAAAACCCTTATTCAATCTAAAGAATATGAGCATTCAACAGGAAAAAATCAAGGAACTGGTAGAGCGCAGGGCTTCTGCGCGCCTTGGCGGAGGACAGAAAAGAATCGACGCACAGCACCAGAAAGGCAAGCTCACCGCACGTGAAAGACTTGCAATGCTTCTTGACGAAGGCAGCTTTGAGGAGTTCGACATGTTCGTTCAGCACCGCTGCACAAACTTCGGAATGGAAAAGACAAAATTCGACGGCGACGGAGTCGTAACTGGAATGGGTACCATCGACGGCCGTCTTGTATATGTATCAGCACAGGACTTCACAGTAAGCGGAGGTTCAATGTCCGAGACAATGGCGATGAAGATCAGCAAGGTCATGGATATGGCAGTCAGAAACGGAGCACCGTTCATCGGCCTCAACGATTCAGGTGGAGCCAGGATTCAGGAAGGTATCTGCTCACTTGCAGGATACGGTGAGATCTTCGAAAGAAACATCCTCGCTTCAGGTGTAGTCCCTCAGATTTCCGGAATCTTCGGACCATGTGCCGGCGGAGCGGTCTACTCCCCTGCCCTTACCGACTTCACAGTCATGATAAAGGACACTTCGTACATGTTCCTTACAGGACCTGGCGTAGTAAAGACTGTTACCGGTGAGGATGTGACTCAGGAAGAACTCGGTGGTGCAAGCGTTCACGCAACAAAGAGCGGTGTTGCTCATTTTGCAGCTCAGAATGAGGAAGAAGGTATCCAGACCATCAAGAACCTCCTTTCATTCCTCCCTTCAAACAATCGCGAGGAGGCACCTATGGCACCGACAAACGATCCTGCAGGACGATTTGACGATGCCCTCAACTCGATCATCCCTGACAATCCGAACAAGGCATACGACATGTATCAGGTCATCGGAAACATCGTGGACGACGGCAGGTTCCTCGAGGTACACCAGAGCTGGGCAAAGAACATCATAATAGGTTTTGCTCACATGAACGGACGTTCTGTAGGTGTCGTGGCCAATCAGCCTAAGATTCTTGCCGGCGTACTTGACATCAATGCTTCACGCAAGGCGGCAAGATTCGTACGTTTCTGCGACGCATTCAATATTCCGCTTGTAACCCTCGTCGACGTGCCTGGCTTCCTCTGCGGAACCCAGCAGGAGTATGGTGGAATCATCACTAACGGCGCAAAGCTTCTCTACGCTTATGGCGAGGCGACTGTTCCTAAGGTAACCGTAACTCTCAGAAAATCATATGGCGGCGCTCACATTACCATGAGCTGCAAGCAGTTGCGCGGAGATATCAACTATGCATGGCCTTCAGCAAACATCGCCGTGATGGGTGCCGAGGGTGCAGTTGAAATCCTTTACTCAAAGGAAATCAAGGCTATCACAGACCCTGCCGAGCAGGTAAAGGTTGCAGAAGAGAAGAAGAACGAATACAACGATCTGTTCTGCAATCCGTACAATGCAGCCAGCTACGGATATATCGATGATGTCATCGAGCCACGTAACACTCGCTTCCGTGTCATCAGGGCACTCGAGCAGCTGGCAGGAAAGAAGCAGGAAAATCCTTGGAAGAAGCACGACAATCTCCCATTATAATAATGTAAGCCATGAACAGTCATATGTTATTGCAGGTTTCGGAGAGCGTCCTCATCAAGAGTGCAGAGATGGCGGAGAAGGATCCTCATGGAGCGATCATCACCCTCGTTTCCGTTTCTGTAGTATTCGTCGCCCTCATCGTCCTGTATTTTGCCTATAACTTCATCGGCAAGCTTTCTTCAGGAGCAATCGTGCTGAAGATGCCGAAAAGAAAGGCAAGTCCAAAGACGGCCAAAGGTGGACCGACCCCGGAAGAGGCGGCAGCCATAGCCCTCGCTTTGGATCAGGAGATGAACGGAGAAGTCTACGCAGCCATCGGAATGGCTCTCCATCAGTATCTTAACGATACTGTCCATGATATGGAAAGTTATATTATCACAATCAAACGCAAATAAACGAGTTATGAAGACATATAAATTCAAGATCAACGGCAACGGTTACGAGGTTGCCATCAATTCAGTGGAAGGCCAGACAGCATCAGTTACAGTAAACGGCACTCCTTACACTGTTGAACTCGAAAATGCTCCTGCCGCACCGGTTCAGGTTGCTCCAGTCCAGGCTGCACCTGTACAGGCAGCTCCGGCTCCAGCAGCTGCCCCTGCAGCTGCCCCTGCAGCATCTGGTGCAGGAAAGGCAGTTACATCACCTCTCCCAGGCGTGATCATCGCCATAAAGGTAAACGTAGGCGATACAGTAAAGGCAGGCCAGGAAGTTGCCGTGCTTGAGGCAATGAAGATGGAAAACTCAATCGAGGCCACACAGGACGGTACTGTCACTGCAATCAACGTCGCTAAGGGAGATTCTGTACTTGAAGGTGCGCCAATTGTAACAATCGCTTAATCATGAATACAATATTTGAAAGCCTCCAGCAGTTCTGGGGTTATACCGGATTTGCAAACATGACATGGCAGCACCTTGTCATGATTGTAATCGGTATCGCCTTCATCACTGTTGCGATTCTAAAGGACTGGGAGCCGCTGCTTCTCGTCCCTATCGGCTTCGGTATGGTCATCGGAAACATCCCGTTCATCGAAGGTCTCAAAATAGGTATCTACGAGCAGGGATCTGTACTGAACATCCTGTATCAGGGAGTCCAGCAGGGATGGTATCCGCCTCTGATCTTCCTAGGCATCGGTGCAATGACCGATTTCTCCGCGCTCATATCCCAACCAAGGCTCATGCTCATCGGAGCTGCCGCACAGATCGGTATCTTCGGTGCATATGTAGCAGCTATGCATATGGGCTTCACTCCGGCTGAATCCGGAGCAATCGGAATCATCGGTGGTGCGGACGGTCCTACAGCGATCTTCCTGTCTTCTCAGCTTGCCCCTCATCTCATGGGAGCCATTGCGGTATCTGCATATTCATACATGGCCCTTGTGCCTGTGATCCAGCGCCCGATCATGCTCCTCCTGACAACAGACAAGGAACGTCGCATCAGAATGAAGGCCCCAAGACCGGTAAGCCAGAAGGAAAAGATCATCTTCCCTATCGTAGGTTTCATCCTGACCGCATTCATCGTGCCTTCAGGTATGCCTCTCCTCGGCATGCTGTTCTTCGGTAACCTCCTCAAGGAAAGTGGAGTAACCAAGAGACTTGCAGAGACTGCACGTGGACCGCTCATCGACGTTGTGACAATCCTCATCGGTGTGACCGTAGGATGCTCGACTCAGGCGAACGTGTTCCTTACCGGAAATTCAGTCAAGATCTTCGCTCTCGGTCTCTTCTCATTCGTGGTGGCTACCACATGCGGAGTGCTGTTCGTGAAGTTCATGAACCTTTTCTGCAAGGAAGAGAACAAGATCAACCCACTTATCGGAAACGCAGGTGTGTCAGCAGTTCCTGACGCTGCCCGAGTATCACAGAATGTAGGACGTGAATTCGACAAGAACAACCACCTCCTCATGCACGCAATGGCACCTAATGTTGCCGGCGTGATCGGTTCTGCGGTAGCTGCGGGTATCCTCCTCAGTTTCCTCGGATAAAGCAAAACCCTAACTAACTAATCATCAACTTTTTGCACCAGCCGCGTGTTTCCTACGGAGAGCACGCGGCTTTCGTTTTTGGCTGGCTTGTAAGTATTTGTGTCCTGCACTTCTTTTATTAGAGTTTTATGAGTAACTTTGCGTGTTATGATTTCATTTGAAAATAAAATATTCATTCTGGACGGAGCCATGGGTACCATGATCCAGAGACACGGACTTACGGAGGCTGATTACCACTGCGGACCGTTCTCCGGATGTACCAAGGAACTCAAGGGCAACAACGAGTGCCTGAACCTCACCCGTCCGGAAATCATCAAGTCGATACACAAGGAATACATTGCTGCAGGAGCAGACATCATAGAGACAAATACATTCAGTGCCAACACGATTTCCCAATCCGAATACGGATGCGATGAGTTTGCCTTTCAGATGGCATTTGAGGGAGCAAGGATAGCCCGTGAGGCAGCTGACGAGGCAGAACAGGTGGCGGCATCAGTAGGACTGCACAGGAAGGTTTGGGTTGCAGGAAGCATGGGCCCGACATCCAAATCCCTTTCATTGTCTCCAGATTTAGCGGATCCTGCCTTCAGACCATATTCATTTGACCAGATGAAGGAGGCATACCGTCAGCAGGCAGAAGCATTGCTGGACGGTGGTGCTGACATCCTGCTTATCGAAACCTGCTTCGACGCACTCAATGTCAAGGCTGCACTCTCGGCAATTTCTGAAGTTCAAGGCGAAAGGGACTCGGGTACAATCCCCGTAATGGTTTCTGTATCTGTTGGAGACAGAAGCGGAAGAACACTTACAGGACAGACCCTCGAAGCCTTCTACACATCAATAAGCCACTATCCTATCATATCTTTCGGACTGAACTGCTCTCTTGGAGCTTCCGAACTCATGCCGTTGATCGAGGAAGTCAAGGGATGGTGCAACCGTGGAATAAGCTGTTATCCTAACGCTGGACTGCCGAATGAAATGGGTGGCTATGACCAGTCGCCGGAGGATATGGCAAAGCAGGTGAAGGCCATGGCTGAGCGAGGCCTGGTAAATATCGTAGGAGGATGCTGCGGTACGACCCCGGACCATATCAAGGCAATTGCAGAAGCCGTCAGAGGCATCACCCCTACATGTATCCGCAGTAATGGAACAAAGTCCCTCAAGGTAAGCGGACTTGAAGCAGTAGAGATAAATCTCGAAAGGAACAACTTCACAAATGTCGGCGAACGTACAAACGTAGCCGGCTCACGAAAGTTCGCAAGGCTTATTGCAGAGGGCAAATACGACGAGGCTCTTCAGATCGCGGCAAGACAGATTGAAGACGGAGCCTCTATCATAGACATCAACATGGATGACGCAATGCTCGACAGCACAAAGGAAATGGAGCGTTTCGTCAGATACATATCGAATGACCCGGCAGTGGCGAAAGCCGCATTGATGATCGACTCATCCCATTGGGAGACCATTCTTGCAGGACTCAAGAATGCCCAGGGCAAATGCATCGTCAACTCCATCAGCCTGAAGGAAGGTCCTGAGGCCTTTGTCGAGAAGGCAAAGGTAATCAAGGAGTTCGGAGCCGCAATGGTTGTAATGGCGTTTGACGAGGAGGGACAGGCCACGACATTCGACAGAAAGATAGAAATCTGCGAAAGGGCATACAGACTTCTTACGACCGAGGCAGGAGTAACTCCTGAAGACATAATCTTTGACGTGAACATATTGTCCATCGGAACAGGAATAGACGAGCATGCGAAATATGCAGTCGATTTCATCGAAGCAGTAAGATGGATAAAGACCAACCTCCCGGGGGCATTGACATCAGGAGGTGTCTCAAACCTTTCATTCTCATTCAGAGGTAACAATCCGGTAAGGGAAGCGATGCATTCTGCCTTCCTGTACCACGCGATCAAGGCGGGCATGGACATGGCGATAGTAAACCCATCCATGCTCCAGATCTACGATGACATCGAGCCGGAACTCCTCAGATGCGTGGAAGACGTGATATTCGACACAGATTCCCAGGCCACAGAAAGGCTCATAGAAAAGGCGTCGTCCATCGTCAGCGTCAAGGAAGAATCATCAAAGCGAGAATCCGTGCAGGAAACCCTTCCACTTGAAGAGCGTCTGAAGAACGCACTCGTAAAGGGATCTGCATCAGGACTTGAGGCCGACATCAAGGAAGCGCTTGAAATATATGGCGAGGCAGTCAAGGTCATCGAAGGACCTCTCATGGCCGGAATGGAAACCGTCGGAACATTGTTCGGCGAAGGAAAGATGTTCCTTCCCCAGGTGGTAAAGTCCGCAAAGATCATGAGGGATGCCGTAGAGATCCTTGAACCATTCATGAACAACGACAGCAGCACATCTAACCGTCCGAAAGTCGTCATAGCGACCGTAAAGGGAGATGTACATGACATAGGCAAGAACATCACGGGCATCGTACTTACCTGCAACGGATTCGAGGTTCACGACCTTGGAGTTATGGTGGACAAGGAGACCATCATCGGCGAAGCGGTAAGGATCAATGCAGACATCGTCGCAGTCAGCGGACTCATAACTCCGTCCCTCTATCAGATGGAGGAAATCTGCAGGGAAATGCAGTCGCAAGGACTCGCCACACCTCTTTTCGTAGGTGGAGCCACCACTTCTGCACTTCATACAGCCGTGAAGCTCGCACCTCTGTACGATCATGTTTTCCATGGGGCTGATGCGTCAGCAGCAGCCGTCATGGCAAAGAAGTGCATGATGGACAGAAAGGCGTTCGAAGACGAACAGCATAAGGAACAGGAGAAGACAAGAGCTCTCCACGCTGAAGGACAGAAGAGGGATGAAGTCCAGGAATTCAGACCGATATTGACAAAAGTAGAGCGCATTCCACTTCCTTCCGACATCAAGTCGAGGGAACTGTCTGCAGATGAAGTGATTCCATATTTTGACTGGAAGATGTTCTATGCAATCTGGGGTGTGAAATACGGCACGGTATCTCCAGAAGCGATGGAACTCATGCAGCTGAGACAGGATGCGGAAGACGAACTCGCGCTCCGCAATTACACGATCAAGGTTTCGGCACGCTTCCTCGAAGCACAGACCGACGGCCACGATATCATTTCAGGCATAAGACGCCTGCCTATGATGAGACAGGAAAGCGGAGATATGAGATCATTGTGTGACTACATAGCGCCTGCAGACTCTGGAAGGAAATCCCCTCTGGGAGCATTCACGATCAGCGTGAAGGCCAAGAACAACGCCCATGAAGAGGGATGCTGCTGTCCGGCATGCTCTAACAAATACGAGGACCTCATAGCCAAGGCAGTGAGGATGACTTTGGCCGAGGCCGCTTCCAAGTGGCTTGACAAGGAAATACTAGGTTCTGCAGAGGGAGGCATGAAGATCATCAAGCCTGCGGCCGGATACTCAAGTTGCCCGGACCACACCCTCAAGGGTGACATTCTGGATATCCTATCAGGAGAATACAACCTGGACCTCAAGCTTACAGAAAGTTATGCCATGATACCTGAGGCAAGCATCTGCGGATTCATATTCCTCCATCCGGAGGCACGTTATCATGAAATCAGACGCATAAGCCAGGAACAGTACGACGGATATGCCCAGAGAAGAGGCATGAGTGAGGAAATGGCACGCCGATTCCTCGGACATCTTTTGAAATAGATTAAAACTCAAACAAATAAACGACAATGAACAGTAAATTCAAATTCTGGCTCAACAATGCGCGCCCGATTTCATTGCCTCAGTCACTGCTTCCGGCATTGACTGCTGTTGCACTTTCCATCGGTAGCAATGAGTTCCATATTGTTACAGCCATCGCCTCAGTCATAGGAGTGATATTCCTTCATCTCGGGCTCAACCTCTTGGATGACTGGTTCGATTTTAAAGTAGGATCTGCTGAGGCAAGGCAGAAGGTAACCAACGAGGGATTCAGGGGAAGAATGATCAAATATCCGTATCTCACATCAGGCGAGGCAACTCATTCAGACCTTCTTAAAGCCGTTGCAGCCATGATGTTTGTAGCGGCCGTGATGGGTGGAATCGTAATGATCTTCCGTGGATGGAACATCCTCTGGTGGGTTCTTGCAGGACTCGTGATCGGAGTATCGTATTCCGGTGGTCCACTCAAGCTCGGATTCAGAGGTCTTGGCGAACTCGTCATCTTCCTCATGTTCGGTCCACTCCTCATGACCGGAGTATATTATGCGATTACAGGAAGCCTTGACTGGAAGATCGTATTGATTTCATGTGCAGTGGGTCTGCTCGTGACAAACATCGTGTATTCACACTCTGTCCTCGATGCTGTTCCAGACCAGAAGATGGGCAAGAAGACAATGGCTCATCTCATGGGTTCTGCGAAAGGTCAGATATTCCTCTCAGCCATGCTCAACACCCTGCCTTATATCATGATTGCAGCCGGTGTGGCATTCGGTCAGATGCATCCGGCATATCTCGCCGTATTCCTCGTACTCCCTGTATCATTATGGCTGACAAGGTCTCTCAATGACTTTGTCCAGGGACGTGAAGTGGCAATCGAGCCTAAGAAGTGGATGGGTCCGATGGGAGATTTCGAAAGATTCCGCAAGGCAGGCATTGCATGGTTCATGCTCCGTTGGCTCACAGCCAGGAACATCGTGATGTTCTTCTGTATGATTTTGATAATTGTGAACTTGATTTTCGGATAAGATATGAAGAAATTGTTTTACCTTGGATGGTGGTTCCTCAGAGCCCGTCTCTTCGGAAGAAAGGCTCCGCTCCAGACAGTACTTTTCATTTCAGACATATGCAACCTCAGATGTAAGCACTGTAGCGTATATGAACTCAAGAACCCTCACAACATGACCTTCGAGGATGTCAGGGGTCATCTGCAGAAATCATATGATGCCGGATCGAGATTCGTCGATTTCGAAGGTGGCGAGGTGACCATCTGGAAGGACGGAGACAAGCGCATCAACGACCTGATCGACCTCGCAAAGGAGATCGGATTCTTCTCATGCACCATCACCACAAATGCCCAGCTTCCTTTCGCAGGCTCGCACGCAGACTCGATCTGGGTAAGTCTTGACGGTGCAAGCGGATTCCATGAGGAAGTCCGTGGCAAGGGAACCTTTGCAAAACTTGAGAAGAACATTGCGGAGTGCGGACACAAGCACCTCAGCGTCAACATGGTGGTAAACACATTGAACTACACTGATGTGGACAACACCATCGAATATGCAAAGAACAACCCGGCAATCGAGTGCATCTCGATCAACTTCCACACTCCTTTCGAGGGCACTGAGTATCTCGCGCTCGATATGGAAAAGAGGGCCGAGATCATAGACAGAGTCATCGAGTACAAGAAGAAGGGCTACCCTATCATGAACTCGGTATCTGGACTCAAGCTGATGAAGACCAACAAGTTCACCCGTCGCTGCTGGGTTACCGACTTCGTTTATCCTGACGGAAGCAGAGGACTTTGCGTTGGACACGGAACAGACAAATGCAACCAGTGCGGATTCTGCATGGCTGGAGAGATGGCATCAGTATTCGCATTCAAGCCGGACACAATCTTCGCCGGCCTTAAGCTCAGAGTCTGAAACAGGAGTAAAAGTTTATGAAAGTATCCGACATATTATCGACCAGCACCAAGGCGTTCCCTTCGCTTGAGATCGTCCCCCCTCTCAGAGGCCTGACAAAGGAGGAACTTCTCGAGAGCATCGCTCCGTTCATGGAGTTCAAGCCGAGATACATCAATGTCACAAGCCACAGGGATGAATTTGAATACCGTGAAGAGGCTGACGGCAGCTTCAGCCGCCACCTCGTACGCAACCGCATAAGCGAAACCACCGTATGTGCAGCCATCATGTCACGATATGACGTAGATGTCGTACCTCACCTCATCTGCGGTGGAAACACTGTGGAAGAGATTGAAAGCAGGCTTGACAATCTTGCCTTCCTCGGCATCAACAACATCCTGGCACTCAGGGGTGACAGCATGACCGGAGAGAAGAGGTTCACTCCGACTCCGGGAGGCTATAGGTATGCAAGCGAACTCGTGGAAGGCATAAGAGGCTATCAGGGCAGCAGTTCATACAGGAGAAGCAGAGGGCTGGAAACTGACGACCGCTACTTCTGCATCGGAGTGGGAGCATATCCTGAGAAGCATTTCGAGGCTCCGAACATGGAGACCGACATTGCAAACCTCAAGAAGAAGGTCGATGCGGGCGCCGACTATATCATCACACAGATGTTCTTCGACAACCAGGTCTATTACGACTTCGTCGACAAGTGCAGGGCTGCTGGAATCACAGTTCCCATCATCCCGGGTCTGAAGCCGTTATCGACTGCAAGACAGATAAATACATTGCCTGAAGCTTTCTCTCTCGACATTCCTGTGGAGCTTACAGAGGCGATGAATGATGCTGGAAACGACAAGGCTGCGGCATATCAGGTCGGCACGGAATGGTGTACCATGCAGTGCAAGGACCTTATCGCCCATGGAGTACCTGCCGTACATTTCTACACAATGGGAAAGTCAGAAAACATCGTAAACATCCTCAAGGAATGCTTTTAGGTATTTCCGCTTTACATTAGACTTTTTTCTCTGCATTTTTATTATTAAATTTGCATGATATAACTGATTTTATTTAAAAATATTAACACATATCGATATGAACAAATTGCAGGAATTGACAGATAAACTTTACAATGAAGGACTGTCAAAAGGCAGACAGGAAGGCGAAGAACTTCTTGCAAAGGCAAAGGTGCAGGCTGAAGAGATGGTAGCCAAGGCTCAGGCTGAGGCTGCTCAGATCGTTGCAGCGGCTCAGAAGCAGGCTGACGAGATCAAATCAAAGGTTGCATCTGACATCAAGATGGCATCAAGCCAGAGTCTTGCAGCTACTAAGAAGGACATCGAGACACTTGTTGTCGGAAAGATGGCCGACGAGCCTGTTAAGAAGGCACTTGCATCTGCAGACTTCGTCAAGGAACTCATCCAGGCTGTTGCAGCGAAATTCACTACTGAAGGCCCTGTTGACCTAGCACTCATTCTCCCTGAGAGCCTCCAGAAGGAACTCGAGCCATTCGTGACAAACGAACTTGCAAAGTCACTCAACGCAGGCATCGAGGCTTCGTTCTCAAAGAAGGTCAGCGGTGGATTCAAGATCGGTCCTAAGGACGGCGGCTACTTCGTAAGCTTCACAGATGAGACTTTCAGCGAGCTCATCGCAGAATACCTCAGACCTGCAACCAAGAAGATCCTCTTCGGATAGTCACATGAACAATTACGTATACATAATAGCAGGTCTTCCCGACTTCACTCCTGACTGGAGACAGGGCGAGAAAAGCCTTGACGCATACCTTGAGCAGGTGCGTGAGCTTCTGTCCGAGAAGGACAATGAACTCATCAGCTTCATCATCAAGGGATTCGACAAGGAGCAGATCGGCCTTGACCTCTACAAGGAAGCGCTCGCTGACAGAAACGGATTCATCAGAGAATTCTTCCGTTTCGATATGGACGTGCGCAACCAGAAGGTCAGGTACCTTAACCAGGCCCTTGGCAGGGATCCTGAAAAGGATGTCCTTTCACTGAGGGACCCAGAGGCTGAAGATACGGGTCTGGAGCCGGAAGCGCCTGAATTCAAGGAGTCTGAAAGACTTCAGTCCATCCTTGAAGGAAATGACATTCTTTCCCGTGAAAGAGGAATTGACGACCTCTACTGGGACAAGATCGACGAAATCACCCTCTACGATTATCTGAACCTTGACAAGATTCTTGGAATGGTTGCAAAGATGATGATAATCCGCAGATGGCTCATCCTCGACGAGGAAGCTGGACGAGCAATGTTCAAGAAACTCGTCGATGAAGTACGAGGTACTTTCAAAGGTGTCGAATATAACGAGAATTAATAAAACTACATTGATAATATGAAAACTACAGGAAAGGTTACGGGTATCGTTTCCAACCTTGTGACTGTCGAGGCTGACGGTCCGGTGTCGCAGAATGAGATCTGCTACATCACAGTCGGCGACACAAAGCTCATGGCGGAGGTCATCAAGGTAAATGGAAAGAATGCTGCTGTGCAGGTATTCGAAAGTACCCGTGGACTCAAGAACGGTGACACCGTAGAGTTCGAAGACAGGATGCTCGAGGCTACCCTCGGACCTGGCCTTCTCTCAAACAGTTATGATGGTCTTCAGAACGACCTCACCACAATGACCGGAGTATTCCTCAAGAGAGGTGAATACACCGATCCACTCAATCACGAAAAGATCTGGGACTTCACACCTATCGCAAAGCCTGGCGACAAGGTTGTAGCTGCAGACTGGCTTGGAGAAGTGAAGGAAGGATGGCTTCCTCACAAGATCATGGTACCGTTCTCATTCAAGGGCGAATATACCGTAAAGTCAGTTGCCGAAGCCGGACAATATAACATCGACAAGGTAATCGCAGTCCTCACTGACGCGTCAGGCGAAGACGTAAATGTGACCATGTGGCAGAAATGGCCTGTAAAGGTTGCCATCAAGGGTTACAAGGAGAAGCCAAGACCTTCAAGAATCATGGAGACAGGTGTACGTGCCATCGACACCCTCAACCCTATCGCAGAAGGCGGTACAGGCTTCATCCCTGGTCCGTTCGGTTGCGGAAAGACTGTCCTCCAGCATGCAATCGCAAAGCAGGGTGATGCGGATGTGATCCTCATGGCAGCCTGCGGTGAGCGTGCAAACGAGGTTGTGGAGATCTTCGCCGAGTTCCCTGAACTCATAGACCCACATACAGGACGCCACCTCATGGAGCGTACTACAATCATCTGCAATACATCCAACATGCCAGTAGCGGCTCGAGAGGCTTCAGTCTACACAGCGATGACAATCTGCGAGTACTACCGTGCAATGGGACTCAAGGTCCTCCTTCTCGCCGACTCAACTTCACGTTGGGCACAGGCTCTCCGAGAGATGTCGAACCGTATGGAGGAGCTTCCTGGAGCGGATGCGTTCCCTGTGGACCTTTCAGCGATCATCTCAAGCTTCTATGCACGTGCAGGTATGGTTGTCCTCAACAACGGCAAGACAGGAGCGGTTACATTCATCGGTACCGTATCACCTGCCGGCGGTAACCTCAAGGAGCCTGTTACAGAGTCTACAAAGAAGGCAGCAAGATGCTTCTACGCACTCGAGCAGAACCGTGCAGACCAGAAGCGCTACCCTGCCGTAAACCCTATCGACTCGTACTCGAAGTATCTTGAGTATCCGGAGATCCGCGAATACCTCAACGAGACAATCATGCCAGGTTGGGTGGACATGGTAGAAAGAGCCAAGAACATCGTCAGAAAGGGTAAGGAGGCAAACGACCAGATCAACATCCTCGGTGACGACGGAGTTCCGATGAGCTACCATGAAATCTTCTGGAAATCAGAGCTCATGGACTTCGTTATCCTCCAGCAGGATGCATTCGATGAAATCGACGCACTCTGTCCGATCGAGAGACAGAAGTATATGCTCGAGCTCGTCATGAGCATCTGCGACCGCGACTTTACATTCGAGGACTTCGAGGAGTGCCGTACATATTTCAAGGAACTCATCAACTGCCTCAGACAGATGAACTACTCAGAGTTCAAGAGCGACAGATTCAATGAATATAAGGAAAAACTCAATAATCTTCTAAGCAATGGCAAATAAGGCATTTCAGAAAACATACACTCAGCTGGAAGCCATCACAAAGGCTACCGTATCGCTCAGAGCGACAGGTGTATCCAATGACGAGCTCGCACTCGTAGACGGCCGCCTTGCTCAGGTGGTTAAGACAAAGGGAGACCTCGTGACACTTCAGATCTTCTCTGGTACCGAAGGCATCCCTACAAACGCAGAGGTCGTATTCCCCGGCGGAGCCCCTACCCTCAACGTACGCGATGACCTCGCAGGACGTTTCTTCAACGCTTACGGCGAGCCTATCGACGGCGGTCCTGCAGTGGAAGGACGTACAGTCGAGATCGGTGGTCCATCAGTGAATCCATACAAGAGAAAGCAGCCTTCACAGCTCATCCCTACAGGTATTGCTGGTATCGACCTCAACAACACCCTCGTGTCAGGACAGAAGATTCCGTTCTTCGCAGACCCTGACCAGCCATACAACAACGTGATGGCACAGGTTGCTCTCCGTGCAGACGTAGACAAGATCATCCTCGGAGGTATGGGTCTTACAAACGACGACTACCTCTACTTCAAGCAGGAATTCGAGGCTGCAGGTGCACTCGACAAGATCATCTGCTTCGTAAACACAACAGAGCAGCCTCCTGTAGAGCGACTCCTCATTCCGGACATGGCGCTTACAGCTGCAGAGTACTTTGCAGTCGAGAAGAACGAGAAGGTGCTCGTGCCCCTTACCGACATGACACTCTACGCCGATGCGCTTTCGATCGTATCGAACCGTATGGACCAGATCCCTTCAAAGGACTCTATGCCAGGTTCTCTCTACTCTGACCTCGCAAAGATCTACGAGAAGGCTGTACAGCTTCCTGACGGAGGTTCGATCACCATCATCGCGGTGACAACCCTCAACGACGGTGACATCACACACGCTATTCCGGACAACACAGGATACATCACAGAGGGACAGCTCTTCCTTCGTACCGACCCTGATTCAGGCAAGGTCATCATTGACCCGTTCCGTTCGCTCTCACGACTCAAGCAGCTCGTTCAGGGCAAGAAGACACGTAAGGACCACGGTCAGGTGATGAATGCTTCAGTACGTCTTTACGCTGACGCTCAGAATGCGAAGACTAAGCTGGAGAACGGTTTTGACCTCAGCGACTACGACCTCAGATGTCTCGAATACGCGAAGGCATATGCAACAAGACTGCTTGCAATCGACGTCAACCTCAAGATCGACGAGATGCTCGATACAGCCTGGGAGCTCTTCGGCACATACTTCAAGAAGGCCGAGACAGGTATCAAGCAGGAGTTTATTGATCAGTATTGGAAAGGTAATTAATTATGGCAATAAAATTCCAATATAATAAGACGTCTCTGAACAACTTGAACAAGCAGCTCAAGATGCGTAAGAACGCCCTCCCAACCCTTAAGAACAAGGAGTCGGCGTTGCGTCTGGAGGTGAAGAAGGCCAAGGACTATTCGGAGAAACTTATTGAGGATCTTGATGCCAGCCTGAAGAGATATGACTATCTCGCAGCACTCTGGAACGAATCACAGCCGAATCTCATCTCCATTACGGATGTGGACCTCTACACCGTCAAGGACGCAGGAGTAAAGACACCTGCCCTAGGTGAGATCAAATATGAGATACATGAGTTCAACGC
>JAZRLI010000037.1:0-44632 GCA_045646785.1 Candidatus Cryptobacteroides sp. | reverse complement strand
ACCTTGGATGAGAGAGGAGCCAAATCCATACCGTCAGTCAAGACATTACAAGCTCTGTGGTGACGAGTTCATTGCAAAGGCATTCGAGTTCGCTCACGAGGCTGACCCTGACGCTCTCCTTTTCTACAACGACTACAATGCTGCAGATCCTGTAAAGCGTGACCGCATCTACAACATGGTCAAGAAGATGAAGGATGCTGGTGTTCCAGTTCACGGTATCGGTATGCAGGGCCACTACAACATCTATGGACCTAGCAACGAGGACATCGAGGCTGCTATCGTTAAGTATTCTGAGATCGTTGACAATATTCACTTCACTGAGCTTGATATCCGTATCAACGAGGAAATGGGTGGTGGACTCCAGTTCAGCCGCGGTGAGGCTGCTCCGGTTCCTGCATACATCCAGACTCTCCACCAGGCAAAGTATGCTGACCTCTTCAAGATCCTCCGTCGTCACAAGGACGTTGTAAAGAACGTTACTTTCTGGAACCTCAGCGACAAGGATTCATGGCTTGGCGAGAACAACTATCCGCTTCCATTTGACAAGGACTACAAGCCAAAGGCTGTTTACTCTACAATCAAGAACTTCAACCCTGCATATGACAATGCTGAGATCATCGAGGACTTCGTTCCTTCAGTAATGAACCAGCCACAGGCAGAGTACCCAATGGTTAACTCACAGGGTTATGCACGTTTCCGCGTTGAGGCTCCACAGGCTGAGTCTGTAATCGTAAGCCTCGGTCTCGGTGGACAGGGCGGTACAGTTCTCCACAAGAATGAGGAAGGCGTATGGGTAGGTACAACTGACGGTCCTATGGACGAAGGTTTCCACTACTATCACCTTACAATCGACGGTGGCGTGGTTAACGACCCAGGCGCAAAGAACTACTATGGTTCTGTACGTTGGGAGAGCGGTATCGAGATCCCTGCACACGACCAGGATTTCTACCAGCTTAAGAACGATGTAGAGCACGGACAGGTAGTTCAGGTTCTCTTCCCTTCACCAAGCACAAACTCAACTCGTCGCGCATTCGTATATCTCCCTCCACAGTACGACGGAAAGAAGAAGTTCCCAGTACTTTACCTCCAGCATGGTTGGGGTGAGGACGAGACTGCATGGAGCAACCAGGGTCACGCAAACCTCATCATGGACAACATGATCGCAGAGGGCAAGTGCGAGCCATTCATCATCGTTATGACTTACGGTATGACTAACGACGTTAAGTTCGGCGGACTCGGTGGATTTAACTTCAAGGATTTCGAGACTGTACTCGTTGACGAGCTCGTTCCTTATATCGACTCTAACTTCAAGACTATCGCAAAGAAGGATTTCCGTGCTATGGCAGGTCTTTCAATGGGTGGTATGGAGACAAGAGCAATTACTCTTGCACGTCCTGAGGTATTCGGATACTATGGACTCCTTTCAGGTGGTACATACTCTCCAGAGGACATCAAGGATCCTAAGCAGGTTAAGGGTATCTTCCTCAGCTGCGGTGGTAAGGAAGGTCCAGACCAGATCATGAAGGCTGCTGAGGCTCTTCAGGCTGCTGGCTTCAACGCTAAGGGTTACGTTTCACCAGGTACTGGCCACGAGTTCCAGACTTGGAGAAGATCACTCCTCGAAATGGCACCAATGCTTTTCAAGAAGTAATCAAAAGCATATATAAACATCTCACCAGCATGGCCTGATGGTCATGCTGGTGTTTTTTTATTATATTTGTATGATTTAACCAGATTCACTTACAAATGAAGAAGATCTTATATCTAATCGCATTCGTCACATTGTGCCTGACATTATGTTCATATCGTAATCCTGTACTTCCTGGCTTTCATGCTGACCCAAGTGTGTGCAGAGTTGGAGAGGATTATTATCTTGTTAACAGTACATTCCAGTATTTCCCTGGAGTACCAGTCTATCATAGCAAGGATCTGGTCAATTGGGAACAGATAGGTGCATGTCTTACCAGAAAGTCACAGGTAGATCTGACCGGACTTGATGGAGGTAATGGAATCTATGCTCCGACGATCAGATACAATGACGGTCGCTTCTATATGATTACTACGCATTTCCCTTCACGACGTCATTTCTATGTTTATACGGACGATCCTGCCGGAGAATGGTCAGATCCTATCTTCATCGATTTCGAAATCGGAAGTTGCGATCCGACCCTGTACTTTGAGGATGATAAATGTTATTTCCTTTGGAAGAATGGAGATATCAAGATATGTGAAATTGATGTCGAGACTGGTAAGCAGCTCGGTGAAATTCATCATCTGGGTGCAGGACTTGGCGGAAGATATCCTGAGGGACCGCATATCTACAGAAAGGACGGATGGTATTATCTTCTTCTTGCAGAGGGTGGTACTGAGCATGGCCACCATGTGAACATCCTTAGAAGCCGTGAACTTTTCGGACCATACGAATCAAATCCTGCAAATCCTATTCTTTCGCATTTCAATATGAAGATGCAGGGTAGTCCGATTCAGGGACTAGGACATGCTGACCTTATCGATGCGGTGGATGGCTCATGGTGGATGATTTGTCTCGGCTACAGAACCCACGGCTATCTGCAGCATGTGATGGGACGTGAGACCTTCCTTGCTCCGGTTGAATGGAAGGAAGGGGATTGGCCTGTAGTCAATAGGGACGGAACCTTGCAACTGGACATGGATGTGCCGTCGCTTCCGGAAGTCAAGGTGCCTGGAGAGCCTTCATACGAGGATTTTTCATGCGAAAGCCTTCCGATCCATTGGTCGTATCTCTGCAATCCTGACAGTACTAAATATTCATTCAGCGAGCGTCCTGGCTACCTTCGCCTGAAGGCTTCTGAGGTCAATATAGATGATACCGCGTCTCCAACATTCGTTGCAAGAAGGCAGACCGAGTACAATTTCTCTGCAACAGCAGAAATCGATTTTTCCAATCTCAAAAACGGTTCACAAGCAGGTCTGACAGCCTATGCTGCGGCTCATTATCATTATGACGTGGAAGTCCGTGCTCGTGGCAGGAAACATTACATTGCAGCAAATATCCGGATCGATAATTCAGATAATACAGTCGTAGAAATACCTGTGAAAACCCGCAAGGCATTCTTGAGGATAACAGGAAATAGAAATGGGTATATCCTTCAGTATTCATTGGACGGAAAGAAATATGTAGACCTTGCAGAGATGGGATACCGACCCCTCAGTACTGAGACTATAGGAGGCTTTACCGGCGTAATGCTTGGCCTCTATGCACAAGGAACAGAAGGATCTTTTGCGGATTTTGACAGCTATTCATACGAAGTGGAACTATAGATTAACCAATAATCAAATAAATTTGAAAAGATCTATATTTCTGACATTGGCAGCCCTTTGCCTTTAGTTGACAATGTCGAACTCTACTCACCAGGTACTGGCCACGAGTTCCAGGCTTGGAGACGTTCACTCCTCGAAAATGACCTATACATTACAGACAATCAGGGTGATGAGTGGAATACCTCTTTCTATGGAAAATGTATCACTATAATTTCTCCTGTAGGGCCTGATGGTGGAAAGATGAGAGTCATCATTGATGGTAATGACCATGGGCTGGTGAACCTTTATTCTGAGGTGGAGAAACATCAGGAGAAAGTATTCTTCCATAAGTTCGCAAGGAAGGGGAAGCACACTATACAGATTATATGTGCAGACGGCAAAGCAGCAATTGACGCATTGATTATTTACTAAATTTACACGATATGAAAAAGACTTTATCTCTCTTCTGTATGGCAATGATATGCTGTACATCATTGGCTCAGCAGAAAGTTTATACACTTGCTGATTGGAATATAAAGGACTGGGACAGTCAGAAAGGAGAACTGGAACTTGATGTTAGTGAATATAAGCTGAATTTCAATCATTCTCTGCCTTTTCAGGATATGCAGTCCAGCTGGAGGGTCAAGGCTGACTTGAAATGTGGAACCTTGGGTACCGAGCAGGTGTTCGTATGTAAGGAAGGAAAAGGAACTCACCTTTTAGGCCGTATTTCTCTTAACGGAGACATTTCAGTAGGTTATGATAATACGGAGCATAGATTTTTCGTAGAAGTCATCGACAGGAATGAACAGGCTCATCGTCTTTGTGCAGGACCTGAAGTTACAGTGGACAATTGGTATACAGTAGAGGCGAAGTCAGAATATGATGCAGATGCTGATATGTCAACGCTGACGTTTAGTGTGGATGGAACAGCATCGACAATTAAGTATCCAGGAAAAGCTCTTCGCCACAATGCATCATTGTGGACCATTGGACATGGATTTCCGGGAGGATTTCCTAATTCTCTTCAGGTTCGTAAAGGAACTATCCGTAATCTGGAGATCAGCGGCGAGCCTCTGCCTCGAGTAGATGGTCAGAATCCGTTATTTACAGATTCCTTTACAGCAGATCCGGCATTTCTTGTAGTAGGGGATACGGTATATGCGTACGTGGGACAGGATAAAGCTGCTCCGGGAGGATGGTTCAATATGCCGGGCTGGATGTGTTATTCATCAAAAGATATGATTCATTGGGAAGCTCACGGGACCGTGTTGAAACCGGATGCATTCGGTTATGCCGTACCTACAAGTGCTTGGGCAGCTCAGGTTGTAAAGGCAGATGACGGAAAATATTATTTTTATGTAACCTTGGATGATAAGAATACCAAGCTTCATACAGTAGATGTTGCAGTCAGTGATTCTCCTCTTGGACCTTTCCTTCCTGCCAGAAAGGATGGAACACCGCTGGTCACTGATGATATGACTCCTGATTCGCACAGATGGAATGCAGACATTGACCCTACGGTCATTATCGATGATGATGGCACTCCTTGGATGGCATGGGGTAACGGTGACTGTTATATGGCCAGGTTGAAGAAGAATATGCATGAGATAGACGGTGAAGTCAAGAAGGTGCCTCTGCGTAACTACAGCGAAGGACCATGGCTCATGAAACGTAACGATATCTACTACATCATATATGCTGCTGATGCACCGGGTGTCCAGGAGGAACAGATGGCATATTCTACTGCGCCATCCATCAATGGACCATGGACATATGGAGGTTTTATAAGCACATCAGCAAATCATGGTTTTACAATACATCCTTCTGTCATTCAGTTCAAGGGACAGTGGTATTATATCTATCATGATGGAAGCTATGCTCTTGATGGTGCTCCGGGCGGTCAGTGCCGTAGAAGTGTATGTGCAGAATATCTCCATTTTAACGATGACGGTTCAATCCGCTTCATTCCACTTACACAGGAGGGCTTAAGTGTAAATCATTTTTAGTAATTTTGTAAGATTCATACAAACCATGTATTTATTATGAAAAAATCGTTATTTCTGACACTTTCGTTATTTTGTATGGCTGTGCTCATGTCGGCGCAGACTCCTGGCAAGATCACTTTACCTAAGCTGATCAGCGACAAGATGGTACTCCAGCGTGATGTAGAACTCGACATCTGGGGCTGGGCAGATCCGGGAACATGGGTTACCGTACGACTCAACGGAGCCTACTATGAGGCTCAGACAGGCGAGGACGGCAGATGGACAGTCACCCTTCCTCCGCAGCCTGCCGGCGGTCCATACCTTATGGAAGTGAATGAAATCTCAATCCGTGACGTCCTCGTGGGAGATGTATGGCTCTGCTCGGGACAGTCTAACCAGGAGACTCCGATCCAGCGTCTTGTCGAGATGTTCCCTGAGATCAATGTCTCTAACAACAACATGATCCGCCATTACAAGGTTCCTACGCAGGAAATCCGTGAAGAAGTGCAGGAAGAGATCGCCGGTGATGCAAAGTGGATTTCAGGAGTGGCATCTGAGGTAATGAACTGGACAGCACTCGCATATTTCTATGCCCTTGAGGCTTATGAGCATACAGGTGTTCCGCAGGGTATGCTCGTGTCAAGCCTTGGAGGTTCTGAGATCGAGAGCTGGATCAGCCAGGAACATCTGAAGGAGTTCCCGAGACTCATCCTCGACAAGGAAGCCCTTGCAGCACAGGAAGAGGCCAGAAGGGACAAGGGAGAGGGCGTATGGAACCTTCCTGATATCGACGATTCAGACTGGGCTACTATGGAGATGCCTGGTACATGGCGCGAGAACGGCCTGAATGTACGCGGTACAGTTTGGATGAGAAAGGATTTTGAAATCCCGGCAGAGATGGTCGGCAGACATGCAAGACTCAGCATGGGTACAATGATGCATAATGATCAGGTGTTCGTGAACGGTGTATTCGTGGGCAGCACAGGATATGAGTACCCTCCACGCCGCTACCACATCCCGGCAGGCGTTCTCCGTGAAGGAAAGAACACAGTCGTGGTGAAGCTCAATGCTCCAGCCGGCAATGGCGAGTTCATCAAGGACAAGCCTTACAAGATCATCGGTGATGCCGCAGAAATCGACCTTACTGGCACATGGAAGTACAAGGTCGGTCAGGATATGGCTGAGGTGCAGAAGTATGAAGAACGCCTCAGAAACCGCAGGACAACAGGTTCAGCCCTCTATAACGGCATGATCTATCCTATCCGCAACTACAAGGTCAAGGCTGCTATCTGGTACCAGGGCGAGAGCAACTCTGGTCGTGCGAACGAGTATGGCACCCTCATGACTGCCCTCATCAATAACTGGCGCGAACTCTGGGAAATGCCGGACATGCCGTTCCTCCTCATGCAGCTTCCTAACTATATGGAGAAGCATGAACAGCCTACTGACAGCGGTTGGGCAAGGATTCGTGAGGCTCAGCTTCAGTCGTTCAAGACCATTCCTAACACTGCGCTTGCCGTGACATACGATGTGGGCGAGTGGAACGATATCCATCCGTTGAATAAGAAGACCATGGCAGAAAGACTTTTCCTCGGCGCAAGAAAGGTTGTATATGGTGAGAAGCTTACATATTCAGGTCCTGTCTATAAGGATATGAAGATTGACGGCAACAAGATCATCATCACTTTCACAGAGACCGGAAAGGGTCTTGCTATCAGAAACGGCAAGGTTCTGAAGCATTTTGCAATCGCAGGTGAGGATCAGAAGTTCGTATGGGCAGACGCTGTCATCAAGGGCAATACCGTTGTGGTCAGCAGCAAGGATGTTCCAAATCCTGTTGCAGTACGCTATGCATGGGCTAATAACCCTGATGATGCCAACCTTATCAACAAGGAAGGCCTCCTTGCTTCTCCTTTTAGGACTGATAACTGGTAAGATTCAGCTGTAGATACACCAAATCCCCGTCAGTGGCTCGCTTCGCAGAAGCATAGGTATATGCTTCGCTCGCGCACTGACGGGGATTTGGTGTATTCTGTCTAAAACCTTATGAGAAGGATCTTACGCCAGCTGGATGACTGAGGCGTAGAAGATAAGGTCTTCATCTGGGGATGTGTTGCGGAGGCTGTGGGTCTGGCCTTTATCGCAGAAGAGGCAGTCGCCTGGGACTACTTCCTTCAGGGTTTCCACTCCGTCCTCAATCTCAAGGATGGTACCCTTTCCGCTGAGGATGAAGATGGTCTCGCAACTGTCGTCATGAGTGTGGACGCCGATTGAAGCGCCCGGGATCAGACATCCCTTGAACATGCGGTTCTTACCGTCGAAGAACATGTTTGCACGGAACTCCTTGTCGCCGCCTTTGAAGGCCGGGAGTGTGCTTACTGCTAATTCGTCAAGTTTGATTATCATTTTCAAATCTGTTTATTGATTCAACTTCATATCTCCTGGCTTTACCAGACCAGCCTTTACCATGACTCCGTGTATAGCAAGTGAAATCACTGCGGGAGCAATGAAGTATAGGCATAGGATCTTGATTGTCAACGGTCCTGCTGCTGCACCAGCCTCCGACATGTGGGCGAATGTAGCCAATGGACCGACAAGACCTGCTGTTCCCATTCCGGCTCCCAAGGCGTTATTTGTCATCTTCAGAAGGACCGTAGATACAGGACCGAGGATCGCGGAAGTAAGGGTAGGGGCAAGCCAGATGATCGGCTTCCTTGCGATGTTCCCGATCTGAAGCATGGATGTGCCGACTCCCTGAGAGAGAAGTCCTCCGATGCCGTTGTCCTTGAAGCTTATGACTGCAAATCCTATCATCTGAGCGCAGCATCCGGCAGTCGCGGCTCCTGCTGCAAGACCGTCGATTCCGAGCATCACGCAGATTGCAACGGAACTGATCGGGAGAGTCAGGGCACAGCCTACGAGTACAGCTACAGTGATTCCCATGAGAAACGGACTCAAAGCTGTGGCGCTGTTGATGACCGAACCCAGGTAAAGCATGAAATCATTGATGGGGGAGCAGCAGTATCTTGCGAACAATCCTCCGCAGATGATGGTGACAAGAGGTGTCAGGATGATGTCCACCGGAGTCTTCTTCGAGAGAAGCATTCCGATTTCACCCCCGAGGATCACAGCCAGATAAGCTCCGACAGGACCTCCGAACTCGTAACCCAATGCACCCGTGATTGCAGAAGAAATCATCACCAGAGGGGCATATTTCATTCCATAGCCTATTGCAAGGCCGATGCATGCGCCCACAAGTGGAGAAGACGAAGACAGGGCCTTAGCAATGAATTCAAGAAACTCCAGGCCCGGAATCTTCGCAATCTGTCCGATGATGAGTCCGAGGATCAGCGAACAGAACAGACCCATTGCCATGTGGCTCAGGGCATCGACAATGTATTTCCTGAAAAATTTCTTCATTCCTGTTCGAGTTTCCAACCGTTGTCTCCGTGGTAGATCATCTGACGTGTCATTCCGCCGTCAATGCAGATGTTCTCGCCTGTGATGAATCCAGCCTTGTCCGAACAAAGGAACATGACCATGTTCGCAATGTCCATAGGATTGCCGACCCTGCCTGCAGGCTGCTGGTATGCATCCGGACCCTCATAGGCCGTATATGCGGTGTCGATCCAGCCTGGCGAAATGGAATTCACCCTTGCCTTTCCTGCAAGACTGACTGCGAGTCCATGCGTAAGTGCAGCGATTCCACCTTTTGCAGCAGTATAGCTCTCGCTCTGAGGCTGACTCATGCGGTCGCGTGACGACGAAATGTTGACGATCGATGCTCCCGGTGCGAGATGAGCTGCGAACAGTTTCACAAGGTAGAACGGAGCCGTCACTCCGACCTTGAGGGCATACTCGAACTCTTCGTATGAACAATCGTCGATCCCCTTCATTATCGGCAGGGCATTGTTCACGATGAAATCCACCTTCTCGTGTCTTTCAAGTACATAAGCTGCGAATGCCTCCAGGACTTCCTTTCGGGAAATGTCTCCGACATAATGCGGACCATCCTGAATGTCAATGACATATACCTCGGCCCCTGCCTTCCTGAACTCATCGGCTATGCACTTTCCGATGCCCTGTGCACCGCCGGTAACAATGGCTGTCTTACCTTTGAACATATTGATTCCTTACTTGCGTACTGCTTCCGGAGTCCAGTTGCTGAAGAAGCGCATGACCTTTGTCTTGTTGTAGCCGTTGCCTTCCTCAAGGAAACTTGAATCCTGAGTGTGTATTACCTTTCCATCCTCATCAAGGACCACGAATACAGGGTAGCCGAACCTTCCCGGATTGCCGAGACGCTTCAGCATTGCCTCAGCCTTCTGGTCAGCCCTCTCGCGAGGATTGTAGTTTACATGAATAAAGACGAAGTTCCTGTCCACTACCTCCATGATTTCGCTGTCGTTCGACATGAAGTCAGCGAACATCAGACACCAGCGACACCAGTTGCCGCCGACCTGGCAGATCACAAACTTACCTTCCTTTTCCGCCTTGGCTATCGCCTTGTCAATCTGAACCATCTGGTCCACGCTTTCGTCGTAAACCTTCTTCAGATTAGACTGAGCATCTGCTGTAAAATACATTACAGCAGATGCCAATATGGTGATTATCAGTCTTTTCATCTCTTAGAGGCACATCTCATAGATCTTCTCTACGTCAGCTGCAGAGAGAGTCTTGAAGCCGTTGATGTTACCGTCACGGCAAGCTTTTGCAGCCATCATCGCAAAGTCTTCCTTCTTGATTCCGATCTCAGTGAAGTTGCTCTTGAGGCCGAGGTCAACGAAGAAGAAGTCAGAAAGACGCTTGATGCTCTCCTTTGCGATTTCCATCGGCTCGAGTGTAGAGTCGATGCCGAATACGTTTACACCGAACTGAACGTATCTCCACAATCTTGACTCATCGAGGCAGTACTCAAGCCATCTTGGAGTAAGGATTGCGAGGCCGAGACCGTGTGTGATGTCGTATGTTGCAGAAAGCTCATGCTCCATCGGGTGACAGCTCCAGTCGTTCTGCTTGCCGCATGCGATGAAGCCGTTGATTGCCCATGAAGATGCCCACATGAGGTTTGCTCTTGCCTCGTAGTTCTCAGGCTCGGCAACTGCTACAGGAGCGTACTTGATGACTGCCCTGAGCATACCCTCCATGAAACCGTCGATCATGTCCATGCCCTTGTCAGTGTCGAAGTAAACCTCCATAAGGTGTGAGAGGATGTCCGCTGAACCGCAAGCTGTCTGGTAGGCGTTTACAGAGTAGGTGAGAGTAGGGTCGAGGAATGAAACTCTTGGACGGATAGGACCTGCGAGACGGCCGAGCTTATCCTCAGTCTCAGGGTTGCTGATCACACCTGCGGTATCCATCTCTGAACCAGTTGCAGAGAGTGTAAGGATAGTCACGAGAGGAACTGCAGTCTCGATAGGCTTTGCATTTGCTCCGAAGAACTCCCATGGATCGTGATCCACGTGCGCACCTGCACACATGAACTTCGCTGCGTCAAGTGTAGAACCGCCACCGACTGCGAGAACGACGTCGATGTTCTCTGTCTTGCAGATTCTTACGCCCTCGCGTACAGAACCGATTCTTGGGTTAGGCTCGATGCCTGAAAGTTCGAAAAGCTCGAGGCCAGCCTTCCTGATCTCTTCAACTACCTTGTCGTAGAGGCCCATGCGCTTGATAGAGCCACCACCGTATGTAAGAAGTACGCGGTTACCGAATTTCTTGAGTTCCGGTCCAAGATTGGACAGCTGATCCTTGCCAAAATATACTTTGGTAGGAATGTCGTATACGAAATTATTCATGTTTTATATAGTTTATTAAGTTAGTTATTCCTTATCCATAGGGTACTTGACACCCCATTCCTTTCTAAGGTCGTCCATCTGCTTCATGATGCTGAGGGTCTCCTCATGCGGCATCATAGGGGACTCCAGAAGTCCTGCCTCGATGCATCTGCGGCACTCATATACCTGATACTCATAGCCGTTCACCATTCCTTCAGGCTTGGTGTACCTCTCCACGAGTTCATAGTTCCTGTATACTTCAATCACCTCAGGACAGTTGATGTTGTCCACCCTGATGTATCCCTCGGTACCATTGATGATGCCCTGACGGTCGTTCAGTGTGAGGCATCCAGCTTGGAGGTTCGCCATCTTTCCGTCCTTGAAGCAGAGAGAGATGCACTCCTGCATATCCATTCCTGTCTCTCCGAGCTGGACGTTGCTGACTGTCTTGGTGATGTCAGTACCGAAGTACATCCTTGCAAAGTTCAATGCATAGACTCCGAGATCGAGAAGCGCTCCGCCGCAGAGGTCCGGACGAAGTATCCTTTCCTTGAACTCCATCATGTAGCAGAGTGTAGCGGTAAGGAGCCTTGGCTCGCCGATGACTCCGCTTTCCATGATTTCCTTTACCTTGTGGGACAGAGGCATGTACCTTGTCCAGATGGCCTCAGTGATGAAGACGCCTTTTTCCTTTGCCGTCCTCAGAAGGATCTCAGCCTCGGGAGCATTGGCAGTGAACGCCTTCTCCACGAGAACCGGCTTTCCGTGCTCGAGAGCCAGCATGGTGTGCGGGAAGTGGTGCGAATGCGGAGTTGCGATATATACGAGGTCAACATCCTCGTCCGCCACCATTTCTTCGTAGCTTCCGTATGCCTTCGGAACGTTCCATGTCCTTGCAAAGGCCTCGGCCTTCTCGAGCGACCTGGATGCAATGGCATATACACAATAATCATTCAGAGGTGCGAGGGCTTCCGCCATCTTGTCTGCAATCCAACCTGCGCCGATAATACCAACCTTGAACATTTTTCTATAGTTTACGGGGTTATTACTTTACTTCCAGATACTCTTCAAGGTACTCCAGCATGTCTTGAAGTTCCTCATTTCCGGAAGCACACATAAGAACAGTCAAGAGGTTTGACTGATTCTCAACACAGAAGAAGAAGCAAGGGAGTCCGCTGTCTGTCGTGAGGCTGAATCCACATGCCTCCTTGCCTTTGAAGTCAAAGGTGAGGATAGGCTCGTCATTGGTGTTCAATGCCTCTTCATCGACAACTTCCTCATATGTACCGCATGCTTCCGCATAGGCGCTTGAGCCCTCCGGAAGCGGTCCATAGCTGATATCGATGCTTCTGACATCGTTTCCACAAGCCGAAATGCCGATACAGAAAGACTTTCCGCCATCGGCTTCAACAAGTTCTTCTGTATCGACATCCCAGATTTCAGGCACCTGGACGGTGACACCGCCCCAATATACCTGCTTCAGGCTGATGTTATTCATCTGAAGTTATTTAACGATTTTCTTTGCTTTCTTGAGAAGTGCCTTAGATGGCTCTGCAGGAAGGTCGTTAGGAACAAGGTACCAACGTACTGTCCAGTCTACCTTCTCACCGTCCTTGAGAGTAGTGTATGCACCCTGCTCCTCGATCTCTACGAAAGTCTTGCCTGGGTTTGCATAGAGCTGGATCTCAGCCTCTGCCGGTGCAGGCTGTGAAGGAGCGAGGTCCTCGAACTTCTTTACGAACATGAGACCGTTGTCGCAGAATGCGAGCCAACCCTTACCGTCAGCATTGATCTTTCTGTTCTCCTTGTCCTCATCCATAACATACCATGCAGCGCCGTTCTCATATACGAAAGGAAGGCCCTTCATGTTGTTTGCTGGAGTAGCCTCCTTAGCCTCGAAGAATACAACGCCACCGTTAGGTACGCGTGAGATCTCCCATGGAGCCACCTTACGTGTTTCGCCAGACTCGTTTACGATAGTATATGTAATGGCAATTGAGTTGTCCTTTGCATCAGCCTTGAATACCTTCTCGATATGGTATCCGAAGCGTGACTTGTCACCCTTGAGTACAAGTGCTCCGTCCTTTACCTCAGCCTTGAACGGCTTTGTGTCGTACTCTGCTACTGGCGGCCAGTTCCACTCTGACTGCGGGCTTGTCCAGAATGTGCTGCCGAATGAGTTCGGCATACGTGTCTTCGAGAGGACTTCCTTGTCCTGATAAGTGTAGGAAATAACCTTACCTCCACGGTTTGCATCCACTGTAAGAGTGACGTCTCCTACCTTGATGCTGTACTGGCCATTGTCAAGTGCGTTGACTGTCTGAGCAGAAAGCGCCATGCTTCCCATTGTAACCGCTGCAACGAGCGTCAGAAATAACTTTTTCATTTTATTTGTGGTTGTTTATTTTATTATTACAAAATTAGCCAAAATGTGCAGAATTCAAACCTCTTGCGCGTATTTTTTATATATTTGCGGAAATTTGAAGCATATGCCGCAGATTGACAATTCATATAAGCTCAGAAATCAGGAATACCTGCAGGAATACGCCCAGAAACCGGGTGTGAAGATCATGTTCAACGGAGTAATGTACAGGGAACTCGTAAAGGGAAACGGTCCCAAGCCATCCCCTAAGAGTTTCGTTACAGTCCATTACGTGGGCAAGCTCATCAACGGCAAGGTCTTCGACCAGACCCAGAAGGGCCGTCCTGCAACCTTCCGTCTCAACGAACTCATCACCGGATGGATCACAGCCATGCGCGAAATGCCGGCCGGTTCCCGCTGGGAGATCGTAATTCCTTACAACCTCGGCTACGGTTCCCGTCCGGCAGGTCCGATCAAGGCATTCTCGACCCTGATATTCGACATTACCCTTCTCGACGTAAGATAAGATAGCTCATTGTAATCTTAATTGCATCAGTTTTATTAAACAAGAATACTTATGAAGAAGATTTTCGCCCTTATGCTCGCTTTGAGCATTGCAGCCGCTGCGTCGGCACAGACAAAGAAGGTATCCATCCTCGGAGACTCATATTCAACTTATCAGGGAGCCAATCCTGAGGGATATGCACCGTTCTATCCTAATGACAGGAATGATGCTACTGAAATAGAGCAGATGTGGTGGAGCCTTTATCTGAAGGCGACAGGTTATGAACTTGAAGCGAACAATTCATGGGGTGGTACCACCATCTGCGGTACCGGATACGGAAGAATGGACTCGTCTGCGTCTTCTTTCATTTCGCGTGTTGACATGCTCGGAAATCCTGACATAATCTTTGTCTTCGGCGGTACAAATGACGCATGGGCCGGTGCTCCGGTTGGAGAATATCAGTATTCAGACTGGACAAAGGAGGACTGCAAGTCTTTCAAACCTGCTCTTGCGTGCCTTCTCGACATGCTTCAGAAGAAGTATCCTTCAGCACAGATCATCTCACTTCTCAATTCTGAACTCCGCGAGGAGATAAACGAATCATTCAGAGAGGTCTGCAAGCATTATGACGTTCAGCTTATCGAGCTCTATGACATTGAGAAGCAGAACGGACACCCATCGATAAAGGGTATGCAGAGCATCTGTGACCAGATTCTTGCAAACGTCAAGTAGTAGACTATGAAAGTCCTTGTAACCGGAACTTCCCAAGGAATCGGACTTGCCATTGCAGAACTCTTCCTTTCAAAGGGACATGATGTTGTCGGCATTGACAGATGCGAGTCATCAATTGTCGATGCCCGATATTTGCATATTGTGTGCGATGTAAGAGGTGAATTGCCTGAAGTGTCTGGTGTAGAGGTACTTGTAAATAATGCAGGAACCCAGAATGAGGCGGATATCGACATCAATCTCAAGGCCTTGATCAAGGTTACGGAGAAGTATGGAGTCCGTCCCGGAATCAAATCTGTCCTTAACATAGGCTCGGCAAGCGGACATACGGGTTCCGAATTCCCGGAATATTGTGCAAGCAAGGGCGGAATCATCGCCTATACGAAGAATGTCGCACTGAGAGTGGCGCAGTATGGTGCCACATGCAACAGCCTGGATCCTGGCGGAGTGCTTACCCCACTGAATGACTGCGTAGTGAATGACCCGGTATTATGGGGAGAAATCATGGAGCAGACCCCTCTGAAGAGATGGGCGACTCCTCAGGAGATTGCCGACTGGGCTTATTTCCTTACTGTAGAAAACAGATTCTGTACAGGCCAAAGCATAGTAGTTGATGGAGGTGAATCCATCAACTACCGCTTTGTCTGGCCTGAATGATTCCTAAACAAGATTCAGCAGCTGAGCGAAATCGTCGATCAGCCAAGTAGCGTCGGCAAGGCTTTCCCTGCTGCCGTTTCCGTATGTCACGCCGCATGATCTCGTGCCGGCGTTTTTGCCCATATGGATGTCAAATACCGTGTCACCGACCACGACTGCATCTTCCGGCTTCAGCCCGAAATGCTCAAGGGTCCTGTTGACTGCTTCCGGTGCAGGCTTGCCTTCGGTCACGTCAGCCGCTCCGAGGTAGTATGTGATGATTTCAGAAAGTCCGAGGTTCTCGATGTAATCCGCCAGGGATGAACGGCTTCTGCTGCTGGCAATCGTCAGGATGATGCCGCGCCTGTGCAGTTCGAGAATTGTCTCCATCACATTCGGATAAAGGGTTACCGCCCCCTCGGTATTGAATACCTTGAAGAGTCTGCGGTAGGTTTCAGCATAAAGATCTCCATCCACTTCGCACTCAGGGAACAGTACCGGCGGGATTTCCACCAGTCTCAGACCTATCATTGCGGCGCACTGCTCATCTGTGCGCGCCGGGAGGCCGAGTTCCTTGATGGTAGCTTGTGTTGTCTGGACGATGACTGAAGCCGTGTCGCCCAATGTGCCGTCGAAGTCGAGTATGATGATCTTTGTATTGCTCATGTCAGTGGGTATAATTATCTGATATAGTGGGTCTCGGTGATCTTCTCCTGAAGTTTCGGTGAGCCAAGCTGCTCGAGACCGAGGCGGATGGACTTGATCATGAAAGCCATGTTGAGACCAAGCTGACGCATGGTCTGCATACCTTCAACATCCTGGATCACCTCGTCAGGAGATGTACCATGGGCGATGCTCCAGTAGTGAGAAGGAACCACAGGCATGTTGGTCTTGAGGAAGTACTTGTTGAGGGCGTCCATCGTTGTGGTCGTACCAGCACGACGGGCGATGCTTACAGATGCTCCGACCTTCATTGTCCAGTCTGTGTGGAGGTTGGAGTAGAAGAGTCTGTCGAGGAGAGCCAGCAATGTACCGTTAGGTGATGCGAAATATACAGGCGATCCTACGAGAAGGCCGTCTGCCTCCTTCATCTTTGACGAAATCTCGTTCACGATGTCGTCAAACGCACATATTCCACTCTTCCAGCATCCGTTGCAAGCGATGCATCCGCGGATGTCCTTGTTGCCGACATGGATGAACTCCGTTTCGATTCCCTGCTGATTGAGTACCTTTTCCACTTCGCGAAGCGCTGTCGCAGTGTTTCCTTTAGCCTTAGGGCTACCGTTCAATATAATGACTTTCATAGTTGTGGTTAATGATTCCTTGCAAAGATAATCAAATCTTGCGATTTGCATCCCTATTTCACCGAGACGGTGGGGAGGTCTGACCAGCGTGTAGTGTAGTGGGGTGACTGCTTTTCGCTTGTGCTCTTGATGCGTCCGCTGCCTTGTACGGCGAGTTTCAGGGTGCCGTCGCCGTAGGTGCGGTTGATGGCATCGAGAGCCGTTGTTATGCGATGCTCCTTTTCGCTGGCTTCATTGTTGTCGAAGAGGGACTGGACAATATCGGATTCGTTCATGATGCCGGTTGCGATCACTCCGGCCTTCTTATAGCCGTAACCGTTCTTGAATAGTTCCAGCGTAGCCGCCACGGTCTTTGCCACTATCGTCCTCTGTTCCGAAGTCGGAGTAGGGAAGGAAATAAGCGTGCTGGAGTGGGTCTGGGGCAGGTTTTCCTTGAATCGGTTGGTATATGCAAAGACTGCGACCTCGCTGGCTACCGAACCCTGCTTGCGGAGTTTCTCGGCCATGGTCGAAGCGAAGTTTGCGATCTGTTCCTGGAGTTCACGGACATCATATGTCTCCGACGAGAAGCTGCGTGACACGCAGATGGACTGCTTGGCCTCGAACCCGTCCTCGAACTCGATGCACGGCACTCCCTGCAGTTCCTTCCATGTCCTCACGCCTGTGATTCCCATCATCTTCTGGACAGCAGCCTCGGGCATCTGGGTGAAGTCGTATGCCGTCTTGACATATCTTGCCTGCAGCTTGGCGGCAGACTTGCGTCCTATGCCCCAGACATCCTCGATGGGATATTTCCTGAGTACCTTCTCAATGTCCTGAGGTCTGTGTATATAGCATCCGCCACGGAGTTTCGGATACTGCTTGCAGAGCTTGGAAGCGATCTTCGCAAGCGTCTTGGTGGGCGCAATTCCAACTGAAACCGGAATGGAAGTCATCTTCCAGCATCTTGCTGAAATCTCCTTTGCGTATGCGTCGAAATCGATGTTGCTGATGCCTCGCAGGTCAAGAAATGCTTCATCGATGGAATAGACCTCGACGGCCGGCGCGAACTCTTCCAGGACCCATCTGACCCTCTGGGACATGTTTCCGTACAGCGCCATGTTGCCGGAAAATACTGCGACTCCATGCTTTTCGACCAGATCCCTTATCTTGAAGAACGGCGCTCCCATCTTGATTCCGAGTGCCTTGGCTTCATTGCTGCGCGCGATTGCACAACCGTCATTGCTGGATAGCACGATGACGGGCTTTCCCTGCAGGTCAGGTCTGAAGACCCTCTCGCAGGAAGCGAAGAAATTGTTGCAATCTGCCAGCGCAAACATGGGCTACATCTTCTTGATTACCCATGTGACGATACCCCAGATCATGAAATTGTTGTCCGGGGTGATGTCTATTGGCTTGTATGTGCTGTTATGCTCGTTCGCAGGCATCAGGCGTGCGGAATTCTCGCCGATTTCGACCCTCTTGACCGTGTATTCGCCGTCGATGTAGCAGACAGCCTTGCAGCCGTTGTACGGATCGATGGAACGGTCCACGATTATGATGTCGCCCTCGTCCATTCCGGTGTCGACCATCGAGACGCCGTCCACCCTGAAGAAGAAGGTGGAAGCCCTGTGCCTTACCAGAAGCCTGATAAGGTCCAGTTTCTCATGGACATTCTCCGCCGGAGAGGGAAAGCCCGCCTTTACGTCGCCGAGCAGACTGCTCTCATAAGAGTTGTCTGCGTCTATGCTGTGGGGTAGGAATTGATTCATATGAACATTTTCAGGTTTGCCGCCTCAGGCTTGAGTTCGCCCTTTTCGATGCGGTGGATGATCTCCACAACCTTGTCGTTTGCCGGGGTAGGACAGCCGACCATGCGGCCGAATTCGGAGACTGCGCCGTTGATTGCATCTACCTCTGTAAGCTTGCCCTTCTCGAGGTCCTGGAGCATGCTGGCCTTCAGTCGGGCGTGCTTGCGGATGGCGATCGGGATTATGAAGAATGAGATTGCGCGCTTGATAGGGTTGCTGTAGTCGAGTAGTTTCACGATGTCCTTGCCCTGGACAGGCTCGATGCGGATTCCGCCAGCACGGCATACGTCGATGCACTCCTTGATGATCTGCTGGACGATGCGGCGCGAATCGCGTGGGCCTGCTGCCTCTCCGAATGTACATCCAAGCACAGCGCTCATTCCCGAGAACGCAGCGTTGATGAGCAGTTTGCTCCATCGTGTGCCGATGAAATTATCTTCCACCTCGACTGTGCCCATGAGTTCGAGCACTTCCTTTACCTTGAAGAAATGCTTCGAGCGGACTTCCGAAATCGAACCGAGTGAGAACGAAAGTGCGTCAGGGGCACTTGTCAGTTCGCATACTCCCGGCACAACCATTGTCGCACCCCATGCAACCGTACATCCGAGCAGACGCTCCTGGCCGACCACCTTAGCGATCTGCACCTCAGGAAGACCGTTCTGGAAGGTCACAAGGACTCCGTCCTCGGCGAGGAATCCGTTAAGGAACGGTACAACCTCGGCATTGTTCTGCTGCTTGGTCATAAGGAAGATGATGTCATACTTTCCGGACATCTCCGACGGGGTATAGACGGTCACCGGCTGGGTGAATTCCACAGTTCCGGTTACCCTTGCTCCATTGGCCTGGAGGGCCACCACATGGGCCTTGTTCCTGTTTATGAGTTCGATAGGCGTACCCGCCTTGCTGATGTATGCTCCGAGGATTGTGCCCAATGATCCGGCACCGTAAATCGCGATTCTCATGATGGTTCAGTATGTTGGTTTAGGTTTGGGGTTTTATCGGATTCAAATTTAGAAAATTTTTTGGAACATTTCAGGTACACAAGCCTTGCAAACTTCGTTGAACTTGGATCGGATGCTATATTTCTGCGCCAAAGAAAGAGTTGCAGTCGGGGGCGGATGATTCTGTGGAGCGTTTTTCTGCATCTACCGGGGCGTCTGGTTTTGTGTAAGTTGTTGAAAATCAGTGGTGTATGTTAGTTTAACTGGCGCCGGTACCCCCTATGTGGAGGGGTACCGGTAAAGTGCTGATTTTGTAATATGCTGGTAATGAATTAATTGTGAGTGCGGCGCGTTGCCGATGGTTGCGAAAAAAAGCTGCTTGCCAGCCTTGATATAAAACGTAACATTTTATTAACACACAAACTATTGCGGGTCTCGCGAAAGTGCGTACATTTGCACTCGGTTATTAGTTTTAGTGTTATTAATTATGTGGTTAGATGAGATGCCTCACGTGAGTGACGCAGCTCATTTTTTTTATACCCATTGCTAACTTAGCAATCGAATGATCATCTCGAAGATTAAATTCACAAATTATGACTGAGAAGGAAAAAATGTTGTCCGGAATGGAGTACTCTGCAGTAGATAGGGAACTGCTGGAGGAACTCAATGCCGTAAAGGAAATCGTACATGAATACAATGCAATGTCTCCGTCAGACAACGCCGGCAGGCTGGAACTTCTGAAAGGCCTCCTCGGCGCCATCGGAGATGACGATATCATCATCAATCAACCTTTCTATTGCGACTACGGCAAGCAGATCAGCGTCGGCAAGCGCTTCTTTGCCAATTTCCATTTCACAGTCCTCGACGAAGCCAAGGTCACGATAGGAGACGACTGCTTCATCGGACCCAACGTCAGCATATACACAGCATGTCACAGCACTGACCCGATCGAAAGGAACAGCCGCAGGGAATGGGCTGAACCCGTGACCATCGGCCACAATGTGTGGATCGGAGGAAGTGTCACCATACTACCCGGGGTAACCATCGGTGACAATGTGACCATCGGAGCAGGTTCGGTCGTAACAAAGGACATCCCGTCCGATGTGGTCGCCGTCGGCAATCCGTGCAGGGTCATTAAATTTCTTAAATGAGGATGCACTCAGACATTGTAACATTTTATTAACACTCAATCTATTGCGAGTCTCGCGAAAGTGCGTACCTTTGCACTCGGTTATTAGTTTTAGTGTTATTAATTATGTGGTTAGATGAGGTGCCTCACGTGAGTGACGCAGCTCATTTTTTTTATACCTATCCCTCCCGAAAGCAGTCTCTACAACCTCTGAGCAATCTTGTCCAATAGAATAAGATCCGCCGGAAGCCACTTCACCGAATCAAGCGTATCATGTGTCAGCCATGCAGCCGATTCATGCTCATTAAGGTGCATCCCCTCAGACACGAGTGAACATACATAGCAATGCATCGTAAGATGGAAAGTAGGGTAGTCCCATTCCACGGTATCCAGCAGTTCCCCGACCTCAATCTCAGCATCCAGTTCCTCCCGAATCTCACGCTTCAAAGCCTCCTGAGGACATTCTCCAGCCTCGATCTTACCGCCAGGAAACTCCCACCAGCCCTTCCATTCGCCATACCCACGCTGGGTCGCGAAGACTTGGTTGTCTTTGATTATTATGGCGGCTACTACTTGGATTGTTGCTCCCATAGTATAATTCTTTTCTCAATTTCATCTTTAGGAAGTCTGACATTCTTCTCAACCAGTATCTTGAGGTATGTACTAGCTTCCTTCTGAGTGATGATTTCGTGTTTTACGAGTTCGTCAAATATAAACAATACTCCAGATACCACAATTCCTTCTCCCTCAGCCCTCGTTCTCAATGTCTTGTCTCCTGTCAGTAATCTAGCCTTCTCCAACGATTTTGTATATGTCAGGACAGAGCAGTCTTCAATAGATATGTTGCAAACCTTATTCGCCTTTCTGAAATACTTCCATATGGAAGCTATTTCGTATGGATTGAAAGATTTTACCGTCAGTTTTCCACTATTGCAAAATTCGGTGACGGCTTTTTGCTGTTCAGCCTGTTTCAATTCGCTTATTACAAAGTCCGTTGTGTGGACATTATAAGGAAGCTTAAAGAAATCGTCTAGAAGATTACAGGAATACAAGTCAATGAAAATATTCGTATCGTTTACTATTATTTCCATTATACCAACTCCAATTTATCCTTTACATCCTCTAATGGTTCGTTAAGCAGCACAGCTGCTTTGGAAAAAGAAATCATATCGCTTGCAAGTGCTTTGTATACAAGACGGTCGAAGCGATTCGACTCCTCGGTTCCTCTATAGATTGATTCTTCCACGGCTTTCTTGAATGCCTGGCTTTTGTTCTTTCTGATGCAGAATGAGGTGTGCTTAGACTCACTGATGACTGCAAGAGTCTTTGCCTTGAACATCAGAGCGTCGACTGAAATTCCGAATGCTGCCTGAAGTGCTTTCAGTTCCCTCATGGAAATGTCGCTGCGGCTCTTTCCTATGTAATCATAGAAGGTATCGCTGGAGATCAACATTTCACTGGCAAACAGATTACAGAGCTTTTCCTTCTCCTTTTTGTCTATCTCATCAGACATATTCATGACGAGATGTCCAAGTTCATGCAGGCCGGTAAAGCGAAGCCTTTCAACGTCAAATGCCTTGTTGAGTACGACAAATGGCATGTTCTCGTCATTGTTCACATAACCGCTCAGTCCGTCAAAAGAACTGTCTGCAGTGATCTCTACAATCTTGACATTTTTGGATTCAAGAAGTTCGGTTATGCTGAGTATTCCATCTTCGCCGACATTCCATGCCTCTTTCACCTTCTTGACAACTGCATAGACATCTTCCTCTGATGATACTGACATTTCCTTTACTGGGTTTGAAAAGGAAGGGGTGTAGTTCCAGATTTCCTCAATCTCAAGATATCTTTCAACAACGTCTCGGATCTGTTCCTTTATGGCTTCCACCTGCTTTGCTCCCATCTTTGCCTTCTTTCGGAACTCAATATTGCTAATTGCGAAATTGGACTCTCTGAAGAAGTAATCAGGCTTCACCTCAAGAGCCTGCGACAATAGAATCAGGATATGTGAACCCGGTAGGCTTTCTCCCTTTTCATATTTCGATATAGCCTGTTTGGAAACCGCTTTCCCGATTTTTTCGCAAAGGCCATCCATTGAGAGATTTCGCATTATCCTCGCTCTCCTCAATCGCTCTCCAAATATTTCGTTAAGACTATTCATAACCTAGGTTTTTATTAGGTTTGCAAAAATAAGCAAAATATTTTATGTTGTCAACTTTTGTTGGCAAAAAGTGTTCCTAGTTGTGAAAAGGATTAAAAATTATTACATGTGCAAGACAGATAAGAGGGCAATCCGCGTCACCAAAACTGCTACCGTAGGCATCCGTAAGGGTACCTATGTCATTTTTACCTCTAACGGAATGCAATCAGGGTTGTAGTATATCGAGGGATCATGCGAAATGAGGCAAAGACGATCGGCGTTTGTTCCGGACATGTCTACCTGAATGCCAAGTTTCTCTGTATATGCGGCTGCTAGGGTCAAGAATACTTTTCTGTACAGTTTGCGCAGTCGGGCCGGAGTTGAAATGAAGACCAAGTTCCCTGCGCCAAAATCAACGGTGTAACGTACTAACAGATGGATTCCTTTTCCTGAAACCGATATGCATGCCAACAAGATATGAGGATCGCTTGCAAGCATTTCCAGGGAATATCTTGCCTCTTCTCCGGTGATATGGTCAATGTCAAGGAAGCAGATACCTGTCAAGTCAATTATGTGGTCTTTCGACTTTCCTCCGTCGAGAATTGCACATGGGGCAAATGCCGGAAGAAGATTCTTCTTGACGTAATCTCCCTGCAGTTTCTCTCCTTTGCCATAGCATTTACGTGCTTTCAGGGTCTGTCCCTTGATTCCCGTATCATTCTTGATCAGGTCTACGACTTTATCCAATGAGATGGTTCCCGGCTGTTTGGCGTGCAGGGATTTGAAGTGGGGTATGTTCATGTGCTAGTGTCAATTAAATTCCTCTAGGTACTCGAACAAAATAGCAGTACTTGCTCTCCCAACGCCTTTCTTCCTCTCTGTTTTCGTTGTTGTATTCGATCGTGCAGCCGGTGAATAGGTCTGTGGCGATCTCTTCAATTACATCGAGAAGTTCGAGGTTGGCTGTGTATTGCTCTGGAATCGCGTTTCTGCCGAGCAGGGCACCCATGATGTTGCCGCAGATTGCGCCGGTTGAGTCGCTGTCTCCGGAATGGTTGACGGAAGAACATATTGCATCCTCAAAACTGTTGCAATGTCTTGCGGCGCTGAATATGGCCATGGCAAGGGCTTCATGTCCTGTCCATCCTCCTCCGATTGTCTCCAAAGCAACAACGTCGCTAAGGTCAGACTTGGCTAACGTGAGAGCCTGTTCAATGATCTCCTGCATCCTTCGTACATGTTCTGGCCAGAGTTCCTCATATGTCTTGTTGCCATCACTCTCTGAAACGATTTCTGGAAGTCTTTCGGATGCAGTTCTTACGATGCCGGCAAGATCAGCATTTCTCTCATACTCTCCGTCAAATATCTGCATAAGGATGTCATTCAGGACTGCAGCAGGGATGAATCCCAGAGGATGCTTGTGTGTGATACGAGCAGTCTCTGCTGCGACCATGTCACAGTAGTTGTATTCTCCATCTGCATAGCCGTGGATATAGTCCAGAATCGCCAATGGAGCAGTACGCATGACTCCACCACATCCGCAACTGTCATTGACCGCTTCCTCGTTTCTTTCTACTGCCTTCAATGCCGAAAGGCATGTGAGTCCAGGCGCACGACGGGCATAAAGTTCAGGTACATCCATCAGCCAGGAATCACATCTTTCACCAGATCTGCGAGACTCCCACTCCTGCGTATGGAGCCAGTCAATATAGGTGAACTTGCAATACATGTCTAATCGTCCCATTACACCGCGTGTATAGCCTCGCGTCATTCCAAGCAAGATTCCGCTTGCAGTAAAAAGCGTCATCTGAGTGTCGTCAGAAATCAATGCCTTGCCATTGTATGCAAGTTCATATCTCCTGATACCCTTGTCACCATACCTTTCACGAATGTATGGCCATTTGTCAAATTCAATGGCATAGCCCAAAGCATCTCCGACAGCCCCGCCGACCAAGCAACCCTTAGCCCTGTCGAGATTGAGTGCGGTTTGTGTTGGTTGTTTTCTCATGTGGTTGTCTTCTTTTTTGCAAAGATAGGGGATGGGTGTGCTATTGTGAGGCACAAGGACGGCTTTGAGTTTTTTCTCAATACGCAGTTTCGACATTTTTCAGCGATGTTGATTGCAACAAAATGCTTATATTTACAGCAAGATTTCCATAAACACATATCACAATATGACAGCACAAGAGTTAGTAAAGCTTATTGAAAATGTACCTTATGATGGACAGAACATAATTGCCGCAAAGGATAATTTTATCAAAATGTTTCCTTTGCAATCGTTGCCTAACTTAACTGCTGAACAATACCAACAGGTCGGAAGTAAAATGAGCTTTTGTTATAATCTGGAATTTGTGACAGCACTTCCTTTTAGATTAGGTCGTGGCCCTAAAGAAAAATTTGGCAAAAGCTCTGATTCGCAATACCCTAAAGTTGCAAATATTTTCAAAATGATCAATGCAGCTGCATCTGGTCAAGGTAGTAAATTGCAAGTTAATTTTGACCTTGGCGATATATGGCCAGTTGTTTTGTTGAAGATTCTGTCTATTTATCTTCCGGAGAAGTTTATTGGTATCGCCAACAGACCGACATTGACTTTGCTCGCAAACATACTTAACATTAAAGACATTCCTGAAGATATAATTGAACTTAATTATGTTTGTACTGAGGCCTTGATGAAAGTTGAGCCGAAGTTCGCTCAGTATGAGTTTTATCGTTTAGGTAATGCAATATGGGATTTACTGTCGCCACAAAATAGAGATAAGTTTGAAAGCTGGCTAAAGGTTAATAAAACAGCCAAATCAGGTGCTGTTGGATCTTATGTTAAGTGTATACAACGCTTATCTTACTTTTATGGTATCAATTATTTTCATCCTGCTGTAAAGATTAAGGACCTTGAAGTTCTTCTTCAGAATGTTCTAATACATCAAAAGGAAAAGAATGGTGCATATTATTACGAGAAACCGTCATACGGAAAGCAACACTATTATTCTGCAGCTGTTAAAGATTATATAAGGTTTGTAGGTAACGGAGCAATCACGCCTCTTTTTTCTATGCCAACTCCAGAAGAAGAGTCAGTGCAAGTGCAAATGAAGAAAGACTATCCAAAGAATATCATCTTATACGGCCCTCCTGGAACAGGAAAGACATATAATACTAAACGTTATGCTGTTTCAATTATCGAGGGGCTCGACGTGGAACAGTTCGATTCGACACATACCTATGTTGATGCTTTAGGAAAACCTGTAAAAGTAAAAGATGCTTATGATAATTATGTAAGTTGTGAGAGGATATTTTTTACAACTTTCCACCAGTCGTTGTCATACGAAGATTTCATGGAAGGAATAAAGCCTATATCATCACATGATAAAGGAAATGTTTTGTATGAGATAAAGCCTGGTATCTTTAAGCAGATCTGTCAAAAGGCAAAGGAGGATAAAAATCGGAACTATGTGCTGATTATTGATGAAATCAATCGTGGCAATGTTGCAAGTATTTTTGGAGAATTAATTACCTTGATAGAGAACGATAAAAGAATGGGTCAAGAGAATGAGGTTTCATGTAAGTTGCCATATTCTCATGAAGAGTTCTCTGTTCCAAATAACCTGTATATCATTGGAACAATGAACACGGCTGATCGCAGTGTTGAATCATTAGATGCAGCATTGAGGAGAAGGTTTGATTTCGTTGAGATGATGCCAAGGTCGGAAAAAGTAGGAGATGTTGCCAAGCCTTATTTTGAGCGTATCAATAAGCGTCTCCGGATTTTGAAAGATGATGAACATCAACTTGGACATAGCTATTTCATGAATATCACCTCAGAGAGTGATTTGGTTGCAGTCTTCCGTTATAGGGTGATTCCTCTTATTCAGGAATACTTCTTTGGCGATATGGATAAGATACGTTTAGTGCTGGGCGATGCCTTTTGTATAGGTGAAGATGTCGATACTCATCTGTTCTCAAATAGTCATGCTGATATTGATATTCCAGATAAAGTGTGGAGAGTTTGGGGTGATGCTGAGTGGAAAAAATGCGAATTAGAACCTGAAAGTTTTATTGCTCAGCTGGAAAAGTTGAAATCGTAGCATCTTTTGATATGCGAATCATCCAAGTATACGAACATGAAACCATTCTGGTTGGGGATACTCGTAATGGAGTATCCTTTGACCAGAACCATTTTTCGTGTTTAAGTGAACGCTTAGGCAAGAAGGATGAATCAGAATTTCCCTTTTATTCACTTGTAAAATATCATAAAAAGGACGGTATCAAATTCAAACAATTCGTAGGTGCAATCCAAGCCGGTAATTTAACAATAGAAATTTTACCTAAAACAGACAAGGATAGTGTTGACCAGGACTGGAAATCAATACTCCTCTTTATGTTGGCTAAAATCTATCGTTTGAATATACATTCGGAGAGTAATGCACCTCAAAAATTGAGCAATTCTACGATTCTTGAGTTTGTTGTGTCTCGTTTTCTTAATGAGGTTGAAGTTCTTGTTCATCAGGGACTTGTTAAGGCCTATAGAGCGCATTCTGATAACCAGACTTCTTTAAAAGGACGTCTTCTATTTACAAAACACTTAGCTCGGAACCTTGTTCATAAGGAACGTTTTTATGTTCAGCATGAGGTTTATGATAGGTCGCATATCATGAATCGTATCATAAGGCAGACCTTGATTTGTGTGTCGGAGTCGTCTACAAATGTTACTATTAGGCAAAGAGCAGATATGTACCTTATGTCTTTCCCAGAGTTGAAAGGTGTGAATGTTGATGAAAAACTCTTCTCAACTCTTACTTATGATCGAAAAACACAGAGATATAAAGATGCAATAGCTTTGTCAGAGTTGATTCTCTTCAACAATATGCCAAATTTGTCAGGCGGAAAGAAAAATACCTTCGCAATGCTGTTTGATATGAATCGTCTTTGGGAAGAGTTTATTTATGTGACTCTTCGTACGTTCATGTCAAGCTATTCAGTGACTGCACAGGTCAGGCGAGGATTCTGGCAGAAGAAATGTATCAAGCCAGATATTGTTATACGGGATGAGAATGATTCGGATAAGCTGTATGTACTTGATACAAAATGGAAACAGCCTGATAAAATGTGGCCTGCTGATGCTGATCTCCATCAAATGTATGTATATTATAAGTATTTCAACGCAGATAAGGTAGCACTCCTTTATCCATCTTCAGAAAAGACATGTACTCCGGCTCAGTCAATATATGCAGGTAAATTCACTGATGATGCCGGTGGTTCTTGCGACCTTATTTATCTCCCTGTACCTAAATGGGATGCCAACGGAAAGAAATGGCAACAAGAGATCGTGAGGCTCATAGAGGAATGGCTGAAACAATAGAATGTCAGGGTTAATATATTCTCTACATCTTACATTACTGTACCGTACTCTTTAATCTTCGTCTCGATATCAACCCATTGCCTTTCCAAATGCGCTTTCACATCTTTCATCAATGTCTTGATAACAGAAGAACGTATTTCTCCGTTCTGTGAATCTTTCAAGACATAGATTTGATCAATTTTAGATGTTTTAGGATCCAAATCTTTATTTACTTCATATGTTCCTGTAACAACAATAAACCTAGTATAAGGATTTCCATCCTTTAGCTTTTCTGCGGTTGACATAATCCCACTTAACATGGTTTTATCAAGATAAGTCTTATTTTCAATAGCTAGAATTGGTATAAATATCTCTTTACTCTGCAATGTTTTATATAGATTACTATTCTTACCAGATAGCTCTTTTATGCATTTCTTTATGCCAATTTTGACATCTAATGGAAGATCTTTTATTTTAGTAAGATTACTTAAATATTCTAAATCAGATATGTCCAACTTGTCGCTCTGTGTCATCAATCTAAATTTCCTGAATACAACAAAGTCTTGAGCTTTTGTGTTAATTTTAAATTGAGGGTTTTTAAAGAAATCCTCAAGTCCGTTAACTGTAAAATAAAGATTAGTGTATGCTTCAACATTGCAGCCGCAATCTACTAACTTTTTACACTGATTATCATCTGCTATGTATTTCGATATCAAATCATCAACATAATCCTTAAAGAGAAAATACATAAACTCCTCAAGGATTGTAGGCTTAAACTTATCTTGAGCATTGAACACGGTGTCGTCAGGAAAAATCCTATTTACTTCATTGTAATAATTATTCAAAAGTAAAACTCTTTTATCTATCTTGTCATCATCGTGCCCTAAAATTAACAACTGTTTTTCCAAATATTCTGCATATATAGGCAAGATTTCTATTAGTTTATTATACTTGCCCTCTGATAAATCTTTTTTCGATTTACAGAGTATGTTACTACAATGTGGATAATACTTGTTTTTATTCTCAATAATCTTCCTTATTGACTCAAGAGAAGGATTATTCTGATCTACTTTTGCCATATACTATATTATTACTCCATCATTTCTCAACCTGGTCTCTATGTCCGACCATGGACGTTCGATATGTCCTACTGTTTCTGTCACCAATCTCCAAACAACCTCAGGATCGACGTCCTGCCATTCATTTTTTCTCATATTCTTTCTTATCACATATATCTGATCAATTCTTGAATATGCCGGATCAACATCAAAACTCACATCATACCTTTCTGCAACTGCGACAAATCTTGTGTGAGGATTGCCTGACTTAAGTTTTTCTGCTGTTGCAATAATGGAGTCTAACATCGTTTTGTCAATATATGTTTTTGCCTCTATAGCAATTGCAGGTATGCGAATTTTAATTGGTTCTTTATCGTTAATTTTGATGACAAAGGAACGGTATATAGCATAATCTTGATCCTTTTCATTTACACCAATTTCTGGGGATTCTACAAATTGTTTTATATCTTTTGCCTTGAAGTACAAGTTAGAATAGGCTTTAACCGCCCCGCTGTCAAGGACTGAATCATTTGCAAAATCATAATTGTGTTTTAAATGCGCGACATAATCTCTGAATAATAGATACAGGAACTCTTCCAGTATAGTTGGACGGAATTTGCCTTGAGAGGAAAAAGCATTGTCATATCCGGAATTGTGAATAAAATTGTAATAATTATTCAGCAACTCTACCTTTTCATAAACGGCATTCTTGTTGAATTTTTTCGGACTCAACATAGCTTTAAGATATCTCACATAATGTGGCACTATGGAAGTTAGTACTTTTCGTTCATCATCAGAAATAGCTGCGTTCCATTTTCTAATTATATTTGAAGCGTGACTAAGCTGATGCTCGGCAGCTAAAGTTATTCTCAAATAATCAATATGTTTATCCATAAATAGCTACTTTAAGAGTTCAACTATGCAATCTCCAATTGCCTTTGCCATTAGCACGGGTACGGCGTTGCCTATCTGTTGGTATTGACTCAATCCCTTCTCCCAACTCATTTTTGTCCTCATGCCTGCAAAAACAAAATCATCAGGGAAAGACTGAAGCCTTGCTCCTTCTCTAGCTGTAAAGTTTCTATCTAGGGTAGGATGAATAAAATTAGATTGAAAAGACGCAGCAATTGTTGGTGCAGGTTGATCGGCACGTAATCTTTGATTGTTCTGTCCAAACTTTACGCTAGATTTTTCGCTAGGTGCACCTCTTTTAACAGAGCCATGAGTCTCCCAAACATCAATCAATGACTGGCCCGGTTTAATTGCCTTAAATCTCTCGATTAACCTTGGAGTATGTTTCATAGAAATATGGTTTGTTACATAACACGAATGTGCCCTCATTAATTTCTGATACTCGTTCTGTGGCTCAATTGGATATTTTTGAACGTCGCATCCTTCGCCAGCACCGATTTGAGGTAAATCTGAAATGGCTTCCGCTACAGTAATTTTGTTTGTTGTGTTAGGCTGAGGGTGTGTTGGGGTCAAACCTAGATCTTTTCGTGTTCCAATTAGTATAACTCGCTCCCTGTTTTGAGGTACACCATAATCCGATGCCAGCAGAACCTTATACTGGACATCATATCCAAATTCACCAGCATTAGCAAAGGCTGAAATAATTGTTTTCAAAACTTCTCCATTCTGCATTGATAGCAGTCCCTTAACATTTTCCATAACGAAGGCCTTTGGAGAGTACCAGTCAATAAACTTAACAAATCCATAAAACAATTTGTTGCGCGGATCATCAGCGACCTGATTTCTCCTTTTATTTGCTAGACTAAAACCTTGACATGGAGGACCACCAATAATAACATCTGGCACAATGCCTCCGGTTAAAGCATCGACTTCTTCCTTTGTAATTAAAGTTATGTCTTTACACAAGAAAGGGGTGTTGGGGAAATTTAATGCAAAAGTTTTGGCGCAATTCTCATCAATGTCTGAAGCAAATATTGAACGAATTCCAGCCATTTCAAAACCTTTAGTCAATCCTCCACATCCTGAAAATAAATCCAATGAGGTAAGGTGTGAGGCTAAATGAATAGAATCCTTTTTTGAATTTGTTATCACTGTTTCTAAAGTTGGCATATCTTTGTCTTGGAATATTAAGTTGTCGTTTGAATGATGACGCGTCTTTGTTTGTTGTTTATGATTGATGTTGCTCATTTCTTTTCCATAAATATAAATTGGCTTTCCATCTATGTGCTGCCTGTTGGTATTTTTTAAAGCTATAACTTCAGGAATATTGAGATTGCCAACAATTTCAACTCTCTTTAATTTATATACAAGATAATTCCCTCTTGGCTCTGGATAAGCCATCTCTCTCATCTGGTTTTCAGTTGTGACGGAACTGTTTAAAACTCTATAAGTTAAGGGTGTGGCATATGGCGAATCTATATCGTAGAGAATAACAAAATCTGGCTTTGAAACCCTAGGGTTACTGCTATTTACCCATCCATCGCGCCCTTTATCCAGCCTGACGTTATAACGACAATCAACACCATTATCTTGCGGAGACATCATCCAGCCCAGCTGATTTTTACTATTCATTTTATAACATCCCACCAAAAATATCTTATTTTGACAATCAGAAAATCTGTGCTCTTCAACACTCCCATCGTCACATAACTCAAAAAACAAATTTAACTGTTCTGTCTGTTCCGCCATATGCATAAATAATTTTATAAATGCAAATATATAAAACTCTATACGAATTTGCTCTATTAAGTTCTCTTTTCTGAAATACCAAAAGGAGCTCTACTATGCTTATACTATATTCATTTGTCAAGAGGATTTCGCGTGTCATCTACAGAAGTATCTTCTTGGGTGATATTAGAACTTATTATAGTTTGCGATAATTAGCATTTCATCTCCTCAATCCCAAGCGCGGCTTAATTTGCAGTAGAGATTGCTAGGCTTTTAAGATTTATTAGTTTAAATTTGTAGGGAATTGACCTTTTAAAATCAGATACTATGAAATGTTGTGATGAAATATGCTCATTGCCTATGATGGCCTCAATCTTTTTGGTTTTCGTGTCTGTTCTGGTAATTATCCTTTTAGTTTACCATGCGATAAAGCCAAGCAAGAATGATTCTGTGATTGAAAGACAGTATCGATTCAGATTCGGGCTTAATGTCTTTTCCATGTCTCTCTGTATCATACTTCTTATATCGGTCCTTGTAAGTTCAACGGTGAAGTTGAATTCTGGAAATGTCGACGCTACTGATTTCTATACTGCTTTCATCGCATTGTGTACAACTTTCGTGGTTGGTTTCCAGATATATAGCTCTATTGATCTTAACAAGAAGATTGAGAAACTTGATAAGGAGAAGAAACGCATAAACAATCAGATCAAGGAACTGAAGGAACTAAATAAGACATGTGAGTATTTCAATGCCTATTCTATCGGAACCATCCGATATAATGAGGCAGAAATGAATGTCAAGGATAATCCTGAGGCAAGCAAACGATACTGCTGGAATGCTTTCCGAGCATATGCCAATGCCCTTAAACTTGCAGCAGAAGGTGGTCATGATTTCCATGAGGCTTGGGACTCATTTGGAAAGACAAAGATGTATGCCTGCTTGGGTGAATTGAACAGGATTCATCAGTGTAATGATTATGATAAAGAAGCAGGAGGCCCAGGGCAGATCATGCCTTCTTATATTGATAGGAAAAGATATATAAAGGATATAACTATGTATATTGATGCGGCTCAGAAAAGTGTAAAAGAGTCAAAGATCATTGCTACGAAATATAAGGATAATTTTGAAGATCTGGTTAAATATTGGAACGATTTCAAAATGAAATATTATTCTGAAATATAAAAAGAGTCTCTCAATCTGAATGTGATATTTAAACTAATAAAGGCCGCACCCAAAGGGTAGCGGCCTTTTCATGTATGTCGGAAATCCCGATTACTTGCGTACGATTATGTCGTGGTTGTCGAGCTTGAGGTCGTCGATTACCTGGCCTTTTGCCATGTAGAGGGTCTCAAGCGGGTTGCCGTTTGCGTAGAGCTTCTTGAGGAGGCTGTTTGCGCTGACGTCGAGGGTAGTGAGAAGACAGTCGTTGCAGACGAGGCTCTCAAGGGCTGTATTGCTTGCGACATCGAGAGTTGTGATGTCGGTGTTGGCACATGAGAGATCAGAGATCTCTGTACAGCCTGTCACGTTAACCGATGTGAAGTTGTTACCTCCGCAGTTCACGTGCTCAAGGGCCTTGTATGCTGTCAGGTCAAGTTCTCCAGAGAGACGGTTGCTGTTGCATGAGAGGACCTTGAGGCTGGTGCATCCGTCGAAGTCGAGGTCTGAAATCATGTTGTTCTGGCATGTGAGCATGGTCAGAAGCGGATTTGCAGTTACGTCGAGCTTTGCGAGGTTGTTGTTGTAGCACTCAAGCATCTGGAGCATAGGGAGGTTGCTCAAGTCGAGGGTAGATATGTTGTTATTGTAGCATCCTACCGTGTAGACCGATGGAAGGCCTGTGAGGTCGAGGGATGTGAGGTTGTTGTCTCCCACGGCAATGATCTGGAGTTTAGGACAGTCATTGATCTTGAGTTCTGAGAGAGAGTTGAATCGCATATCGAAGTACACGAGTTCCTGAAGTCCGCTCAGGTCCATCTTGCTTACCTTGTTCTTGTATCCCTGGACGAACATGAGCTTGTCGCATCCGTTGAGGTTGAGCTCAGATACTTCGTTGCTGTAGAAGTATACCCACTTGAGTGACTCGCAGCCTGAGAGGTTGAGGTCTGTGATCTGGTTGTAGCAGCAGTCCACATATTCGAGCTTCTTCAAGCCGCTGAGGTCGAGGGATGTGAGGAGGTTGAGGTCGCAGTCGAGGTTCACGAGGTTTACGAAGTACTTGATGCCGACGAGTGAAGTGATCTGGAAAATCTCTTCGTTCTCTTCGTCGTATGTCACTACGAGGTCCTTTACGTTTGCCACTTCGGCAGGGGAGATCTCTCCGTCGCCGTTTGCGTCAAAATATGTAACCATCTGTGCCTTGAACTCGCTGCACTCGAACACGATGTTGCCGTTTGCGTCAAGTCCTCCGATGTCGCTTCCACCTTCGTTTCCACCCTCAGAGACTGCTGCAGCCTGCTCTACCGTTACGGTTACAGTCTCGCGTACGTCACCTGTGAATGCGAATACGATGATGTCTGCTGTACGTACTTCAGTCTTTTCGTTCTCGAGGACTTCGACTGTAAGTCCGTCTTCTGTCTTCTCCACCTCGATCCAGCTTGCAGTAGTCATGAAATCCCACTCCTGAGCATCCGTAACGACCTCGATGGTCTCGATGCTTCTGGCTGCTGGGGCGCTCAACTCTGTAGGGCTGACCTCAAGGCTGATCTTTACTGGCTCCTGCTCAATCGGTTCCTTGTTGTCACATGCAACAGAGACTCCGGCAACGAGCAGGGCAGCCGCCATATATCCAAAAATTTTCTTCATATCCATTTATATGTTAATATGCTGCTACGCAGCGAACGTTGTAGCCGTATCCCCATGCTCCGTCGCTGTTAGGGAACACTACAGGGTCGTTGTACTTGAATGCATATGCTCTCTCCGATACCATGAGCTCGCTTGACCAGATAGCAAACCAGCCGTTCTTGCTCTCGATTTCGATGAGCGCGCCCTCGTCAGATGGGTGTGAACTACGGTAACCTGCGAATGGATACCATACCTCCTGTCCAGCGCCGTTTGTGAAGATGATTCCCTTGCCTTCGATGAACTGGTAGCTGTAAACTACGTTGTTCCACATACCGTTACGTGGTACCTGGTATCCTGGAGGACATGGGTCTGAGTTTGTCTTCTGGAACGGACGCCACATTGCCTGGTCGCAGTCCATCCACTTGTTGAAGTTGCCTGCGGCGAGCCAGTTAGCTTGGTTTGCATTTGCCTCAGCGTACATGAAGTGCATAGGGTGTGCGTCAGCGTACTCGATTGTACCTGTCTCCTTTGTAGTAAGGGCGTTTGTCCACTTAGCCTGTGCGTAATTCTCGTTGTTTACGGTAAGACCCTCGCCGAATACTTCATGCTCGATGTCCCAGCTGCCGGTCTCAGGGTTGCGGAATCTCTCGCCCTTTACAGAACCGATGAACGGATCCTTACGTCCCCACTGGTAGTAGAGACCGTATGTCTCGTATCCACCGCCGATTGTTGCGTCAGTCGCACCGAGGTTACGGTCCATTACGTACCATCCGTCAGTCTGGCCGTTGCTCTGGTAGATGACGTTGTTCTCGCAGTCGATTGTCTCAGGCATGTCTGTGAGCCAGATGTGCCATGACCATACGATCTCACCCTCTGCGTCGAATGCTGCGAGAAGTACGTTACCTTCCTTGTCGGAAGCGGTGAATGTCACTTCGCCGTCAGCGTACTTGATGTCGGATACGAGTGCGTTGCCTTCTGAACCTTCCACCTTAGATGCCCAAAGCCAGTCAACCTTTGCGATGTTGTTTACCGGTGTGTTGTCGACGTGTCTTGTGAGGAATGAGTATGTTCCTGCCATGTGGACCATGTATGAGTTTGCGTAACCTGTGCGGCTGAGGTTGTTGTTATCGCCGCTTGTCGATGCCCACTCTACAGATCCGAGTGAAACGATTGCATTTCTTGTCACTGTCACGCCGTCCACGTCAGTAGATGTAACCTGTCCGTTTGTATCGGTCATTGATACTGTGAAGCCCTCTGAATAGTCGTCGGCAGGGATTACGAAACGGAATGTAACTCCGTCTGTAACGTCCACGCCTGCAGCTCCGCAGTCGATGCGTACTTCCTTAGATGCGTCAGCGTTGAGCGACATTCTGTATGTGTCTGTAGTCATGTCGACTACACCGTTACCTGCGAGACGGGTGTTGCCCTTGCCTGCGAGTACGATCTCACGAAGGTTGTGAGGACCTGTAACCTCGAGTGTAGCGACACCTGCGAGGTACTGGAGCGCGATGGTCTCGTTGTCAGACTTTCCTACTGCAGGGTTGAGTACTGCAAGTGATGAGCCGTAGCTCTGGTCCTTTGCAAGCTTGATGCGCATCTGTGAGCCGCTCATTCCGTTTGCAGAACCAGATGATGTAGAAGCGTAGTATACGTCTGCTGCTGTCACAGGACCGAACTCTGCTGATGTGCCGTTCACTGATGTGAGCATTGCTGGTACGCCGTTTACATAAAGAGGGTATGACTCGTTCCACTCGTAAGCTGAACCGTCTGCAGCTGCCTCTACCGATGCGTTCACATATACAGGAGCCTCACCGTCCGGTGTGTACTCGATTTCTGCATCTGTCGATCCGCCGCGTACGATCTCAAGTGCCGAGATCTCCTTACCGATCATTGCACCGCCTTCAGCGTCGTACACTGTGCACATGAAACCTTCATATACTGCTGCAGGAAGGACGATTTCCACCTCGCATGGAAGTGCCACGCCCTTTCCGAGGTCCACTGTGATGACATTGGATGCATCCGATGCCATCTTTACAGATGGAGCGTTTGTGAAGTTGAGTGCTACTGTACCGTTGCCGGCGATCTTGCTTACATTTGATGTGAGGGCAATCTTGGTAACTGTGCCTGAACCTGCGATAGAGAGGTTGAGACGGCCAAGGATGCTCTTGAACATGAGGTTTGGCGTTCCGTTGGATGCAACCATCGGCTCAGCCATTGAGATTGCAGGGCTCTGGAGGGTAGGGAGGTCTACTGTGAGGACGTTCTCTACGATTGAACCGTTGCCTGTGTCGTATGCTGCATAGTATGCGTCTGCCTTCGCTACGTTCTCGATGATGGCAGAAGACTCACCGCCGTTTTCCACTACATACTTGCTTCCGTTGATGATTACCTCATCTCCGGTGTTCCATACGCGGCCGTTCTCAAGAGCGGCCAGAACTGAAACCTTTGCCTCTTCAACAGGCAGTTTCTCCTCACATGAAGAAAGCGAGAGGAGCATGCCCATTGCGGCAAATAAAACAAATCCGAATTTTCTCATTTTCTTGTTGTTTAAGACGTTTTATTGTTTGGGGGCGCAAATGTAACAAATATTTATATAACTTTGCAGCCTTTATCGCAAAACTCTACGAACATGACATTTAAGAACACAGATGCGGGACAGAAGAAAAACTATGTATCTCCCGCTATTGAAGCACTGGACCTGCAGTGCGAGCAGGCCATCATGGCAAGCTCTGGTGGATATGGACTTCCAGGCGAGGATCCGTTTGTAAATGATTTCGGTGAATTCTAAATCCTGAACGCTATGAAAAAGTTGTTTATTTCACTTTCAGCTGCCGTTGCAATGCTTGCAGGCTGCGCTCAGGAGGCAGATTACGCTCCTGCTGAGGAGACAGCCACTCTCCAGGTAGAGGTTTCACAGCCGGCTACAAAGACTTATACAGAGGGTGACAAGATCTTCTGGAACGAGACTGGCGAGCAGATCAACATCATCTATTTTGCTGATGAGTCTACATCACGTCGTCAGAGTGCTACTCATGAGGATTATACCGTTGTAGATAACAGAATCAGTTTTACTGCTGACCTCACAATGACTGACGGTGCGGCGAAGTATACTTTCGGAGCATTCTATCCTTATGCTTACAAGTCTACCACTTCATCTGTAAGCCTTACTGTGCCTCAGGTACAGACTCCTACAGCTACAAGCTACGATCCAGCAGCTGACATTATGGTTTCTGCCCAGCCTGTTGTGACCGAGGAGATTCCAAACAAGATCTCTTTCCAGTTCTCACGTATGGTGGCGCTTGTGAACATGACCGTTACAGGCATCACACCAGGCGAGAAGATCGAGAAGATAACTGTGATTTCTTCTGCAAAGCCAGCAGGTACAGTTACATTCAAGGTACATGAGGCTAACACTGTAGAGAATGCAGTTTGGTACAACAACTACGAGGACATCACTCTCGACATGGGTGGCAGAGTCGCTACTGGAAACGATGACGTATGGTTCGTTACAGTTCCTACTGACCTCAGCGGTACTGACCTTACTGTAAAGGTGTCTACCGACAAGAACGATTACATCAAGACTATCGACCTCACAGGCAAGACTCTCAACTTCGAGCGTGCAAACATCGCAAGATTTACAGTGAAGGACCTCACAGTTGCCGAGAAGCCTAAGACTTTCAAACTTCTTACTGATGTTGCGGAACTTAATGCGGGTGATAAGGTGGTAATCTGCACAAAGAATTCTGAAAGCCAGACTGCAAAACTTCTTGGAACAGTAGCAGACGGAAGTTCAATCAAGTTCTCGGATTCTGTTACAGTTACAAGTGATCTTGAGATTGAAGAGGCTACTCTTCCTTCAAATGCTAGAGTGTTTACTGTAGAAAATGGCTCTGTGGCAGGAACATTGGCTCTTAAGGCTGTTGATGGTTACCTCTATGGAACATATGACGCTGAAAACTATAGCAGCAAGCTTTGGGTAAAGGATACAAAGGACGAGGAAGCTTCATGGGAGTTCTCATTTGCGAATTCAAGCTATGCTTGCTCATTCTACAATGATACATACGGCAGATACCTGAACAATTACTATGGTACTAAGTTCAACTTTGCAGGCTCACAGGGTACATATTATTACTATGTGTATTATATCGATGGCGCAAGCGATGAGCCTAACCAGCCTGAGCAGCCAGAGGTAACCCCTCTCGCAACTCCAGTAGTTACAGCAACTGCAGCTGGCAATACTGTGACTGCATCTTGGACTGCAGTTGAAGGTGCAGCCGACTATACAGTTACTCTCGGCAGCGAGACTCAGACTGTATCTGCTACAACTGCAACATTCGCTGCGCTTGAGTATGCTACTGAGTACACAGTTTCTGTCGTTGCTAACCCTGCTGACGCTACTGTAAATACAGCATCTGAGGCTGGTACTGCAACAGTTATGACTGAGGCTGATCCAAATGCTGGTGCTGTTCAGACTCTTACATTCTCTTTCCCAGAGGATTTCCCTGCTGGTGCAGCAAGTGGAAACAGCGTAGGAACAATTTACGATGGAGATATCGTTGTTTCATCTACCGGCTCATGGAGAACTGACAAGACCGACGGTCGCGACTGCATCTATATCGGACGTAACACATCAAACGAGTTCCGTGTTGAGGCCAAGAACGGCAAGGTGATCACTAAGGTTATCCTTACATCATATCCAGGATATTATGTAGACCTCAAGTGCAAAGAGCATGATGGCTATAGCACAACAACATTTACAAATCAGACTGTGTGCGAATGGACAGGCGAGTGTAAGTCACGTCTTGTATACACACCTGCTGGAAACAGTCATTCAAACATCCAGTCAATTACGATTGAATATCGCTAATAAACGATTCATATGTGAAAAGATCCTGCTCATCGGGCAGGATCTTTTTTTATGTGCCTGTAACGGCCCAGAGTCATCTTCGGCTTCTCCTCCTTGAAGATGTACTCGAATCCGTACTTCTTCCCAAGGGAGATGGCCTCCTCGCAGAGCCTGACGAACTCATTCCGCAGTTCCTTTCGGCGGTGGGCGTAATCCGCGGCCATGAAGAGAAAACGCACAGCGTCGTCAAGATGTCCGGTCAGGAACTCAAGTTTCGCGGACTCTTCGTATGCCCTCTCCGGGTCGGTGATGTTTCTGGTCCATGCGACCAACTGATACTTCTTTTCCATCATAACATGAATGATTAATGGTTGAACAATGATCATATCTCCGCACGGCTGCCGATATGTCAAAGAACTGGTTTAAGCTTTGACAGCCGTGGGATATGTTTGATGGACTTGTTTTTGCCGAAGATCTCGGCTGACGTCATGTTGATACTATAGAGCATGTACGCTTATGACTTCTATCACAATCTCTGTGTCTTTTGATTTTTTTTCTCACACGGTGGTGGAATCTTGGGACTACCGTGTGAATGAATGTGCCATATATCGCGTACATTGATGGTTGGCTCACATGGTGGTACCCGAAAACCACCACCGTGTGAACTAGATATCGATTTAATTTTTAAATTTGTAGGAAATCGCTTCGATAATAGATGAATCCGAATTCATGACAGGCGGAAGGCTGGGTACACGGTTTCTGCATGAACAAGATTGATCGATCGAAAGTAAGCAGCATAGGACTATGAAACTTTTTAAGGATGCATTGATTTATGACGGTACAGGTTCTGAGCCGTTCAAGGGCGATATCCTCGTAAAGGATGACAGGATCGTCAAGGTAGAGAAGTCCATTCAGCCGGAAGAAGGATGGGAAGTCATTGACCTCAAGGGACTTTCAGTGTCGTCCGGATTCATGGATGCACATTCCCACAATGACTGGTTTGCCATCAAGAAGGAGCCTTTGAAGTATTTCGAACCGTTCATCCGTCAGGGAATAACTTCCTTTGTATCAGGTAACTGCGGCCTTTCAGCAGTAGGATTCGAGCCGCAGACTCAGAATGTCGATAAGGTCGGTGGAGGACTCTTCTCGTTTCAGGAAACCACCGGTGTGTATCCTTCAGTGTCGGAGTTCTTTTCAGCCATCGACGGCAATACTCCGTGTAATATAGCCGTTCTTGCAGGCCATTGTACCGCTAGGGCAAGCGTCGCAGGATATGAGAACAGACCGTTGGATGAGGCCGAGCGAAAGAGGATGCTCGGTGTCATGGAGGATGCGTTGAAGGATGGTGCATGTGGCCTGTCTCTGGGTCTTATGTATGAACCCGGAATATATGCTGGCATCGATGAACTCAAGGAAGTGGCAAGGCTCTGTGAGAAGTACGACAGGCCTATGACGGTACATCCAAGGGCGTGTTCGGCTGTGTCGATGACCTACCCGCTGATCGGTCGTCCGCACCTGCTTCGAGCATTGGATGAACTCGTTGAAATCGCTGATGGAACTAAAATGAAACTTCATTATTCCCATGCGATCTTTGTCGGACGACGTTCGTTCCGATGCAAGGATGAACTCGTGTCGATCCTCCATGGACTTAAGGAAAAGGGCATCGATATAGGCTTCGATATATACAGCGAACTGCTTGGAGTTTCAGTCATTACGGTTGTGCTTCCGGCATGGTATCAGGCTCTTACTCCAAAGCAGAAACGTCATTGGTTCAATAAGTTGAAGTTGGGTATCTTGATCGCCGCTACAATTGTGCTTCTTGGTTTCGGATGGGATGATATCCAGATTGCGTACATCGGTCCGGGATATGAGAAATATGAAGGCAAGTCAGTTGCGCAGATTGCAAAGGAGATGGGCAAGTCGTGCCTTGATGCATACCTTGACCTCTGCGAGATGAGCAACTTTAAGGGCAGGGTGAACATGGGTCCATACAGTACTCCGGAGATTGTCAGCGAACTTTCGAAGGACGACCGCTGTCTTTATATGACAGATGCATGGGTGGAAGATCATGGAGTCCAGAACCCTGCGATCTATGACTGTTTCCCTAAGTTCCTCAAGTTCTCCCTCTGCGGTACTGGAGATACCATGCCTAATACTATCCGCAAGATGACGGGAGGAGTTGCAGACAGGTTCTCGATCAAGGATAGGGGATACATCATGCCGGGTTACTATGCCGACCTCACCGTCTTTGATGAGGCGAAGCTGCGTGACGGTCAGCCGGATCAGGAGAAGCCGTTTGGCATCGAGAAAGTCTACATCAATGGTACAAATGTTCTTGACGGCGATATTCTCAACAAGGAAGCCCTCAAACATTCAGGTCGTGCAATGAGGGCTTGATGTGGATTAGATTTATTGCAAAGTTGATTACTGCATAAAGCTGCAGAAAAAGAGTATCTTTGCGCCATGGAATATCTGTCAAAAAAACGATATGATGAAATTGCGGCCGAGTTGAACCACCTTATCACCGTGGTTTACCCGCAGATCAGGGAAGATGTTGCAGAGACAAGCGCTCAGGGAGACCGAAGCGAGAATGCCGGATATCGTGAAGCTCGACGCAAACAGGCGAAGACAATCAGTCGTATCCGTTTCCTTCAGAAGGTCCTGGAAAACTCCCGCGTGATCGACCCGGATGCTCTTCCAAAAGACAGGGTGTGTCTTCTGAGCAAGGTTGAATTCACTAACCTTGCGACAAATGCCCGTATGAAATTCGAAATTGTCAGCCCCCATGAGATGAATCTGGAGGCTGGTAAGATCTCATTGAAATCGCCGATCGGTGCCGTCCTTATGGGCAAGAAGGTCGGAGATGTAGCGGAGGCTCATGTCCCGTCCGGAATTCTTCGCCTTCGTGTCGAGAGCATTACGCTCGATTGATGTATGATATGAGCTGATCGATTTCTGCATCAGTGGTGGTCCATCCGGTCACGAAACGTACGACGCTTTCGGTTTCGCCTCGTGGTCCCCACATCTCGAAACTTACATCCTCCTTCAGCATATCCACTACGTCGTTCGGAAGTCTGAAGAACTGCTGATTAGTAGGGGAGTCAACCTCTACCGTATATCCGGCTTCAACGAATGCGTTTTTGAGGCGGACAGCCTTCTGGACTGTACCACGTGCTATTTCATAATACAATCCGTCAGTAAAAAGTGTCTCGAACTGTACGCCAAGCAATCGTCCCTTGGCCATCAGGGCTCCATGCTGCTTGATAAGCGGCACAGGATGCTTCAGCAGTTCAGGATCGGTGATCACGACAGCCTCTCCGAAAAGTGCTCCGATCTTTGTTCCGCCGATATAGAATACATCGCTCAATCTCGCTATGTCGGCAAGGTAAACATCATTGCCTTCAGCAACAAGACCATAGCCAAGGCGGGCTCCATCAATGAAAAGAGGAATGCCTGCATCATGACATGCCTCGCTCAGATCCTCCAGTTCCTTCAATGAATATAAGGTACCGTATTCTGTCGGGAAAGATATGTACAGCATGCCAGGTGCGACCATATGCTCATATGTGTCGTCGTTGTAGAAGTTGCTGATGAAGTTTCGTACATCTTCCGCCTTCACCTTACCGGCATACGACGGTAGAGTGAGCACCTTATGACCCGTGGCCTCGATGGCTCCGGACTCATGAACATTTATGTGTCCGCTCTCCGCAGCAAGTACACCCTCGTGGCGTTCCAGCACTCCGTCGATTACGGTTGAGTTGGTCTGGGTGCCTCCCACAAGAAAATACACCCTGGCGTCCGGAGCAGAGCAAGCCTGCTTCACAAGTTCCTTAGCTCTGAGGGTATATTGGTCGCAGCCATATCCTACAGTCTGTTCTGCATTAGTCTGCATAAGCCTCTCCATCACCTTCGGATGGGCTCCTGCCATGTAGTCTGTGTCGAAGTATATCATATTGGTCTGTACTATAAGCTTTCTGCAAATGCCTTGAATACCGGTATTTGATCCTCGCTGAAGACGACGTGGCGGTTGCCGATCAATTTATCCTTTTCTGTCATGCTGTCCAAGTTATGACAGGATTTCATCAGACACGCAGATTTGTTTTCGTGAAGGTATTGTTTTTATCCCGTTTATACAAATCTTGCATTATTTTCCGCTTCCTTATTGCATATTGGAATAATGTTCCTATATTTGCATTAAATTAGAATAATTCAAAATAAGAACAATAATTTAAAATTAGAAGATATGGAAAAGGAACTCGTACTTAAGACTATGCGTGAGGCAGGAAAGCCAATCGCTGCAGGTGAGGTTGCAACACTTTCAGGACTTGACAGAAAGGTGGTCGATAAGGTTTTTGCTGAACTCAAGAAGACAGGGGAGATCGTTTCACCGGTCAGGTGCAAATGGACTCCTGCTGAGTAGGCGGTTCTTTAGAACCTCCAGCTGACGCCTGTCATGAATCCCGCATAGGCGTTGCCAAGTCCACATTCAAAATACCAGGATACCTTCTTTCCTACTGCTATACCTACCGGTATCAACTGGAAAGCAAGGTATCTGTTGTTTTCGGCAGTGGACATGTTTATTCCCGCACCGATTCCTAAGGAAACATAATAACGGAATACTGAATCCGGGTCAGTTGTTCCCGTTACCATTTGTCTTCCTTGGACCATATGTGTTCTGCTCCACCGGATCTTCTCCCATTCGATATATGAGATCCATCAAATCCCCAGGAAACCAGCCCAATCGAGCATCGTACTCATACTCCTGTGCATTGACTGATACGCTGGCAATGAGCGTGGTCATTATGATTGTCAGAAGTTTTTTCATGGTGCTAAAATTCACATTCCATATTTCTCTTCCCTTTATCAGCGAAAATTAATTCCCGCCTTCCTGCCGGTGTCATGAGACCACGGTCTTCAAGATCCATACATCTGTCCATATTCAGTTTGGTCCAGTGGCTGTTCTTGCGGCGAGGCGATAGTCGCTGTGCGAGTCTGCCATCAGGAAGTTTCTTGAGAGTACTGTCAATCCATCCGAAGCAGAGTGCCTCTTCCACCACGTCAATATATGGCAGTATGCCCGGCGGGGGAGTCTTGCTCCTGCTCATGATAACCCAGCACTCCTTTTCTTTGGAGTGATTCTCCTGCAGCCATGCCCTGAGTTGTGAGCGGTCTGAATATTCTAACAGTGTGGTGATATCCATTGTTTCTCCCTATCGGCAATCCTATCGCTTCCATAAACTCATCTTTCTTACTTGCGGAGTTTATTTTTCACCCTTGATCCGCTTCAGCATGTGATTCTTCATGTTGGTCTGGAACTCCTTGATGGTGATTCCGGCGCCTTTCATGAATCTTGTTTCCATGATGAAGAATGACACAATTGTAAGCAGGA
>JAZRLI010000036.1:0-44183 GCA_045646785.1 Candidatus Cryptobacteroides sp. | reverse complement strand
ATAAATTGTATTTCTCGGTACTTGCTTCTTGTACAGTAAATCAGTCTTTTCAATGAACTTCCTAAATCCTCTTGAGAGGACCCGTTTTTCGAACGGGGTTGCAAAGGTAGGCATTATTTTCAAACTTCCAAACTTTTTTTGCAAAAATTTTTGAAATTTTATTTTCAGCCTCAGTCTTTTCAAGAACTTTCCCCTCAGGACAACCATCCGTTTCTCAAATGGGATTGCAAAGGTACAACTTATATTTTAACTTCCAAATTTTTTGTAAGCAATTTCTGCCCATTTTCACAAAAAGCAATCGCCGTGGAGTCATAACTCATTGACATCCACGGCGATAAACCACTGTTACGATTTTGTTAAATTAGAAGTTGAATTTAACCATCATATTGATCCTGTTGTTTCCAACCCACTCAAGGTTATTCTGGGCAAGTGCATATGCATCCAGATTGTTACCATCATAGTCTCCGTACTGCACTGCTGTCCACTGGTACTCGAGACCGATGTTCATCTTACCTATATTATATATAAGCTGTGGATTGATACGATATACCTGGTTGAGATTTGAAAATCCGTTACCGCAGAAATACACATCACCCTTTGCAAGTGGAGTTGCAGCAGCCTCAGCAAGACCGAGGTTCTTCACATAGCCGAGGAAAAGTACACCCTGCCACTTCTTTCCATATGTAAGGGAGAGCCAAGATGAAGAGTTGCGCATTGAAGCATACTCCCAGCTGCCGTCAGCAGTCTCGCCGATCTTTGCATAACCGCTCATGAGGTTCATGTGCTCACCACCCTCACCGAAGGTAGTCTTTGCCTTCACGCCGAAATTCTTGTAAGTGTACTGTGCATATACATAACCGAGGACAGAAGTCTTACGGTCTGAAACCTTCACTGTCTTTCCGTCGAGCTGCCCGAGTACTCTTGGCTTGATGCTGAGTACATCTGCACCGGCACGCATGAGGAAGCCGTCAACCTTGTAAGTAAGACCAGCATAGATCTCCGGAGTCATGCCATACTTCATATATGAAGCAGACGCACCGATAGGACCTGAGGACTGGTACTGCATCTGCCAGATTGCAGAAGCCGAAACGATCCAGTTGCTTCCGAGCGATGCATCCATTGTAACCTGTGGAGTTCTTGAGAACGGTCCGAATGGAGCGCCGGCCTCAAGGCTGAATACATGTGGCATGTCGGCAGCCATAGGATGCCAAGCCTGTCCCATCTTGAGTGCGACTGAATTCTTCTGCTGCTTTCCGAGCTCCTTCCATGTTACTGTAACGAATGCCTGACGGAGACGTGCAGTTGCAGTTCCTGAAATCTTTGTATTGCCAGGGAAGTATGTACCTGCATTTGCATTTGAGGAATTGCCGAGTCCTGAGTAGAAGTCACCCTCGATCTTAGCAGAGAAATGTGCATTTCCTACATAGTATCCTGAAACATCCACACCAAGACGTGATGTGAGTGAAAGATATCTGAATGAAGCCTGATCATTCACATCGATTCCGTCCTTCATGCTTACATCCTTTGGAAGATAATAGAAGAGGTCACCTGTTCCTGACACGCTCTCACGGCTGTCAAATGTGAAATAGTTACGAATGAAACCGTAGATCTTGAAGTTGTTCTTCGGTTCAGCCTTCTCGGCAGCAGATGCATTGAACGAGCCGAATGCGAGGACAGCTGCTGAAAGGATAAGGATAAAACGTTTCATAGTAATTGTTATAAAGTCTAAAAATATCAACGGGCCGCCCTGAAGCGGCCCGCAAATATAGGGATTTTATCAGTATGTTATGCTGCGAATGGGAAAATCTTGGTAAGCCAGAAGAAAGCGAACACAAGACCGAAGCCACCGATCACGATACCTACCTTGAGCATATCCTTGGTCTTGATGAGACCTGTTGAGAATGCGATTGCATTAGGAGGTGTAGAGATTGGCATGAGCATAGCAAGTGAAGCACATGTTGCAACGAAGCAGATCATAGCCTTCTCACCACCGAAGCTTGCGAATGCAGGGTTTGCTGCAAGTCCTGACGACACAGCGCAAAGGATAGGAATAAGGAGGGCTGCAGTAGCTGAGTTGCTGATGAAGTTAGAAAGCAAGTAGCATACGAGACCTGCAACAATGAACACAAGTACAACCGGCATCTCACCGAATGGGATAGCGTTTACGAGTGTTGCACCGAGGCCTGTACCTCCCTTAGAGATGTCGAGCATAGCATATCCGAGTGCGAAACCTCCGGCAACGAGCCAAAGTACGCTCCAGTCGATCTGCTTGATGTCCTCCTTGTCGAATGTACCGGTACATACGAACACTGCAAGAGGAATGAGGGCAACGATGTTAGAGCTGATACCTGTAATGCTCTCAGTAGCCCAAAGAAGGATAGTCACAGCAAATGTAGCCCATACGAGATAAGTTCTCCATGTAGTCGGCTTGTCATTCTCAGGAATCTTCACCTCGAGCTTCTTTGTAGAGAATGGGAACATGAACTGGAGTACCACCCAGGCAAAAAGAATCATGATGATCACGAAAGGTACCATATGGATAGCCCACTCACCGAATGAGATGCTTGCTCCGAAGTAAGTCTCAAGGTTTGAAACCGCTGTACCGTTTGGAGGAGTACCGATTGTAGTACCGATACCACCGATATTTGCAGATACAGGGATTGAAAGCGCAAGAGCAATCTTACCCTTGTCTCCATCAGGGAATGTAGCAAGTACAGGAGCAAGGAAAGCGAGCATCATTGCAGCAGTAGCTGTATTACTCATGAACATAGAGAACAATGCAATTACGGCAAGGAAGCCGAGAAGCACCATCTTAGGGTTTGTTCCGAAAGGCTTGAGAAGGAATCTTGCAAGGGTAACGTCAAGACCATACTTCTGAGCCATGATCGCAAGTGCAAATCCACCGAGGAAGAGCATTACAACAGGGTCAGCGAACGCAGACATGATCTTGGTGTAGTTCATGATACCCTCGAGCTTAGCGCCTGATGCGTCCACCATAAGGAAGCCGAGTCCCTTGTTTGAAAGCATGAGGAGGGCCATAACGATGATCAGCACAGATGTTGTCCAGCTTGGGATGATCTCGAAGATCCACATGAGAGCAGCGAATACGAAGAGAGCGATTGTACGCTGCTGCAGTACTGTAAGTCCCTCAATACCAAAGAAAGATGTAGGGACAGCAAGAAGGAAGATTGTGATCAGCAGCACCAATGGGAGCAGCACACAATACTTTACTGAAAATTTGTTAGTACTCATTATGTTTGTTGTTAATAAAATTTACGCCCGTGTAAAAAACGGGCGCAAAGTTAGAGTTTATTTATAACAAAGCAATTAAATAATTGTTAAATTATTCCCTGCTCGAGCATTGCCTGTGCAACCTTCATGAAGCCGGCGATATTCGCACCCTTCACGTAGTTGATATAGCCGTCCGGCTGGGTACCGTACTTCACGCAAGCCTCGTGGATATTCGACATGATTGCATGGAGTTTCTCGTCCACTTCTGCAGGGCTCCAGCTGATGTGCATTGCGTTCTGGGTCATTTCGAGACCTGAAGTTGCCACACCACCAGCGTTGACAGCCTTTCCTGGAGCGAACATGATGCCTGCCTTCTGGAAAGCAGCGATTGCCTCAGGAGTACATCCCATGTTGGAAACCTCGGCAGCAAGCCATGTACCGTTTGCGAGGAGTTCCTCAGCGTCAGCACCTGTAAGCTCGTTCTGGAATGCACATGGCATTGCGATGTCGCACTTGATGCTCCAAGCCTTCTTGCCTGGGTAGAATGTTGCAGACGGGAACTTCTCTGCGAATGGAGCAACCACGTCGTTGTTGGATGCACGGAGTTCGAGCATGTACGCGATCTTCTCTGCGTTCATTCCTTCCGGATCATAGATTGCTCCGTCAGGTCCAGAGATTGCGATCACCTTCGCACCGAGTTCAGTTGCCTTTGTAGCGGCACCCCAAGCCACGTTACCGAAGCCCGAGGGAGCGACTGTCTTGCCCTTGATGTCCTTACCGGCCATCTGGAGCATGTGCTGAACGAAGTATACTGCACCGAAACCTGTAGCCTCAGGACGGAGGATTGAACCGCCCCATGTCATGCCCTTTCCTGTAAGCACGCCTGTATTGTACTGCTGAGCGAGCTTCTTGTACATTCCGTACATGAAACCGATCTCGCGTCCACCCACTCCGATGTCACCTGCAGGTACATCCTGGTCAGGACCGATCACCTTCCAGAGCTCAAGCATGAACGCCTGGCAGAAACGCATGATCTCAGCATCTGATTTTCCACGTGGGTTGAAGTCTGAACCACCCTTGCCACCACCCATAGGGAGAGTTGTGAGGGCATTCTTGAAAGTCTGCTCGAAACCGAGGAACTTCAGGATCGAAAGATTCACTGAAGGATGGAAGCGGATACCGCCCTTGTATGGACCGATTGCAGAGTTGAACTGCACACGGTAACCTGTATTTGTCTGAACCTCACCGTTGTCGTCCACCCATGTAACCTTGAAGGTAAGGATACGCTCTGGCTCAACGATGCGCTCGACGATCTTTGCATCCTCAAATTCAGGATGCTGGTTATAAACTTCCTCAATTGACTCCAATACTTCGTGTACCGCCTGAAGATATTCCTTCTCATAAGGGTACTTGGCCTGGAGTTTGGCCATCAAATCCTGTGTATTCATTATGATTGGTTGTTGGTTATTTTACTTCCCATGTAGAACCGCTGCGGAGCAGGTCGTCCACACACTGTATCTTTGACTTTGCCTTAACTTCAGCAACCTGGTCGCGAACGCCGTCGTCGTATGTCACATCCTTGACGTCGCGGATGATGCCGAGTGCAACAGGGAAATCCGGATACTTCATGTCAGCAAGCATCATGTGGATGCCGACGTTCTCCGAATGTGCGTCATGTACGAGGATATCGTCCTCTGTGACGCCGTTCTCACCGATGGTCACGACCTTGAGGCCCATGCCGTCGAGTGCGATTCCCTTGTTCCTTTCCTTTCCGAATATCATCTTCTCGCCGTGGCGGAGAACGATGGTCCTGTCTGCACGCACTTCCCTGTCGGCGATGAGCTTATGTGCTCCGTCGTTGAAGATCACACAGTTGGTAAGGATCTCCATGACCGAGCATCCGTCATGTTTTGCAGCCGAGAGCATGATCTCCGATGTGAGCTTCAGTTCAGAATCGAGGCTGCGCGCAAAGAATGTACCCTTTGCTCCGAGCACGAGGCTGCCAGGATTGAACGGATGCTCTACCGTACCGTAAGGAGAAGTCTTCGAAATCGCTCCAAACCTTGAAGTTGGCGAATACTGTCCCTTGGTAAGACCATATATCTGGTTGTTGAAAAGGATCAGGTTGATGTCCACGTTCCTGCGGATGGCGTGGATGAAATGGTTTCCTCCGATTGCGAGGGCATCACCGTCTCCGCAAGCCTGCCATACGGTAAGGTCAGGATTTGCGACCTTGATACCGGTTGAAATGGCTGTCGCACGGCCGTGGATGCTGTGGAAACCGTATGTATTCATATAATAAGGAAGACGTGACGAACATCCGATACCGGATACGACCACATATCTCTCCTTGCTGTAACCCAAAGTTTCGGTTACGTCAGGAAGGGCTCTCTGCAATGCCGCAAGCACACCATGGTCACCACATCCCGGGCACCATCTAACTTCCTGGTCACTCTTGAATTCCTTGAATGTATATCTTGGCATATTACAAATTCTCCTTTATGGCAGAGACGATTTCCTGAACGAGGAAAGGCTGACCCTGTACCTTGTTATACTGTGAATAGACAAACTGAGGGAACTGTCCGCGGAGATAGTTCACGAACTGTCCGCTGTTGAGCTCGCATACGAGGATGTTCTCGAACTTTGAGAACACTTCCTCTGTATTCCTTGGAAGAGGCATGATGTAGTCGAAGTTCACGAAGCTTACTTCCATTCCAGCCTCACGAGCCTCCTGGACTGCAGAAAGAAGATGGCCATATGTACCGCCCCATCCTACAACGAGAAGCTTACCCGACTCCTTGCCGTTCACCTGGAGCTCAGGGATGAAATCCGCAACCTTCTGAACCTTGAGATTACGCTCCTTCACCATGAGTGCATGGTTCTGAGGATCAGACGAAAGGACTCCCTCATGAGTCTTCTCGAGTCCACCCACACGGTGCTCGCATCCTGCCATTCCCGGCACTGCCCAGCTGCGTACATATGTCTCAGGGTCACGCTGGAACGGCTTGTATGGAGTGTTCGGTCTTACGAATGGTGGTCTGATCACAGGATAATCCTTCATTGAAGGGATGCGCCAAGGCTCCGAACCGTTGCCGAGGAATCCTTCGGTAAGAAGGAGGACAGGTGTCATGTGCTCGAGGGCGATCTTTGCCGCATTGAATGCCGCATCGAAGCAGTTTGCAGGCGAATGGGCTGCCATCACGACCATAGGGCACTCACCGTTACGTCCGTAAAGAGCCTGATTGAGGTCGGTCTGCTCAGTCTTTGTAGGGATACCTGTAGATGGGCCGGCACGCTGAACATCCACGACCACAAGCGGAAGTTCTGTCATCACCGCAAGTCCGAGGGCCTCAGACTTGAGCGAGAGGCCGGGACCTGAAGTAGTGGTCACTGCGAGGTTTCCTGCGAAAGCGGCACCGATAGCAGTACATATACCTGCAATCTCATCCTCAGCCTGGAGGGTCTTTGCTCCAAGGCTCTTGTGGACAGCAAGTTCCTCAAGAATACCTGTCGCAGGAGTGATAGGGTAAGATCCGCAGAACAAAGGAAGGTTGGCCTTTTCAGCAGCTGCGAGGAGTCCCCATGCAGTAGCCTGGTTACCTGTGATGTTCCTGTATAGGCCCTTCTCCTGATGGGCCGGTTCGATGTTATATGTATTCGGAATCGCCTGGATGTTTGCAGCGTAGTTGTAACCGTCCTGCAGCACCTTCTTGTTAGGCGCGATCATTTCAGGCTTCTTCTTTCCAAACTTCTTCTCGAGATACTGGAAGATGTACTCCATCGGACGGTTATAGATGTAGCATGCCATTCCGAGGGTGAACATGTTCTTGCACTTGGCAACAGTCTTCTTGTCAAGACCGCTGTCCTTGAGACTCTCTTCCGTAAGAGTTGTGATAGGGGCCACGATGATGGTCCTGTCCTCGATGTAGAGTTCGCCGATAGGGTCGCTCTTGAGACCGGCTCTCTTGAGACCGTCCTCATCGAAGGTATCGGAGTCGATAAGTACCATGGCAGTCCTCTTGTGCCACTTCGCATTCGCCTTGAGGGCGGCAGGGTTCATGGCCACGAGGAGATCGCAGAAGTCACCCGGGGTTGTGACATGCTCGCTTCCGATATGTACCTGGAATCCCGAAACGCCGGAAACGGTACCATGCGGAGCTCTGATTTCAGCCGGATAATCCGGGAATGTCGAAAGTTCGTTACCGAAGATGGCAGACATATCTGCAAAAAGAGACCCGGTAAGCTGCATACCATCTCCCGAATCTCCTGCAAATCTGATTACAACATCTTTAGCATCAATAACCTTATGTTGCATAGTTGTGTTATGATTTTTAATCAAAATGGTTAGATTTTCATACAAATGTATGTATTTTTCCTTTACATTGAATACAAATTCTCACTTTTTTACAAAACAAAAGCGACGGGCCTGAAAAGGTCCGTCGCCGCATGTATCTTGACAGTGGATTACTGCATCTGAGCCTGTGCTGCCATAGCCTGAGCCTGGAGCTCTGCCTGAAGCGCCTCGAGAGTTCTGTCAGCTGGAATGTTGAGAGCCTTGCGTGCATCTGGAGTAAGATCTACGCCCTGTGCAGGATCAACATAAAGGAGTGATGACTTCTCGAATACGAAAGCGATGCCCTGAGCCTTTGCAAGTTCAGTGACAGTATCCTGAGCCTTCTGGTAGATAGGAGCCTGAAGGTTCTGCTGAAGAACCTGAATCTCCTGCTGGAGGCTCTGCTGAGTCTGCTCGAAACGAGCCTGGATCTCCATGATCTCCTTCTCCTTGCTCTCGCGGATAGCAGGTGTCCAAGTCTCTGCCTTCTGCTGGTACTGAGTCATCTTAGTCTGATATTCCTCATACATTGCAACAAGAATCTCCTCATTTGTCTTCGCATTCTCATCGAGAGTTGCTCTTGCCTCGTCCATCTCAGGCATGAGCATTACGAGCTCATTGAAGTCTACATATGCCCACTTGAGGCTCTGTGCGCTTGCAGCTACTGACATTACAGCCATTGCTGCGATCAAAAGAATTTTCTTCATAATGGTTATCTGTTCTTTAATTATTTGATTTCACTTAAAACTGCTGTCCGATCACGAAGTGGAACTGGCTTCCACCGTATCCGTCATGATTGTCGAAACCGTATCCCCAGTCAACACCGAGAAGTCCGATCATCGGGAGGAAGATTCTCACACCCACACCGGCAGACCTTCTGATCTGGAACGGATTGAATGCCCTGATGTCTGACCAGCAGTTACCTCCCTCGAGGAAGAGCAATGCAAAGATGGTCGACTGCGGCTGGAGGATGACAGGATAACGAAGCTCGACCGTGAACTTGGCGTAAACGTTACCAGCATAGTAGTTACCCGATGAGTTGTATCCCGACAACGCCTTTGGAGTAAGGGAGTAGTTCTCATATCCTCTGAGCGAAACGATCTCGGATCCATATGTATCGTATCCTGACATACCGTCACCACCGACACGGAATCCCTCGAACGGCGAATATCCCCAGTTTCTGTTGTAGTATCCAAGGTATCCGAACTGTGCCCTTGCCATCAGCACGAGGTCACCCACAAGCTTTGTATAGATCGCTCCCTTGAAGCTCCACTTGTGATACTCGATCCACTTGTATCTATCCTGCGAAGTCTGGAGGTTGTAGTTGATGTCACGCCAGCTTGCCGCCTTTGTAGGGTTGCCGTCTTCATCAAGCACACCATTGTCCTTCTTTCTCATGAGAGAGTATGGAGGAGTCAGCTGCAATGAGAAGCTGAAGTCCGAACCCATACGAGGATAGATCTGCTGGTCGGTAGAGTTTCTCGAAAGGCTCAACGTATAACTGAGGTTATGCGAGATACCGGTATCGAAGAGGAACTGATATGACCAGTTCTGGAGCTTATATGTCTGCCAGCTGAGCTGGTTGTAAAGCACGAAGTAGCTGTCCGGCCACTTGAGGCGCTTTCCGAGTCCTGCTGCAAATCCATACACCTCCATGTACTCGTCATTGTTGAGGATATTATAATATATGTATGAATTTGTCTGGCGTGTATAGTATACCGAGAGGATCAGCGAGGTAGGCTTCTTTCCGAAGAGCCATGGGTCAGAGAAGCTTGCCGAAAGGCTGGTATAGTATGTACCGTTTGTCTGGAAGCGGATCGCAAGGTTCTGTGCATCTCCGAGCGGAACCGGTCTCCATGCGCTCTTGTCAAAGAATCTTCTTGTCGAGAAGTTGTTGAAAGAGACACCGACTGTCGCAACGAATGTGTTTCCACCCCAACCACCGGAAAGTTCAAGCTGGCTTGAAGGCTTCTCAGTCACGTTGTATATGATGTCGACAGTATTGTCAAGCTGGTTAGGGATAAGCGAATATCCGCCCTCGCCCATGATTGCCTCAGGATCGAACTGACCCATTGAAGCGATCTCTCGGATCGAACGTTCGAAGTCCGACTGGCTGAAGAGGTAGCCCGGACGAGTAAACACCTGGCGGCGGATCACCCTCTCGTTTGTAAGGTCGTTACCGTTGATCACGATGTTGTTCAAGGTAGCTGGCTTGCCCTCCACGACGCGCATCTCTACGTCCACAGAGTCTCCCTCGATGTTCATCTCCACAGGCTGGATGTTGAAGAAGAGGTAACCGTTGTCGCGATAAAGCTTCGAAACGTCGTAGTCAGTCTGCTTTCCGCCTCCGAAGAGACGCTTTTCCATCGTAACCACGTCATATACATCACCCTTTTCGATCTTGAGAACCTCATTGAGAGTCTCTGAAGCATATACCGAGTTACCTGTCCACTTGATGTCCCTGAAGTAATACTGCTTTCCTTCATCGATATCGAAATCAATCTGGAGACGGTTAGGCTCGACATAGTACATCGTATCCTTTACGATTCTCGCGTCCCTGTAACCGGCCTCGTTGAAAGCACTGATAAGGGCTCTCTTATCGTTGTCGTACTCGCTTTCGTTGAATTTCTTTGAGCTGAAGAAGTTCATAAGACGCGCATCCTTGGTCTTCTTCATCGACCTCACGAGCTTGCCCTCCTTCACATGTTCCGCACCGTTGAAGTTGATGGTCTTGATCTTGACCTTCTCACCTCTGTCCACTGCAAACTCAACCCTGATGGCGCTGCGTACCACTGAATCCTTGGTGGTCTTTACATCGACCTTCACATTCAGGAAGCCCTTCTCCTTGTAGTATCTCTTGATGATGTCGCTCGAAGTCTTTGCCACATATTCCGAGAACTCTCCTCCTCGCTTGAAGTTGCATCTCTCCTGGAGTTCCTTCTCCTCGCCGCTCTTCACTCCCGAGAATGTCCAGCGTGAGACACGAGGTCTCTCCATGATCCTGATCTTGAAGAATGCGGTATCCGCAGTCGGAGCGATGGAATCCACCACCACAGCCACATCTTCAAAGTATCTCTGGAGCCACAGTCTCTTTACGACCGTAGTCAGTTCCTCGCTCGGAACCGTAACCTCCATTCCTTTATGAAGGCCGGCATTCTGCAGAATCTGTTCTGAAGAGAAATAATTGTTTCCCTCTACAGAAACTCCTCCCACCACATATTTCTTAGGCCTGTTGTAGTCAACGACAACATCACTTCCCGCCTGCTGTGCCCATGCGCTGAGCCCCATAAGCAGGAGAAGTGAAACGGCGACTATTCGACTAATTTTCATCTGTATGCTCTTAATTTCAAAACTGCAAATATAAGCATTTATTTTACTTTTCCATAACGCCTATCACGTTTTGAATAGTATTCCAACGCTTTACGGAAGTCTTCCTTCCTGAAATCCGGCCATAACGTATCCACAAACAGCAGTTCAGAGTATGCACCCTGCCACAAAAGATAGTTGCTGAGCCTGCACTCGCCGGAAGTCCTGACGATCAGATCCGGGTCCGGAATGCCGGCCGTAGCAAGATAGCTGTCGAAACCGTTTATGTCCATATCCATCACCTCCGAAGCCGCCTCCGGGCTTTCCAAAGCCTTTGCGACCATCTTCCTTGCAGCCTGAAGGATATCCCATTTTCCACTATAACTTAGGAAGATCACAAGGGTCAGCACCTCATTGCCGGCAGTACGCTCCATGCATGCATCAATGGTAGCATTCAGTTCCGCACCGAGACGCTCCCTGTTGCCCACCACCATGAACCTCACGCCATTCTCATGGAGCTTGTCCATTTCCGAAGCCATAGCCTTGACCATCAGTCCCATAAGCGTCTGGACCTCCGCCTCCGGACGGTTCCAGTTCTCCTCCGAGAACGCATAAAGGGACAGATACCTCACACCTGTCTCCACCGCAGCCTCAACACAGGCACGCACACTTTCAACACCTTCGAAATGGCCATAGACCCTTTCCTTGCCTCTTTCCTTTGCCCAACGTCCGTTTCCGTCCATGATCATGGATACATGGACAGGCACATTGGTCTTCGTTTCAGTCATCATCCGAATTACTTTATGTTTCTGACATCTTCGCCCCAGAACAGCTTCTCCGTAAGGGCGTTGATAAAATTGAAATTGTTAAGCCGGACACGTTTAAGCGAAAACTGTGCCACGGAGATCACGACCTCTACATCCTCGCCCACTTCACATGTCCTGTTGTCGGCCGAGAACTCATATCTTCCGTCACGCGAATGCATCTTCAGCGATATCACGGACGAATCCGGAATCACCAGAGGACGGACATTGAGGTTGTGGGGAGCGATAGGCGAAATGATCAGGACCTTCGAATCCGGAAGGACGATCGGCCCGCCCACGCTGAGCGAATAGGCAGTCGAGCCGGAACTGGTCGAAATCACCAGACCGTCAGCCCAATACGTCGGAAGGCGCTTGCCGTCGATCACGACATCCACGCCGAGCATCGCCGCACCGTTCCTCCTGACCGACATCTCGTTCAGGGCATACGGCCACGAGTCCACGATGTCGTTTCCGGTCTTGACATCAGCACGGAGCATGGTCCTGCTTTCGACGGCGTAATCCCCCGCCTTGAGGGCCCTGGCCACGTCCTCCGGCCTGTTTTCCGACAGGAATCCAAGACGGCCGAGGTTCACGCCCATGACCGGCAGTCCCCTTTCGGCCGCAAGCACCGCAGAAGACAGGAACGTTCCGTCGCCACCGACGCTGAGAAGCATTTCCGCATCCTCCGCCGGCACCTCGTCAGGTCCAAGGATCTGCAGGCCGCATCCTGCCTTGTCAAGCTCATCCAAAAGGGAAAGCAGTCTTGCATCCGACCGCAGCTCCTCCTTTCCTATGTATACCGCTATTCTCATACCACAAAATTAACACTTAATTTACAATTATTGAACTTTATTGTATAATTTTGCGTTTTATAAACAACTCACTGAAATGACAAAACTCAGTGTCAACATAAACAAGATCGCAACGATCAGAAACGCACGCGGCGGCAACATGCCTGATGTCACCAAGGCTGCCCTGGACTGCGAACTTTTCGGAGCCGAAGGCATCACCGTCCACCCGAGACCGGACGAAAGGCACATCAGATATTCCGACGTAAGGACCATCAGACCGCTGGTGAAGACGGAATTCAACATTGAAGGAAATCCGATACCTTCATTCGTAGACCTCGTAATGGAAGTCGTTCCTGACCAGGTCACATTGGTACCTGACGCACACGACGCAATCACCTCGAACGCAGGTTGGGACACGATCAGGCACCGCGATTTCCTCACTGAGATATGCGCTGAATTCAAGAGCAAGGGCATCAGGACATCCATCTTCGTGGATCCGGACCCACGCATGGCGGAAGCCGCAGCCCTCTGCGGATGTGACCGCGTCGAACTCTACACCGAAGCATACGCAAGCATGTTCCCGATGAGCAAGGAAGCCGCAATCGAGCCATTCCTCAGGACGGCGGAAGCGGCAAGGGACGCAGGCCTCAAGGTCAATGCGGGACACGACCTCAACCTCGAGAACCTCGAGTATTTCATACGCACCATTCCATGGACAGAGGAAGTATCCATCGGACACGCAATCATCTGCGACGCCCTTTACATGGGATTGGAGCAAACAATACAGGCATATCTCTCTAAAGTTAAGATTTTTTAACTATCTTTGCAGGATATCTGAAAAAACAATAATTAATTAATACAAAATGAAAAACACATCACTTATCCTCAGCATCATTGCACTTGTTGCTGTTGTAGTATTTGGAGCACTCTCACTCACAAAAGGAGAGAAAGGTACTGATGTAAATAACGACGGCGAGGCTGTAGAGGCTGCTGCATCAAAGGGTGACATCGTTTACATCGACCTCGACAGAATCATCATGGAATACGACATGGCAAATGATCTCAGATCAGTTGTCGAGACAAAGGTTCAGAACATCCAGGCTGAAATAAACAGAAGAGGCAAGAAGCTCGAGAACGACGTTATCGAGTTCCAGAACAAGATCGACAAGGGTCTCCTCACACGTACAAACGCTGAGCTCCAGAGCCAGAAGCTTTCACAGCAGGAGCTCGAGTTCAACAACTATGCAGCACAGAAGCAGCAGGAGATCGAAGAGGAACAGATCGTGATGATGAACCAGCTCGGAGACGCAATCCAGACATTCCTCACAAAGTACAACGAGGAGAAGCAGTATGCAATGATCCTCACAAACTCAGGTGGAGCACCTGTAATCGTTGCTGACCAGGCACTCAACATCACTGACGATGTTCTCGCAGGTCTTAACGAGGAGTACATCAAGTCAAAGAACAACAACTAGGAACTTTGAAAATAGCTATACTGTCCTGTTTCTATCCCTATCGAGGAGGAATTTCTCAGTTTAACGCATGCCTTTACGGTGAACTGAGCAAGAAGCATGTTGTCAAGGCATTCAACTTCAAGAGACAATATCCTGAATTCCTTTTCCCCGGAAAGACACAGTTAGTGACAGCAGACGATGAGGCCGTACCGGTGGAGAGTGTATCTCTGCTGGATACGGCCAATCCTTTTTCATACATCAGCACATACAGGGAAATCAGGGACTGGCAGCCTGATGTGCTTATCGTGAGGTACTGGATGTCATACTTCGCACCTTCATTGGGCTACATCACAAGGAAGATGAAGAAGCACTGCAAGGTCATATCCATCCTCGACAATGTCATCCCGCACGAACCGCACTTCTTTGACGCACCGCTTACAAAGTACTTCCTCAAGGGAAGCACCGGAAGCGTCACCTTGTGCGAAGCCGTGTCAAAAGACCTGCTGGACCTCAAGCCGGATGCGGAATACGCAGTCATCCAGCACCCTCTCTACTCACATTTCGGAGAGAAGAAGGACAGGGTCGAAACCGAGAAGAAGCTCGGACTCAGACACGGAATTAAGAACATACTCTTCTTCGGACTCATAAGGACATACAAGGGTCTGGACATACTCCTGGAGGCCTTCGGAATGCTTCCGGACGAATACCAGCTTGTAGTGGCCGGCGAGCCGTACGGCTCATTTGAAAAATACCAGGAAATCATCGACAGGCTTCCTGGAAAGGACAGGATCCACCTGAACCTCAAATACATAAAGGACTCTGAGGTTTCAGACTGGTTCTCGGTAGCGGACCTCGCGGTACTTCCTTACAGAAGCGCGACCCAGAGCGGCATCAGCTCGGTATCCTACCATTTTGAAGTGCCGATGATCGTCACCGACGTAGGAGGTCTCAAGGAGACCATCGGAGACAGAGGCACGGGACTTGTTGCCCCGGAAGGTACTCCGGAGTGCATCAAGGAGGAGATCATCAGATATTTCGGCGACCCATCGATCAAGGAAGACTGCATTGCCAACATCAGGCTTGAAAAGGAACGTCTCTCATGGAAGACATTCGCCGTTAAACTCGAAGAATTCATAAGCAAGTTATAAGGACATGGATAGAAACAGAATGAAGAATATGATACTGATGGTGCTGACGGCAGCCGTGCTGACCGTATGGGCGCCAGCGGACTCATATGCCCAGGAATATATAAGCACACCGGTAAGCATATCGAAAGAGAAGGTAAGAGTAGGCGGAAAGGTATGCTATTCACACATCGTGCTGGAAAGACAGACTCTGTTCTCAATCGCGAAGGCCTACAATGTGACCATCGACGAAATCTATGAATTCAACCCTACACTGAAGGAGACAGGACTCAAGAAGAATTCTATCATCCTCATCCCATCGAAGGAGGCTGAGGCCGCACCTGTGGTCGAACAGCCCGTCGCAAAGGAAAGCACACCTGCCCCTGCAGAAGTCAAGGAGGTCAAGGAAGTCAAGAAAAAGAAGATGAAGGTCCATACCGTAAAATGGTATGAGGACATCGACGTGATCGCAGAGAAATACGGTGTGACCGCAGAGGCGATCATCAAGGCCAACAACCTTTCAGGCAGGAAACTCGCAAAAAGACAGAAACTGAACATCCCTGAACCTGGCGAATATCCGGAAGAGGACATCACAGTCGAGGAAGAGGCAGCAGACGAGACAGCAGGAACTGATGAAACTGAGGAAGCACAGGAGACTGAGGAAGCACAGAACACCGAACCTGACTGGATGTTCATCCCTAAGAAGGATGTCAAGGTGACCCTCATCCTCCCGCTCAACACCACCACAGGCAACGTAAGCCGCAACAACATGGATTTCTACAGCGGAGTCCTCCTTGCCATCAAGGACCTTGCGGACACGGGAGTCAGCACCGAACTCAACGTATATGACTCATCCGACAGCAGCCATCCGATCGTCAGCGAAGACATCGAAGGCAGCGACATCGTCATCGGCCCTATCTCATCAGGCGACCTCGGAAGGATGCTTGAGGCAGATGCAAAGCCGGGCATGATGATCTCGCCGCTTGACCAGAGGGCTGAAAAGTTTGCATATGCCAACAGCAACTTCATCCAGGCCCCTACCCCTCTCGCAGTACAGTATCAGGACCTCCTGAACTGGATGAAGGAGGACGTCACCCCAGGAGACAAGGTGGTGATGATCACCGAGAAAGGCGCCCGTCCTACCGAGTCCGTGACACAACTTACACAGACCGCAGACTCATCGGGACTCAACTTCATCCCTTTCTCATACAGCATCCTCGAGGGACGAGACATCACAGAGCCGCTTACAAACCTCATGACAGCTGAAGGCACCAACAGAGTACTCATCGCATCGGACAGCGAGGCCTTTGTAAACGACGTTGTAAGAAACCTCAACATCCTCGTATACAACAAGCTTAACGTAGTGCTCTATGCACCGTCAAGGATCAGGAACTTCGAGACCATCGAGGTGGAGAACCTCCACAACACATCCCTCCACACAAGCCTCGGCTATCTGATCGACTACGACAGCCAGCAGGTCAAGAACTTCCTGCTCAAGTACAGGGCACTCTACAATACGGAACCTACCCAGTATGCATTCCAGGGCTATGACATCGCATCTTACTTCATCGGAATGTGCAGCAGATACGGAAACAACTGGACAAAGAAGCTCGACGATGCCGAAACCCAGATGCTCCAGAGCATCTTCAGATTCTCGCCGATTGAAGACGGCGGTTATGTTAACAACGGAGTCAGAAGACTGGTATACGGAAGCGGATGGTCAGTGACAAAGACCAGATAAGGATTACGCTTCCAGAAGCGACTTTGCATTCGCCACTGCAGCATCGGTAAGAACCGAACCGCTGAGCATGCGGGCAACCTCAAGAACTCTCTCCTCGTGGGAGAGTTTCTTTATTGTAGTCACCGCCCTTGATGTGGCAGGATCGATATCCTTGGCAACTAGATAATGTGCATGGCCCTTTGCAGCCACCTGCGGAAGATGGGTAATTGCAAATACCTGCATGAATGCACCCATTTCACAGATCATTGAACCCATCTTGTCAGCCACGCTGCCTGACACTCCTGTATCGATCTCATCGAATACCATGGTCGGCATGTTGGCATATCTTGCCCTCATGGCCTTGAGCGCAAGCATGATCCTGGACATCTCACCGCCTGAAGCACATTTTGCCACGTCGACAGCATTGCGTCCGGTAGAAGAGAAACGGAACTGGACACTGTCACGGCCGTTCGCATTGACAGAAACCGGAAGAAGTTCCACCTCGAAGACCGCATACGGAAGTTCGAGATTCCTGATGGACTCTGTTATGCTGTCCGCAAACGGGCCTGCAGCAGCCTCTCTCTTATCATGGAGGAGGTCAGCTGTCTGGCCAAGTTCCTTCTGCACCGTCTCGATCTCACGAACGAGATCCTCGCGCTTCTCCTCAAGCAGGGTAGAGTCAAAAAGCGTATCTGAAAGCCTATCCCTGAGAGCGATGAGTTCAGCCTCGTCGGCGCATCCGTGCTTCTGAAGAAGACCATAGATCAGCGACATTCGTGCCTCAACCTCCTCAAGACGGGTCTCCGAGAGGTCCACTCTCGAATTCATGTCAGCCACTTCGGAAAGGATGTCGTCAAGCTCCCTTCTGCATGAAGCGATCCTTTCGGAAAGTTCAGTTGCAGCAGGAATGAAACGTCCAAGCCTTGAAAGCACCTTGTCCGCCTCCTTGAGAGACGAGTCGATCGAAGGGATTTCGCCGAGGGATGCAGATGCGGTAAAGAGTTCCTCGACCTGGCTGAGACCAGTCTTTATCTCCTCCGCATTGGCAAGCTGCTTCTGCTCCTCATCGAGTTCGGCGAGTTCACCCTCACGAAGGGATGCAGCCTCCAGCTGTCTGAACTGGGCTTCCGTATAGTCCCTCTCCCCTGCCATGCGTGCAATACGCTCGTCAAGGGATGCAAGTGACGACTTGAGGGAGTTAAGGCTACGCCAAAGCTGCGCGCACTTCTCCCTGAGGTCGGTAGAATCTGCAAAATAATCGAGAATTCCCAGCTGGAACTGCCTGTCAGACAGAAGAAGCGTCTGATGCTGGGAATGGATGTCGATAAGGTGTACGGCCAAATCCTGAAGCACACCTACCGGAACCGGAGAATCATTAAGGAATGCTCTGGAACGTCCGGAACGGTTCACGGTCCTCCTTACGATAAGGTGGCCCTCGTCCCACTCGACGTCATTCTCCTCACAGAGTTCCTTCAGGAATGTATCCGAAGGGCTCATGTCAAACTCCGCCTCAACGACGCAGTTCTCCGCACCTTCAGAAAGCATGGAAGCATCTGCCTTCGAACCCATTACAAGCCCGAGCGCTCCCATGAGAATGGACTTTCCGGCTCCGGTCTGTCCCGTAATAATGATCAGACCCTCCGGAAAATCGATTTCCAGAGAGTCTATCAATACGTAATTCTTTACCTGAAGCCGGCCAAGCATAGATTACTCCTCGTCCTGCTTTGCCATTCTATAGAAGACCTCGCCCTCCTTGAACTCCTCGATAGCAACGAGGCTAGGCTTTGGCTGTCTCTCATAGTATTTTGAAATCTCGATCTGCTCACGATTCTCGAATACTTCCTCCATCGTGTCACGATCGTTCTTGAAGTCCTCAAGCTTTCTTGTAAGTTCCTTCTTCTCAGCGATAGCGATCTGGTTTGCTCTCTTTGAAAGTATCACTACTGTCTCATAGATGTTTCCTGTTGGAGCTGCGAGATCGTTAAGGTCCCTTGTAAGGGTGTTAACCGGTGTTTTCTTGTTTGCCATGTCTATTAAATGATATTATGTAACTTCTCATTCCGCGGGACAAATGAAGTCCCTCCATTTAATTATACCCGCAGTTTCGACGAGAGTTTCAATTATTTTTCCGATTTTCTTTCTTCGCGGAGGATTCTTCTTCTCTCCTTAGCAAAATCCTTCTCGCTCATCGACTCGTCTTCCGAATCGGCAACGTTTCTGCCGATGGCCTTCTGAGCCTTGTTGTACACATTGTCAAGCTCCCTTCTGTAGTGGGACTCAGGGTACTCGCCGATGAAGTTGTAGTAGTCATCGATGAAGATGAGGTATCTCTCCCTTCTCTTTGCAGGGACACTGAGGCTTGCATACTTGTACGAAGACATCGCGATATAGTAAAGGATATCCTCTCTGAACACATTGTCAGCATCGTCCTTGATCACATTCCTGAGGGCGATTCTCGAAGCCAGGTAGTCCTCCATCTTGTAGTAGAGCTTCGCAGCCTCGTATGCCTTCTTGTCCAGACGGGTGTTGAGCTCAATGAGGGCATCACGACACTCCTGCATGTGAGGATTGTCAGGATACTCGAGGATATACTCTGAAATGGCATTGATCGCCTTGTAGGTCGGAGTCTGGTCGAGCTCATATCTCAAGGTCGAACGGTAGAGACAGTCCAGACGGAGATAACGAGCCTCAGGAGCGAACGGACTCTGTGGGAACACAGTGATGAAGTCATCGAAATTCGTCTCCGCTGTATAGAAGTCCTTGTACATGTAGTTGCTCAGACCGAGATAGTACTTCACGGTATCAGCACGCCTTGTACCGTCTGTCAACACGGTCATCGACTCAAAGAGAGTCGCTGCCTTGGAATATTTTCCAGCGTTGAAATAGTCGAAAGCCGCCTTGTACTTATGGTCGACATCAGACGTACGCAGAGCCAGCTCATACTGAGATTTGCAAGAGGCCAGCGCAAGAACTGCTGCAAGGGCAATAAAAAGATTCTTCAATTTCATTATAGGATAGTTGTTATTGCATTTTAAGGAACTTCTCCGCATCAAGAGCCGCACGGCATCCCGAAGCAGCTGCTGTAACGCACTGTCTGTAAAGCGGATCCTGCACATCTCCAGCAGCGAACACGCCTTCCACATTGGTCTTCGAAGTCTTACCGTCAGTCACGATGTAGCCTTCCTTGTCGACGTTCACCCACTGGCTGAAGAGCTCCGAATTAGGATGATGTCCGATAGCAAGGAAGAAACCGTCCACGGCTATATCAAAAACCTCGCCATCCTTTCTCAAAAGTCTCGCGCCGGTCACACCGTACTCGTCTCCAAGCACCTCCTGGGTGTTGCAGTTCCAGAGTACCTCGATGTTTTCAGTTGCCATCACCCTCTCCTGCATTGCCTGAGAAGCCCTGAGGACATCCCTGCGCACGATCATATAGACCTTCTTGCAGAGACCTGCAAGATAAGTAGCCTCCTCGCATGCAGTGTCACCGCCTCCGACAACAGCAACAGTCTTCTTTCTGTAGAAGAAGCCGTCACATGTAGCGCATGCAGAAACGCCGAGTCCGCGGTACTTCACCTCCGAAGGGAGGCCGAGATACTTTGCAGTAGCGCCTGTAGCGATGATGAGAGCCTCTGCAGAGATCTCATGCGAACCGTCGATGACGATCTTGAACGGCCTCTGTGAAAGGTCAGCGGAAGTCACCGCACCTGTACGCACGTCAGCTCCAAGCCTTACGGCCTGAGCCTTCATTGTCGCCATGAGTTCCGGTCCCGCTATGCCGTTTTCGAATCCAGGATAGTTCTCTATATCTGTGGTTGTAGTAAGCTGGCCGCCAGGCTGCACTCCCTCATACACGACAGGAGCGATATCCGCTCTGGAAGCATAAATCGCAGCAGTGTATCCCGCAGGACCACCACCGATTATCAGACACTTTACCGATTCCATATTCATTTCATTTTGAGTAACCTGCAAATATAACAATTTCCCTGCACATTCCGACTCTTTTATCAGACTTTCATCAGATACGGCTTCGCCTTGCGGTAAATCCAGCCGAGCAGGAAGTCAGGCATAAGGATCACAAACGGCAGGAAAATCTTGTTCAGAAGACCCGGCATCACTCCCCTTCTCCTGCGGAAAGTGGCTCCGAGGGCCTTCTCGACCGCCTTTTCAGGACGGATCATCACCGCCAGGCCACGCGCAAGCTTGCGAAGGTCATCCCTGAGAGGAACCAGAGGAGTATCGACCGCACCGAAATACGCATTCGTCACGCTCACGCCAGTCTTCTGGCACTCGATCCTGAGCTCGCGGGAATAGTTCCTGACGAAGCGCTTCGTAACTCCATACATGCCGATTCCCGGCCATATCATCCACGCAGCAAGCGACGAAATGTTAAGCACATAGCCGCATCCCCTCTCCTTCATGCCGCCGACATATTTCCTGCAGAGCATCAGAGGAGTGTTCATATGCACCATCATGATGAGTCTGAGCATCCTCTCGCTTGTCTCCATCATTCCCTGGCAGTACATCACTCCAGCGTTGTTCACAAGCACCTCAACCTCGCATCCTGCAGCCTCTGTAACTTCATATATCCTGTCTGCAGCATCCATGACCGAAAGGTCCTGGACCACTGTCAGCACCTTCGCCTGAGGCGACGACTCCCCTACCATTGCGAAGGTCTCCTCAAGACCTTTTGAATTGATATCTACAAGGATGAGGTTATAACCCATCGAAGCCAGGCGAAGGGCATAGATCCTGCCCATGCCTGACGCGGCACCTGTAATCAGCGCCCAGGTCTTATAGTTTCTGAATATCTTCTTCATGTTTCTGTGCAATTCTAAAACGGTCGCAAAATTACCACTTTTATACTGCCAAACAAAGAAAAAGGAAGAATATCTTTATTTTTATAATTTAGAAATTCTCAAATTTACTTGCAGTTTATATCTAATTTACATACCTTTGCACCAAATCATCTTACAATATGACGACACACAAATGCCCGGATCTTGAAGAATTCAAGACAATCCTAAAAAAACACTCACTCAAAGCCACACCACAGAGGCTTGCTGTCCATGAGGCGATGATGTCGCTCGGACACGCCTGTGCAGATATGGTCACACAGGAGATCAAGGAAAAAAGTGCCGCCAAAGTCACTGTAGCATCAGTATACAACATCCTGACCCAGATGGCAATGCTCGGCATATACCACTACAGGCTGAGTTCCAACAACAAGATGTATTTCGATGTAAACACATTCAAGCACATCCATTTCTACGACCATGAGAACCATGTGTACAAGGATGTGGTCGACGACGAGCTCGTGGCTCTCATCGAGTCGCATCTCGGCCGCAAGAGATTCAAGGGTTACAAGCTGGAAAGCATCGACATCCAACTCATCGGACGTCCTACAAAGAAGAAATACGCAATCTAGGTAGGATCAAAAATCGAGAAAGTTCCCGTTTCAATGCAACGAATCGGGAACTTTCTGCATCTTATAGGTGCTGAAATAAACAACAAATAGACAAAAACCCCAATATTTTATGTTAAACATCAGGAAATCATTTATTTACCTTGCCGCTATACTTTCCTTCGCGGCAGTTTCATGCCAGCTTGACGACACACTCTACTACAACAACCTTACAATGGGCAACATCGTAGATGGCAGATTCGTAAGCGATCAGGGCAACACCTTCAACGTCGTAGAGCAGGCATGTGGCGGAAAGCTCGAATTAGAGAAGAGAGCCATCGTACTCTGCGATGTACTCTGCGAGACAGCAGGAGCGACCGACGAATACGACGTCAGACTCAGACAGTTCGCAACCGTGCTTGAAAAGGACGCAATCGTAGAGGCGACAACAACTGATGAGCAGAAGGTGGAGGATCCTATCCAGATCGAGGAACTCTGGTTCTCAGGCGGATACATCAACCTCAGGATCAGGTCTCATGTAAAGAAGGAGGACTCACAGAAGCACCTCATCAACCTTGTTTACACAAAGGATGCAGAAGGCACATACCACATGACTCTCCGCCACAATGCGTTCGGCGAAGTTTACAGCGAGGAAACAGCAAAAGACCTTGTTCTCGGCAGCAGCGCATACGTAAGTTTCCCGCTCACATTCATCGATGAAGACGAGGCGTCATTCACATTCAAATGGAAATGGTACGAGACACCGGGAGCCGGATATGACTTCACAAGAGTCAAGGAGAACAGTTTCGAGTACAACTGGAAGCGCGAAGGCTTCGAGCAGGTGCCAAACACAGCTGTCCTTGTGACTTCGAACTCACTCAAATAGACACAGACTTTATACTAAAGTCCCCATTCAGAGGCCTTGTAACTGTCTTTAGGAGCCTGTGGCACATTAGCAAAGAAGGTAAATCCAGTCAGTTCCTCAAGATCACTTACGGACATCATATCCTTTTCGCTGACTTTTACACCCTTCGGTGTCACATGGCTTCTGACAAAGGCCGCACACTTGATTTCAGAGGCACTGCATTCAGACAGTGCCTTTCCTGTATTTCCAGACTTGGTACGCATCAGGATGTAATAGAACATCGAAGGACGCGTAACGTCGTCTCTTCCGCCGAATGAAATAGTCTTAGGGGTGTCGGTATAGCCTCTTCTGTCGGTATATTTCTCGAAATAAGTACCTATCACCACATACAGAGTATCAGAGCAGACCTGACCGTCCACCCAATCCTCAAGGGTGTTCCATCCGCCGCCACCGGTATTGAACGAATCGGAGTACTGCGGAGCGATGTTAGTGTAGTAGAACACCTGCTTGTTGGTAGCAGTTGAAGAAAGGCGCTCTGCCGATCCGAGCATATGTCCCTTGTTGCATCCGCCGCCTGTACTCTTTGAATTGTACTGGATCGATGAAGGGATATCCGGATCCTTTGCATAAGCATCCGTTCTGGATGCACCAGACTCATACATCTTATGACGTGGCGCAGCCACCCAAACCGGACAATGATGCTCGGCGCTGTAGCACACAGTATAGTTTCTTGCCTTCTTTCCGCCCGGACCCTTCTCATTTCCAGCGCAGAGGTGATATGCGTAGTAAAGGTCCTTGTCGTTGGCATCGACAAGATATTCTCCGCTTTCCTTCAGATTCATCACAGGAAGTTCATACCATCCGTATTTGCCTGACTTGCCAGGGGTTGGATCCGGTGTCGGATCTGGATCCGGTTCGTTGTCTTCATGCTTTCCGGACGGTGCCTGCTCGAAGGTCTCGGACACCACGACCGAGTCAGCAGTGGCAGTCACCCTGATGGTCCTGGAAGCCGATTCGCTCGGATTGGCCTGATAGGTCAGAATCACATTCTTGTCACCGCTTCCCGATGCGGCGTTCACGCTTGCCCACTGCGCATCGGTTCCTGTATTCTCATCGATCAGTTCCAATGTCCATGAGGAGTTGCTCTTCACGGTCACGAACATCTGTCCGCTCTTGGCAGACACATTCTGATACTGAACCTTGATGCTCAGTTCGACTTCCTTCTGCTCAGTCGCGCATGAAACCAGCAGGACGGCACATAAGATTATCTGTAGGAATTTTTTCATCATATTCATAAAATGCATGCTGTTTTTAAAAAGGATTGTAAAGATAGACATTATTATGCAATTTCCATCAGATAGGGCAAAATCCCGTGGGTGCGGCTCGCTACGCAGAGCATTGGGTACTAACAAAAAAGCACGGCAGAAATTCTGCCGGGCTCTTATGATTATCTTTAGTCATGTTACTCTGCGTAACCTGTCCACTCAATATCCCAGATAGCTGTTCTATCCTTGTTGCTTGTGCTATTAGAAGGCGACAAGTTAGTGAATACGATCTGGAAATCACCAGATACATTTACTACCTCCTCGTGCTCATACTTAGTAAGTTTTGCAGCGCTTGTATTATTGATAGTAAATGTTTTAACCACAGTGTCACCCTGCTTAATATCTACTCTGAACTTGATCTTAGTATCAGAGAATGGAAGACCATAACAGAACTTAAGTGTACCGCAACCACCGGTAAGCGTAGGTGATGTGATGCTACCTACTGCTGTAGTCTTACCGTTCATGCAAAGAGCGCGATTGCTAGCAGCACCAATCATCTTGAACGCAGGACTTGAATCACTTGTACCACCCTTGAATATAGCAGAATTCTTATATGACCAACCTGCCTTTGTAGTTCCTGATACATATGATGTGTTTGTGCTTGTGATAGTATCGAAGTCATCAGTACCACCACCTACAGGCTCATCACCTGTTGAAACGCCTTTCTGATTTACTGTCAAAACAATATCATTAAGGCCAGCAGCCTTTACTGTAGCAGTATAAACAATCGCCTCCTCAGTTGTATTTTCAGCGAATGTCAATGTTATTGTTGCATTTCCACTACCTGAAGTAACATTTACAGAAACACCCTCACCTGGAACAACTGTCCAGCTCTGGTTTGAAGTAAGTTCAAAAGAAGCCTCAGTCACGTCACATTCAACAGTCATTGAGTTTCCTGCAACCGCAAAAACAGGACGAACTGTAGCATCATCTGCAGGCACAAGATTAGGCATTGTGCCCTTTACTGCAGTATATGCACCATATGTACCGTACTGAGAGTCAAGCTGAACATATTTACTCTTAAGTACGTTAAGGATCTTATACGATCCATCATCATTCTTTTCTACAGTCCAAACATGTCCTCCAGCTGACGGAACAGTAGCCGAAACATTATAGCTATCATAAGTTCCAGTCATATAAAGATATTTGCCATCTGCCTGCTGAATAGTGTAGCCGCCGTCAACCTCTTTGAATGTAAACACATTGTCAGTGTATCCAGCCGTATCTACCTGAAGATAGCCATAGTTGCCAGTCAGAGGCATAGCATACTTTCCATTGGCAACGATCCAATAGTCACCAGGCTCAAATTCAGGGACAACTGGCTCTTCAGCCTCATATGAGAAATTAAAGGTCTTGATCTTACCAGCGTTGAATGTCACCTCCTCGTCAATCATAATATCCTTTGTCATATCGTTCACAGTGAGGAAGAAGCTATTACCCTGAGGTGCAACAAATGGAGCAACCGCAAGATATATAGTTGCAGTGTCACCGTCATCAAGGCTTGTCGGATTCTGAACAGTTACAGATACAACTGCTTCTGAATCTGCTGGTTTATATTCTACCTTATCACCAGAGAAGTCAATGTAGTAAGTACCTGCAATATATTCGCCGTCAGCATCGAAAGATACCTCCTCGATCTCGATAGGAGCACCTGAATTGTTGGTAACATTGACAGCAATAACAGATGCGAGCTGCTTCATCTCTACAGATGGCATATCTGCACCAGGAGTAGCTACAGCCTTGCCATAGAGAGGGAAGCCCTCACCTGCGAGGTGAGCTGTGCTGTTGTAACCATCCTGAACAAGTCCAGTTCCGATAGATACTGCTACAGTTGTATTCTTCGGAGTTGCAAGAGATGCATTGTAAGGATACATTGCATACCAGTCATACTCCTCCTCAACATTGAGTTCGCTTGGGAGAGTACCAGTGAAGATACCTTCCTCAACATTGTTTACAGTGAATGCACCTGCAGACACGTAATCAGTTGTCTCGCCTACTGCATAGAAGAGGTTGATCTGGTCACCTGAAGCCCAGAGAGTAGACATACCGTCGTTAACTGTCTTTGTCTCGACTGTTGACGCTACGATTTCAAATGGAACGCCTTCTGACTCAACTACAGGAGTCTCGATGTTCTTAGTACAGTTTGTAAGGGTAAGAGCGGATACCAACATCAAACCCAAAGCATTAAAGATTCTTTTCATGTTTTCTTAAGATTTAATGTTAGAAATCAAAGCCTTCGTCATCATTTTCCCAATCGCCGATGCCGAATCCGCCACTTGCGCAGAGAACGCCTTCTGTAGCGATCTCAATCACTTCAAGACAAGGAGAAGAGTACTCCTTGCTGAACGAATTTTCAGAATACTTTTTCATGTTGTTTTTGTATTATTTCTTGTTTTTGATTTCAATATCACGAATAAACGACAAAGTTAACCTTTTATTTATCATCATCAAACGATAATTCCTAAAAAATTAAAATAAAGGGCGGCCTTTACCACAACATGATAAAAGCCGCTCTTTAAAAGTCATATGTTTCAGGATGACCTGCTTACGCCGATCAAGCCTTCTCTACGAATGCCACGATTTCGCCCTTGGCAACATTCTCGCCCTGCTTTGCGCAGACCGCAACCACTCGTCCGTCCACTGCAGGAACAATCTCTTCCATTCCATAGTAAGCCTGGACATAACCCATAGGCTTGCCTGCCTTCACCTCTGTTCCGGCAACAGGAGCTGTAGAAGCATCGTCCACATCCACCTGCCAGAGCATCTGGCCTCTTACAGGAGCCTGAACAGGCACTGCCGACGGATATTTCTGGGCAATTGCCTCGACATCGTACTTAGGCATCTCGACAACCGGTCTTGTAACGATGATAGGAGCACCTGCCTTTGCACGCGCAGCCTCAAGATCCTTGTTGAAACGCTCCTTTGCGACACCGCTCTTGTAGTCGCGGTACTGTCTCTCGTGCATTGCAAGTTCGAAGAGTTCCTCGTCGTCCTGACCGCAGTCCCATCTCTCTTCCTTCATCATAGCGCGGAACTTGTCGAGTTCGTTCGGGAATGCATCCTGAGGGGTTCCTGTATAGAATTCGAGTCCCTTCTCCTTTGCGAGGGCAACGATCTCCGGAGCGAGTTCGCCAGGAAGCGTACCCATCTTTCCGAGGATCATGTTCCATGTATCCTTGTCGATTGTGGTCCAGCGAGGCTGTCCCTTGAGGATGTTCATCAGGTTCATGAGCGCAGTATTCTTCACATACTGGCTGAACGGAGTCACGAGCGGCGGATAACCGAGGCGAGGCCATACATACTCAACCTCCTGGAAGAGCATGACCATAAGCTGGTCGAGGGTAAGTTCCGCCTTGCCCTGAGCCCTGAGCGACGCGTTGATCGCGCCGTGGAAACCCTTGAGGTCGGCCATCATCGAACCCATCATACCTCCTGGAAGACCGCAACCTACGAGGAGCGAACTCATCTGCGAGTTGTTAGGGTCGATCCAGTAGCCGAGGAACTCGTCGATGAACTTCTGGGTAAGGGCACGCACCTCCATGTATGCATTCATGTTGAGGTCCTTCACCTGGAAGCCGTCAGCCTTGAGCATCTCGCGGATGGTGATCACATCCGGATGGACCTTACCCCATGAAAGTGGCTCTACAGCCACATCGAGGTAGTCGGCACCGGCACGTGCAACCTCCAGCATGGACGCAGGCGAGAAGCCAGGACCGCAGTGGCCATGGTACTGCACCTTGATATGAGGATACTTCTTCTTTATCTGACTTGTGAGTTCGGCAAGGAAGGTAGGACGGCCGATACCGGCCATGTCCTTGAGACAGATTTCGTCGCAGCCATACTCAACCACATGGTCGACAACGCCCATGTAATATTCCACGGTATGGACAGGAGAGTTGGTGATCGAGAGCGCAACCTGAGAGATCATGCCCGCCTTCTTTGCGTATTCCACGCTGAGGCGGAGGTTGCGGTGGTCGTTCAGACCGCAGAAGGAGCGGGAAATGTCGGTACCCTGCGCCTTCTTCACCTTATACATAAGTTCACGCACATCTGCAGGAACCGGATTCATGCGGAGAGCATTGAGTCCGCGCTCGAGCATGTGTGTCTGGATACCGGCGGCATGAAAAGGAGCAGTCCATTCGCGTACTGCCTTGTTCGGATTCTCACCGAAAAGGAGGTTCACCTGCTCGAAGGCTCCACCGTTGGTTTCAACACGGTCGAAACATCCCATATCAATGATCGCAGGAGCGACTTCCTTCAACTGAGCGACAGTCGGAACATACTTTCCTGATGACTGCCACATGTCCCTGTATACGAGGGAGAACTTTATTTCACGTCCCATATCTTAAAATTAGTTAATTCACTTACCCTACAAAAATAGTAAAAAATTACTCATTTCATACAATGTCACAAATCTTTGTTCAAAATATTGCAGATATAAAATTTTTGCGTATCTTTGCATTCCCAAACGAATATGGTGCCCATAGTTCAGTTGGTTAGAGCGTCAGATTGTGGTTCTGAATGTCGTGGGTTCGAATCCCACTGGGCACCCTTCAAGAGCGATTTCGTAAGAAGTCGCTCTTTTTTTGTCCAGTGGGGTTCGGAAACATTGGGAGAATTATGTTATATTTGCGTAATAAAACCCAATCTCAATTATGGCATTATACTTAGTCAACCATCCGCTGGTGCAGCACAAACTCAGCATCATGCGTAAAAAGGAAACATCCACAATCAAGTTCCGCAAGCTCCTGAAGGAAATCTCGATGTTCATGGGATACGAGATCACGCGCGACCTCCCGTTGACATACGAAGAGATCGAAACTCCGCTGATGAAGATGAGCGCGCCGAAGATTTCAGGAAAGAAAGTGGTCATCGCACCGATCCTTAGAGCCGGACTCGGAATGGTTGACGGACTCACCGAACTCATCCCGTCCGCACGTATCGGACACATCGGAATGTACCGCGACGAAGAGACATGCAAGCCTGTATTCTATTACTATAAGATGCCGGCAGACAAGGAGCGTCTCGTGATCGTGACCGACCCTATGCTTGCGACAGGAGGAAGTGCAATCGATGCAATCACACGACTCAAGGACGACGGATACAAGTCCATCCGACTCATGAGCCTCGTGGCTTCTCCTCAGGGAGTGAAGGCTGTACAGGAAACCCATCCTGACGTGGACATCTACCTCGCTTCAATGGACGAAGGCCTCAACGACAGGAACTACATCCTCCCAGGCCTCGGCGACGCCGGCGACAGGATCTTCGGAACAAGATAATCCGTACAATCACATATTTTCACTGACCAGCCGTTCGTCCGCGAAGCTGTACCAACTGTCTTCCGCGATGACCACATGGTCGATCAGATGGATCTCACATGTCTGGAGTGCTTTCTTAAGCACTCCAGTCTGTTTTATATCGGCCTGGCCAGGCATGGCGCTGCCGGACGGATGGTTATGGACGAGTATGACCCCGGAGGCCTTCCTTTCCAGGGCACGGCGCAGTATCGACTTTACGTCCACGACGGTCGACTCAAGTCCTCCCACGCTCATCCTCTCCTTTCCCAGGACGAAATTCGCACGGTTCAGGAATATCGCCCAGCACTCCTCATGGTCAAGTCCACGGAGCAGCGGCAGCATCATCCTGAACACGACCTTCGGAGACGATACCGACACCTTTTCAGGCACCGAAAGCTCCATCGCACAACGTTTTCCCAGCTCGAAGGCAGCTGCAATCGTCACGGCCTTGCTCGGTCCTATCCCATCTACCGAACACAACTTCTCCATGGACATGTCCGCAATGGAATTGAGACGCCCTTCCGCCTGCGCAAGCAGGGCCCTCGCCACATCCACGGCATTCATCCTTCCCGTACCAGTGCGGATCATTATCGCAAGCAGTTCCGCATTGCTGAGAGCAGCGGATCCCTTCTCCACCATCTTCTCCCTCGGCCTGTCATCCAGGCATAAATCCTTCAGTCTCATGGGGACAAAACTATGCATAAAAGAAAATCTGCAGTTGTCTTACACTAAAACAACTGCAGATTTTTCCGTTTCTTATAATTCCTTCCTCAGACGTGCCTTCGGAATGCCCAGCTGGTCTCGATACTTGGCTATCGTACGTCTTGCGACCTTGTAGCCTTTCTCCGTCATCTTGACCACGAGCTCGTCATCAGTCAGAGGCTTCTGCTTGTTCTCATTGTCCACACAGTCCTGAAGAGCCTTCTTGAGTTCTCGTGTAGAGACCTCCTCTCCATCCTGGTTCTCAAGACCTTCCGAGAAGAAATACTTCAGGGAGTAGATTCCGAAATGAGTCTCGATGTACTTGCTGTTGACCACTCGCGAAATCGTCGAAATGTCGAATCCGGTCTTCTCGGCTATATCCTTCAGTACCATAGGCTTGAGGTGGCTCTCGTCACCGTCGATGAAATAGTCACGCTGGTAGTCCACGATGGCCTGCATGGTGTTGGAAAGGGTATTGTGGCGCTGCTTGATGGCCTCAACGAACCATTTTGCAGAATCGAGCTTCTTCTTCACGAAGGCCGCCGCCTCCTTCTTCTCCCTCTCGGACGAGTTCGCCGCCTCGATGAGGATGTCTGCATATTTCCTGTTTATCCTGAGCTCCGGAACCGAGAATCTCGGCATCGACAGCATGAGTTCGCCGTCCCTGTACTCAAGCACGAAGTCCGGTACGATCTGCTGCGCCTGATCCGCATACGAATCGTCGATCTGTCCGCCAGGAGAAGGATTGAGCTTCAGGATCTTGGACATCGCGGCCCTGAGTTCCTCCTCGCTGATGTTCATGCGGGTCATGATCTTCTGATAATGCTTGTTGGTGAACTCGTTGAAATGGTTCTTAAGTATCTTTACAGCATTGTCCACAGCCGGACTCTTCTTGCAATGCTTTATCTGAAGAAGGAGACATTCACGAAGGTCTCGCGCTCCCACACCTGCAGGATCGAACTCCTGCACCACCTTCAGCATCTGGAGCACTTCCTCCTCGTCCGTCTCGACATTGGCACGGAACGAAAGGTCGTCCACGAGGCTGTCGATGCTTCTGCGAAGGTATCCGTCGTCATCGAGGCTGCCGATGATGAATGATGCCACAGCGTACTGATGTTCTGTAAGATTGCGGTATCCCAGCTGCTCCTGGAGGCTCTGAGTGAAGCTCTCCTTTACGGAAAAGGTATTGTACTGGGGACGTTCGTTCTTGTCTGTATGAAGATCCGAGCGAAGACGATAGCTCGGTATTGCGTCATCCTCCTTATATTCGGAAAGGGAAACCTCTCTTGGTGCCTCTCCGTCCTCCGACTCCTTCGGAAGGTCCTCATCCAGAACAGGATTCTCCTCGAGTTCCTTGCGGATCCTCTGTTCCAGTTCCTGGATAGGAAGCTCAATGAGCTTGATGGTCTGGATCTGAAGCGGGGAAAGCTTCTGAGTCTGCTTGAGTTCTAAGCCTTGCTTCAACATAACACTACTTTCTGTTAACCACTACTGAATGTTTCCTGCCTTTGGGCGTACCACCTTGATGGTGTCTGTCACATAGGCGTTTTCCTTGTCCACTACAGGGAACTCGATGTTCTCCTTCACCACGAATGCGCTCGGGAACGCTCCCCTGATCCTCTCAAGAAGCTTCACAGCCTCCGACCTTGTCCTGAAGTCACCGACAGTGACCTTGAAATAAGGGTTTGCATATGTCCTGTACGCCACCACATCGTGGTACATGCTCTCGAAACGCTTGAGTGTCTCTTCCGACTCGACTCTGGCGGTCTGCTTGTTGTCGAAGAAGATACGGACCCTGTAACCGCTCATGGTCCTGCTTCCGTTGTCATGCACGTGCTTGCGCATGGCATTTCGGACAGCACCTGTCTGGTTGATCTTGACTCCGGCCTTTGAACCGAAGCCCTTCTCAGGCATGATCATGAACACATCCTTGCCGCTGAGCGTAGTATCCACAGTCGCAGCCGGTCTGTACACCACTGAATCCACCACATATCCCTCCGGAACCGAAGTCCATTCCTGGGCACGGAGTTCCGTACCGAGAACGAGCATGCAGATTGCGGAGAGGATCGTAATTATTCCTTTCGTTTTCATCATAAGTCTATTCCAAAAGTTTCTTCAAAGGTATGTCCTTGATGTTTACCGGGGCACCCAGGCCGCTTTTCAGTCTCGGTTTCGCCGAAACATCAACCATACATTCATTAAGTCTGTCAACATTTGTAAGAAGGAGCAGGTCTCTCAGCGTGGCATCTTCACCTATGGTCACGAAGGCCTTCAGATGGTAGATTTCAGCCGATCTTGCCTGCAGGACGAACGGGTCCATGGCCATCCTACCAATAACCTTGCCAGAATGCTTCAGGGCACCGTTTATATCTTCGAATGATATCTGCATGGCAGGGTTGTCGATGCCGACCGCGAGATATACATTGAGGCCCTTGAGTCCCTCGGGAGCGATGGCCTCGACCTCCACGGATGTGACCGTGATGTCTTTGATATTCTTGCAGCCGGACAATGTCAGCACCATGACCGACATCAGCAAAAGCATGAATCTACGCATCGGATTTCTCACTTTACTTACGTTTACATCTTCGCAAAGATAACGATATTCGGCGAAAAATCCTATCTTTGTCCATCCTAACATATAAGGCACATGAACAGCATAAGACCTATCATCGACCCTTCGAGGCCGAAAGTATACATAGAGACATACGGATGTCAGATGAACGTCAACGACAGCGAGGTCATCCTTTCCATCCTCCAGGATGCGGGATACGCACTGACCGACGACATCGAAGAGGCATCGGTCATCCTTGCAAACACCTGCTCGATCCGCGATAATGCGGAGCAGAGGATCTGGGGCCGCATCGACCAGTTCAAGCTTCAGAAGCGCAAGAGGGACGGAGTGGTGATCGGCATCGTGGGATGCATGGCCGAGAGGCTCAAGACCAAGCTCCTCGAGGCTGTGGACCTTGTGGCAGGACCGGACGCATACAGGACCCTTCCGCAGCTGCTGGAGGCCGTAAGACCGGACAGACCGCAGATCAACGTCCTCCTCTCGCACGAAGAGACATATGCGGACATCAGCCCTGTCAGGATGGACAGGAACGGCATTTCAGGCTTCATTTCGATCATGCGCGGATGCAACAACGTATGTTCATACTGTATCGTGCCTTATACACGCGGAGCGGAGCGCAGCCGTGACCCATACACAATCGTTAACGAGGCAAAGATCCTGTTCGAGAACGGCTACAAGGAGGTAACCCTCCTCGGCCAGAACGTGGATTCATACTACTGGAAGGACCCTCAGAAGGCCGACAGGAACGTGAACTTCGCACAGCTTCTCGAGATGGTGGCAAAGATCAGCCCTGAACTCAGGGTAAGGTTCTCGACTTCGCACCCTAAGGACATCAGCGACGAGGTCATCTACACAATGGCGATGTACGAGAACATCTGCAAGCACATCCACCTCCCTGTCCAGTCGGGCAGCAGCATCATGCTTGAGAAGATGCGCAGGAAGTACGACCGCGAGTGGTACCTTGAGAGAGTAAGCAAGATCAGAAGCGTCATTCCTGACTGCGGCATCACCACCGACGTGATCGCAGGATTCAGCGGCGAGACAGATCAGGATCATGAGGACACGCTCTCGCTCATGGAGCAGGTCGTATTCGACTCGGCATTCATGTTCGCATATTCGGAGCGTCCGGGTACACTGGCTTCAAAGAAGTATCCTGACGACATCCCATACGAGCTCAAGACACAGAGACTCAACGAGATCATCGCCCTCCAGGGCCGCATGAGCCTCAAGAGCAACGAGAGGGAGATCGGAAAGACGCTGAAGGTCCTTGTGGAGGGTCCTTCGAAGAAGAACCCAGACGAACTCTGCGGAAGGGCAAGCAGCAACAAGATGTGCGTCTTCCCAAGCCGCGGCGAAAAGGCAGGAGACTACTGCACCGTGGAAGTCGTATCCGTAACCTCAGCAACCCTTATCTGCACGAGAATCGACTAGAAGCTTACGCGATAGCTGAAGTTCGGAAGAATCGGCAGCAGAGCCAGCATGTTCCACGACTCCTTTTCCCCGTCAAAATACAGCATGAACGGGTTGAAATGGTTCGTCGCATTGCATACCCCGACATTTACGTCGTGGCTGACCGGTCCTGTCCTGAATGAGAACTGATACCCGAGGTCAAGTCTGAAGACCGTCGGCATATGGTAATTGTTGAAGGTCGAGTAATATTCCGGAATCCACATGATATCCCCGAAGAACTCCAGAAGATATGTTTCCGGAGCACCGTTTTCCCAATGTCCGCTCATGCATGTGACCGCAGCGCTTAACCCGCGCCACCTTGCCATAGCATTGAACACATGGCGGCGATCGAACTTGGAGTGGAACTCTGCTCCGTCATTCATGCACGCGAATCCGCTTCTGTCTGTCTTGGACAAGGTATAGGAAGCTCTTGCGTACAGGTCGCGGCCGCAGTACTCATACAGGAATTCCGCACCATAGGACAGTCCGTTGCCCTGATAGAGGTCCTCTGCCCAATCCTTGTACCTTTCGCTGAACAGGGATGACGCATACTCGTACAACACAAGATCCTTCATCTTCTTGTGGAAGGCACTGACTGAACCGGAGTGCTTTCCGAACGAAAGAGAGACCCCCAAAGTCGCCTGAAGCGCCCTTTCCGGTCTTATCAAGGTGTCGGACGGCACCATCATGTCTATGTTCCATCCCACAGGAAGACCTTCCAGAGTATGATAATACTGGACTAGGTTGTCGAAGGTTCCTTCCAGCGCCACATGCGGTCCCAGACGGTACCTGACATACAGACTCTCCTCCAGATCTCTCTGCCTTTTGTTTTTACTGGTTACCCCCTGCAGGCTCCTGTTAAGATTGCTGAACATATTGTACCGCACAGAAGCCCTGACGTCCAGCTTGTCAGGAATGCTGTATCTGCCCTGGAGATATATGTCTGTCAGTCCCGTCCAGAGTATGTTTCCGAATCCTCCGACATTCCCCGGGGTGAATGCCGTACGTCTCGACTTCAGACCATATCCGACCGATATGCGGTCTCTCCTGCCGAAACCATTGGTTCCCCGGACATGAAAAGTCTTTTCACTCAGCTCCGAAGCAAGGGAAAGAAGCTGAGTTTCCCCACGATACAGCTTCTCCTGCTCCTGGATGCTTCCATACTCGTTATGAGAATATCCTATCTCATAACAGGATCTCTCCCTTTCGTAATATATCCTTCCCATGCCGATCGTATTCGTCCACCCTATCGCGTCACGCGAATCCTCCGCAGGATAGAACTGATATGTATCCTTTGTCATCAGCATGGAAGCCTCAGCCCACAATCCCTTTATTATCTTTACGCGAGCTTTTGCATAGAGGTCCCCTATGTCGGCATCCAGATCACCGAGACCGCTGATAAGGTCAGGAAGAACATCTTTGACAGCGCGGTACTCCCAAGTCAGAGGGGAAACCCTGAGCGAAGCCATCAAGGAGACCCTGTCCTTGATGTTCGCTTCCGCATTCGCCCCAAGGAAAAAGTTATTGAGGGACACTCCCGCATGGAAGCCCGGCTCCGGATTACGTGTGACGATCTTCAGATGGGATGCAGTGTAATTATTGTCCGGCCCTGTAAATCCTCCCTTCTGAAGTTCGGAAGTGGCTACGACCGACTGCGGCATCGATGTGGTAAGTCCAAGAAGGTGGGAATAGCCATAGACAGGGACACCGTCGAGAGTTATAAGGTTATTGCCCATATTGCCGCCTCGGACATAAAAGGCTGTCGTTCCATCGGCGCCCGTGGTCACGCCCGGCAGGGTCTGGGCCCATTTCACAGGGTCTCCCTCTCCAAGCGGGGTAACGACGGCACGGACAGCCTCGATATCGGCCTCAAGGCTCACGATATCGCGTGATATCCTCATCGCATCCGTCTTGACAGCGGCACGCAGCGAATCGGTCCATCCTTCCTGTGCATCTGCATGGAAAGGATGGATAGCGAGAATGGACAGGATTAACGTACATATCCCTGATTTCCGTAAATCGAAGGTTTTTCCGACCATACCATCTTTGTTTCTGCCTTGGCTCCGAAGATACCCAGGCCATTGTCAATATTTGAAAATACATTATCTCTGATATAGATATCGGAGAGTATTGAAGATTCATACAAATCCTGAAAACAGAAAGATTCCACATGATATCTTTCATATTCCTCCGATATGCTTGCGAATACAAGATATCCCTGATCGTCAGCAGGATCTGTTATCACACCGTCATTCCTTACATTCCAGTCCTCGGTGAATTCCACCGGATAGAAGCCCTTGAAAGAACCGGATATAGAGATCTGTTCCGGACAGGAGGAGAAACGGATATATCTGTCATGCATTCTTTTCCCGATAAACATCGGATATATTGCGGAAAGCCAGATTCCAGTATAGAAATCTCCCGGAACTTTATGCATGACCGTATCCACCTTCGTTGTATAAACGACATCTGTCAGATTGAAACCATCAACTGCACCGGTCGAGCAGATGTATTCTGCCAATTCCCTGCGATCTGTATGGTTGTCATAATTTACCGCCCATACCCATAAAGGAGCTGACTTATCTCTGATGTCAAGTTCATATCTGCAGGATCTGGTCCATTCGCACGTGTCCGGGAAGTGGTTGGCTGTAAAAGATGTCGAACACCAGGAGTTTCTTATTGCCTTCACATTCGGTCTTAACGGCATCTGCTGCTCGGCTGTTATCAGGTCATATCCCGGGACGTTTACCTCCAGGCGGTATTCATGCTCGTCCACTGCCTCATAATCCAAGGTCCAGACCCCATCCTCAGCCTTGACAAAGCGTCCTGCCTCGCTGCCTGCTGTAAGATCATACAGCACGGCATCTGCCTCAGTCACGACTTCATAATCCGTCTTCGACGCTCCTTTGGTATACCTCAGATGCAGAGTCTGCACAGGGTTGTTGCTGATCACGCACTCCACCACAACCACAGGCTTCTCCCCGGCATCCATCACCACCTCCCGCACGCAGGACGCGCACAGCACCAAGGCTGAGCACAAGGCTAATAAAAACAGTATTCTTGATCGATTCTTCATATCAGCCGGATTTTATGGAAAATTCAAACGGACGGTCAATGACTTCGTCGCAGTACATACATGCGTAGAGCCATTATAGACTTCGCAGGACACTGTCAAAACTGAGTCCATTGACGGACGAGGTATATTCATGTTTACACCGTTGTAGTTGCCGACTAAGGTAAAATATGGTTCCCAATTATAATCACCGGAGGTCGTAAAATGCCAGTAATATGTGTATGCAGCGTTTATCTGAGCCGGTTTAAGAGCAAATGATACTGCCGCATTCTGACTATGGACCATAACAAACCAATCGTCATATATTGCAGAAGCACCAGTCATCACATAAAAATCCAGCTTTGGACTTGAAGCAGGCGGAGTGAGATTGGCATCTCGTGCTATGGCAACGGCTCTGGCTGCATCTACTAATCCATATCCCATTTCCGGGTTCCAGCTACCATTATACCTGTTCTGATATTGTCCATACAGATATAATCCGGGATTTATCTTATTGGCACTCTGTTCTATTATCCTTGTCACTTCTTCCCTTGTCAAGCTAGGATTCTCAGAAATTATCAGAGCAGCTATACCTGAAACATGAGGAGTCGCCATAGATGTGGCGGAAGCTAATCCGGACATGTAGTTTGGATAAGTGGTCATTATATTTTCACCCGGAGCCACAACGTCAAGTTTGGTCCCATATCCGGAAAATGTTGAACGCACTCCAGTATTTCCGATGGAACCTACCGTGATTATTCTGTCATCAAACGTTCCCGGATAATCCATCGCGGGTGCCTCATTGCCAGCAGCAAATACCACGACACACCCCTTGCCAGAACGTCCCCAAGTCAGCGCATCGTCAATCGCATCCTCCAGAATAGCCGTATGTAATCCTTTCCATTCGCCTCCTAAATCACCCCAAGAGCAATTGATCACATCAGCTCCCACAGACCACGCCCAGCCTATACTGCCAGCTATTCTTACAGAAGCATCTGTCCAAGTCGTATCCTCACGAATACTTACTCGCATCAACCCAGATTCATATGCCACCCCTGCTGTTCCGTAATTATTGTTGCCTTTTGCTACCATGATGCCAGCAACTTGCGTTCCATGGTCATCAGCTATAGTTGAACTTGGAGATGAACTTGTCATTGCGTTATAACTCGGAAAGTTGCAGTTCTGAGAAAGATCAGGATGGGTATGTTCCACCGGAGTGTCGATGATTGCGATCTTAGCCCCTGCACCCCTTGTGATCGCCCATGCCCCTTCTATGTTTATATCATAGTCAGGATTTGCTGTATTCTTCAAAGCCCATTGTTCATCGAAATACGGATCATTGATAGAACTTGGCCGGAAATCAAACATGAACAACGGATCCACATCCTCACATAGACCGGACTCATAAAAGAAATTAGTCGCCTCTACGCTGTTTTCAAATCCTGAGCCGACAATTGACATGACAAACCATCCCGGCATATAAGGTACCTCTTCTATGACCTGCACTCCAAGTCCTGAGGCAATTTTCAACAAGGCATCCGACTCCGAATCCTCCACCTTTACACAGAACTTGTCGGAAGTACCTATAGGCGCAACCCCCTCCCCTCGTTCATAATACGGAGTAACCTTTACGACATCCGGATTATTCTTCAAAACCGAAATATGTGTACGATAATCATTCATATCATCAACTCTTTCTCCTGCCGCAAGTACTGATTGTCTGCAGATCCGCTCTGATACCACTCCTTTTGTCCTGGATTCAGAATATATGACATTGACATTCTGAAGATCAAGCGTAAGAGGAATCTTGCTACCGGCATACCAGTAATATGTTTCTGCCTCTGCGGCCTTTGTCTGAACAGATTCCCGATCTATTTCAACCTGCTCCAAGCTATCGAGTGCACGAGTACACCCGGCAACCAGCAACAAAGACAATAGCAATAAATTAGTTTTCATAGCAATAGCATCTTATATGTAACATATTCATTTTTCAATTCGATTTCCCTAAGCACATCACATTATGTTCCCCTCTTATCCACATACCTGACCGGATTCCCCTTGCAGTAGGTGTACGGGCTGATGTTCGGGTACTTCTCCGCCAGCGGATCTATCGTAGTGAACCTTCCCAGGCTGGTCTGAAGGAACCTTGCTGAGAAGTCGTAAAGGCCTGTTTCGTCTCCGAGTTCCTTGCCTGTGAAGCGGTAGCGGTTGCCGTTTGAGCCTGCCGTTCCAGAGGTTCCGAACATGTCTCCGTACGGGTAGAACTCATTGGTCTGCAATACTTCTCCGGTCTCCGAGACCACCGCTCTGACGCTGCCGAGGTGGTCCTTAATGAAGAACATATAGACCGGAGAGTCTCCAATCATGTCGACGTATCCTCCGTCGAAAAGGATCTTCTTCAGGGTGCCGTTCTCGTAGTATGGCTTTCGTCTTTGGTTCATACAAATATACAGTAAAAGCGTTCTCTCCGCTTAAAATTACCAATCTTTTTCGTAAAGGCCACGCTTCTTGCGTTTAGCTTTGTTTTTCTTTTTATACTCTCTGTACATGATGTCATCCCTTCCACTGTAATGTTTGGCTAATGATGCGAATTTGTCATTGGGAAGGGAGGTCGTTTCATAATATCCGTGTCCCCATACACTTGACGTAATATCTATTGTCGGTGTTCTATAAGAGAGTCCGAATCTTATGAACTTAACATCTTTCCAATCAATATAATATTCGTTTTTCGATTTATTCTTTCCCCATCGTTTTGTATGAACTATCAATACCCCTTTATGATTAAATATTGCATATTCAATATTTTGCATAATAATAAATAGGGCTCCTATGCCAAACCCAGAAAACCAGCATAGAAAAAGCCAATCTTTAGGCCAATTAGATAGAAGCCAAGCTAATACTACGCAGCCTATAATCAGTACGAGTGTTATTTTCACCACGAAAGACCTTGTTAATTTATATTCTTCCGGATATTTTTTGTTTTTATTCATCTTGAAGATTATAATAAATGTCCCACGCTAATATAATAGCCTCTTTAGAATTATCAACCAGCTTCACTTCATTCTTTTGGGCTTCTTCTGCTATTTTCTTAGCTTGGTCGGTTGCTTTCTTATTAGACATTCTTCTAGAAGAATTGTTTTTGATTTCCTTGGCCATAGATTTGATAGTCTCATCTGAGCTATAGAAATCTTCTAAATGCTTCCCTAGGTTATTACCCGCGACATCTATTGTACCTGTTATTGCACCAAAGGTTGCAGACAGCGCTATTTCTGTCCCTTCAATTTTAGATTGATTGCCAAAAGCAAGGTTTATGCTCTGTTCGACAAAGTCACCTGCACCTCCTCCCAGTGTTCCTAGCCCAATTGCGCCCAAAGTTCCCACACCAGACAAAAGTCCAAAACCTCCTATAAGTCCATCAACTGCTCCTCCAAGGGTAGCAGCAAGGACTTCCGAAGCCGATTTTCCCTCAATCACGGCTGCTATTCCTGAAACTCCCGCACCTACCAAAGCGGTAACTACATAAATTGGAACCTCACCATCCGGGTCCACAAAATTAACCGGATTACCGTTGCAGTAAGCATACGGACTGATGTTCGGGTACTTCTCCGCCAGCGGATCTATCGTAGTGAACCTTCCCAGGCTGGTCTGAAGGAACCTTGCGGAGAAGTCGTAAAGGCCTGTTTCGTCTCCGAGTTCCTTGCCTGTGAAGCGGTAGCGGTTGTCACTAGAGTGTATTCTTGAACTGCCAAGGCAATCCCTTAGGAAGAAAGTGATTTAATATTTAACAGTTTCCATTTTTAACTTTTGAATCTTGTTATTAAAGAATTTTATCGTAATTGTGTGATTTATACAATCAATGGATTCTGTAGTAAGTGCTTTAGTAACACCGTTCTGCAACAACGCAAAATCATGTTCATCCAGTTCAAAACACCAGCATGTAATATGAGCTCGGAATAAGCTATCCTTACATGGATGACAGATCACGAACCTATCCGAACATTCTTCCAGGTATAGATTTTCTCTAAAAATGTAGTTGTTATCGATAATTGTATCAAGAGTTATTTCATTCCAATGTCCATAATATACCACTCTTTTTAATGAAGAGTTCATGATGGAATATGTAGTATCTCCGTTGTCATCATATCCTATAGTCACGACATATTTGTCTTGACAAATTCTATTAGATCCTTGTAGTATAACATTTATTATAAACAATAATATAACACTACCTAGCATTATAATCCCTGATTTCTGCCGTACCATCTTTGTTTATTTTTATTATACCTATTTCACCTTGAGAAGACTTAAGTTCAGGAAATTGAGAAATAAATTTAGTGTCAACAATTTCGTTTGGATTTATTTTTCCGCTAAGTCCTCTTATATTCCCTGGTTGAGAACGAAGCTCAAAATGAAGGTGCTGATCCTCAATGTATATAGTCCCCGCATTACCAGTAATGCCTGATTTTGCAATAATCTGACCTTCACTCACCACATCGTTAACATTAACATTGACCTCTGACAAATGGGCATAAAACGAATACACTATATTAGTATCGTCTATAGTATGTTCAATTGTAACTGATATTCCATAAGCTGTATTGCTTTCACCAGATTGAACTACAACTCCATTTTGCACTGCAAGAACATCTGTTCCAATTGGAGCATAATAATCGAAACCTTGATGATTTCTCATTTGTCCATCTAAATATCTTATTCCTTCTCCATATAAATTACTTGCCCTATTCCTTCTAATTTCCGGATTTCTAACGGGATCTCCGCAAGCCATTCCATCCGGATCAATATACCTAACCGGATTACCGTTGCAGTAAGCATAAGGACTTATGCCAGGATACTTCTCCGCCAGCGGATCTATCGTCGTGAACCTTCCCAGGCTGGTCTGAAGGAACCTTGCGGAGAAGTCGTAGAGGCCTGTTTCCTCTCCTAGTTCCTTGCCGGTGAAGCGGTAGCAGTTGCCGCTGGAGTCAGCCGTACCAGCGGAGCTGAACAGGTCTCCGTACGGGTAGAACTCATTGGTCTGCAATACTTCACCCGTCTCCGAGACCACTGTCCTGACGCTGCCGAGGTGGTCCTTAATGAAGAACATATAGACCGGAGTGTCTCCAATCATGTCGACGTATCCTCCGTCGAAAAGGATCTTCTTCAGGGTGCCGTTCTCGTAGATGAACTCTCCGAGATAGTCTCTGCTTGTCTGTGACGAGCTCTGAGTAACCTTCTCCTGAAGTTTCCTGCCGTCGGCTGCATACCTATAGTCGACCACGACATCTCCATTTCCGACGGTATGCTTCTGCGGAAGGTCGAGGATGTTGTACTGGGTGGCTACTGACTTGCCGTAAGTCGACGATATCTGCCTTCCCTTTGCATCGTATGAGATCGTCTTGCTTCCGACAGAAGTGATCCTGTTGCCCTCGATGCCGATCATCTCCATCATGTTGTTTCTGCTGAGCAGATCCATGTTGCCGTTCCGGTCGTAGTGATAATTCTCCGAATGGCTGCCCGAGATGACCTCACTACCGATGATTCCTCCGCCTCCGATAATTCCACCGGCCCTGGCGCCTTCCGATGCCTGGACTGCACCCTCGGAGTAGTCTGCAGATACGAGCCTTGACAGGGCGTCGTATCCGAACCGGTAAGTCTTCTCAGCTGCTTCGGCGCCCCAAGACATCTCGGATATGTTTCCACCCCATTGAGGCGTCGTTCCGTCATGGTACTTAAGTGCTTCCTTGAAGAGTGGACAGTCTATTCCGGTCAGCCATGAACGGAGGTTGTAGGACCTCGTCTCAATGAGGGACGCTAGACCGTTCCTCTGCTCGGTCGAGAGTCTGCCTATCGAATCATAGGTCTTGAGCGATACAGTCCTTGGCTCAAGGTCTCCGACCTTATGCGTCACTGACACAAGTCTTCCCATCGGGTCATAGGTAAACGTCTGAACCACTGTGACCGCCTGGCCTGAAGCAGGGGTCAGGACGCTCTTCCTTCGGGTCACCGATCCGGTGAAATCGTACGCGTAGTACTCCCTCCTGTATCCGCCAGACAGTATCGACTCGCAGGTCTGGACAGGACGGCCCCTGTCGTCGTAGTAGGCTACGCTCCAGAGGTAGGATGCCGTATCCGACGAGTCAAGCACCCTGACGAGAGCTCCCGTCGCAAGGCCTCTTTCCGACAGGGCGTATCGCGTCCCATATACGCTCTCTGCAGACCCGTCGTATGCTGCTGCACCGTCTGTCGCTGCAGGGAACAGACCGCTGCCGAGGAACCCGTAGCCGTCGTAGTAGTTTACCTTAAGGATGTCAGTCCCGGCACCCAGCGAAAGGCCGGCCGCCACATATCCCTTAAGGGTGCCCTCATAGTCCGGACTTGCCGGCATGTTCACATAGACATTGACCTCTCCCAGAGGGTCCGCGAAAGCGTCCATCTCAAGGACTGCCGTACCTATGACGCACTCCCTGCCGAAGATATCTTCCAGACGGAACGTCCACTGGCCCTGCTCCCTCTGGATCACGTCCTGGCTCAGCACCAAGCGGTCGCCCTTGTCATAGACGAACCAAGTCCATCCGCCTCCAGGGATAAGCTTCGCGATGTTGTTGCCCCTATTGTCGTATCTGTAGAGGTAGGCAAGGTCGGAGATCTCGGATTCCGTCCATGAAGACCTTCCGGAAGACTCCAGTTGGGCGGTCAGCTTAGGAGGAAGGACGCCTGCAAGCCTTCCGAACGCGTCATATATGAAGTGGGTGTCG
>JAZRLI010000035.1:0-33842 GCA_045646785.1 Candidatus Cryptobacteroides sp. | reverse complement strand
ATTCCGTCACGCTTGCCCTAAGGCTAAGCCAGTTCTCCTCGAGCCTATCATGAGCCTCGAAGTTGTTACTCCAGAGGACTACATGGGAGATATCGTAGGTGACCTCAACCGTCGTCGTGGACAGATCAACGCAATGGACTCAACTCTCGGTGCACGTATCGTTAAGGCATACGTTCCACTCGCTGAGCAGTTCGGATACGTTACTATCCTCCGTACAATCTCTTCTGGTCGTGCTACCAGCACAATGACATTCGACCACTACGCTGAGGTTCCGGCAGGACTCGCTAAGGAGGTTATCGAGAAGAGTGGCTACAAGGCTGACGATGACGAATAATTGTTTAACAGAATTCAACGAAATTTGATATGAGCCAGATAATCAGAATTAAACTCAAATCATTCGATCACATGCTTGTTGACAAGTCGGCAAAGAAGATCGTTGAGACAGTTTCGGCTACAGGTGCACGTGTAAACGGTCCTATTCCGCTTCCTACCAACAAGAAGATCTTCACAGTCAACCGTTCGACTTTCGTAAACAAGAAGTCACGTGAGCAGTTCGAGCTCAACTCTTTCTGCCGTCTTCTTGACATCTACGATTCAACTCCTAAGACTGTTGACGCTCTTATGAAGCTCGAGCTTTCTTCAGGTGTTGAGGTTGAAATCAAGCTCAACTAATCGAAAAAAAGATTAAATTTGCATTACGGTCCGGCACCGTTCGGACCGTAGGCAAATTAGCTCTTTAATAAGTTTGGTCCCATAGCTCAGTTGGTTAGTAGCACCTGACTCATAATCAGGGGGTCGCAGGATCATGCCCTGCTGGGACCACAAAAAAGCCCTTCTACATCGAGTAGATGGGCTTTTCTGTTTTTCTTTCAGACTTATTCTGCGTGTCTGTGAACAGGTGGGAAAACCTACAGAAGTTCCAGACCGATTCCCGGGCGTTCCGGCAGGACTATATGGCCGCCGATTACTTCCATTCCGCGGAAGAGATCGTTCGTGATCAGGAGATTGCCGTCGAGGTCGCAGAAGTCCACTGCTGGAGCCAGCTGTGCGGCTGCGGATACGGCACATGATGTCTCTGTCATGCATCCGACCATTACCTTCATGCCCTCTGCACGCGCATAGTTGACCATTTTCCAGCCCTCTCTCATGCCGGTACATTTCATCAGCTTGATATTGATTCCGTGATATACGCCCTTAACTGAAGGGATGTCGGCAAGACGCTGGATGGATTCATCTGCAAATATCGGAAGGGGACTGCGCTCGGTGATCCATGCGTTGTCGTCGATCCTTTCCTTTGCCATCGGCTGCTCGACCATCACGACTCCGTTCTCCTTCAGCCAGAAGATCTCATCGAGCGCCTCCTGCCTGTCCTTCCATCCCTGGTTTGCATCCACGGCGAGTGGAAGGTCGGTGATTTCACGGATGGTGCTGATCATTTCCTTGTCGTTGTCGAGGCCTACCTTTACCTTGAGGATGTTGAACCTGTCTGCACATTCGCGTGTCTTCTCGCGCACGACTTCCGGAGTGTCGATTCCGATCGTGAATGTGGTGTCGGGAGCCTTGGTCGGGTCCAGTCCCCATATCCTCCACCATGGCTGGCCCATGAGCTTGCCGACAAGGTCGTGAAGGGCGATGTCTATCGCAGCCTTTGCCGCATTGTCGCCCGGCGAAAGGCTGTCCACATACGCAAGGATTTCCTCAAGGCGGAACGGGTCGTTGAACTGACTGAGGTCCACGCGCGAAAGAAAGGAGCAGACGCTCTCGACCGTCTGGCCGAGATAAGGGGGCATGGAAGCCTCTCCATAGCCTGTAATGCCCTCGTAATCGATGCGTACCTGCACGCCTGGGGTGGTCTTGCGGGAATAGGATGATACGGTGAAAGTGTGTCTGAGCAGGAGTTCATATGGCTCGAAGCTCAGTACCATCTTTCCGCCTGTGCCGAGTCTGTTCACGTTCCTGCCTCCGAATGAGGAGCATCCGCTGAGGATGCCGCTTCCCGCTGCTGCCGCTCCCGCAACCAGCAACGAACCTGTCTTGATGAAGTCTCTTCTTTTCATGTAACAAATATAATCTTTTCCTCGAAATTATTATCTTTGTCTGCTCAAATCGGATATGAGACGTTTTAGAGAATATTCAGCAGTCATTCTTCTGCTCATCTTCAGCTGTTACTATTCAGGTATCAGCATGTTCTCGCACGTCCATGTAGTCAACGGCTCATCTGTGGTCCACTCCCATCTTGGTGGAGACTCTGAACATGACCACAGCGATTCCCAGTATGCCGTAATCGATGTCCTGTCGCATTTCCAGTCGGAATATGCAGTGGATTTCAGTACTGTGGGAACGCCGTTCTTCCAGTTGTCTGAATCCCGTACCGTCTATGAGATGCCTTTCGTTCCGAACGGTGTCTGCGCGGTCCTTGCCCTTCGTGGGCCTCCTGTGGCGTAGGATCCCGACCTGACCGATGACTTCATGTCGTCGGCGTCGCCGCCTGACCGGCACTCTACACCCAAGATTCAAACAACAGAAACCCCAAAAAGATGAAAAGAATACTTTCAGCTTTGGCGGCGGCATTGTGCATCGTGCTGACTGCCAAGGCAAACGATACTGATGTGCTCGACAACTCCGATGCACATATCCATGGTCATGTAATTGACAGGAACTCAGGCGAACACCTTCCCTACATAGTAGTGATGCTCAAGGGAACAACTATCGGCGTAACAACCGAAAACACAGGACATTACATGATCCGCAACGTGCCGGAAGGCACATTCACGGTCGAGGTCTCAGCCATCGGCTACAAGACCGTAAGCCGCGAGATAAACATCCGCAAAGGCAGGTCCTACGAGGTCAACTTCGTCCTTGAAGAGGATCATGTGCAGATCGACGGAGTCATAGTGTCCGCGACCCGAAGCGAGACTACTCGACGCATGTCACCGACCCTCGTGAATGTGGTCGGCATGGATGTATACAACAAGACAAGCAGCACCACAGTGGCTCAGGGACTGGCTTTCCAGCCGGGAGTAAGAGTCGAGAACAACTGCCAGAACTGCGGATTCCAGCAGGTCAGGATCAATGGACTCGACGGTCAGTATACCCAGATCCTCATTGACTCGCGCCCTATCTTCAGCGCCCTCGCAGGTGTCTACGGCATCGAGCAGCTGCCCGCCAACATGGTGGACAGGGTAGAGGTGATGCGAGGCGGCGGTTCGGCCCTCTTCGGTTCTTCGGCGATTGCAGGAACAATCAACATCATCACCAAGGAGCCGGTCAGAAACTCGTCAAGCATCTCGCATACCACCGTGTCGATTGATGGAACTTCCGCTCTCCACAATACCACAGATATCAACGCATCCATCGTTTCTGAGGACAACAAGCTCGGACTCGCTGTCTTCGGCCAGAACACCTCGAAGGACGCATGGGATGCGAATGGAGACGGGTTTACCGAACTCTCGAAGATATCTGGCCAGACTCTCGGATTCAGAGGATATGTCAAGACCGGACTCTACTCCAAGATCACAGCCGAGTATCACCATCTACAGGAGTTCCGCCGCGGCGGCGATAATCTCGACCTTCCTCCGCATGAGGCCATGATCGCTGAGCAGACAAAGCACGGCATCAACACCGGAGGCCTTAAGTATGAGCAGTTCTCAAAGAACCAGAAGCATAGGTTCAATGCCTTTGTATCCCTCCAGCATATCGACAGAGAGAGTTATTACGGTGCCGGAATGGACCCTAATGCATACGGAAAGACCCTCGACCTTACGTGGGTTGCGGGAGCGCAGTATGTGTTCAAGGCCGACAACTGCCTCTTCATGCCTGCTGATCTTACGGTAGGCCTCGAGTACAACGAAGACTACCTCAGGGATAATATGTGGGGTTATGGAAGGACTACCGACCAGACCGTAAGGATTGCCAGTGCCTATGCTCAGAACGAGTGGAAGACCGAGAAGTGGGGCATCCTCATAGGTGGACGACTTGACAAGCACAACCTGATAAAGTCAGTCATCTTCAGCCCTCGTGCCAACCTCAGGTACAATCCGACCGAAAACATCAACTTCAGGGCAAGCTATTCGTATGGATTCCGCGCGCCTCAGGCCTTCGACGAAGACCTGCATATCGACAATGTGGGCGGTACAGTATCCATGATCGTGCTTGCAGACGACCTTACTGTAGAGAAGTCCCAGAGCGTCAGCGTTTCCGCAGACTTGTATCATTCATGGGGAGACTGGCAGGGCAACCTTCTTGTCGAGGGATTCTACACTGACCTGGACGATGTTTTCGCCTTGAATGAACTCGGATTCAATGACGAGGGAATCCTTATCAAGGAGAGAGGCAACGAATCAGGAGCAAGGGTGTTCGGCGGTAATCTCGAAGGAAAGATCGCATGGAGAGACCTTCTTCAGGTCCAGGCGGGAGTCACCCTCCAGAAGTCGGAATACAAGGAAGCAAGGGCATGGGGAGAGGATGTCGAAGCGACGACGAAGATGTTCCGAACTCCGGGAGTCCATGGCTATGTGACAGCATCGTACAACCCTGTCAAGCAGCTCGCCCTTTCGCTTACGGGCACATATACCGGCAGCATGCTTGTCGAGCATCATGCGGGTATGATCGAAAGGAACATGACCGTGCAGACTCCGGATTTCATTGACATGGGCTTCAAGGCGGCCTATGACTTCCGTCTCTACAAGAGTTTCTCACTTCAGCTGAACGCCGGTGTCCAGAACATGCTGAACTCGTTCCAGGATGATTTCGATACCGGGGCAGACAGGGATTCCGGCTACATGTACGGCCCGACCCTCCCAAGAACCTTCTTCCTTGGAATACGTCTTACATATTGATAATGGGTATTCTTTCATAAAAATGTTTATTTTTGTGAAGGAATCTACCCAAATCACTATGAATACGCTTTTTAAAAGACTGATCCCAACCATCATGCTGGCTGTGATCTCGTTCGGAGCGGCTGCTCAGAACGTTCAGTTGCATTATGACCTCGGTCGCAACTCAGCAACCACCACTGTTGAAATGTTCCGTGCAGACAATGCTGGAAGCACTTTCTTCTTCGTCGATCTTGACTATGATCCGAAGGTTACGGGTGCCTACTGGGAGATTGCACGTGAATTCTGCTTCTGGCAGGACACTGAGATGAACTGGCTTTCTCTCCATGTCGAGTACAATGGAGGTTTGAGTACGGCTGCCGGTTCGTTCAACAACTCATGGCTTGGTGGCCTTACCTATTCAGGCCATTCAAGCGACTGGAGCAAGACATGGTCGGTGACCGCCTTATACAAGGCGATTCCGGGAACGGTCGGTCTCAACGGAAAATCCCAGACAAGCAATTTCCAGATAACAGGAGTCTGGAACCTTGATTTCTTCGATCATTGGATCTCATTCAACGGCTTTGCCGACTTCTGGAAGGAGGCAAGGCCATGGCAGGGAACCGAGTATATCTTCATTACAGAGCCGCAGCTTTGGGTAAACCTCAACAAGGTGAAAGGATGGGAGAATATCAACCTCAGCCTCGGTACTGAGGTCGAACTCTCATGCAACTTTGTCGGCAAGGGCTTCGCCGCCATGCCTACTGTTGCAGCAAAATGGACATTCTAACACTCTAAACCGATATGCTTATGCTTAAGAAATTATTTGGTTTCAATCCGACTCAGACAACCGTCAAGACAGAAATCATCGCAGGTGTAACCACCTTCCTCACCATGTCCTACATCCTTGCTGTGAACCCGTCGATGTTCTCTCAGCTGGAAGGAATGCCAGGTGGTGCAGTCTTTACTTCCACAGCTCTTGCGGCCATCATCGGATGTCTCGCAATGGCCTTCATCGGCAAGCTTCCGTTCGGTCTTGCACCTGGCATGGGACTTAACGCCTTCTTCGTGTACAGCGTGTGCATGGGTATGGGATATTCATGGCAGTTCGCGCTTACTGCCGTTCTGATCGAGGGACTCATCTTCATCGTGCTGACCCTGACAAATGTGCGTGAAGCGATCGTCAATGCCATTCCTATGAGTCTCAGAAATGCAATCGGTGCAGGTATCGGACTCTTCATTGCGTTCATCGGTCTTCAGAGTGCCGGCGTAATCGTCCATGACGACGCAACCCTCGTTGCTCTCGGCGACATTACCTCCGGTTCCGCTCTTCTTGCCCTGATCGGCATTATCCTCACAGGATTCATGTATGCCAGGAATGTACCGGGAGCCATCCTCATCGGTATCCTTGCCACAATGGTCATCGGTATCCCCCTCGGAGTCACTGAGTTTCAGGGAGTCATCTCTACACCGGAGTCGATTTCGCCTATCTTCTGCAAGTTCGAGTTTGACAAGATCTTCACCCTTGACATGCTTGTCGTGGTGTTCACATTCCTCTTCATCGACATGTTTGATACGGTCGGAACCCTCGTGGGCGTATGTACAAAGGCAAATATGGTTGATGAGAAGGGCAACATCAACAGGATCAAGCATGCATTCATGGCAGATTCCATCGCTACTACAGCAGGTGCGATGCTCGGTACTTCTACCACCACAACTTACGTGGAGAGTGCAGCAGGTGTTGCGCAGGGCGGCCGTTCAGGCCTCACAGCGTTTGCAGTAGGCTGCTGCTTCGTGATTGCTCTCTTCTTCTCGCCTCTGTTCCTTTCGATCCCGTCGGCAGCGACAGCACCCGCGCTCGTAATCGTAGGTCTTCTCATGATGGAGCCTATAGTGAAGATTCCGTTCGACAACTTCTCTGAGTCGATCCCGGCATTCATCTGCATCCTCATGATGCCGCTTTCATACTCTATCTCAAACGGTATTCTTCTCGGTATGATCTCATACGTGCTGATGAACCTCATCTGCGGAAACTTCAAGAAGATCACTCCAGTGATGTACGTCCTCGCAGTCCTCTTCATCCTGAAATACATCTTCATCTAATAGACAAGGTCGCCTGTCCGATACACTTTCTCCACGAAAATGGCTTTTTGGTGGACAAACAGGGTAATCTGAAGTGTTTTCTCCACGAAAAGAGCGTTTTTGTGGAGAAAGTGCAAGTTGTATTCGGAAGCAGTGGGCCGGCAGGTTTACTTCCTGCGTCTCTTGCGGTTGTATCTCTTCATGCGGCGGGCCTTTCTGACATATTTGATGACCACAGCCGCGACAAGGCCGCCGAGGACGAGGCAGATGAGGATGTAGGTCCATGCGGAGGCGCTGTCGCCCTTTACGCGTGACCACATCTTCAGAAGGGCCTCGGTGTCTGTGTCGTGCATCATGCCGCAACGCTCGATGGTCGCCCTGTCAGGATACATGATGGGATTTACGCACACGCTGTCAGCCTCAGGACCGAAGAAGTAGCTTGCATCGATAGGCTCGAACTCCTCCTCGTCAGCCATGCTGGCAAGAATATCCTCACCACCGATGGCGCTGACATAACCGGTCACATCCATGTTCCTGAGAGCATTTTCAGGCTTGCACATGAAGTTGATGAAATATCTTGCTGCCTTGAGATTCTTCGCGTACTTAGGGATTACCCATCCGTCGAACCATACCGCGCTGCCTTCCTGCGGGATGTTGTATCTGAGCTCCATTCCGATCTCTGCAGCCTCGTCGATGGCCCACTGGGCATCTCCGCTCCATGACATGTTCATCCAGGCAAGCTCCTTGGTCATCTGCTCCTTTCCGAAGTCGGCCTCCCAGCCGGAAACGGACTCCTTGAACGAATTGAGATAATCCTCGACAAGCTTGATGGATTCCTCGGATGTGTCGAACGCCAATGTACGCATATCCTTCTCACCGGCATCCAGAGCCTCTCTGTTGAGCGCGATGATCAAAGCGGTGTATACATCCCTATATGCGTCCTTCATCAGAACCTTGCCCTTATAAGCCGGGTTTTTGAGCACATCCCAGCTTGCGGTCTCCTCAGGGTTGACATAGGCAGGGTTGTAGATCAGTCCCACGGTTCCCCACATGTATGCCACGCTGTAGTCGTTGGCGTTCTTTCCATGTCCTTCGATCTCGTCAAATCTCTCCCTGATGAATGGAGCGACGTTGTCAAGATAGTCTGGGGTATCGCCGAACTCCCTCTCGAGCGGAAGGAGAAGGTCATTCTTGAGCATACGCTCGATGATGTAGTCGGACGGACATACGACATCATAGTCCTCGTGGCCGAGTTCGATCTTCGAGAGCATGGTCTCGTTGATGTCGAAGGTCTGGTAGATGATCTCCACTGGCTCGCCGGTCTGCTCCTGATACCATACCTCGAACTCATCGATGAGTTCCTCGTCGATGTAGTCTGCCCAGTTATAGACCTTCAGGATGTGGTCTCTGTCTTCCGAACAGCCGAGAACCATTACGGCTGCCACGATCAGGTACAATATCTTCTTCATCTTATTCAGTGGCGGATTTAGAATTGCGGATCTTCCTGAGATTGATGATGATCAGCAGGATGAGGATTCCGAGGAACATGATGGTGATCATAGGACGGAGTTCCGGTGTAAGACCTCCCTTGCGGGCATCGGTATAGATGTAGGTCGAGAGAGTATCCAGTCCGATGGTTCCTCTTGTGAAGAATGTCACCGCGAAATCGTCGAGGGACATTGTGAATGCAAGGATGAATCCCGAGATCATGCCCGGCTTGAGCAGCGGGATGAGCACCTTCCTGAGAGCCACGAACGGCGTTGCACCGAGGTCCAGTGCAGCCTCGTATATGTTAGGGTTCATCTGCGTCAGCTTCGGAAGCACGCTCAGCACCACATACGGAGTACAGAAGGTGATATGTGCCAGCACCACTGTTACATATCCCTGGCTGATGTGCAGGAAGACGAAGAGCAGGAAGAGCGATACACCCGTGATGATGTCAGGGTTGAGCATAGGGATGTTGTTCAGCAGGTTGATGGCCTGCTTGGTCTTGCCCCTCATGTTATGGATGCCGATGGCTGCGATGGTACCGAGTACGGTCGATACGGTCGCTGCGATCAGGGCTATGATAAGCGTGTTCTGGATGGCATGCATGAGCGATCCTGTGCCCTGCATGTTGCCGGTGAACAGGTTGGCGTACAGCTTTGTCGAGAAGCCGGTCCAGTTGCCCAGCACCTTGCTTTCAGTAAACGAGAATACTGCGATGAAAACGATAGGCGCATACAGGATTACCAGCAGCAGCCATATGTAGCATTGTGCGAAAAATCTCTTCATGACTATACGATCCCTCCGCTGACCTCTTTCTTATTGTCCTGCAAAAGACTTGTTATACCAATGATCACGAGCATCACAAGGGAAAGCGCGGCTCCGTAGTTCCACATCGAAGAGTTGATGTTTTCCTGGATGATGGTACCGAAGAGCTTTATCTTGTTGTTTGTGAGGAATTCCGAAATCGCGAATGTGCTGACCGTAGGCATGAACACCATCATCACACCGCTGATGACTCCAGGCATCGAAAGCGGAACCTGTACCTTCCAGAATACCTGCCATGGCGTTGCCCCGAGGTCTGCAGCGGCCTCTGCGTACGACTTGTCCATCCTGTCGAGGATGTTGTAGATAGGGTAGATCATGAACGGAAGGTAGTCATATACCATACCGATGATCAGGGTTCCCTTGCCGAGCTGGATGCCGAGCATGTGGAAGAGTTCGGCAGTGGCGAGGGTTCGCATCAGGGCATTGATCCACATAGGCATGATGAAGAGCACGATGGTCACGGCGCTCTTGTTCAGCTTCTTGTTCGCAAGAATCCATGCCGCAGGGTATCCCAGCAGTATGCAGATGGCAGTATTTTCGATTGCAACCTCAAGCGACAGGGCGAAGGTGTTTATCGCATCCGTATCCCTGAAGAACTTGGTGAAGTTGCCCAAGGTCCAGTTGCCTGCACCGTCCTGAAATGCATAGAACATGATCAGGATCAGCGGCAATGCAACGAACAGCACCAGAAAGATGGCGTAAGGCAGAGCCCATGTACTTCTCTTAGTCATTGCACTTTACGATCTTGATGTCCTTAGGGGCTATGTTAATACCGACAAGGTCTCCCTTGTCCCAGATGTCGTTTGTGTCCACCCAGATCTTGTATCCGTCGTCGGTCTTGATGGTAAGGTGGTAGTGGTTTCCCTTGTAGAGGAGGAAATGAACCTCGCCGGAGAGCATACCCTCTTCAGGGTGGTCGATGAGCTCGACCTTCGAGAAGTTGACCTCCACTGCAACCTTCTCTCCTGCGGCGAACTTGTCCTGCGGTTTGCATTCAAACACCTCTTCCATGAACTTGACGTGGTTCTCGTCCACGATTTCGCCTTCGAAGCGGTTGACAGTCCTTTCCTTCTTCATTACCTGGATGTCGGCAGGTCTGATGATGAGTCCCACCTCCGAATCAGGCTCGAATGCGTTGTAGTCCTGGATCATGAGCTCGTAGCCCTTGTCGGTGTCCACGAACATCTCGTAATGGACGCCCTTGAACGTGCATGACTTTACCTTTGCAGTCAGCTGGGCACCTTCTGTCCTGTTCATGATGTAGATGTCCTCCGGACGTACTACCACGTCCACGTCCACATTCTCTCCGAATCCTTCGTCGACGCACTCGAACTCATGGCCTACGAACTCCACGAGTCTGTCCTTGACCATCTTTCCGTTGAGGATGTTCGATTCGCCGATGAAGTCGGCCACGAATGAGTTCTGAGGCTCATTGTATATGTCCGTAGGGGTGCCTATCTGCTGGATCTTTCCCTCGTTCATGACCACGATGGTGTCGGAAAGCGTAAGGGCCTCCTCCTGGTCGTGGGTCACGTAGATGAAGGTGATTCCGAGTTTCTTGTGCATCTCCTTGAGCTCGATCTGCATGTCCTTCCTCATCTTGAGGTCGAGGGCTGCGAGAGGCTCGTCGAGGAGGAGCACCTTAGGCTGGTTCACGATTGCACGTGCGATCGCAACGCACTGCTGCTGTCCGCCGGAGAGAGACTCAACATCTCTGTCCTCGTAGTCGGTCATGCTCACCATCTTGAGCACCTTGCGCACTCTCTTGTCAATCTCGTCTGTCGGAACCTTCTGGAGCTTGAGTCCGAATGCTATGTTCTCGTACACATCAAGGTGTGGGAAGAGGGCATAGCGCTGGAATACTGTGTTTACCGGACGCTCATGCGGCGGCACGTCTGTGATGTTGACTCCATTGATAAGGATTTCTCCCTGGTCGGTGTTGCCGAATCCCGCGAGAAGTCGCAGGAGGGTCGTCTTGCCGCAGCCGGAAGGTCCAAGGAGAGTCAGGAACTCGCCTTTGTTTACATAGAAACTGATGTCGTCGAGGACAACCTTGTCTCCGAATCCCTTATGTATATTCTTGAATTCAATGATCTTGTCGCTGGTTTTCATTTCCTTATGGTCTTAGGTTAGTCAACTTCATCTTCCATGTCAGACCGATGCTGAACAGATCTCCGATCATGTACTCGTTGTGTGTGTATGCAGCATGCAGTCTTATGTTCTTGTTCTCCTTGAGAGGGAAGTACTCGAATCCTCCGCCGACGATGACGTTATCGTTGGTTTCCCAACCTGCCTTCGCGAAGACTCGTCCCCATTCTCCGAACTGGTATGACGGAGCGATCGTTCCTGTGAATCCGCAGTCTTCCTCGAAGTCGTCGAACCTGAACATAAGGTCCATGTCGACCGAGAATCCGCCGAAGCTGAATCTGTTTCCGAGGTTGAGAGCCTTGATGAATTCCTGTGGTGCGTACTGCCAGAGGTTTGCGGTCCAGTATGACTCATACCAGTCCCATGCGCCTCTCCAGCCGAGTGCGTATGAATACAGGCCGGTCTCATCAACGGCGTAAGGTGAGTTGGCGAACTGAAGGATGAGTTCGTGGTCTTCTGCAGGGTACCATGCCGCCGAAACGCCCCACTGCCAGCAGTCGAAGTCGTTGTAGAAGCATGAGTTCATTTCGTAGTACGCATCAAGGTCGTATGCGTCGTACTCGAAGCTTCCCACAAGAAGCGCATCCTTTCCTGCCGTAACATAGAAAGCATCGGTCTCATAGGTGAGTGTCAGCCAGTTGGTGGCATCAAAACCCGACGCCTTTCCATAGTAGGAAGACGCTATACGATGGTTGAAGCTGTAGGAGAAAGATGGACTGATGTATCCGTTTATATCGATGTTCAGGTCGTCGCCCGTAAAGTGCCCGGATGTGTTTTCCGAATCTATACGGAAACTGCCACGCATGTCCAGAGAGACCTCTGGAATGTAATCGGCAAAGTCACTTCCAACTTCCTGCGCACTGGCCATTGAGCCTATCGCAGACAGGGCAACCCCCAAAAAGATAAAAAGTTTTTTCATCAATTAATAAACGGTAAAATCCATAAAAAGAGTAAATTTGGTCTAATTAAGGACAAAATTAGAATTTTCTTTGGATTATTCCTATATTTGATGAAATGATTAACAGCAATAATTATGTTTGAATCGAAGGTATATGTTAACAGACGTCGCGCTCTTGCAGAGAAGATGGCGGCGATGACTGCAGAAGGCTCCCGCGGAGTTGCGGTATTTCTTGGAAATGTGGATGCTCCGACCAATTACAGAGGCAATGACTACAAGTTCCGTCAGGACAGTAACTTCCTCTATTTCTGGGGTGTGGATGAGCCTTGGTTTGCAGCACTCATTGACCTTGACAGCGCAGACGAATGTCTCTATGGAAACGATGTCGACATCGATGATATCATCTGGATGGGACCTCAGCCTTCAGTGGCTTCCAAAGGTGAGGCCGTAGGCTGTGCGAAGACCCTTCCTCTCGCTGAGTTTGACAAGGCGGTCGCAGCTGCCGTGGCTGTAGGACGTCCGGTTCATTTCCTTCCGCCGGCAAGATACTACAACCAGATGAAGCTTGCCGAACTGACAGGCATCCCTTCCGCACAGGTGCGAAAAGTGGCTCCTGTCGCTGCAGGAGGCGCTTCGGAGGAACTTGTAAAGGCAGTCGTGACCCTTCGTCTTATCAAGGAGCAGTGCGAGATCGAAGAAATGGACAAGGCTGCCGAAATCGGTTACTGGATGCATACGGAGGCACGTCGCGGCTGCAAGCCTGGCGTTCTTGAGCAGGAGATCGTAGGTCGTATGGAAGGCGTGACATACTCACAGGGATGGGGACCTTCGTTCACTACCATCCTCTCCCAGAACGGAGAGACCCTCCACAATCATTCGCACCACCAGATTATCACTCCTGGCCGTCTCCTCGTGGTCGATGCTGGTGCTGAAAGCAACTCGCACTATGCTTCGGACTTCACCCGTACATATCCTTGCAGCGGAAAGTTCACCACAAAGCAGCGTGAGATCTACGATATAGTACAGCAGGCGAACGACCTTGCGTTCTCGCTTACAAAGCCTGGTACATCATATTGGGACGTGCATTGCGCTACAGTCCGCTACATGCTCGAGCAGTTGAAGGCCCTCGATTTCGTGCGCGGAGATGTGGATGAAATGGTAGCATGCGGAATCTCTGGCCTCTTCATGCCTCACGGCCTCGGCCACAACATGGGTATGGATGTGCATGACATGGAGGACCTTGGAGAGAACTATGTGGGCTACGGCGACGAGCGTCAGCGTTCACCGCTCCTCGGAATGGGCAATCTCCGAATGGCCCGCAACCTCAAGCCGGGACATGTGATTTCGGATGAGCCGGGCATCTACTTCATCCCTGCACTCATCGAGCAGTGGAAGAGGGAAGGTACCGACAAGGGATTCGTGAACTATGAGAAGCTGGCAGGCTACTACGACTTCGGTGGCATCCGTCTTGAAGATGACGTGCTCGTGACAGCGGACGGCGCACGCCGCCTTGGATCGAAGAGACTGCCGATCACATCTGCAGACATCGAGGCAATAATGGCAGAAGAATAAAAGGTTATGGAAACATTGATTGTAATCTTAGCGATACTTGCCGGAATCATCGGCATAGCAGGAAGCATCCTCCCGGGACTTCCCGGAACACCGATCAGTTGGGTAGGACTTCTTCTCCTCTTCCTTTGGGGACCGGAGGAAATGCAGGTCAAGACATTGATAGTCTGGGGAATAGTGGTGGCGATCGTATCTGTGGTGGACTATATCGTGCCGATGTACTTCACCAAGGTGACAGGCGGAAGCAAGTATGCAGAAAGGGGAGCGATCATCGGACTCTTTGCCGGCATCATCCTTACCCCGATAGGCATGATCCTCGGTTCCTTCCTCGGTGCGTTCCTCTTCGAACTCTACTACACCCGCCAGGGAACCATTCAGGCCCTCAAGGCAGCGTTCGGTTCCTTCCTCGGCTTCATCACCGGTACAGGCCTCAAGACCATCGTGTCGGTCATCATCCTCTGGAAGATCTTTGTGTTTGCGTTTTAGAAATTAACACAAAATGTGATATAGAAAAATCGCCCGTAGAGGTCTCTCTACGGGCGATTTATATTTAAAATTACTTTATTTTTTGTGAAAAGGAAGGTGGTTATTCCTTTGGAAGGAAGCCTTTCTCAATAAGCTTCTCGGCAATCTGGACTGCGTTTGTCGCTGCACCCTTGCGAAGGTTGTCGGCAACGCACCAGAAGTTAAGTCCATACTTCACTGATGGGTCCTTGCGGAAGCGGCCTACGAACACATCGTTCTTGCCCCATGCGTAAAGCGGCATAGGATAGACGTTGTTTGCAGGGTCATCCTGGAGAGTTACACCAGGAGTCTCTTCCATCATCCTTCTTACATCCTCAAGAGTGAAGTCGTTCTCGAACTCGAGGTTGATCGACTCCGAGTGACCGCCCTGTACAGGTACGCGTACGGTTGTAGGAGATACTCCGATTGTATCATCTCCGAAGATCTTGTGTGTCTCGTTGACCATCTTCATCTCCTCCTTTGTGTATCCTGTCTCGAGGAATGAGTCGATGTGCGGGAGGATGTTCTGGTCGATCGGATGTGGATACACTGCAGGGTACTCGCCCCACTTTCCACCCTTTCTTTCCTCTGTCATCTGGTCCATGGCCTTGTAGCCTGTTCCTGTAACTGACTGATATGTAGATACTACCACTCGCTTGATCTTGTATGCCTTATGGAGAGGCCAGAGCGGGAGGAGCATCTGGATAGTCGAACAGTTAGGGTTTGCTATGATATAGTCTGATTCCTCGATCACGTCACCGTTCACTTCCGGAACCACGAGTTTCTTGGTAGGGTCCATACGCCACTGCGAAGAGTTGTCCACTACGCGGCATCCAACTTCTGCAAATTTCGGTGCGAGTTCGGCAGATGTGCTTCCGCCTGCCGAGAAGAGTGCGAGGTCAGGGCGTGCTGCGATCGCATCCTCTGCGCTTACAACAGTCCATTCCTTGCCCTGGAATGTGATCTTTCTTCCTACTGACTTGGCTGATGCCACCGGAAGGAGTTCTGTTACCGGGAAGTTCCTCTCTGCGAGAACCTCCAGCATTCTTGTGCCGACCAATCCGGTCGCGCCTACTACAGCTACTTTCATATTTTTTATCGTTATTTCTTTATTTATCGTTACTTGACCCGTCGCTTTGGTTACAGTGCTGCGGCGAGGTCTGCTATCAGGTCATCGACGTTTTCGATGCCGACGCTGAGGCGGAGCATGTTAGGGTATACTCCGGCTGCAACCTGCTCTTCAGGGCTGAGCTGCGAGTGGGTTGTGGATGCAGGGTGTACGATGAGTGACTTGGAGTCACCTACACTGCCCACATGAAGGATGAGTTCGAGACGGGTCACGAGGGCTGCTGCGGCCTCGAATCCTCCCTTCACTCGGAATGTGAGCACGCCGCCGAATCCGTTATGGAGATATTTCTTTCCAAGTTCATGGTATGGATTGCTCTTCAGACCCGGGTAGTTCACGCTCTCCACTGCCGGATGCTTCTCGAGGAACTCAGCCACTGCAAGGGTGTTCTCGCAGCAACGCTCTGCACGGAGCGAAAGGGTCTCAAGTCCCTGGAGCATGAGGAATGAGTTGAATGGAGATGCTGCAGGACCGATGTTGCGGAGTCCGTCCACGCGTACGCGGCCGGCAAATGCCGCAGGGCCGAACACATCCTTGTACACGAGTCCATGGTAGCTCTCGGATGGAGCCGCAAGAAGCGGATATTTCTCCGGAGTCCAGTCGAAGTTGCCTCCGTCCACTACCACGCCGCCGAGGGCTGTGCCATGTCCGCAGATCCATTTTGTGGCCGAATGGACGGAAACGTTACATCCCCAGTCGAATGGACGGAAAAGGTATCCGCCCATGCCGAAGGTGTTGTCCACCATCACGCATATTCCCTTCCTGCGGGCCATCTCCACGATAGGCTCATAGTCAGGGATGTTGAATGCAGGGTTTCCGATGTTCTCGAGGAAGAGTGCCTTCGTGCGTCCGTCCACGAGAGCCTCGAGGTCGGCAACGCTGTCGCTCTTGGCGAAGCGTACTTCGATTCCCATGTCACGCAGGGTGATCGCGAACATTGTGAATGTACCTCCATAGAGGAAAGGCTGAGCCACGATGTTGTCGCCAGGACCGCAGATGTTTGTGATCGAAAGGAAGACGGCCGACTGTCCCGATGCTGTCGAAACTGCCGCTACACCGCCCTCAAGGGCTGCCATGCGCTTCTCGAACACCTCATTTGTGGTGTTGGTGATGCGGGTGTAGATGTTGCCCGGACGCTTCAGTTCGAAAAGTTCCGCGCCATATTCCATGCTGTCAAAGGTATATGCCGTGCTCTGGTAGATAGGCACTGCCGTTCCCTTTGAAACAGGATCGATTTCCTGTCCTGCCCTGACCTGCAGGGTCTCGAATCTATATTGTTTCTTTTCCATGTTCCTTACATTATGATGTCGTTAAGCACTCCCGATGCTGTCTGGTATGCTCCAGCACCTGCACCCTGGATTACGAGTGGTGACGGGTAGAAGTCTGTCTTGATGAGTGCTGCGTTGTCTGTTCCGCAGAGGTTGAAGAGAGGATGGTCGGCTGAAATGCTCTCGAGTCCGATCTTCGCCTTGTAGCCGAGGGCTGTGTTCTCATCCTTCACGAGCGATGCCACGAATCTCTGTCTTAGGCCCTTGGATGCAGCCTCGTTGTAGCGCTCCGCGAACATTGCCTCGTTGGCGGCGAGCTTCTCGTAGAACGATGCCACGTCTCCTTCGAAGAACTCCTCTCCGAGGATAGGGGAGATGTCCACATCCTGCTCGTCGATGCCCACTCCAGCCTCACGGGAGAGGATGAGGAGCTTTCTGAGCACATCTCTTCCGCTGAGGTCGAGGCGTGGGTCCGGCTCTGTATAGCCTGCGTCCTGCGCCCTCTTGACCACCTCGGCGAATGTGCCGCCTTCACCGCCTGCATAGTTGCTGAAGATGTAGTTCAGTGTGCCGGAGAGCACTGCCTCGATGCGGATGATCTCGTCGCCGCTGTGGACGCTGCGTGAGATGGATTCGAGGATAGGGAGGGCCGCTCCTACGGTCGTCTCGTAACGGAGGGTGGCTCCGATCTCGATGGCCGCTTCCTTCAGGGCTGCGTACTGGCTGTATGGTAAAGAGAAGGTGATCTTGTTGCATGCCACAACGGAATATCCCTTCTTGAAGAGGTGCATGTACTTGAATGCGATGTCTGCCGATGCCGTGCAGTCCACGAATACCGAATTCTCAAGCGAGAGGGTGGCGAGCTGTGCGAAGTATGCCTCGTCTGCGGCGCTGATGCCGTTGTCGAGCTGGGCCTTGATGTCCTCGAGCGAGAGTCCGTTCTTGTCGATGATGAACTTGCGGCTGTTTGAAAGTCCGCATACATGGAGTCGGCGTCCTGTGCGTGCGGCGATCTTGTCGCGGTTCTTTGCGATGATGTCCACGAGGGCCTTTCCCACCACTCCGTATCCTGCGATGAAGAGGTTTATGTCCTTTCCGCTCTTCCTGTCGAAGAACTCGTTGTGGATGGTCTTGATCGCGGCCTCTGCATCTTCAGATGAGATGATGGCCGAGATGTTTCTTTCAGATGAGCCCTGTGCGGTTGCGCGTACGGCGATGCTGTTGCGTCCGAGGGCTGCTAGCATGCGTCCTGTCGCTCCTGTCTGGTTGAGCACATCGTCTCCCACGAGGCATACGATCGAGAATCCTTTCTCGACCTTGAGCGGGTTCAGCTTGCCGAGGGAAATCTCGTATGCGAAGCATCTGTCAGCGGCCTCACGTGCCTTCTCTGCATCCTTCTCCGACACTGCGATGCACATTGTGTGTACCGATGATGCCTGGGTGATGAGGATGATGTTGATGTCGTTCTGGCTGAGTGTCTCGAAGAGACGGCTCGAGAATCCCGGAATGCCGACCATTCCGCTGCCTTCGAGCGAGAGGAGGGCGATGTTGTCCGAGTTCGAGATGCCTATGAGCTTGTCCTTGCTGCGTGGAGGATTCTTCTCGATGAGTGTTCCTTCCGCTTCAGGGGCAAATGTGTTCTTGATGTAGATAGGAATTCCCTCTGCCACTACCGGCTGGATTGTCGGCGGGTAGATGACCTTCGCTCCGAAGTGCGAGAGTTCGAGGGCTGCCTTGTATGAGATGTTGCTGATGGTGCGGGCGGTTGGTACGACCTTCGGGTTCGAGGTCATCATGCCCGGAACGTCGGTCCATATCTCGAGGACACGTGCCTTGCATCCTACGGCGTAGAGGGATGCAGTGTAGTCCGAACCTCCGCGGCCGAGGGTGGTGGTACGTCCCTGCTTGTCAGATGCGATGAAGCCCGGAAGCACGAACAGCTGGGTCACAGGATCGTTCTCGACCATCTCGTTGATGCGGAAGTATGTCTTCTGCACATCCACGGAGTTCTTTCCGTTCTTGCTTACTGTGCGTATGATGTTCCTTGAGTCCACCCATTTCGTAGCGATGCCGATCGACGCGAGCTTGGTCGCAAGGATCTTTGTCGACCAGAGTTCGCCGAAGCCCTGGATGGCGTCGAGGCTGGCAGGGGAGAGCTCTCCGAGGAGGAATACTCCCTGCGCGATGCTTCTGAGCGAGTCGAAGAGCGAATCGCATACTTCCTTCGAGTCGGTCTGCTTCTCTCTTGGAAGCAGTTCGTCGATGATCTCGTGGTGCTTCTGCTGGAGGCCGTTGATGAGTTCCTTGTATGTCTCGTTACGCTCTGAGGCGAGGTTTCCGATTCTGATCAGGGTGTCGGTACATCCGCTGATGGCAGATGCTACAAGAATGGTCCTGTCGCGGTCCACCGCCTTTGTGACGATGTCTACAACCTTTGACATGTTCTTTGCGTTGGCAACCGATGTGCCGCCGAATTTCAATACCTGCATATCTCTTTGGTGTTATTGCTGTTTATGGAAGCAGCGGCTCGATGATGGCGGTCAGCTGGTCGTTCTCCAGCAGGAAGCCGTCGTGTCCGAACTTCGATGTGATTTCATGATATTCCGCACCAGGAATTGCTGATGCGATGAGTTTCTGCTCCTCGACAGGGAAGAGTCCGTCGCTGTCGATTCCGATGACGGTGCATTCTGCCTTGATGGTCCCGAGGGCCGCTTCGACTCCGCCCCTTCCGCGTCCGACGTTGTTGCTGTCCACCGAACCGCAGAGGGAGTGGTATGAATATGCGTCGAACCTGTCTGAAAGCTTCTTGCCCTGATATCTCTGGTATGAGCCTGCACGGTCTGCAAAGAGGCAGTCCTCGTCATTCTCCCACTGGGTCGCGTTGTATCCCGCGTAGCTTCTGTATGAGATGAGGGCGATGCTTCGTGCGCATCTGAGACCCGCTTCTCCGCCGTTGAGGTCCTTGGCTTCGTGGAAAGTAGGATCGGCTTCAAGTGCCATCCTCATGGATTCGTTGAATGCCGTGAGCCAAGGGGTCACTCGTGCTCCGCAGGCAATGTACACGGCCTTTTCGATGACCTCAGGTCTCATTACCGACCATTCGACCGACTGGAAGCCTCCGATCGAACCTCCTACCATGAGGTGGATCTTCTCTATTCCGAGATGCTCGCGAACGAGGTCGTTGGCCTTCACGATGTCGCGTACGGTAATGCGCGGGAAGTCGAGGAAGTATGGCCTGCCGGTTTCAGGGTTGGTGGTTGAGGGACCGGACGAACCGTATGGGGAACCGAGCATGTTGGCGCAGACCACGAAGTATTTCTCCGTGTCGAAGAGCTTGCCGGGGCCTACGAGTTCCGGCCACCAGTCCTCCGCATCCGAGTTCGCCGTAAGCGCATGGCATATCCATATCACCTTGCGTCCGTCGCCTGCCTGCCACGGCCTTTCCGAAGTGTGGTATGCCACCTTCAGTCCCGCGATGCTTCCACCCGCCTCAAATTCAAATATGTCGTTATGTATATATTCGTGCTTTATCATATGAATCAATCGTTTATACCGCTTCGGAAAAACGTGCAAAGATACAGAATATCTCCGTAATACGGCCTGCAAATATGGTATATCGGCATAATATCTGCAACCTTTCTGAAAAATTCAGTAAAATATTCTATTTTTGTTGAAAATTTTGCGTTATGCAGAAAAATATTCTGCAAAAACACGGTTGTTAAAAATAAAGAATGGTATGGAAACCCTTGATAGAACAGATATCCTCATACTGCGCGAATTGCAGAAGGATGCAAAGCTCACGACCAAGGAGCTTGCGGCAAAGGTGAACCTTTCTCCGTCCCCTGTCTTCGAGAGGCAGAAGCGTCTGGAGAGGGAGGGATACATCAAGAGATATGTCGCCGTAGTCGATCCGATCAAGGCGGGAAACGGCATCATGGTCCTTTGCAATGTGCGTCTGAAGCACCACAACAAGGAATTCAGCCGTCAGTTCACTTCCGTCATTGCCGGCATCGATGAGGTGGTGGAGTGTTTCAACACTTCCGGAGATTATGATTATCAGCTGAAGATATATGCCCGAAGCATGCAGGACTACCAGCAGTTCGTCCTCGATACCCTCGGAGATCTCGACTGCATCGGTTCCCTCCACAGCGTCTTTGTAATCGGAGAGGTGAAGAATACTTTGGCAGTCCCTCTTTAATTTACTAAATTCGCAGCCCTTATTCAGTGATTTATGATAGCGACACTTATAATACTCCTCATATCGGCCATCCTGTTCGTCAGCGGAAAGGTCCGCTCCGACCTTGTGGCCCTCTGTGCCCTTCTGGCACTGCTTCTATGTCAGATCCTTACTCCTGCGGAAGGCCTTTCCGGATTCTCGAACACGACGGTGATAATGATGATCGGCCTGTTCATCGTGGGCGGAGGCATCTTCCAGACAGGTCTGGCAAAGATGATCGGAAGCAAGGTGATGACCCTTGCAGGCAACAGCGAACTCAGACTTTTCCTCCTTGTCATGATCGTGACATCCGCAATCGGAATGTTCGTCAGCAACACGGGAACTGTGGCTCTGATGCTCCCGATCGTGGTGAGCATGGCGGCCGCTGCGGGTTCGTCGCCGAGACGTCTTCTCATGCCTCTGGCCTTTGCCAGCAGCATGGGTGGCATGATGACCCTTATCGGTACGCCTCCGAACCTTATCGTCAGCGACACCCTTGCCAATGCGGGCTATCAGCCGCTGGGATTCTTCTCTTTCCTTCCGGTCGGTCTTGTTACCCTCGCCGTCGGTATCCTCTACCTGCTTCCTGCGACAAGGATGCTTACAGCAAAGGAAAAGTCGAAGGAGAAGTCAAAGTCGGGCAAGTCCCTCAAGGAACTCGTAAGCGAGTACGGCATTTCTGCAAACCTCTTCCGTGTCCATATCAAGTCGTATGATTCCGAGGCCATCGGAAAGACCGTTGTGGACCTCAACATCTACAGGGAGTACGGAATCAATGTCCTCGAACTTCGCCGAAGCACAGGCCAGAACCGTTTCGTGCGCACCGTGAACCAGCAGCTCGCTTCTCCTGACCTCATCCTCAAGCAGAACGACGTGCTTTATCTTTCGGGAGAGCCGGAGCAGATCGAACGTTTCGCGCATGATTATACATTGCGTCTTCTCGACCGTCATACTGACGAGATCGACGGCAGTTCTTCGAACGCATCTCTTGACTTCTTCGACATCGGAGTCGCCGAGATCCTCATAATGCCTTCATCTTCAATGATCAACCGTACCATCATCGATGCCGGCTTCCGCAGCAAGTTTGCTGTCAATGTGCTGGGTATCAGAAGAAAGCAGGAGTATATCCTGAAGGACCTTGGAGATGTGAAGATGCATGATGGAGACGTCCTTCTCGTGCAGGGTGCATGGAAGGACATTGCGCGTATGAAGAAGGAATCCACCAACTGGGTCGTTCTCGGAGAGCCTCTCGAGGCGGCATCCAAGGTTACCCTCGACCATAAGGCTCCGATTGCCGCTGCTATCATGATCGCGATGATCGTGATGATGGTGGTGGACAGCATTCCTGTGGCTCCGGTGACATCGGTTCTCCTTGCCGCAGTGCTCATGGTGATAACCGGCTGCGTGCGCAGCGTCGAGGCGGCATACAAGACCATCAACTGGCAGACTATCGTCCTCTTTGCGGCGATGCTTCCTATGTCCATCGCCCTGGAGAAGACTGGTGTGTCGGAGATGATTTCAAATGCAATCGTGAATGGTCTCGGCGGAAGCGGTCCGGTGCTTCTCCTTGCAGGAATCTATGCCGCAACCTCTGTGATGACCATCTTCATAAGCAACACGGTAACGGCCGTCCTGATGGCTCCGATCGCCCTTCAGTGTGCCGTACAGATAGGTGTGAGCCCGGTTCCGTTCATGTTTGCGGTGACCGTAGCGGCCAGCATGTGCTTCGCTTCGCCGTTCTCGACCCCACCTAACGCCCTCGTGATGTCGGCCGGTCAGTACACCTTTATGGACTATGTGAAGGTCGGCCTCCCGCTCCAGATCCTGATGGGCGTGGTGATGGTCCTCGTCCTTCCGCTCCTCTTCCCGTTCTGATCCTGACACTTTCGGCGGCTTATTAAGATAAAATCTTAGTCGCTCTGTAGCAATGTATTATCCACGGTGGTGGTTTTGGGGTACTACCATGTGAGGCAATCTTACCTGGAGTGTCTTCCGAGGAGGGTGAGGTCTCACGGTGGTCCTTAAAAACAACCACCATGTGGGTTATTTTGATAAAATTCTATGGACCAGATTCCTCGGAAGACCTAATATCCTTGATAACTGAGGTATGGAAGTCTTGTTGCTGAAGAAGATGGACTTTAGCATTGAGCATTTGTCTGCTGCTGTCAGTTCTGATAGGTCCTTGTTGTGGAAACGCTTGGCAACATAATTCGTGAATGTTTCATAAAGATCATGGTCACTGATATGCATGAGCGGTCTACATGCAAGTTCGTATTCCATTTTTGAGTCATTGCAACAGCCTAGGAAATAAAGAAATGACTTGCCGGAATGCATGTATGCCTTTTCGACAATGTCAACGCAGACGAATGATTCCAGTGTTATGAGTCCTTCAGAGTCGATCCTAAGAGGGCATTCAGATAGGTCAAACGCAGTCTTCAGCAATTTCCTTTTCCGGGTGTACCCAAGTTCTGACACGGTGGTGCCGCAATTCTGTCTTACAGGTGAGAAGAAGCATGTGTAACTGGACCAGCGATAATCTTCCGGCTTGGCACATATCTTTGCGCTGACAGCATTCCTATGGATGTATGCTATGCAGTTTTTCAGGTATTGCACATCATCTATATGGGATATGCAGTCCTTTGTTTCATGAAGTGTCTTGGACATGCCATAACGCTTCTTCAGGTATTGGGAGAGCAGTTTCTTGAAAAGCCTTATCGTCTTTGATGCCTGTTCAACATCCCTGCATGCCACCAGCTCATGAATGTGATTCGACATGAGTGTGAAGGCAGCAACCTGCGCACCGGTCTTCCATGCACTTAAAGCCAGATAATTCCACGCGACCTTGTAGTCATCCTCATCTCTTAACAGGACCACCTGTTCAAGCCCGTCAGTGCAGATGTGATAAAATCTGCCATCAAAAATGTCCGTTAAATTCAGTTCTTTCATAACGTTTCGTGTCTATGGGTAACGGTGTAAAAGTAACTGATGGCGACCACTTTATCGTTCAATCATAAAAAAAGAAATGTAGATTTTTCTTTTTCTTTGCGTGATGTCACTTTTCTTATAAACAGCATCACCTCACAAGGTGGTGGTTTTGTGTCACTACCGTGTGAGGCGATGCTGTCTGGAGTGCCCTCTGAGGGGGTTAAGGTCACATGGTGGTCCGAGAAAACCACCACCGTGTGAGATGTTTACTGGTCCATTCTCCACCAGTCAAGCTGGAAGAGGTTCTTTTCCTGGTATCTGCTGGCCTTGAATACGAGGCAGAGGTCGTGTACGCCCTTTGCGCCGCGGATCTTGGTTGTGAACTGCTCAAGCTCGTTCTTGGTGCATCCGATGTGGACCTCACCTACGAGCTTGCCGTCGAAGTCGTCGAGTCTGATCTCGATGGTACCGCCGTAGAGGAGGGCGGAAGCGCATACGGTGAATGACTTTGCACCGCTGCCGAAGTCCACTCCGCGGAGCTTGATGTATTCGCCGTCATCGACGTTTGTCACGAGCTGGTCCCAACGGTCCTTGCCCCACTGGTTCTTAGGGATGGTCTTGAGGCCGTAACCCCACGCCATTGTCTCGGCCTGAACCTTCTTGTATGGGTTGAACCACTCAACCTGCTCAACCTTTGTGTCCACGAAATATGGGATTTCCTGGATTGTGCCGTCCTCGTTGTAATGCATTTCTGCAAGGGCTACAGAGCGGCGCTCAGCGTGGCGGCTCTCCTCGAGACGGAAGATATCATAGTTCTGTCCGAAGCACCATGTCTTGCCCTTGTAGTCTACGATTCCAGGGTGGTTTCCGCGGTCACGGTGAGTGTGGTCCATGATATGTCCCTTGTACTCCCATGGTCCTGTAGGGCTGTCGCTCATAGCGTATCCGATGCCTTCAGGACAGCATGTCGATGCGAATGCAAGGTAGTATTTGTCGTTTCTCTTGTAGAACCAAGGGCCTTCCTGGTAGTCCTCGATATGTGGAAGTTCCACGATGTCTCCCGAGTATGAGATCATGTCCTCGTTGAGCTTCACATAGTAGAGGTTAGGGTTGCCCCAGTACATGTATGCCTGGCCGTCATCGTCGATCCATACGGTAGGGTCGATGTCATACCAGTGCTCCTTCTGCCATACGAGTGTGGTTCCGAGCGGATCCACGAACGGTCCGTAAGGTGAGTCTGCCACGAGTACGCTGATGCCGTTTCCGTGGATAGGGCAGTACATGTAGAACTTGCCGTTACGCTCCACTACCTGCTGTGCCCATGCACCGTTGTTGTTCTTGTACCACTTGAAGTCCCTGAGGCTTGCTACGGCACCTCTGTCCTGCCAGTTGACCATGTCTGTGGTTGTGTAGAGAAGCCAGTCCTTCATGATGAAGTTCTCGCCATGGTCGTCGTCGTGGCTTGTGTAGAGGTAGAGGGTGTCGCCGATGACGATAGGTGACGGGTCGGCTGTGTACTTTGTCTGAATAATCGGCATGTTCAGTTCCTCCATTGACTTATGGACTGACTTGTCGACATCGCAGTTGCATGCTACAGCTGCCATGAGGGCTGCTGCCAGCATGAGGCTCTTAGTTTTCATTGTGTTATGGTTTTTGGTTGTTATTTAGTAAGAAGTTTCTTCACGAGGGCTGAAATCATGCGGCCTTCCGCGAGTCCTGCAAGACGCTTGGTGGCAACTCCCATGACCTTGCCCATGTCGGATGGCTGGGATGCGCCCACTTCTGCGATGATCTCCGCGAGCTTTGCCTCCACTTCCGCCTCGCTGAGCTGCTTGGGGAGGTAAACCTCCATGCATGCAGCCTCTGCAAGTTCGTTCTCTGCGAGTTCAGGACGTCCGGCGTCGTTGTACTGCTGCGCGCTTTCCTTTCTCTGCTTGACGAGCTTCTGGATGATCTTCACGATCGCTGCGTCGTCAACCTCTCCGGTTGCGCCTTCCGCTGTCTTTGCGAGCATGATTGCCGCCTTGATTGCTCTGAGTGATGCGAGACGTACGGTCTCCTTTGCTTTCATTGCCGCTACCATGTCGGCCTGTATCTGTTTCTCCATAATGTTTATCTGTATTTTTCAAACTCCGGCATTGCGATGCCTGAAATGAATTCCTTGAATTTCTTGTCGTCCTTAGGGCAGATCACAAGGGCGTCGTCAGTGTCGATGACCATAAAGTCGTCGAGACCCTTGATGGCTACCATCTTCTTCTTTCTGTCCGGGGTGATGACCAGGGTGTCCCTGCAGTTCTCTACGAGATATCTTTCCGGACCGAACACGTTGCCGTTGACATCCTTGTCAGGGATGAAGTTGTATAGGGACTCCCAGCTTCCTATGTCCTGCCAGTCAAACTTTGCAGGGAACATCCATGCCCTGTCCGTCTTCTCCATTACACCGTAGTTGATGGAGATGTTAGGGATGTCCGTGAATGTCCTCAGGATGAATTCGCCTTCGATCCTGGTTCCGAGTGCATCTTCCCATCCCTTGAACAGGCCGGTGACTTCAGGAAGGTGCTTTTCCATCTCTGCCCTGATGGTCTTTGCCTGCCATACGAGGATTCCGGAGTTCCAGAAGAACTCTCCGGTGTTGATGAAGATCTTCGCGAGTTCCTTGTCAGGCTTCTCAGTGAATGTCTTCACTTCCATCGGCTGGTCGCTCTTGTGGGCATCCTGTCCGCCGCATGCCTGGATGTATCCGTAGTTGGAGTCAGGACGTGTAGGAAGGATTCCGAGGGTCATGAGGACGTCGTTTTCCGCTACGAAGTCGAATACGTATTCGATGGTCCTGCAGAAGAGGTCTTCGTCCATGATGAAATGGTCGGAAGGGGTCACGACCACATGGGCATCGGGATTTCTCTTGAGAAGGGTGTATGTAGCATAGGCTACGGAAGGGGCCGTGTTCCTTGTGTACGGCTCGAGAAGCAGGTTTTCTGCCGGAAGCTGCGGGAGCTGTTCCATTACGAGCTCACGGTACCTGTAGGCAGTAACCACCAGGATGTTCTCCTGTGGAATCACCTTTGCGAATCTTTCGTAGGTCTTCTGGATGAATGTCTTGCCGGAGTCGGCCACATCGAGGAACTGCTTCGGCTTCGCGACCTTGCTGAGAGGCCAGAATCGCGTACCGGCACCACCCGCCAGAATGACGCAATAGCAATTATTCTTGTTCATGGATATATCGTTTAGGTGTTATCATTTGTATATCGGTATGTAGGCCTGCGGAAACCATTCCAGTCTTGCCGAGTCGCCGTCGAATGTTATCGCCACGACATCGAACATGCATTCGTGATTTCCATAGGGGAGTCCCTCCCTTGTGTTGAGGAAGCTTTTTGCAGCCCTGACTATCCTGTTCTGCTTGAGGCTTCCTACGTTTTCCTGAGGCGGGGCCTGGATGCTCTTCCTGCGGGTCTTGACCTCCACAAAATGGATTCCTTCGCTGTCGAAGGTGATGATGTCGATTTCAAGATGTCCGCTCCTGTAGTTCCTTGCCAGTACGGTATGTCCCTTTCCGATGAGGAACTCGCAGGCGATGTCTTCTCCTTTCCGCCCTAGGTCCTGTCTGTAATCTGTTCCACTTTCCATGCTCCCTCTTCCTTCTTCACTGTGGCTTTCTTTTCCTTCATGAGGCCGTTTCCGGCATCCATTATATATAATATATGTCTCTTCTCTCCTTCCCTTGTCACGTCTTCTACTGTGATTTCGGCTTCGGAGAGGACGGCTCCCGCAATTGCGGTTGCGCTGCTGTCAGCCTTTGTCTGCATTTCCCATGCCTGAACGTAGGCTTCGATGTACTCTTTCATGGCAGTTGTGTCGCATAGTGTGGTTGCCTTGTCGAATTCTCCCGCGGCAACTGCCCTGCAGAATGCCTCGAGAGTCTGCTCCGGTCCCATTTCAGCGGCCTTGTCCGCCTTGCCGCTTCCGCACGCTGTCATGGCAAGCATCACGGCTGCCGCAGCAACTGTCGATATGATGTTTCTCTTCATGTCTTCCTTCATCAGTCAAAGTTAACGATTGTGACGCCTGTACCTCCGAACTGGATGTGCTCATCCCTTACGGATGCCACTCCCGGCATGGTTCTGATGAGCTTCTGCAGTTCATCCCTGAGCACTCCGGTGCCTTTTCCGTGGATGATCCTGACGTTGGAGATGTTCAGCATGATGGCGTCGTCGATGTAGCGGGTCACCTTTTCTATCGCGTCGTTGAGCCTTTCACCGCGGACGTCGAGCTCGGTGCTGAAGTTCAGCTTCCTCTCGTTGATCGATGTGTCCAGCTTCACGGCCGATACCGGACGTGCCGTCTCCTTGACCGCGTTCTTGAACTCGTTCGAAGTGATGCGCTCCACCTTGTCAAGCGGCATCTTGCTGCTGATGTTGCCGATCACCACGACCACTGCCTTTGCAGATACCTTGGTGACTTCTCCGACCATTCCGTTCTCTTTCACGCGGACCTTCTCTCCGACCTTGAGCGGCGCAGTGCGGAATGCCTCGAGCCTTTCCCTTTCTGCCTGCTGTTCGCGCAGTTCCTTCTGAGCGTTCTCGTCAGCACGCTGTGCCTTCCTCTGCTTCTGACGCTCCCTGCGGGCGTCGATCTGCTGTATCTTCTTTTCTATGTAGTCGTCCTTGGCCTTCTGCTCCTGCTCCTTCCTTGCCGCAAGGATGGACATGAAGTCCTGAAGTCCCTTCCTTGCCTCCTGGGTCTCCTCCTTTGCGGCCTGTGACTCCTTGATGGTCTTGATGGTGTTCTCGACCTGCCTGTTGGCTCCGCGGATGATCTCCTCCGCCTCCTTCTTGGCCTTGTCGAGGATCTCCTTCTTCAGCTGCTTGATCTGCTGGAGCTCCTTCTGGTACTTGTCGGTGATGTTCTCAAGGGTCCTGTCCGTATGCTTGATGCGCTCGAGCTTCTCGTCGAGTGCCTTTCGGTTGCGGGCGATCTTCCTGAGGTTTCTCTCGATGCCTACGAACTCCTCTCCGGCCCTGCCTTCCGCATCCTTGATGATGTTTTCCGGCAGTCCCATCTTGCGGGCGAGCTCGAATGCGAACGAGTTGCCCGGCAGTCCCATCTCGAGCTTGAACATAGGGGCGATGTTCTTCACGTCGAACATCATCGCTCCGTTCATCACGCCCGTATCAGCGGACGCATAGAGCTTGAGGTTGGTATAGTGGGTGGTTATGACTCCATATGTTCCGCGCTTGTCCAGGTCGCTGAGGATGGCCTCGGCGATGGCGCCTCCGGCCGCAGGCTCCGTACCCGAACCGAACTCATCGATGAGCACGAGGGTCTTTTCATCTGCCTTCGCCAGCATTTCCTTCATGTTGACCAGGAACGAGCTGTATGTACTGAGGTCGTTGTCGATGGACTGGTCGTCTCCGATGTCGACCATGATGCGGTCGAAGATCATGAGTTCCGATGTCTCCGATGTCGGGATCAGCATTCCCCACTGGAACATGTACTGGAGCAGTCCGACCGTCTTGAGGCAGACGGATTTACCGCCCGCATTCGGTCCCGAGATCAGAAGGATGTGCTTCTGAGGGGTGAGGGTGGCTGTGAGAGGGACGATTTCCTTCTTCTCCTTCTTGAGGGCGCGCTCCAGGAGCGGATGGCGTGCCTTGCGGAGGTTCATCTCGCCGTTTTCCGAAATCACCGGCATACCTGCGATGAAGTCAAGGGCTATCTGAGCCTTGGCCATGATGAAGTCGATCTCTCCGAGATATCTTGCTCCGTCGAGCAGGTCCGGAATGTACGGACGGAGAAATTCGGTGAACTCGAACAGGATCCTTACGATCTCCCTCTGCTCGGAGAACTTCAGTTCCTTTATCTGGTTGTCGAGCTCCACCACTTCCGCGGGCTCGATGAACGCTGTCTTTCCTGTTGCGGACTCGTCGTAGATGAATCCGGCTATCTTCTTCTTGTTGGCCGCACTGACAGGGATGAGCATCTTTCCGTCACGTACGGATACTCCTGCGTCGCTGTCCACGATGCCTTCTTCCTGCGCCTTCTTGAGGATTGCGGTGATTCTTCGAGATATGGCTCCTTCCTTCTCGCGGAGCGACTTCCTGATGTTGTAGAGTTCGTCGGATGCCGTATCCTTAACGTCTCCGTATCTGTCGAGGATCGAGTCTATCCTGCGCTGCACCTCCGGGAATCCCATGATCGGTGCGCTCATCCTCTTGAGGTTAGGGTAGACCCCGTCCTTGATGCCTTCGAAGAACGATGTGACCTTGCGCAGGGTCTCGAGCATGGTCTTGAGCTTGCGCATGGATATGAGGTCGATTGCCGAAGAACTCCTTTCGAGCGGCTTCAGGAAATCGATGCAGTCGATGAATCCTCCCGACGGGAAACTGTCCTCGAACATCATGATCAGACGCATTTCGTCCGTCAGAAGCAGGCGTTTCCTGATATGGGCAGGGTTGGTGGAGAAGGTTTCAGTCGCTGTCCTCTCCGCCGCATATGCAGTCGAGCATCTGTCGGAGATGATGTTCCTTATACGGTCAAATCCGATCTTCTGCTCGAGTCTTGTGTCTATGGATTTCTTCCTGTTTTCCAATTCTTTCTCTCCTGATTTCTATTCTTCCTCCATCGAATTGCCGAGAAGAAGCTTCAGTTCATTAATGTTCTGGATATGCGTTACCTTGCCGCTCTTCACGAACGAGATCCTTCCTGTCTCCTCCGATACGACGATGACTTCGGCGTCGCTCATCTCCGTGATGCCGATGGCGGCCTTGTGGCGCATTCCATAGCTTGCCGGTATGTCGGTCCTCTCGGTTATCGGAAGGGTGCATCTGGCCGCCAGGATCCTGTTGCCTGTGATCACCATCGCTCCGTCGTGGAGAGGGGAGTTCTTGAAGAATATGTTCATGATCAGACGTCTGTGAACGCCGGCGTCGATGCGGTCTCCCGAGTTTACGATCTCGTCAAGCGGCACTCTCTTGGTGAGGACGATGAGGGCTCCGGTCTTGTCCTCCGACATTCTCCTGCATGCCTCGGTCAGGTCGTTCACCGTGTCGCTGTCCGTGATGTTCGCCGTGTTCTTTCCGAATATCCTGTTGATGATGGCCCTTCCCTTGGCGTTGTTCATGTACCTGTTGCCGAGGCTTATCAGGAACTTCCTGATCTCCGGCTGGAATATCACGATGAGGGCGAGCACACCGACGTCAAGCACGGTCTCCATAAGGGCGGTCATAAGCCTCATGTTGAATGCCGAGACCAGCACCCTGATGAGGTAGAGAGACACGATGGCCACAAAGATGCTCACGGCCGACGATCCCCTTAGCCATTTGAAGGCAAAGAAGATGATCAGTCCCAGAAGGAGTATGTCGAGGATGTCCGCTATGGACACCTCAAGGAATCCGAAAAGTGCGAGTAACGTCATACCTTTATATATATCCGCGCAAAGATAGTGAATTTCCCTATCATTCTAAAGCAAGTGCGGCAATCTTTATCAGATGAATCTCGGTGACAATTAAAAAGTTATTAACAATTTTTTAGCATAAAGTGTTGAAAATGAAAATATTATTCGTATATTTGCAGCCCGCAAAAATGTGTAGCGGGATATAAGTAATTTATAATCAATTAATTAAACAAACCAATGCCTGGATTAATTGGAAAGAAAATCGGAATGACTTCCGTTTTCGGTGCCGATGGAAAAAATATTCCATGCACCGTTATTGAGGCTGGTCCATGTGTAGTTACGCAGATTCGTACAGTAGAGAAAGATGGTTATGCCGCTGTACAGCTTGCCTATGACGAAATCTCAGAGAAGCATGCCAGCAAGGCTCTTAAGGGCCATTTTGAAAAGGCAGGAACCACACCTAAGCGCAAGCTCGTCGAATTCAAGGCGGATTTCGCTCAGGATCTTAAGCTCGGCGATGTCCTCACGGTAGCTGATATCTTCAGCGATGTGAAGTTCGTGGATGTTGTCGGCACATCAAAGGGTAAAGGTTTTCAGGGCGTAGTGAAGCGTCACGGCTTCGCCGGAGTCGGTGGTCAGACCCATGGTCAGCACAACCGTCTTCGTCATCCTGGTTCCCTCGGTGCATCATCATGGCCATCACGCGTGTTCAAGGGAATGCGTATGGCAGGTCAGATGGGTAATGAGCGCGTAAAGGTGTTCAACCTCGAGGTCATCAAGGTTATGCCGGAGAATAACCTTCTCGTAGTAAAGGGCTCTGTACCGGGAGCTAAGGGTTCATATGTAATCATGGAGGATTAAGCTATGGAATTGTCAGTTTACAAGATTGACGGATCAGAATCCGGAAAGAAGGTTGTCCTCAATGAGGAGATCTTCGGCATTACGCCAAACGATCATGCTATCTACCTTGATGTAAAGCAGTATCTCGCTAACCAGCGTCAGGGCACGGCAAAGACAAAAGACCGTAGCGAAGTAGCATACAGCACCAAGAAGCTTATTCGTCAGAAGGGCTCAGGCGGTGCACGCCACGGTTCTCTTAAGGCTGGTATTTATGTAGGTGGTGGACGCGTATTCGGTCCTCAGCCTCGTTCTTACCGCACGAAGCTCAACAAGAAGCTCAAGCAGCTTGCAAGATTCTCTGCCCTTTCATACAAGGCACAGGAGAACGCTATCGTGATGGTTGAGCCATTTACAATGGAAGCACCTAAGACAAAGGAGTTCCTCCAGATCCTTGCAAACATCAAGGCTGGCTCAAGAAAGGTACTCTTCGTTCTTCCAGAGAACTCATCAAATATTTACCTCTCGTCTAGAAACCTTCCTGAGGTCAAGGTAATCACTGTGGATGAAATCAACACTTATGCAATCATGAATGCAAATTCAATGGTGATTGTTGATGGCGTACAGGATATCCTCGAGTCAAGAATCAGACGATAAACCTACTTGAGAAATGGGAATTTTAATTAAGCCAATAGTAACTGAAAAGTTGACGGTTCAGGGCGAAAAGTTGAACCGTTACGGTTTCATTGTTGACCGCGAGGCCAACAAACTTCAGATCAAGGCTGCGGTAGAGCAGATGTACAATGTGACGGTTGCAGATGTAAACACTGTAAACTATCACGGCAAGAGAAAGTCTCGCTATACTAAGGCCGGTATGCTCAGAGGTCGTGCAAATCACTATAAGAAAGCTTATGTGACACTTGCCGGCGAGGATAAGATAGATTTTTACGCAAACATTTAAGGTAATAAGGCAATGGCAGTAAGAAAATTCAAACCGGTAACTCCCGGACAGAGAAACAAGGTAATCAGTGCTTTTGACGACATTACCGCAAAGAGACCTGAGAAGTCCCTCCTTGAACCTCTCAAGAAGTCAGGTGGACGAAACAATCAGGGTAAGATGACTATGCGTTATATCGGTGGCGGTCACAAGAGGATGTACCGCGTCATCGACTTCCTTCGCGACAAGGATGACTGCACAGCTACAGTGATGACCATCGAGTATGATCCGAACCGTAGTGCTCGCATCGCATTGGTAAAATATGCTGATGGTGAAAAGAGATACATCATCGCTCCTAACGGATTGAAGGTAGGACAGGAGATCGCTTCAGGTGCAGGTGTAGCTCCTGAGCTTGGTAACACTCTTCCTCTCTCAGAAATTCCGCTTGGTACACTTGTTCACAACATTGAGCTTCGTCCTGGTCAGGGTGCCGCAATGGCTCGTTCTGCAGGAACATATGCTCAGCTCGCAGCTCGCGAGGGTAATCACGCTATTCTCCGTCTCCCTTCAGGTGAGACCAGAATGGTTCTCGTGGCTTGCCGCGCAACTGTAGGAACAGTATCAAATCCAGATCACAGCCTGGAGTCACATGGAAAGGCTGGGCGCAAGAGATGGCTTGGTCGCAGACCTCGCAACCGTGGTGTTGTTATGAACCCGGTAGATCACCCTATGGGTGGTGGTGAAGGTCGTGCATCAGGAGGACATCCACGTTCACGCAAGGGTCTGCCAGCTAAGGGCTATAAGACTCGTAATCC
>JAZRLI010000034.1:0-11843 GCA_045646785.1 Candidatus Cryptobacteroides sp. | reverse complement strand
TGCTCACGCGTTACGCACCCTTGCGCCGGTCGCCATCAACACTTCGACGAATCTCCGTGTCATGCTGCCCCTCGACTTGCATGTGTTAAGCCTGCCGCTAGCGTTCATCCTGAGCCAGGATCAAACTCTTCATTGTATAATATATATCTCTTAGCTTGTCCTGACACTTACTAATTCTTTCAAAAGAATTAACGCTTCTCGATAAATTGTATTTCTCGGTACTTGCTTCTTGTACTTTCCTTCAATCTTTTCAATGAACTTTTAAATCCGTTTTCTCTCAAACGGGCTGCAAAGATACGGACTTTTTTTTATCCTCCAAATTTTTTTCAACTTTTTTTCAATATTTTTTTCAAATGGCCCGAATATTCCGGCAGGATGCAAGGCTCCCAATGGTCCCACAACGCGATATTTTCCTTTACACGCCCCTCATTATCAATTATTTAGCCGTAGTTATAACCTTCATTACGCGACAATCGGGAATTTTTCCTATATTTGCGGGGATATGGTCAATATCCACAACCTATAAATTCAATTGAATGCGCATCAGATCAGAATACAAGCTCCGCAACATCGCCGGCGAGACGATAATCGTCAAGCAAGGTACGACAGACATCGACCTGACAAAGGTCATTTCCCTGAACTCTTCCGCCTATATTATATATAAGGGAGTGGTCGGAAAGGATTTCTGCCTGGAGGACATCATTGAAATCCTGGAAAACAACTATGAGATAGACAGGGATACTGCCGCAAAGGGAGCCCAGGCATGGATTGATTCAATGAAGGAATGCAATCTGATCGAAGAGTGATGGAGAAAATGTTTCTTGTAGCAGACCACTGCTTCTCCATAATCGGGGAACGCGCCCTGGCTGCATTGGAATCGCTGCCGGGCTTTGCCCCGTTCAGCGTCCAGAACGGATTGCCGGAATTCTCATTCATGGAAGGCGATGACGTCCCCAGCCTTGAGACAAGCCAGTACACCTTTGCCCATGAAGGAGTCGAAGTAACTTTCGGACTCCATTCCGAGGGTCATATCCTTCAGATGAAACCAACTGAAGGAGAAGGACTTAACCTTTGGACCACAGCCGGAAGCAAGATGATCCGGATGTCCGGCGACTTTTCCTCACGACTGTACAATTATGCCCTTTGGGTAGGGTACGGACTGATGACCCTGGCCCACAACACTGTCGCCATACACAGCAGCTGCATAGTCTGGGGCGACGAAGCCGTGCTGTTCCTGGGCGAAAGCGGGACCGGCAAGAGCACGCACACGGGACTTTGGCGCAGACACATCGAAGGAGCAAGCCTGCTCAATGACGATAGTCCGATAATCCGGGCGATGGACGGCAAGATATGGGCATACGGAAGCCCATGGAGCGGCAAGACCGTCTGCCACAGACAGGAAAGACATCCGCTCGCAGGATGCGTCCGACTTTCACAGGCTCCGGCAAACAGGATCCAGAGACTTCCGATACTGCAGTCCTATGCAGCACTGCATCCGTCCTGTCCTCCGACCTTTGCATATGACGCCGGCCTGTACGACTGCATAAGCGACACAATCGGCTCTATCCTGACCTCGGTTCCGGTATATCACCTTGCCTGCAGGCCGGACGAAGAGGCCGCAAGACTCGTCCACTCGACACTATTTCAAAAATAAGTCAAAAAAGTCGTCAAAACTCCACTGATTTTCAACATTTTGACTATATTTGTGCCGCTTAGTGTCAGCCTTTCCAAAATCATGGACGAGAAGGGCTGGATTTATAGTACATTATTAAACAATAAAATAACCAAAATCGTACGATGGAAGACAAGAAAGCTAACTATGAAATGCCTCAGGTAAAGTTTGTTGCCATTGAGGTTGAACAGGGGTTCGCGGTATCAGACGGACCTGAACAGTACACTTATGCTGGTGGTGAAGTATTTTAATTAATGGAGAATGATGTCATGAAGAAGTTCTTTTATTCATTTGCAATCATTGCAGCCATTACCGCCTGCAACAAGGACGTCGTCGAATCAACTTCACCAGTAGAGGGAGAAGGCAAGACGTTCACAGCAACATTCGAGGGAACAAAGGTCTACATGGGAGAAGACTATTTCTACCGTTGGCAGGCTGGTGACCTCGTATCTGTATTCACCGGATCCGAGCACGATCAGTACAAGGCAACAACAGGTGACGTGACAGAGACTGAGCTCGAATTCGTAAGCAAGACAGCGGATCTTGACGCAGCTGTTTCTGAAAGCTATGCAGTTTACCCATACAACAAGGCGGCTACAATCGCTGACGGAGTTGTATACACAAATCTTGCAGCAGAGCAGACTTACAGCGAGAACGGTCTCGGAAATGCAATCATGGTATCCAAGACTACCGGAAGTGATTTCGTATTCAAGAACGCATGCGCACTCGTAAAGGTCAACCTTAAAATCGCAGAGGATTTCACTAACCTCCACGCTGTAAAGTCAATCCGCGTATCATCCAAGAGCAAGCCGCTTTCAGGCGCTGCAACAATCGATGTAGCCGGCGGCGACTACGCAGCAAAGGTTTCAACACAGACATTGGCTGTTGATGGCGCAGTGACTCTCGTAGGATGTGAAGAGGCAGGCCTGCTTCAGGCAGACAAGGCGCTCACTTTCTATCTTGCAATCCCTGCAGGTACATATGAGGCAGGCGACCTCACCGTATCAGTACTCACTGACACCGAGTCAGCACCATTCAACCAGTCTTATAATCTTACAAAGAGCTACACTGTAAACCGCAGCCAGTATATAGAAGTTACTGCTACTATTGCTAAGGATTACGAGTGGTTCACAGGAGACGATGAGGAAATCATCATTAAAGAGAATGTTGTCCTTACCAATAAGGCGATCATGACCTATGAGGCAAATCTCATCAAACAGGGATTCTCTGATCAGTATAACATTGAAACTGTCTTCGACGTTCCTGATCATGGAATAAGCATTAAAGGACAGCAGCTCGTTGACTCTGGCGATGCTGTTATAGGAGAAGACGGACGCCCAACAATCACATTTGTTACGACAGAGAACAATGCATTCATTATGAATACATTCACTACCACAAAGAGTGGATACACTTCAACAATAATGGATGACGTTAAGATGACGCTGTCAGACCTTAGAATTACAGGTGAACTTAGAACTAATACAATCGGCATTTATGTTGATCCAGGTGCAATATCTAAAGGACACTGGGGCGAGGAATATTCTCAGGCTAAGTTCAACTCAGAATGGACCAATGTGGACGTTAAGGATTGTAAGATTGTGCCATATACTGTCAATAATTTTGTCCAGATTGGCTCCGCTGTATGTGTTTATGGAACTGTCACATTGAATAATTGCAACATAACCGGAACTACCTGGTCAGAGAAAGGAACTGCTAGCTTAGAAGGAGTAGATTTGTACGATATGGCATGCACCAACTCCACAAAAGTACTTGTAAACGGTGGTGAGATCGGTTCAATTTACGGTTGGGAGCAGAGCCAGGTTACATTTGACGGCGGAGCCCATGTTGATTATGCACATGCAATAAACATCAGTGCTAATGCTAATTGGAAATGGACAGTCAAAAATGCAACAATAGATGTATTTGAAGTAGATCCACACACCACTTTTAAACCAAATGTAACAATTACTGCAGACGCAACAGTTGGAACTTTGATTTTCAAGGATGACAGGGAAAAAGCATATAATTCAGAATTCTGGGCAAACGTTTCAATCGATGCAAATGCAACAATTGGCGAAATCTACGTAGGCAACGACAAGTATGACCTCGCAGGATTCCTTGCATATAAGGCATCTATAAACTAAACAGAAATGCACAAACTTTCTATTCCGGAAAGATTGCTTATGACGCTTCTGGAGTCATCCCTGAAAGGGAAGGCTCCAGAGCTTGCTTTCAAGCACATAAGCGACAAGGATTGGAAAGAATGCGCACAACTTGCTAAGCGTCAAGGTGTTCTGGCACTGGCTTGGGACGGTGTCCAAAAACTCCCGCAGGAGCTGCAGCCATACAAAGGCCTAAGGATTTCCTGGGCACTGGCAGTTGAAGATTATGAAAACACCTACAGGCGCTACTGCCGTGCCGTTGATGAGTTGTCCTCATTCTACAAAGAGCACGGCGTAGCGCTTGTTCAATTGAAAGGGGTCGGACTTTCGACCTACTACCCGGTTCCGGAACATCGCGAAGGTGGAGATATCGACATCTATGCATTTTCGGCGGACCGAAGCAGACTGACCGATTCACAGGCCAATGTCCTTGCTGACTCACTGATGGAAGCCAAGGGCATTGAAGTGGATCACTCACATGCGAAGCACAGTCATTTCATATATGATGGAATACCTGTGGAGAACCATGTGACCTTTATCGACGCCGACAGGTGTCCCTTGACTGAAGAAGTCGAGGCATTGCTGCACAGGCACCTTGATCCTCAGGAGGTAGAACTGCCGTCAGGGGAACGGATAAACATTCCGTCTGACAGGTTCAACCTGATGTTCGTGGGCTACCATGCCATAAGTCACTATGGCAGCGGGCTTTGCCTGCACCACCTTTATGACTGGGCAAGCCTCCTCATCAAATGCGGATATGACCTGCCTGAAAGCATGAAGGAACCGCATTTCATGAAGGGACTCGATGCCATGACGGGGCTGTGCAATGAATTCCTGGGAACGGATGTACCGGTAAAGGCAAACAAGAAGATAATGTCCGACATGCTGGAGGATATCCTGCATCCGCTTGACTACAGATACCTGCCCGATACGGGAAAATGGGATGTGCTCAAGTACAAGGCACGGAGATTCAGACACAGCATAAGGTCTCAGCATAGGTTCCTGCACACTCCGATATGGAAGAACAGGAAACTATGGACAAAGGTGACAGATTCAATAAAATGGCACCTTACACATAAAATTGACGGATAAGTAACATAACTATAATCATCATGAAAAAGCTATTTCTATTTTTAGCGGCTGTGGCATCTGTTTCCATGATGTCATGCACAAAGAACTCAGATCTTGAAACACTCGGAAATGAAGCTACCATCAGCTTCTCAATCGAAATCGAAAGCCAGATCGACAAACGCGCAATCAGCGACGGCAACAGCGTAGACTGCCTCATGTACGCCATCTTCAACGGCGAGGGAACCGAGCTCGTTGTGAGCAAGGTTACGAAGGAAAACATGACAGACCTCATCAACGGAGGCAGCTTCAGCGTATCACTTCCTAAGGGACATACCTACAAGGCTGTATTCTGGGCTCAGAACAGCGACTGTACTGCATACACCATATCAGACGACATGAAGGTGACAGTCAACTACGACGGCTACAACAACGACGAGTCACGCGACGCCTTCTTCGGAAGCACCAAGGCATTCAAGCTCAGCAAGGATTCATTCATGGAAGTGGTCCTCAAGCGTCCGTTTGCCCAGGTGAACGTAGGTACATATCCTTCAGAGATGGAGTATGTAAAGGAACTCGGCATCGACATCAAGGAGTCTTCGGCTACTATCAGCGGCGTTGCAGACTGCATCAACCTTCTTGACGGAAGCGTGGAAGGATGCACTGACGTGACATTCAAGGCATCCGTACTTCCTGCCGAGAAGCTCTATGTGGATGTGGACAACAACGACGTAAAGGAAGTTTACGAGTACCTCTCGATGTGCTATGTACTTGCTGACAGAGACAGGACTTCGCACTCCATGTCATTCGAATTCGTTGACGAGAACGGAGAGGGCGTCGGCATTCCTGAGATTTCAAGCGTTCCTTTGATCCGCAACTGGAGAAGCAACATCCTCGGATGGCTCTTCACCAAGAAGGGTGAGATCAACATCCAGATCGACAGCGAGTATGAAAACGACTACACCATAATCACTTCAAGCGAGGGCGTATACTACAACATCACCGAAGACACTACATTCGAGAACAGCACATACATTCTCGGAGACTACAACGAGGGATGCTGGTTCGCAAGCGAGAACGGTCAGCTCGTGACATTGAACAACGTGGACTTCTATGGCTCCGTATGGACAGTCAGCTTCGGCGAGTACAGAGGTCCTAAGTATGCAAACTACAACAACGTCCTCAACAATGTGACATGTACGGACCTTGTGGTGTCGAACACGATCAAGGATCACGATGTATTTGTTTCAGTAGGAACATGCATGTACGGAAATTCAGTCCTCAACAACTGCAGAATGACAGGAACCACTACTGTCGCAACCGTACATTTCGACGGCACTCCTCATGACTATACTCCGGTTGACCTCGGCATTCCTAACGAGTGCGACGCAGTGATCAACGGCGGAGAATACGGTTCAATGTATCTTTGGACACATGCCGTACTCACAATCAACAATGCCAAGGTAGGCAGGATCATCTGTTCATGCTGCAACTCGACCAAGCATTCGAACCTCACAGTGGCAGCCGGAACTACAGTTGACGTGATCGACTGCACCCAGCCGGCGCGCTATGGCTCAAGACTCATCATCGAGAAGGGCGCAACCGTAGGTGAACTCAACCTCGTGAATGCATCATTCTCTGACATGGTCATCGAAGGAACTGTCAACCGCATCACATACAACGGTGTAGAGTATACACTTGATGAACTCAAGGCATTAGGTCTTTAACAAATGGTATCACTCTGGAAGATATTCCTGGTATTCGCAAAGATAGGAGCCTTCACCATCGGTGGAGGCATTCCTATGATTGCGGCAATCAAAAGCGAGCTTGTCGAAAGAAAATGGCTTAAGGACGAGGATTTCATCGACATAATCACATTGGCTCAGACTGCACCGGGCCTTTTTGCCGTCAACATATCCATCCTTACCGGCCACAGACTGCGTGGCACCAAAGGAAGCGTCGTGGCGACAATCGCCAGCTGCCTTCCCCCTTTCCTCATCATCCTGCTCATCGCAATGTTCTTCACATCATTCAAGGACAATGAATATGTGATACGTGCATTCAAGGGCATCAGACCGGTAGTCGTTGCCCTCATCGGCGTTCCGATGATCGATATGATCCGTGCGACAAAGATGAGATGGTGGTCATGGGTCATCGTAGTGTCTTCAATGGTGCTCGTATGCTTCATGGAGGTATCGCCTATATACATACTCATTTGCGTCATCGTCATGGCGCTGGCGGTCTCATATCATCATGAGAAAAAGAGAAGGGAGGGCATGAAATGATCTATCTGGAACTGTTCGCAACCTTCTTCGTCATCGGAATGTTCACCATCGGCGGCGGATACGCCATGCTCTCGCTCATCCAGAACGAGGTCGTGACCGTCCACGGATGGCTCAACGAATCAACATTCACCGACATCGTAGCAATCTCGCAGATGACCCCGGGCCCGATAGGCATCAATACTGCAACATACGTCGGTTATGATGTACTCGCAAACACAGGCGCATCCGAACTGATGTGCATCCTGGGTTCGTTCACGAGCACATTTGCAGTCGTCCTGCCGTCGTTCATCATCGTCCTTGCCCTCTGCAAGGTATATGACAGATGGAAGGACCATTACCTGTTCAAAGGGGTCATGACCGGGCTCAAACCGGCCGTCCTGGGACTCATCGGAACGGCAGCATTGGGACTCGCCACACCGGACAACTTCATCGACTGGAAGAGCTTCGTGCTTTGCGCCGCGGCTTTCGTAGGACTGTTCTTCAAGAAACTGAACCCATTCACCGCCATCGGCCTTGGAGCCCTTGCGGGTCTCATTCTATATTAACGAACTTATGAACTGGTTTACTGAACTATTCACTTCCTCATCATTCATCCAGGCCATACTCATCCTGTCGCTGATCTGCGCCACCGGCCTCGCCCTCGGCAAGATACGCATATTCGGAGTATCGCTGGGTGTGACATTCGTGTTCTTCGCAGGCATCATCGCAGGCCATTTCGGAGTCACCATCGACCCTGAGATGCTGGCGCTCGCCCAGAACTTCGGCCTCATCATGTACATATACTCGCTCGGAGTCCAGGTGGGACCGGGTTTCTTCTCGTCGTTCAAGCACGGCGGCATCAAACTGAACCTGCTCTCGCTCCTGCTTCTGCTGGTGGGATCGCTCATGGCCATGATCATGTTCTGGACAACTGACCTTACCGCTTCGGAGACAGTAGGACTGCTTTCAGGAGCCGTCACCAACACTCCTATGCTCGGTGCCGGACAGCAGGCGCTTCTTCAGGCCGACCCTGAAAACGTCAACGAAGCCAACAGAATGGCGATGGCATGTGCGGTAGCATATCCGTTCGGTCTGATCGGAATGATCCTCACTGTCATCCTGCTCAGGAAGGTACTTGCTCCGAAGAATTCGACCAGGGCCCATGGTTCATCGTCCGACAACACCTTCGTCGCTGAGTATCAGATAAGCAATCCTGCCATCTTCGGACAGACCATCAAGGACATCCGTCAGGGCGCCGACTGCCAGTTCGTAATTTCGAGGGTATGGAAGAACGAGAAGCTCATCATACCGACATCGGAGACCATCCTTGAAGAAGGAGAGCACATCCTCGTGATTTCCGGAAAGAAGGATGTAGAGAAGATCCAGACCCTGTTCGGAACACAGGAAAAGACAGACTGGAACAAGAAGGACATCGACTGGAATGCCATCGACAGCCAGCTGGTTTCAAGCAAGGTGCTCGTCACAAAGTCCGAGCACAACGGCGTGAAGCTCGGAGACATGCGTCTGAGAAACTCATATGGAATCAACATCACGCGCGTGAACAGAGCAGGTATCGACCTTCTTCCATCGAGGAACCTTCGCCTTCAGCTGGGCGACAAGCTGACAGTAGTCGGAGAGGCAAGGGCAATCGAGAACGTCAGTGCAATCCTCGGAAATGAGGCAAAGAGACTCACCAACCCGAACCTCATCTCGATATTCGTCGGCATCATCCTGGGACTCATCCTCGGAAGCATCCCTATCATGCTGCCCGGAATCAGCACCCCGATCAAGCTCGGCATTGCAGGAGGTCCCATCATCGTGGGTATCCTCATGGGAGCATTCGGACCTCGTTTCCACATCGCCACCTACACCACCCGAAGCGCCAACCTGATGCTCCGTCAGCTGGGTCTGACCATCTACCTGGCAGGACTCGGCCTCAGCGCAGGAGCGGGATTCTTCGAGACTGTATTCACAATGGAGGGTCTCAAATGGGTGGTAGCCAGCATCGCTCTTGCTGTGGTTCCTGTACTGATCGTGGCATTCATTGCAGCCAAGGTATTCAAGACGGACTATGTCGACAACATGGGTATGCTCTGCGGAGGTATGGCGAATCCTTTCGCCCTCGACTATACAAACCAGAATGAAGACGGAGACGATCCTGCAGTAGCATATGCAACAGTCTATCCGGCAAGCATCTTCCTCAGGGTCATCTCGGCGCAGATAATCATCCTGCTGCTGTCATAGGGCATCTACGGCATAAAAAAACGGCCCCGTGGATTTACGAAACATATCCCTTAATAAAAAGTTTCGTGAACCACGGGGCCGTTTTTATGCTAATCCTCCTTCTAGAGCTCCTTTATCTGTTCAAGGATTTCCGTCGCATTACGGATAATCTTCTTATTGATCCGCATGCCAAGGATTCCTCCCAGGATGACACCTACGCATGCCCCGCAATAGAATCCTATGGCATAAGGAGTATCTGCACCAAGTATGGTCCACATCTCAAAGCCAAGCCATATTAGCCATCCAAGTATCATCGGAACTGCGATCCTGTACCAGTTCTTGTAATGGACCCTGACCTTGCTCAGTTTCTGCGCGGTTTCGACCAGGTTTCCAGCCGACAGGTCAATCCTGCCTAATCCGACCCTCTGCACGATGGTCAGAGCGAGACAGACGGCCAGCATGACTGCTGTCGCTACGGTGAAGGCTACTGAACAACCCTGAGACCAGAAGAACCAGGTACAGTACACCAGGGCGAATATGCCAAGGAATATCGTTATCGTGATGGTCCTGTTCATGTCCGACATCTTCGACTTCATCGACTTGCGGATATGCTGCTCATTTATGATGTTCTGCTTTTCAAGCTTGTCCCTGAGGATGCCGATCTGTGAACGCATCTCTTCAAGTTCGTGTGATATGAATGTGTTTTCCATTTCTTCTGATCTTTATTGGTCTGACATCTTCTTCAACTGCTCCTTTATCCTGAAAAGGCGCACGGAAACATTCTTCGGCGAGATTCCGACTATCGAGCCTATCTCTTCATATGTAAGGTTCTCAAGCCAGAGAAGTACGATCGCCCTGTCGAACGGTCCCAGACGGCTTATGCGGTCCTGAAGCATACGTACCTGCTTCATGTCCTCACCCGAGTCATCGAACAGGTTGATGTTCATGTCAAGAGGCACCGTCTCACCTCTCCTCTTCTTCTTGCGCTCCGCCGTGATGCATGTATTGAGACTTACACGGTATATCCATGTCCTTGCACTGCTCTCTCCGCGGAAGCCTTCAAATCCTTTCCAAAGATTGACCAGGATGTCCTGGAACAGGTCCGCAACCTCTTCCTCATCCTTCGAGAACATATAGCAGACGGTATATATCGTCCCCTTATGCTCCCTCACAATCCTCGCAAAATCCATTTCCAATGTTTCCATTTCCTTTTCTTTTTCAATTCTGTACATTAGACGCACGACCTATCGATTTACTACACATCATGGTCAAAAAAATGCGTGCCGCCAAAGGGAAGCACGCAGATATCACCATATACTGACATTCAACAGATATTCATTAAAAGATGAGTGCCGCTGCGAAGGCTGCAATCAGCAGGAAGACATAGATCCTGTGGAGGTTGGCCATTCTCGGATAGATATCCTCAAGCATCTTCACTCCTCCCTCAACCGAGTTCCTCATCGTCTGTGTACATGCTATCGCTATCGGCAGGGCCATGAAGCTGATGATGGTAGTCACAGGCATGATTCCCGCAACCGAAAGAATCGCCACCCATGCGAACGGGAAGTAGACCTCGAAGGTATAAAGCTTTGCGAATGATGCAGTCACATCCCTCTCAATGCCGACAGTGCGATAAAGGGCACGTATGAAGACACACAAAGGCAATGCTATCGTAAGGAGACTGACTATCCCGAAACCTTTCCAGCCCAGGAAGAGAACCACGGCGAGCGCGGTCATTGCCCATGCTGTTGACTTATGCTTATCCATTATATCTCATTTTATTGTCTGCCGCAAAGATAGTCATTTTTTCCGTAAAGATAGAGCCCTCTCGATTCACATCGAAAGGGCTCCGCAAATCTAACCTAAAGCTTAAAATTACAAAAAGGTAAAAAGTGCAAAATATTTAGCCGACAGGGTTACAAGATATTGAAACATTTGTATATTTGCAGTATGAAACGGCGGATTATAACATTTGGCAGATATTTTGGCGAGTTTATGAAAGGGTTGACTGTCAAGGAGAGGGAGAAAGTTGACTATGGTCTGGTGTTGCTAAAGACACAGGACAGGCTGCCGGCAAAGTTTGTCAAACATATACGTGACGGACTTTATGAATTACGAACAGAGTATAATGGAAACATATACAGGGTGTTTTTCATTTTTGATGAAGGGAAGATAGTAGTCCTATTCAATGGATTTCAGAAGAAGACACAGAAAACACCAACAAGCGAGATAACTAAGGCATTAAAGATCAAGGAGGAATACTATGAATACAAGCGAACCAATGATTCAGGACTATGATGCAGTCCTTGATGCACGATATGGAAAGGAAGGCACTCCAGAGCGCATTAAGTTCGAGGAGGATGCATACGCCTATTACACAGGACTGATTCTCCGTGATGCAAGAAAGGATGCGAAGGTGTCGCAGGCAGAACTGGCACGTCGCACCCAGAC
>JAZRLI010000033.1:0-17783 GCA_045646785.1 Candidatus Cryptobacteroides sp. | reverse complement strand
AGTTATAAGCTCATTACAGACAGCAGCCACCGTATTCCGAAACAATCCCTCCCACTTCGTGGGCCCCTCCCTCTGCGGCCAGAGGGGTAGCACGGTTTCAAAATCCAGCGGTCGATGTCTGTATAGTCAAATGGTCTATTTACATACCATAATGTCCAAGATCATATTGTCGGTGTTCTGCATTCCCACAGAACCGATACGTCCAAGATTGCGGATGGTCTTCTCGATATCCTCCTCGATGATACCGTCATGCGACGAGATGCAGATGCCCTCGCGTGCAAGGACGGCAGACTGAAGGGCGCTTGAAACGCCAGATGCCACCTTCATGGCACATCCCACCTTCGCTCCGTCGCAAACCATTCCGGTGATGTTGCCGATCATGTTCTTGATGGCGGCGCAGATCTGACTGTAGTCTCCACCTCGGAGATAGACAAGGCCGCATGCCGAGCCTGTAGAAGCGATCACGCAGCCGCAAAGAGCCGAAAGCTTGCCGAGATATCCCTTGATATGGATTGCGACAAGGTGGCTGAGCACGAGTGCCCTGGCCAGCTGCTCGTCTGAAGTTCCGTATCTGAGTGAGTAGGCGATTACTGGCATGGTCACGGTGATTCCCTGGTTTCCGCTGCCTGAATTGCTCATTGCCGCAAGGGTACATCCCGCCATTCTGGCATCAGATGCCGCGGCAGTAAGCGACATTGCATAACTGAGGAAATCCTCGCCGAATACCTCTCTGTTTGCATCGAGACTGATTGCATATCCGACCCTGAGGCCATAGCATCCCTTCATTCCTTCCTCAGCAAGAGCCATGTTCAATGTGCGTGATTCCAAAATGAACTCGATGTCCTTGTAATCTACGGTTGAAGCAAACTCAAGTATTTCACGGACAGAGAGCCTGTAGTCAAGGGTGGTCTTCATGTCCGCACCCTCTGCATCTTCGGTTACCTGTGAACTTGACAGCACGCATCCGTCGAATGACGTCTCGACGATGCTGTCGTGGTTGTCCTGGATCACGACTGCCGAGCAATGTTCTCCGACCACTACCGAAACCTTGACATAAAGCTTATGGTCAGTCTCGGCAAGACCGATGTTGACTGCCTTTGCCTCCACCAGTTCCTTCGCATGTCCGATCGACTTCTCGTCAAGATCATGGAGAACCTCGAGACCATAGGAAGACTTTCCGCATACGGCTCCAAGGGCCGCAGCGATATGCAGACCCACCATTCCGGTGCCAGGGATGCCGACTCCCATTCCGTTCTTGAGGATGTTTCCGCTGACTTCCACATTCAGACCATAGTCCGATGTGTATCTCCACGACGGATCCTCAATCATGCATTTCTCTTCTGCAATCTCCATTGCCTTCGCCGTTGCGAGTGCCACTGCGATAGGCTCGGTACATCCCAATGCGGGCTTTACTTCCTTTCTGATCAGTTCAATGATCTCTGCTTGTTTTGCGGTCATCTGCTGAAAAATTCTAAGGTTAGATTGATTATCTTGTTTATGCTGTCTTCTGATTCAAGTGCTTCGACAGGGAAGCCGAGGCATACAGTCCTATATCCGCTTCCGTCCTTGCAGATACCTGCTGTAATGCCTGAATCCGTGTATCTCATGAATGAAACGGCACCTTTGCCGGACGGAGTAAGGCCGTCTGGGGACTCGACGCTGTACTGCTCAGGATTGATCTCATTGCATATCTGCATGGTTGCCGAAGGAAGCTCTGAAATTGCAGTGTTGCTTATGAACCTGACTGAACCCTTCCTGCTTGCGCTGTTGGCCGCCCATTTGAATCCGAGTACGTTCTGTGCGAACTTCTTGGCAGCTGCGGTTCCCTCCTTGTCCTTTTCATATGGATAGATCTGATCCCAGATGTCTGTTCCGATGTATGCTCCGCTTACGAGTACATGGCCTCCGTCGGTGGTGAATGCCGTAAGGGCATCCTGCATCTCTTCAGGAAATACCTCATATTTCTTCTGGAGTCCGCTTCCCACTACTGTGGTCACCTGCTTTCCGCAAACAAGGTCCACGCTCCATGCCTCCTTCCTGAAGGTCGAGTCGCTGCAGAATGTCTCGTTGCTGCATGAGAAGAACGGATATCCGGCCTCCATGACAGCCTTTCCATGTACATGTGGATAGTCGAAGGTGTTTCCGGCAACTGTCTTGCCTGCATAGTCGGTGTATGATGCTCCGAAGCCCGGGCTGTCGTTTGTTACGAATTCCGATCCTCTTCTGAAGTCATGCATCTCGCCGATATATGCGATGTCGCGGATATGTGGTACGCCGCTGTCCAGCCTGTTGTCGAAGCCGGCGTATGTAGGTGTGTCGATGAATGCAGGACCGCTGACTCTGTCGAAGTTGTTGACCACAAGCACGGCCTTGTCTGAAGCCGATCCTGAAGGCTTTCCGATGCTGACGGTCTCCGATGGGAAGCTCTTTCCTCCTTCGTTGTATGCCTCGATCCTGAAGCTGTAGATATGTCCCGGTTCAATGCCGACAACCGTTGAAATGCGACCGTCCTTCCTTGCAGGATTGCTGACTATGATTCCGTTGTCGAATCCTCCGTTGTCGATGCGTGTATACAGGATATAGCCCTCCGGAGTTGCCGTAGGCTCGATTTCATCCATCACAGGTACCCAACTTACTTCTGCCTTGCCGTCCTTGGTGAACCTGACTCCCATTGACTCTACAGGAAGCGGCTGTACGACATAAGGCACCCCGTACCTGTTGCTGAGATATTTCAGCATGCCCTTGTATACCGAACGGCTGACAGTGAAGCGGAATGTCGGGTCAAGTCCATATTTCTGGTCGGCAAAGTTCTGGTGCGAAAGAAGTTCGAGAAGCATCGCGGGGGCAGATGGCGTACGTGACTCCCTATAGCTTCTGTCCCAGATGTGACGTCTGCTCCACAATGTGTCATACTCCGACCTGAGGTCGTTCACGATCTGACTCTGTACAAGGTCTGCATACTCTCTGCTGGTCATTCTGCTCTCTCCGGTAGGAAGTTTCTGGCTTCCATCTGACCTGAGAGTGTATATGGCGAGGGTTCCTACGATCGAGTCGTTCTGAGTGATTCCGGCATCCGAATGGAAACCGAGGGCGAGGTCTACCGGGATTCCGAGTCCCTTCTTCGATGAGTTCATGGACGAGCCACGGCTGATCCATTCAACCCAGTCTCCTCTTGACATGAAGTCGTCCCTGTAGTCGTCTTTATCTTCATTCTGGCTGTAGAGCTCTTCGTCAACGCCTGCCCACTGCATCCAGTACCTCGCTCCTTCTGCAAATCTCGGCATTCCGGAAATCTCTGCCACTGTGTCCTTGTCTCCCTTCGGCGCTCTTGCGATGTTGCCCATGCCGCCTCCGAAACGGACTGCATCAGCAGTGACGATGCTGCCGCTGGCGAACTTGTACCCTTCCGGAGTCTCGTTGGTCAGGCTGACATATCCTTCCGAACCCGCCTCAAATTCGAATGTTCCGAGGTATATCCATGTTCCTCCACCCATCTTCTGGTTCACGACGAAGTCGCTTGATCCTCCGAGGTGATGGACGGTATAATGTGCTGATGATGTGCTGTTTGCAAGAGTTTTGTATGATACATATACTGCATATTCTCCTCTTTCAGGAATCTCTGGGCGCCATTCGGTCACAGACGGACTCTTCCTTCCGTGCTGGATCATTTCAGCCTGTCTTGAAGTACCTGCGGAGAACGGATTCTCCACTCCCGAATAGACCTCCTTGAGCGCAGCGAATCCCGTTCCGGCATTGCTCCACTTGCCCTGCTCCTTATGGATAGACTTTCCGTATCTCTCGTGAGTACTGTCGTTGTCCGCTATGACCTCATTTGTCTGGACATCCCTTTCACGTGGTATAAGTACATATGCACCTGCATTCTCAAGCATAGGTGCAAGGTACTCAAGCACATAACTCTGGGTGTACATGTCCTCGACAGTCTGGAAAAGCGGCGGTCTCTGCCACATCCAGCGCTTCGATCCCTGGTCATAGTAGTAACCATGACTCTGCCAGAGGGCGATATGCCTTCCGCTCATACCCTTGCTGAACTCCATTCCGTTCAACGGGGTCACGATGTTGGTTCTCTCTGGATTCTTGGTCCTCTGCCTGGTATCAGACGGCTTACCGTCAAAGGCGAGCGACGGAACCACGAGTTTGTCAAGGGCGATCCTTTTGCTGTATATTTCTCCGATGGAGTAGTTTCTGTATTTCTCTGGGAACAATGACTTCAGTGTGCTGCGGAACCATTTCGGCTCTCCGCTGTACCAGGGATAGTCTCCGAGGGATTCGGTGAAATAGAAGTCCAGTGTGGTTCCTCTTTTCATTACAGCCTGGAGCTTGAGTTCGTTCTTGACGCTGTTCCTTTCCTGGATGAGGATTTCAAGGGAGTCGCATGCGGGCATGAACTCCTTGACGATTGCGCTCTGTCCTGCGGCTTTGATGCAGAAGGACAGTATCACAGAAGTTATTACGAGAAGTCTTTTCATTTCTTAAGTCGTAGGCAGGTTATGATTATTGCGGTAGCAAGAGCGCCGGTGCAGATGCCGATGCTGTCGGCATACAGGTCCTTCATGTCGTATGAACGGTATCCAAGCTGTGACTGGATGGCTTCCGTGGCATATGCGATGCCGATACCGGTTATGGCAATGACGGCAAGGGTCACGAGGTTTGCAGCCTTGCCTCTGTTCATGTTGATGAGGGACATTGATGCAAGTACAGGGAAGGGGAGGAACATTATGAAATGAAGTACCTTGTCCATAGGAATACCCATGAATGTTCCGGCACCCATGTCAGGAAGGTTGGAAGGTTTGCTGAAACATGCAAATGCTACTGCAGCCAGATAGATGCAGAAAAGCGCGATGTATGTCTTGCGTGACCTTAGCTTGATCATGTCTTCTTCCTATAATGACTGCATGTCGTGCAGTTTCCTGTAATATCCGTTAAGTGCGATGAGCTCGTCGTGTCTGCCCCTTTCAACAATGCTTCCTTCGTGCATTACACATATCATGTCGGCATTCTTGATGGTCGAGAGTCGATGGGCGATGACGATGGTCGTACGTGTCGATGTAAGCCTGTCGAGCGCCTCCTGGACGATCTTCTCCGATTCGGTGTCAAGGGCGGATGTAGCCTCGTCGAGAATGAGGATAGGCGGGTTCTTGAGGATGGCACGGGCGATGCTGATTCGCTGTCTCTGACCTCCTGAAAGCTTTCCGCCGCGGTCACCGATGTTGGTCATGTAACCGTCTTCCTTTTCCATGATGAAATCATGTGCATTGGCGATCTTGGCTGCCTCTATGACCTGCTCCATGGTGGCATTCTCTACTCCGAAGGCGATGTTGTTGAATATCGTGTCGTTGAAGAGGATGGCTTCCTGGTTTACGTTTCCGATGAGGCTTCTGAGGTCCTTTATCCTGAATTCGCGGAGGTCGTTTCCGTCAAGTGTGATCGAGCCTTCGCATGCGTCATAGTAACGTGGGATGAGGTCTGCAAGCGTTGACTTTCCAGAGCCTGACTGACCTACGAGGGCGATTGTCCTGCCCTTTTCAATGGTGAGATCTATGTCGTGAAGGATTTCCTTGCCTTCTTCGTAACTGAATGATACTCCGTTGAATTTGAGGTTGTCATTGAATCCGTTGATGTCCTTTGGATGTGCAGATTCCCTGATGTCGTTCTCTGCATCCATGATCTTGTCCACCCTTTCCATCGAAGCAAGTCCCTTAGGGATGTTGTACCCAGCCTTCGAGAACTCCTTGAGAGGAGCGAGGACGCTGTAGAGGATGGTCATGTAAAAGATGAATGTCGAAGCGTCGATAGGGGCCTTGTCGCTGAGGATGAGAGTGCCTCCGAACCAGAGCACGACCATGATCATGATCGAACCGAGAAGTTCGCTGACCGGGTGGGCGGATGCCTGTCGTACCGCAACCTTGCTGTATGCCTTCCTGTATGCGTTTGCAGTGTTTGCAAACCTTTCCTTCATCTTGTCTTCGGCGATGAATGCCTTGATGATGCGGAGGCCGCCGAGGGTTTCGTCCAACTGAGCCATTGTCTCGCTCCATTTGTCCTGAGCTTCAAGCGATTGTCTCTTGAGCTTCTTTCCGATGGCGCTCATTCCCCATGCCATGAGAGGGACGACTGTGACTGTGAAGAGCGTGAGTTCCCAGCTCAGATAGATCAAGGCTGCAAAGTAGCAGAAGATGAGGATCGGGTTCTTGATGAGCATGTCGAGCGAACTTACGATCGAGACCTCGATTTCGTTTACGTCGCCGCTCATCCTGGCGATTATGTCACCCTTCTTCTGCTTGCTGTAGTAGCCCATCGGAAGGCTGAGCAGCTTGTTGTACACCATGACCCTGATATCCCTTACTATGCCTGTCCTGAGAGGAACCATGACTGCCGAAGAAGCAAAGTAGCAGCTTGTCTTGAGCAATGTCATGAGTGCGAAGATCAGTCCCAGGAGAAGCAGGGCGGTCGAACCTCCCCATTTGTCGATCATTGTGCTGACGCCATAGTAGAAGTTGTTCATCAGCTGCTCCTTGGTGGGCATGCCGTTCCAAGGCATGAACTCATACACCGTCTGGTCCATCTTGAACAGGATGTTGAGGATAGGGATGAGCAGTGCGAATGAGAATATGTTGAACACGGCGGAAAGGAGATTCAGAATGAGTGAACCTCCAAGATATTTCTTATATGGTGCGGCGAACCGCTTGAGTACTCTCCAGAATGCTTTCATATGCTTCTATAACATTTCTTCGATCCAATGGTAGATCAGGCAGATCCTTTCACGATATATCTCCAGGTCCATGTTTTCCGTCCTGTCCCATGTCTTGTTGTTGTTCATGGTGATGCCGGATGTGAACAGCACTGCCGGTTTTCTGTTGTCCACGAATATCTTCTGGTCGGACAGGGTGTAGAATATGTCGGTGAAGTTCTTGCTTCCATAGTAGTCAAGCGCAATCTCCATTCCGAACCCGTCCCTGATGTTGCATCTGTGCAGAAGGTCCCTCTTGTCCCTGCTGAGGGAGTGGGTTCCGAGCATGATCATATAGTCTTTCCTTCCGTCGGAAACAGGTGCGAGCGAACTTCCCAGCTGGTCGATGTTGACCATGAGCGTGATCTTGTCCTTTGTTACGACCTGGCCGTTGAGGGGATTATGAAGCTGTCCGCCCTCAATCATTTCCCACAATGCTTCGGATCCTTTCATGTTGTATTCGTTGGCATCGAAGGCGACGAATATGATATGGCTGTCATATATCTTGCCCATCTGCCTCATGGCACCGAATATCTCGGCGAGGCTGGTTACGGCAGTGACTCCTGATGCATTGGAGTCGGCTCCGGGGTACATCTTGCCGTCCAATGTGCCGATGTGGTCATAATGGGCGCCGACGATGATGTATCTGTCGCACGGGATGCTCCTGCTTCCCGGAAGCATGCCGATGACGTTGCGTCCGTTGTGTCCCGGATTGACCCTGAATCCCTGGGTCCATGTGCCTGTCATGTCGACAAGACCGGCGTCCTGGAACTTCCTGCGCACCCACATGGCCGCTTCAGCTGCTCCTTTGGTTCCGGTGGCTCTGCCCTGGCAGATCGAGTCGGCGAGGAAGGAAACTTCCCTTGCCAGCTTTTCAGTCGTGATGATGGATTTAGCCTTCTCGCGCTCGCTGCTCCATGTGTCGGATGCGTATGCCGCGGCGCTTGACAGGGAGATGAGAATCGCTGTCAGAGCAACCTTGAGTGAAAAAAATATGTTTTTTGTCGGCTTAAGCACAATAAATGACTATATTTGTAATTTGGCGTAGGATGGTGTCTTCCTAACAAGAGGCCAAATTTAGTAAAAATCGTCAACAACAGGAAATTATTTTTCGTATGCGTAGAGTTGTGAGGCATTTTGTTGCAGTATGCGTGTTGCTTATGGCATGCATGGCTCAGCTGTATGCCCAGTACGACAAGGATATGTTCTATTATCGTGGCCGTACTGCACTCGCTGACGGTAAATATGCCCAGGCCATCGAGAACTTCAACGTCATCACCCAGCTTGACACCGCCGACTACTGGACATTCTTCTTCAGGGGCATCGCCAAGTACAATCTCGGAGACATCCGCGGTGCAAGGCAGGACTTCGACAGGTCGGTAAGGATCAATCCTGTATTCACATCCGGCTACCATTACAGGGGCATCGCTGAGAGCCGTTACGGCAATTATGATCAGGCTCTTGCAGATCTCCAGAAGGCCATCGACCTCCGTCCGGGCGAGATCGGACTCTACTTCAGCCGAGGTGTCACATATTTCCTCGCCCAGCAGTTCGACAAGGCGGTAAAGGATTTCGACAAGTACATCAGAAAGGAACCGAAGGATCCTTCGGCATATCTCAACAGGGGAGCAAGCTATCTCTTTATCGGAGACACAATCCAGGCGGTTTCGGATTACAACAAGGCCATCCGACTAGACCGTTTTGATCCTGAAGGATATGTGCGCCGAGGCCGTGTGTATGCGGATCAGGGCAAGTTCGACCTTGCCATCGATGATATGGACAAAGCCATCGAACTGGATACTACCAACACCTTTGCCTACTTCAACAGGGCCCTGATGTATTATGAGCAGGAAAGATATCAGGAGGCGATGAGTGACCTGAACAGGGTGCTCGTGGACGAGCCGGGAAATGCCCTCACGTTGTATAACCGAGGTCTCATCAGTGCCCAGCTGGGAGCATTCGAGGATGCCTTGGACGATATGGACCGAGTTCTGAACATCAATCCTGAAAACGTGCTTGCTTACTTCAACAGGGCGTCGATCTTCATTGAGATGGGGCTCTACAAGAATGCACTTGAGGATTACGACAAGGCCATCGAACTCTATCCGGATTTTGCAAAGGCCTACATGAACAGAGCCTATGTAAGGAATCTGCTCGGTGACTTCAAGGCTTCGAAGAAGGACTATGACATCGCTCAGCAGAAGGTCCGTGAATACAGGGAAAAGAACATTTCCGATGCGGGTTCATTTGCAGATACGACAAAGAAGTACAGTTCGCTTCTTTCGCTTGATGCAGAGTTTGCTCAGAAGGATTTTGACGATGAACTTCTCCAGCATCGCGACATCGATATCAGGCTTCGACCTCTTTACAGGTTCGTGATCACCGGTCAGAAGGACGATACGAGATATGCCCTTGCAAGGGCTTATGAGAATTCGCTTATCGACCGTTTTGAGTCACTTATGCCTGTGGGAATGGATGTGGATGTCCAGGCCCTGAACATGGATGAGGATGTGCTGAAGATGGTTGAGGACTATGCATACGACGGTGATTCCTCTGAAAAGCTCTTCATGAGGGCGCTGTATGAATATGCCGAAAAACAGTTCAATTCGTCGCTTGGCTATTATGACAAGGCCATCGAGGAAGCGTCGCAGCAGGAGGATATCTCGCGCATGTATGAGGCGTTCTACAGGATGAACAGAGGAGTCCTCAGGGCGGAGATGATCGAGTTCATCGCGTCCATCGAGAGCAATGTACAGGTATTGTCGATGGATGATGCCGGTACTACAAGGGCCAGGGTACGTGACCAGATCATCAGGAATTACGACTATACCGATGCCATCAACGACATGAAGGCGGCAGCCGAAATCGTGGATAATCTTCCGTATGTCTACTACAATCTCGGAAACCTCTACTGCCTGTCGTCGGAACATATCAATTCGATTGAAAACTATACCAAAGCCATAGAACTTTACCCTTACATGGGTGATGCATACTTCAACAGAGGACTTGTGCTGATATATCTGAAGGATAAGGAGAAGGGATGCATCGACCTGTCCCGTGCCGGTGAGTTCGGAGTGCAGGATGCATATGGCGTGATCAAGAAATATTGTGAGGATGAAACAAATTAAAGCGATAATATTTGACATGGGTGGTGTCCTTGTGGACCTCGACATCGAGGACTGCAAGGCTGCATTCAAGTCCATGCTCGGTTTCGAAGCTATTGACGAGCTGATCGATCCGTGCCACCAGAAGGGCATCTGGGGAGACCTTGAGGAAGGAATCATTTCAGCCGAGGACTTCAGGGCTCAGATCCTTGCCGGGTCAAGACCGGGGTCTGCTGCTGACTTTGTGGACAAGGCCATGTGGCATATTCTGGCAGGCATCAGCCCATACAAGGCTGAACTGCTCAACAGGTTGGCTGAGTCTTATGACCTTTACCTTCTGAGCAACAACAACGCAATCTGCATGCCTCGTTCGAGAAGACTTTTCGAAGAGGTGGGGGCTCCGCTTGAAAAGGTGTTCAGGAAGTGCTTCCTTTCATATGAAATGAGGGCCCTCAAGCCTTCAGAGGCGTTCTACAGGTCTGTTGTCGAGCAGATCGGACTGCCTTCGGAGAACATGATATTCATAGACGATTCACAGAAGAATGTGGATGGAGCGGAGGCTGCTGGCCTTCCGGCCGTCTACTATCAGCCGGGTTCTGACCTTTCGCAGCTGATTGCGGACCTACTCGGACGTGATGAATACAGGATGGAGGGCGTGTGCTGATGGTGAAGTTCATGAGCCTTTCCAGCGGAAGCTGCGGCAACTGCTATTATCTCGGCACCGAGTCCGGAGGAATAATCATTGACGCCGGTGTCAGCCTGAGGCGCCTGAAGAAGGTCCTTCAGGAGTATGACCTTACCATGGATGCGGTCATGGGAGTGCTCGTTACGCACGACCATCTCGACCATATCCGCCATCTCGGCTCATTCTGCAAGCGTCTGTCGAAGCCGGTATATACCACTGAGACCATCCACGGTGCGCTGGCGAGACATACATTCACGGCTCCGACCATAGGACCATGCCGTCGTGTCATGACAGAAGGTGAGCGGAACGAGATTGCAGGCATGAAGGTTAGATATTTTGTAGTTCCCCACGATGCTACTCAGACAGTCGGTTATGCAATCGAGGTGGAAGGACACAAGTTCGTGATAATGACCGATATAGGCAGGATGACCGATGAGGCTGTCGAGTTTGCACGTCAGGCCGATACGGTGGTGGTCGAGTCAAATTACGACATGGACATGCTGATGAGCGGGCCATACACTTATGAACTGAAGATGAGGATAGTGCAGGGCTGCGGCCATCTCAGCAATGACGAATGTGCAAGCGCCATCAGAAGATTCTGGCATCCGGGACTGAAGAACCTGTTCCTCTGCCATCTGAGCGAGAACAATAACACCCACGACCTTGCATACAGATGCTCGGCCGAGGCCTTGAAGGAAATCGGAGTTCAGAAAGGTACGGTTGCATTAAGGTGTCTCCCTCGCCAGTATCCGTCACAGATGTTTACTTTATAATTGACAGTAAAAAAGACATAAGGATATGTTACCTAAGTTTTTAAGAAAGAAAAGGGAAGTCAAGCCTTCCATGAGGAGGAAACTTTTCCTCAGTCTCGGCTCAGTGGCAGCTATTCTGATTCTTTCAGGTGTCATCTCAATCATTGAATACCGAAGAATGAGTGACTATGTGTCTGAACTGATCACAGCCAACATCAAGAGCATAAACCTCTCTAACAGGCTTGCCGACATTACCGAAGAGTACAACCACCAGATGCTGGCGGTTGTGGTCCAGAATGACATATCCATCATGCCGGACTTTAATCTGGATGACTTCAAGCTCCAGGCGGATTCCCTCAAGAATTCGTTCACTTCCGGTGCTGCACTTCCGTTGGTGGATACAGTTACGACATCATTCAATACGTTCATGAACACTTCCCGCCAGTTCGACGAAGTGTTCCTTGCAGACAGCGTGAATACAGGAGAATGGTTCTTCGGAACCCTTCAGCCGACATACAACAAGTTCCGTCATGACATGGGTGTCCTGAACGACATGATCCATTCGGAACTCCGTCACAATTCGGAGAACTTCGATGAAGGATTCTACCGAAGCATCATCCCAGGCGTGGTTTCTGTCGGTGCCGGACTTGCTCTGATCGTCCTCCTGTTCTACTTCATCATGGCATTCTACGTCAACCCAATATACAAGATTGCAGCAGGACTGAACAATTACAGACTGTCGAACAAGAGGCATACATATGAGTTCGACGGTGACGACCAGCTGGCAGATATCAATTCCGGTGTGTCGGAACTGATTGAAGAGAACCTTGACCTCAAGCGCCGTGTGAAGGCCCTCAGAGAGGAAAGGGAGAAATATATGTCCAACAATAACGAATAGTACTCCGGATGAATGTAAAGGCCATATCCGTAAATGTCGGAAAGGCGCTTCTGGTGAGTGCCCTTTTCATGCTCCTGTCCATTGTGGTTTCGCTCTGCAACGGACGTGATTCTGCATTCGGTGCTCTGACGATCAGCTTCATCATTACGCTGATTGCCGGAGGATTCCCGTTCATATTCGTGAAGAAGGCTCAGGTCCTTTCCTTGAACGACGGTTTCCTCACCATCGTGCTTTCATGGCTCCTGTCATTCATTTTCGGTATGCTGCCGTATGTGCTCTGGGGTGGCGAATTTACGCTTATCAACGCATGGTTCGAGAGCGTTTCAGGTTATACGACCACAGGATCTACAATCCTTACTGACGTTGAAGCCTTGCCGAAGAGCCTTATCTTCTGGCGTTCTTCAACCCATTACATCGGTGGATTGGGAGTAGTGGTCTTCCTGCTTCTTGTCATGCCTGACGCCAGCCCATATCGTCTGAAACTCACGAACATGGAGCTTTCTTCGCTTTCGAAGGAAGGATACCGTTACAAGTCCAGCAAGACCATCGCCGTGATTACCAAGGTTTATGTGCTTCTGACGCTTGTATTCTTCTTCTCGCTTTGGGCTGCAGGCATGTCGTCGTTCGATGCACTCAACCACGCATTCAGCCTTGCTGCAACAGGAGGATTCAGCTCAAGAAACCTTTCCATCGGATATTTCCAGTCAGACCTCATCAATGTATTGGTGATTTTCTTCATGGCGATTTCCGCCCTCCATTTCGGACTTATCTATGCTGTCTTCATCACCCGTTCGATGAAGCCGCTCAACAATACTGTCGTGAAATATTATTTCGGATCCATTGCGGTGATGTCTCTCGCCATCATGTTCGCACTCATGTCTGAAGGCGGATATGAATCATGGGGCAGGGCAGCCATGGATTCGACATTCACGGTCGTGAGCTACATGACAACTACCGGCTTTGCGATATGCGACAACTCGGTATGGCCATGGATTGCAGGCATGGTACTCATATTCGCATCATTCCAGTGCGGATGTTCAGGTTCCACTACTGGTGGTCTCAAGGTCGACAGAGTCATCATATCCTTTAAGGCAATGGCAAATGAGGTCCAAAGACGTCTCCATCCGACCGCGATTTCGCAGGTACGTCTCGGAGGACATATTCTGCCTGACAGCACCGTACATTCTGTCATGCTGTACATCGTGGTGTACTTCATCGTCATCTTCCTCTCCATAATAGGAGTGCTTCTCTGCGGTTCGGAGATACCTGAGGCCGTATCCGGAGTCATTGCATCCGTCGGCAGTGTGGGACCAGGTCTTGCAGAAGTCGGTGCAATGGACAGTTATGCTTTCCAGCCTGCGATGGCTAAGTTCATCTATTCAATCGACATGTTCCTCGGCCGTGTCGAGATATTCCCGGTCCTTGTGGTTCTCTCCCTGCTCTTTAAGCGTAACAGATAGTCATGGGAAGGGCGGATTTCCTATATTCCGGCTTTGTGAACAGCCTGAAGCATGAGCCTACCTCATGCCAGGATGCCTTGTTGAGAAAGGTTGCGGATTTTGTCAGTTCGGATGACGACGACATTCTCGTGGTAAACGGATATGCCGGTACAGGAAAGACGACGGCAGTATCTGCGGTCATTGAAGTGATGAGGCAGTTCGAGACCAAGTGCGTGCTTCTGGCTCCTACCGGACGTGCAGCCAAGGTCTTGTCTTCATATTCCGGCCGTCCAGCATCTACAATCCATAAACATATATACAGACAGAAGTCGGTCGGTGGCGACGGCTTCGGACAGTTTACTCTTGCCCCAAACAAGGACAAGTGTACATTGTTTGTCGTGGACGAGGTTTCGCTCATCGGCATAGATGCCGGTCAGCAGCAGTCTACATCTGCCTTCGGTACAGGAAATCTCCTTGATGACCTGATTACCTTCGTGCGTTCGGGAGTCGAGTGCAAGGTCATCCTTATCGGCGATTCAGCACAGCTTCCGCCTATCGGTCTGGATGCTTCTCCAGCCCTTTCCAAGGATTATATGGTGATGATGGGAGGCATTGTATTCGCCGAACTCTCGACGGTCGTACGTCAGCAGAGTGAATCAGGAATCCTTTACAATGCCACCAACATACGTCAGCTCCAGACTGAACTGGATTATGGGCCTGGCCTTATGGATCTGTGCGACCTTGGACTTGAGGTCGCGCCGTTTGACGACGTTGAGAGGATAACGGGCGGCGAACTGATAGAGAAGATATCAGATGCCTATGCGACATATGGCGAGGATGAGACTGTCATTCTATGCCGTTCCAACAAGAGGGCGATCAAGTACAATCTCGGTATCCGTTCGACAGTGCAGTTCAAGGAGGAGAGGCTTGTGCGCGATGACAAGCTCATGATCGTAAAGAACTGTTATCAGTTCCTTGAGGGTATCGAGGGCATGGATTACATAGCAAACGGTGATATTGCAAAACTGCAGAAGATATCCAAGTTTGAGGAAAGATACGGCCTCCATTTCGCCGAGGCGCGCATTTCCTTCCCTGATTATGACGATCAGGAAATTGTGGCCAAGGTGATACTGGATACCCTGGAGTCTGAAAGTGCGTCTCTGACATATGAACAGTCGAATATGCTGTATCAGGGCGTCAATGAGGATTATGCCCATCTGACGACAAAGAAGAAGCGTTATGAGGCTGTCCGAGAGGATAAGTACTACAATGCCCTTCAGTTGAAGTATGCCAATGCGGTTACCTGTCACAAGTCGCAGGGTGGTCAGTGGAGATGTGTCTTCATTGATAATCCTTTCTGGCAGGAAGAACTGACTCTGGATGACCTTAAATGGCTTTATACGGCAATCACCCGTGCCACAGAAAAGGTCTATCTGGTCAACTTCAAGGATGAAGTCTTTGCGGACTGATCATAATGTAATGAAAGAATAAAAGAAGACATATATGAAGAAACTGATTGTAACAGCGGTTGCGACGATGCTGGCGGTGATGCTGGCAGGAGCGCAGGAATTCAACCGTATCCCGTCATCATGGAAGTGGGTAGGGGATTCGGAGGTGTTGTTCACATACGACGGAACATTCGCCGATGAAGACGGATTTGCTGTCAATGCGAAGAACGGAAAGAGAAGGGAGGACGTGAAAAGCCCGGCAAAGTTCTCGGACTTCCCTGTGAAGCCTGAAGGAGCAGTGAACATGACGTATTCTCCTGACTCTACCAAGATCGCCTTCACCCGCGACAACGACCTGTATGTAGTCGATATCGCATCAGGTGACGAGACACGCCTCACTTTTGACGGTACTGACGTGATTCTCAATGGTTATGCATCATGGGTGTACTACGAGGAAATCCTCGGTCGTTCATCACGCTACAAGGCATTCTGGTGGTCTCCTGACAGCAAGAAGATCGGATTCTACCGCTTCGACAATACAGAGGTGCCAATGTTTCCGATTTATTCGGCCTTCGCCAATCCATCTGCGGCTGCTTCACAGTCTCAGAGTCCACGTGTGACAGACCTTGGAATCGGTGGAGCTCTCAGTGAGACCCGTTATCCGAAATGTGGCCAGACCAACCCTCAGGTTCGCATCGGAATCGTTGATGTTACTGTCGGTACGTCAGAGATTGTCTGGGCAGACTTTGACCCGACCCTCGACCAGTACTTCGGCATTCCGTTCTGGGGCCCTGACAGCCAGGAATTCTTCATTGCCCGCATGCCACGACTTCAGAACACCATCGACCTCTATGCGGTCAATGTGACAGACGGAAGCAAGCGTCATGTATATAACGAGACATACAAGACATGGCTCAACTGGTTTGAAGGTGTGATCTTTACAGACAACGGCCTCTACATGGCCCGTGAGTTTGAGACAGGCTGACAGCAGATCTACTTCCTTTCTTACGATGGCAAGACCTTCCGTCGTCTTACTGACGGTCCTAACTGGGATGTAACCCTTGTGCGTGTCGATGAGAAGAAGGGAGACGTATATTTCACTGCAAAACGTGATGCCGTAGCAAAGCAGGCATTATATAAGGTAGACAGGAAAGGAACCATCACGGCTCTCACTGATCCTGCGTACAATGCAACAAGTGTATCCATCTCTCCTGACGGAAAGTATTTCGTTGCATCCTTGTCTAATGTAAGGACACCAAACAAGGTCGTGCTTTGTCAGACAGCCCAGAAGAAGCCATATCAGACAGAAGTCATTGCAGATATGCAGGGACCTGAGTATGATCCTGCAGAATATGCCCTTGGAGAACTTGTTTCGATCACTACGGCAGACGGATTCGCGCTTCCTGGAATGATCGTATATCCAAAGGACTTCGATCCGACAAAGAAGTATCCTGTACATGTAGATATATATGGTGGCCCGAACACACCACAGGTGCGTGACCGCTGGGTGACTCCGAATGCTTCGAACCAGTGGTATTCAGAGAACGGAATCATCCAGATTACCGTCGATCCTCGTGCTGCAGGACACAACGGCCGTGAAGGTCTTGACTTGATCTACCGTCAGCTTACAGTCTGGGAAGTAAAGGACTTCTGCGCATGGGCAGAATGGCTCCAGTCCCTTCCTTATGTCAAGGCAGACAAGATCGGAGTGGAAGGCTTCTCGTTTGGCGGAACGATGACCTCCATGCTCCTCATGCAGGCTCCTGACAAGTTCCATTACGGAATCGCAGGCGGCGGTGTATATGACTGGGCTCTTTACGACTCACACTATACAGAACGTTACATGGATACTCCTCAGGCCAATCCGGAAGGCTATGAAGTATCGAAGGTCCTGAACTATGTCGACGGATACCCTACAGAGTATACGGGAGCTGCGGGTGTAGAGCCTGTAATGCTTAAGCTGACCCATGGTACAGGTGACGACAACGTCCATCATCAGAATACCCTTCAGCTTCTCGACGCCCTTCATAAGGAAGGCAAGAAGTTCGACTTCATGATCTATCCTGACGGAATGCATGGATACCGCGGCTACCAGGGTACTCACTTCAATGATGCCAACCGCGAGTTCTGGCTCAAATATCTCGTAGAACGCTAGTCGTTCATTATCAATGTCTTATAGAAAGTGCGTGCTCCCCAATGGGGGCACGCACTTTTTGTAAGTTGTTGATTGATAGGGATATAAAATAAACAGGCCCTCGGATACTCCGGGGGCCTGCATTGTTATGTCAATCTGTAAGTGTCAGATTAGAGAGCTGGACCAGCTGCTACGAGAGACTTACCGAGGTCGTTTCCAGTGAACTTAGCGAAGTTCTTGATGAAACGAGCTGCGAGATCCTTAGCCTTCTCCTCCCACTGGCATGCGCACTCGTAAGTGTCACGTGGGTCGAGGATAGCTGGGTCAACGCCAGGGAGCTCTGTAGGAACTGTGAAGTTGAAGTAAGGGATAGTCTTGGTAGGAGCGCTGTCGATAGAACCGTCGAGGATAGCGTCGATGATTCCTCTTGTATCCTTGATAGAGATACGCTTACCTGTACCGTTCCATCCTGTGTTCACGAGGTATGCCTTAGCACCAACCTTCTCCATTCTCTTAACGAGCTCCTCACCGTACTTTGTTGGGTGGAGTGAAAGGAATGCTGCACCGAAGCAAGC
>JAZRLI010000032.1:0-44580 GCA_045646785.1 Candidatus Cryptobacteroides sp. | reverse complement strand
CTTCACGAATGCCTTCTGGTTCTCCTTAACGACAGCCTTGGCAGCCTTCTTCTCCTCGTCTGTAGCGAACTCGCCTCTTGGCTTGCCCTCTTCCTCAGCGTAGAAACGGAGGTTCTCGAGTACGAGAACTTCACCCATCTTGAGAGCTGCAACCTGCTCGTCAGCAGCCTGGCAGTCATCAGCGAACTTTACAGGTGCTCCGAGATGCTCCTGAACGCGGCCGAGGATGTGCTTGAGAGAGAACTTCTCTGTAACACCCTTCGGACGACCGAGGTGCGACATGATGATGAGAGCACCACCCTTCTCAAGAACCTTCTTAAGAGTAGGGATTGCTGCACGGATACGTGTGTCGTCAGTGATTTCCATCTTCTCGTTGAGTGGAACGTTGAAGTCAACTCTGACAATAGCCTTCTTGCCGGCGAAATCGTAAGTGTCAATAAACTGTTGCATAATTGTATATTAAGTTTTGTTGATATTTCTTTCCTAAATCCGAACAAATTTAGCAATTTTCGGCGAAATACAATAAAATAAGTATCTTTGCGCAAATTTTAAGATTATGATGACCATTGAAAGCCCAGGCGCATTCTGGAAAGACTACGAACTCATTGACTCCGGCAACTTCGAAAAACTCGAAAGATTCGGTCCCTTCATCATGGCTCGTCCCGAGCCTAAGGCATTGTGGGACAAGTCTTTGTCAGACGGCGAATGGAACAGGATGATCCATACCCGCTTCAAGACAGGAGCAGGTTTCGGCAAGGCCGGCAAGGAGGACAGCGGTACATGGGAGCGCAGGAAGAAGATGGACGACCAGTGGTACATCAGATACAACGGCGCACAGGAGGGCCTGAACTTCTCGCTCAGACTCGGACTCACATCGTTCAAGCATGTGGGCGTCTTCCCCGAGCAGTCATCCAACTGGGAATACATCTACAGACAGACCAAGGCGCTTGTGGAGAAGGCGGAGGCTGAAGGAAAGCCTAAGCCACGTGTGCTGAATCTCTTCGCATATACAGGAGCCGCAACTCTCGCAGCAAAGGCTGCCGGTGCTGACGTGACCCACCTTGACTCTGTACGTCAGGTAGTTACATGGGCCCGCGGCAATATGGAGGCAAGCCGTCTCGACAACATCAGATGGATCGTGGAGGATGCACTCAAGTTCGCGCGCAGGGAGGCAAAGAGAGGCAACACATATCAGGGAATCATCCTTGACCCGCCGGCATACGGACATGGACCTGACGGTGAGAAGTGGAAGCTTGACGAGTGTCTCAACGAGATGCTCCAGTGCGTTGCAGCGATCCTCGCTCCTCAGGACAGCTTCATGGTCCTGAACCTCTATTCGAACGGATATTCAGCTGTTCTTGGAGAGACCATCGTAAAGCAGGCCTTCTGTCTCAAGAACGCCTACAAGTCGCTCGATTTCGGAGAGCTTGTACTTCGTGATTCATACGGCAAGAACCTCCCGCTCAGCGTCTTCGTCCGCCTCGCCCGCTAAACAATCCTATTACGGTACAGGATCATAGCCGTGGCCGCCCCATGGGTGGCAACGGAGGATGCGTCGTACAGACAGATACAGACCCTTGAACGGGCCATGCTTTCTGAATGCCTCGAGGGCATACTGGGAACATGTCGGGGTGAAACGGCATGACGGGCCACCCTTCAGAGGAGAAAGGCAGACCTGATAGAAACGTATCAGGAACACAAACGGCGCGATTGCGATCTTCCTTATGACACGAAGTGTCTTATTCGACCGCTGCTCCATATTTCGCATTAAGATTTTCTATGATCTGGCCGACTGCCGCATAGATTTCCTCATAGGAGAGTATTTCCTTCACGGCATACATGAAGAGGATGTCGATGTTTCCTTCGATCGAAAGCATGTGCTTCTGCTTTCTCCAGCTTTCGCGGATACGGCGCTTCAGGAGATTGCGCTTCACTGCCCTCTTGAACGACTTCTTGGGAACCGAAACCATGATGCGGTTGAGTTCCGCATCCTTCCTGCGCAGGCACAGATATCTCATGCCCGGCACATTGCCGTGCTTTCCTTTGGCAAGAAGCTCCGAAATGGCCGTCTTGCCGCACAATCTTTCTTTCTTAGGAAGAGTATTACGGATCTCTCCTTCCACGGTTAGTTTCTGGAAAGGTAAAGTTCGAGTGCCTTGGCAACGGATGGAACCTCAGGAGTAGGTGCCGAAATCTCGATTGAAAGACCGGCCTCCTCCATCGCATTTACGATGGACTTTCCGTATGACACAAACTTGATGTCACCCTGCTGGAAATCAGGATAGTTCTCATAGAGAGACTTCACGTCTGCAGGATTGAAGAACACAAGGAGATCGTATGAGTGCAGGTCAAGATCCTTCACGTCCTGGGCAACAGGCTTTACGAACACAGCTGTCTCGAAAGCGAACTTCTGTGTCTCGAAGATCTTTGTGACTGCATCCTTGCTTGAAGACTCGGCTGTCGCGATAAGGAAGTTCTCTCCCTTATGCTTTGTGCCGATAAGACCGATGATGGACTGAGGTGTACCGTCTCCGAAGAAGATCTTCCTCTTTCTGTAGACGATATGCTTCTGAAGATAGTTTGCCACAGCCTCAGTGGTACAGAAATACTTCATTGTCTCAGGCACCTTTACACGAAGTTCCTCGCACAACTGGAAGAATGCATCGATTGTGGTACGTGCTGAAAATACAATGGCGGTATGGTCAAGTATGTTTATCCTCTGTGAACGGAACTCCCTGGAAGTCAATGGTTCCATCTTGAAGAACTGTCTGAAGTCCAACTCTGCTCCAAACTTCTCTGCTATGGTTGTATAAGGCGAAGCCGTCTTCGGCTGCTGCTGTGAAATCAATATCTTCTTTACGCTCATTCCTGTCTAAAAAATAATAGCCGAAACCACTAAAATTCCGGTGGGTATCATTTCGAGGGCGCAAAGGTACAAAAAAGCAACGAAAACAGAGCAAGATGTCGAAAAAATTTGTGTTTTCCTCAAAAGAAAGACAGCATAAATGAACGCTGATACCCAAAGCATTGCGCTTCTGACATCGGTTTCAGGCACGTTAAAAAGGTCCAGAAGGCCACCTGTGGCCAGAAGGAGAAGCGTACCGATGATAAAGAAACTCGAAGAGGCCTTTGAGGCCGCCGCATATACTTTCTGCTGCATCCTGCGTGGACGCATGAGCCACTTCATGAGAGAGCGGAGGAGCACATACGCAAAAAAGACCGCGAAATATATTCCTATCAGCGAGTTTTCCGAAAATCCGTCGAGGAATCCTGGAGCATAGAGTCTGTATCGGAAAGCTACCAGGCAGAATGGAACAATCATTGCAAGAGCAAGCGCGTCCCTGTCGCGGCTCAATTTCACACTTGCTTCCAGATTAAGGCTCTCCTTGCCCCTGATAAGGCAGGCAAGAAGGGACGGGAATATGTTAAGCAGTCGCCTCAGAAGAAGAAGCACCACAAGAAAAGCGAATAACGCCAGCAGATCGAACAGCATGTCAGTTTCCTCTTTTTGCCTTGTATCCCATATCCTTGAGAAGGGCCACTACCCTGTCTCTGAAATCGCCCTGGATGGTGATTTCCCCATCCTTGGCACTGCCACCGACTCCGCACTTGACCTTCAAGGTCCTGCCGAGCTCGGCGAGATCATCGGACGTGCCGACGAAGCCAGTGACGAGAGTCACCTGCTTACCACCCCTGCCCTTGCGGTCTATGGAAACAATGAGATTCTGCTTCGAAGGTTCGAGCGTTTCAGGCTCTTCCTCAACGGCTTCCTCGTAATTGAAATCGGGATTGGTGGAAAAGACCACACCCAGTCGTTTCTTCCAGTCGTTCTCTGCCATCTGATAAAAATTCTTTTTGCAAATATAGCGATAATAGTTGTATATTTGTCGGTTTAGGAAACATATAATATATACATGAACAATAAGAAATTCACATTCTGGAACAGGTTGACGGCAGTGTTGGTATTTGCGATTTCCGCTGTCACCTACCTTCTCACAATCGAGCCTACCGCATCCTTCTGGGACTGCGGCGAGTTCATCGCTTCCTCATATAAGCTTGAAGTAGGACACCCTCCTGGAAACCCGGTATTCCAGCTGTTCGCAAGATTCTTCACGATGTTTACGGACAACATGCATGCAGCTGTCGCCGTAAACGCAATGAGCGCAATATGCTCGGCCCTCACGATATTCTTCCTCTACCTGACCATCGTCTTCCTTGCGAAGCGTGTAGTCAAGCCATCCGAAGACGGAACATATTCCATCGCCAAGGCGATCGCGATCTTCGGCTCAGGTGCGGTGGGAGCCCTTGCATACACATTCAGCGACACATTCTGGTTCTCGGCGGTCGAAGGTGAGGTATATGCAATGTCTTCGCTCGTGACAGCCCTCGTGTTCTGGGCGATGACCAAATGGTACGAGCAGGCCGACACCCCTTATGCAAACAGGTGGATCGTGCTCATATCGTTCATCATGGGTCTGTCCATCGGAATCCACCTTCTGAACCTCCTGGCGATTCCAGCCCTCGTGTTCATGTTCTATTACAAGAAGCGTGAAGGCGGCCATTACAGCCTCAAGGAATACATCAAGATATTTGCGGTTTCAGTGGTGATCCTTGCGGTCATCCTCTTCGGCATCATCCCATACCTTCCGAAGTTCGCCGCATATTTCGACCTCTTCTTCGTAAACACGCTGGGACTCGGCTTCAACAGCGGAGCCATCTTCTTCATGGTACTTCTCCTCGGACTCTGCTTCTGGGGGCTCTTCAGGACCATGAAGAAGCAGCAGGTATTCGCCAACACAGTGCTCCTCTGCTTCACCGTCATCGTCATCGGATTCTCACTTTTCTCCATCGTGATCATCCGTTCGGCCGCCAAGACACCTACAAACGAGTATCAGCCTGACAATCCGTTCACACTCGTCCGCTACCTCGGCCGCGAGCAGTACGGAAGCAACCCGCTCATCTATGGAGAGTACTTCGACGCACCTTACGAAATCGAGAAGACAGAGTACTGGGCTCCTATGGGAGACAAGTACATCAAGGCGGAAGGCCCTGGCAAGATCGTTTATGAGTCTGCCGGCAAGATGCTCTTCCCAAGAATGTGGAGCGGCACCGACCCACGACACATCGCTTTCTACCAGTCATATATAGGTAAGGGAGGCCAGTCGGTTCCTGGCGCACAGCACAGAAAGCCGACATTCTTCCAGAACCTCAGTTTCTTCCTCGACTACCAGATGAACTGGATGTACTGGAGATACTTCATGTGGAACTTCGCAGGACGTCAGAACGACATCCACAGCGCATCTCCTGGCGACCCTATCATCGGAAACTGGGAAAGCGGCATTCCTATCATAGACGAATTCCGCCTCGGAGACCAGTCTGGAGCGCCGGATTACCTCAAGAACAACAAGGGAAAGAACCATTACTACATGCTCCCTCTCCTTCTTGGATTCCTTGGAATATTCTTCCAGTTCAGCAGGGACAAGAGAGGATGCTGGCTCACCTTCCTCATGTTCTTCATGACAGGTATAGCAATCGTGATCTACCTCAACCAGCCTCCTTTCCAGGCCCGTGAGCGCGACTATGCATATGCAGGTTCGTTCTACTCGTTCTGCATATGGATCGGCCTCGGCGTTGCCGCCATCTATACATGGGTCGTGAAATCGCTCAAGGAGAGCAGAAGAATGGAGACTGCGGCAGCGGCTGCAGTGACTGCCCTCACCCTCGGCGTGCCTGTACTCATGGCTGCGGAGAACTGGGACGACCACGACAGAAGCAACAGGTACACGGCCGTGGAAATGGCAAGGAATTACCTCAACTCCGTAGGAGAGAACGGCATCCTGGTCACACATGGAGACAACGACACCTTCCCGCTCTGGTACGCACAGGAGGTTGAAAACGTAAGGACAGACGTCCGCATAGCCAACACTTCCCTTCTCGGAACAGACTGGCACATCGACCAGATGAAGTGGACCATGAATGAATCGAAGCCTCTCGACCTTTCGATTGACCACAGCCAGTATCTCTACGGTACAAACGAATTCATATATATATATGACACGCGCGACACCGTGATTCCGCTTGCCGACGTCATGATGATATTCAGACATCCGGATGCAAAGATTCCTCTTACCAGCGGAAAGATGGTGGACTACATCCTTTCAAGAAGGTTCTCAATACCTGTAAACAAGGAAAACGTGATCAAGTATGGAATCCTTGATGCAAAATACGCTGACATTATCCCTGACGAGATCACTATCAGCATCCCACAGGACAAGGACTACCTCACCAAGCCGGAGCTCTTCATGCTCGACCTTCTGTCAAACTACCAGTGGGACCGTCCGATCAACCTCCTCAGCATGGGAGGCGACATCAACATCGGAATCAAGGACTACCTCATGTATGACGGATACTCATACAGGTTCGTTCCTGTCAAGAACAAGACAAAGAGCACGGAGATCGGCTTTGCTGACGCAGAGGACCTTTACAACAAGATGAAGAACGTCTATACATGGGACGCTCTCAAGAGGACCGACTACTTCGTCGACTACCAGCACTACTACACGTTCTGCGGAGTACTCTCACAGAGGAACCTCTTTGTCAACGCTGCAAAGGAGATGCTGAAGATCGGCGACAACGAGAGAGCCATCGAACTTCTTGACATGTGCCAGGCCTGCGTTCCGGAGGAGAACTTCCCTCTCGACATGACATACCTCGGATTCTCGAACGAGTACATGGTCATCGACATGATCGAGACATACTTTACCGCAGGCGAGAACGAAAAGGCCCTTGAACTCGCGAAGAGATTCATGGACGAGATCTTCGTTTCGACAGAATTCTTCCTCAACTATTACGACGTCGCTCAAAAGGAATTCGAGAGTTGCTTTAACTGCATCTCGTACATTGCAGACCTCACCGATTTTTACGGATATAACGACTACGCAAACGAAATACGAGACAAATTCAACACGCTTTTAGACATAAACGAAGAATAACAACTGATTTTGGTGTAAAACAACACATAAAACAACGGAGACAACAACACAGAAACACTCGAATAGGACGATATTTGCACCCGGTTAAGAATCTTATTCGTCTCTTTCTGCACTCCTGAGTTTTCTATAAAATGTGTGCAATTCCATCAGGAAGCAGAAAGTATAAAAAAAGGGATGCCGTGATGGTATCCCTTTTTTTACTTTTATGATGTATGTTCTTTAGTCGAGCTTCAACACAGCCATGAAGGCGCTCTGAGGAACTTCTACCGTACCGATCTGGCGCATCCTCTTCTTACCCTGCTTCTGCTTCTCAAGAAGCTTTCTCTTACGCGAGATGTCACCGCCGTAACACTTCGCGGTAACGTCCTTTCTCACGGCCTTTACGGTCTCACGCGCGATGATCTTCGCACCTACCGCAGCCTGGATTGCAATATCGAACTGCTGCCTAGGGATAAGTTCCTTCAGCTTCTCGCACATCTTGCGTCCGAAGTCATATGCATGGTCCGCATGGATAAGGGATGACAGGGCATCTGCAGGATCTCCGTTGAGGAGAATGTCGAGCTTCACGAGCTTTGCCTCCTTGAATCCCACCACATGGTAGTCGAACGAAGCATATCCCTTTGAAATAGACTTGAGCTTGTCATAGAAGTCGAAGACGATCTCGGAAAGCGGCATCTCGTATGTAAGCTCGAGACGGTCAGCCGTAAGGTAATGCTGGTTGATGAGCACACCTCTCTTGTCGAGACAGAGCTTCATGATAGGGCCGTAATAATCCGATCTGGAAATGACCTGAGCCCTGATGTACGGCTCCTCGATCCTGTCAATGAGGGTTGCTGCAGGAAGTCCTGAAGGGTTGTGGACATCGAGACATTCGCCCTGTGTAGTATATACCTTATAAGATACGTTCGGAACCGTAGTGATCACGTCCATATTGAACTCACGGAAAAGACGCTCCTGTACGATCTCAAGGTGGAGAAGCCCAAGGAATCCGCATCTGAAACCGAATCCGAGCGCGAGCGATGACTCTGGCTCAAACACGAGCGATGCATCATTGAGCTGGAACTTCTCGAGAGATGCCCTCAACTCCTCATACTGGTCGGTCTCCACAGGATAAAGGCCGGCAAAGACCATAGGCTTCACCTCCTCAAATCCCGCAATGGCCTCGGTGCATGGATTTGAAACATGTGTAATGGTATCACCCACCTTCACCTCGGAAGCCGTCTTGATACCAGAAATGATATATCCTACGCTTCCGCACGGAATCTCGTTTCGCGGATGCATCTTCATCTTGAGGACTCCGATCTCGTCTGCAGCATATTCCTTTCCTGTGCTTACGAACTTCACCTTGTCACCCGGCTTGATCGAACCGTTGATGACCTTGAAGTATGCGATGATGCCTCGGAAAGAGTTGAACACAGAGTCGAAGATAAGGGCCTGGAGCGGAGCGTCCGGATCTCCTGACGGAGCCGGTATCCTTTCCACGATCGCATCGAGGACCTCCTTCACACCCTGTCCGGTCTTTCCTGAAGCAAGGAGGATATCCTCAGGCTTGCATCCGAGAAGGTCCACCACCTGGTCAGTCACCACGTCAACCATGGCAGACTCGACGTCGATCTTGTTCAGCACAGGAATGATTTCAAGGTCATGCTCGATGGCAAGATAGAGGTTTGAGATGGTCTGGGCCTGGATACCCTGTGTGGCATCCACGACAAGAAGGGCTCCCTCGCATGAAGCGATGGCACGTGACACCTCATATGAAAAGTCAACGTGGCCCGGAGTATCGATGAGGTTGAGCGTATACTTCTCTCCCTTATGCACGAAATCCATCTGGATCGCGTGGCTCTTGATCGTAATACCCTTCTCCTTCTCAAGATCCATCGAGTCAAGGACCTGATTCTCCATATCTCTCTCGGTCAGGGTATTTGTTATTTCAAGCATTCTGTCCGCCAAGGTACTCTTACCGTGGACGATATGCGCAATGATGCAAAAGTTTCTTGTATGTTTCATCGTCTATATATAATCGGTGCAAAGATAATAAAATAGAAAAATTTTCCCTATTTTTGTTTAATCCATCCCCATTTAAAGGTGTCTTAAAGAACGTGACTGACAATGAAATCATAACACTATACTCCGCAGGAAGGCAGGAGGAGGCTTTCAACGGCATTGTTAATGCCTACTCTGAAAGACTCTATTGGCACGTGCGCCGATTTCTTTGCAGCCATGAGGACACCAACGATCTCCTGCAGGACATACTGATCAAGATATGGACCGCAATGCCGTCTTTCAGAGGTGACTCGAAGCTTTACACATGGCTGTACCGAATCGCTACCAACGAGGTTCTCAATCACATGCGAAAGAAACGCTTCAAGGCACTGATTTCGCTGGACACTACAGCCGGCCTGGCGGAAAGGATGATCGATGACGACGCACATTTCAACGGCAACGAACTTCAACGCGAACTCCACAAGGCGATACAGCGACTTCCGGAAAAGCAGAGGGTCGTCTTCAACCTCAGATATTTCGACGAAATGAAGTATGAAGACATCTCGGAAATCACCGGAACCTCAGTGGGAGCGCTCAAGGCCTCATACCACCATGCCTACAACAAGGTAAAGGACGATCTGGAGAAAGTGATTGAAACTTAATGAATAGAGAATAAACCTTTTATAAACTAATGTGTCTAAACAAGTGATGGAAAAGAAGAAAGACATATTGAGGGACTGCCCGGAATTAAAGCAGATGCCGTTTACCGTTCCTGAAGGATACTTCGAATCCTTCAAGGCAGAAGCTGCAAAGCCTATGGTACACAAGGTCAGCTTCATGAACAGATTTGCTCCATACGCAGCGATGGCCGCCGTGTTTGCATGTCTGGTCACAGCAGGTACATTCCTTCTCGAGAGGACTACCCCTGCATACCAGATGACGGAGGAAGACTACATGTTGTTCTCAGACAACATGATGACCACCATTGCATACGAGATGGAATACAGCGACCAGATCGCTGAAGCGGAAATCAGCGATGAGGACATCATCAACTACCTCATATATTCCGGTATCACAGCTGAGGAAATTGAACTTTATAAATAATAACAGGAACCATGAAACGCATATTTTTTTCATCAATCATCGCAGTTCTGACCATGGTCCTGACAGGTATTGCAGCCACAGCACAGCCACAGCAGCCGATCAAGACAGACTGGCAGGAAAGAATGCAGAGTGGCAAGATTGCCTTCTTGACTATGGAAATCGGGCTTACAACTGACGAGGCCCAGAAATTCTGGCCGATTTACAACACTGTAAATGAGGAACAGGATAAAGCAACTTACGAGACTGTCGTTTCCTACATGGAATTGGAAAAGGCAATCAGCGAGAACAAGTCAGACAAGGAAGTGAGCAAATGTCTTGAAAAGTATCTCGCAGCAATGAACAGGCAGAACCAGATCCGCAGCGAATCGGTAGAGAAGTACAAGAAGATACTTCCTGAAAGAAAGGTTGCAAAGATCTTTGTCGCTGAAGAGAAATTCAGAAGACAGCACATCAGAATGCTGCAGCAGCGCAGCCCTGGAAGACCTTAATCTAAGCAAATAGATAGAATTCACTCGTTAGGGAAAGATACCGTTCGGTATACTTTCCCTTTTCTTGTATTACAAGTTCCTCTTCTGCCGGAGAATCGACACGGGTGCGGGAAAATTCAGCTATAATCCTGGATGGAGCCTTGTAAGGCACGGTCCTTACGCGGATGATGCGCATAAGATGAAGTCCGTCCATCCTTGCATAGCGGCAGAGCGGGTGCTCGGTTTCTGAAGGGAGGACGACGCAGACGCGGCCCTCGGCGCTGAGACGCCTGGACGCGAAGTCGAGGATTTCACGGTAGGACAGACCGGTGGAGGTATGGCGTGCGTTGTTGCGCCTTTCCTCGGGAGCATTCAGAGAGTCCTCGAAATATGGAGGGTTGGAAAAGACAAGGTCATATTCCTGCCCGTCGAGGGTTCGTTCGTACTCGTCAAGGGACATGTGGAAGGCCTCGAGGTTCTTACCCCATAGGGAATTGACGAAGTTTGCAGAAGCCTCGGTTGCAGAGGCCTCATCTATATCGATGGCATGAATGCGGACATCCGGGGAATCAGAACGCTGGGCGGCCATCAGGGCGATGGTACCCGTGCCCGTACCGATGTCCAACATCCTCCTGTCGGAAGGACATATGGTCATGGCAGCGCCAAGAAGGACACCGTCAGTGTTGACCTTCATGGCGCTGCGTTCATTTACGACCTCGAATCTCTTGAAGCGGAATGTACCCATAGTTAAACGAATTGTCCGTCCACCATGAACAGAGACCTGTCGCACATCTGGGCGAGTTCCGGATCGTGAGTCACAATTACTATTGTCTGCTGGTAACGGTCCCTCAGCTCAAAGAAAAGACGGTGGAGTTCTGTCTTTGTCTTAGAATCGAGGTTACCGGACGGTTCATCGGCAAAAAGGACAGCGGGACGGTTGATCAATGCCCTTGCGATCGCCACCCTCTGCTGCTCACCGCCAGAGAGTTCCGACGGCTTGTGGGCAAGACGGTCTGCGAGGCCAAGGTCGGTCAGAAGGGCTGTCGCCTCAGCCTGGGCATCCTTTCGTGAACGTCCTGCAATGAATGCAGGAATCATCACATTCTCAAGGGCTGTGAACTCGGGAAGAAGATGGTGGAACTGGAAGACAAAGCCCAACTTCCTGTTGCGGAATTCCGCAAGTGCCTTGCTTCCAAGCTTCAGCACATCGATACCGTCGATGACAAGGGAACCCGCATCCGGAGTAGAAAGAGAACCCAGGATCTGCAGAAGTGTCGACTTTCCGGCTCCCGATGCTCCCATAATGGAGACGACCTCAGCCTTTGACACGTTGAGATCGACTCCCTTAAGGACCTTCAGGGCTCCGAACGATTTCTCTATTCCTTTTGCCTGTATCATGATTACTTCTTGAAAAGCATCGGAGCGAACTGATGGAGCGAACGACGCCATGTGAGCCACTCGTGGCCTGTGCCTGGAGACTCATAGTATACATGGTTCACACCAAGGTTCTCAAGAGCCACATGGAGGTCATAGATACCCTGATACATTCCGGCAGGCTCATCAGTACCGATACTGATATAGAGGAGATGATACTGGTCATTGAGTGACTTCGGATACATCTCAGCGTCGCGACGGTCGCCAGGGCCACGGCCTGAACCGCTGAATCCACCGATCCATCCGAAGAGGTCAGGATGGTTGAGACCGATTGTATATGACTGGAATCCACCGAGTGAAAGTCCGCAGATCGCGCGGTTGTCACGGTCTGTGAGGGTACGGAGCCATGAGTCAAAGAATGGAACCGACTCCTCTACCATCACCTTCTCGAATGCGTCGAAGTTGAAGAGGTTGAAGCCGCCTGCAGGAGCAGCGCCCACAAGGTTGGCAACGCCGTGCTCGCATACGATGATCATAGGCTCGCACTCGCCTGCAGCGATGAGGTTGTCCATGATGTCACGCATCATGCCCTGTGTAGCCCATCCTGTCTCGTTCTCGCCGGCACCGTGCATGAGGTAAAGCACAGGGAAACGGCGGTCAGGCTCTGAAGAATACTGCGGCGGAAGATATACGTAGCACTCACGGACTGCGCCTGTGAGCTTCGAATCATATCTCATGATCTCGATAGAGCCATGAGGAACGTCCTTCTCAAGATAGTAGTCAACGCCTGCCTCCGGAACCTCGATACCGCTTGACCAGTAGAATGAACCATAGTACTGACGGCTGTTAGGGTCGCAGACGCGCTTTCCGTCAACGGTCATGGTATAATAATGGAATCCCGGCACGAGCGGATCTGTGGTCACTTCCCAGATGCCGTCCTCACCCTTTGTCATGGCATAGTTCTTACCGCCTACATTTACCGAAACCGCCTGTGCATCCGGCATATCGTTGCGGAAGATTGCGCTGAGGTCAGGATTGATCTTCGGATACTCCGATCCAGGGAAGTTTGTAGTTGCACTTGTAGGCTCCGTGATGACGCCTACCTGCTTGTTTTCCGTGCAGGAAACGATGGCTGCCGCAGCAAGGGCAAGTCCAAGGATGAATTTGAATTTCATGGTTATAGCGAATTGTTGGTTATTATCTGGAGAATGTCCATTTTCAGCGTAAATATAGCAAAAATGGAGGCAAGTGCAAAAGAAAAAAGCAAACACCCCAACAGAAGCCCACAGAAGGGTACTTTCCGGTTTCGCCCATACAATTTGCGAAAGTGTTTTCGTGGAGAAAGCTCAATGGATTTACCCGTTTGTCCACAAAACAGGCGTTTTCGTGGAGAAAGCTCAGATGATTTACCTGTTTGTCCACAAAAGGGGCGTTTTTGTGGAGAAACTTTAGTTGATTTATCAGTTTGTCCACCAAACAGGTGTTTTCGTGGAGAAACGTCAGTTGGTTTACCTGTTTGTTCACTTAACAGACGTTATTGTGGAAATTTTCTGACGGATTTTCTGGTAGGTGCGAAATATCCCTGATGTGGCTCGCTGCGCAGAAGCATGGGTATATGCTTCGCTCACGCACATCAGGGATATTTCGCACTTGTCCACCAAAAGGGCGTTTTTGTGGAGAAACTTTAGTTGATTTACCAGTTTGTCCACAAAATGGGCATTTTCGTGGAGAAACCTCAATTGACTTACCCGTTTGTCCACCAAAAGGGCGCTTTCGTGGAGAAACTTCAAATGACTTATCCGTTTGTCCACAAAATTGGCATTTTCGTGGAGAAACCTCAGTTGATTTTCTTGTTTGTCCACCAAAAGGGCGTTTTTGTGGAGAAACCTCAAGTGAATCCTCAAGCGAAACATCAATTGGTTTAGCTGTTGGATGCAGAGGAATAAAAAAAGAACCCACTGAAAATCAGTGAGTTCCTTTGGTAAAATGTCGGGGTACTGTGACTCGAACACAGGACCCTCTGGTCCCAAACCAGATGCGCTAGCCAACTGCGCCACACCCCGATTATTGGTTTCCCTTTCATTTGGGACTGCAAATATAGGAACAAAAAATAAAAGTGCAAAACTTTTTTACAAAATTTTGCACTTTTTTCGATTTTTATTCCCGATCAGATCGGAAAGACTGCCCTATTAGAGGTTTGGATTGATAGTCTTCCACTCTGATACTGGTGGGATGATGCCGAGAGAGATGATCTCGTCACGCATAACCTGGAGGTGTGCGTAAGATGCGTCGAGAGCAGCGATCTCCTCCTCTGAACCTGTAACCTCACCGAAGTGAACGCCAGTAGCGTCGATTACTGTAGGCATAGCCATGAGAACGTTCTGATACTTCTCAGTGTTTACATAGCATCCTGCAGGCCAGTTGAACTCAGGACCACCCATAGCAGCCTGGATCATGAGAACTGACTGGTAAGATGGGCTCTGGAATGATGAACGGCCACGGAGCTTGATGATGTTTGAACCGCCCTGGATAGTAGCGTGCTTGATCTCTGCCCACTTCTCCTCAGGAATGTTATACTCTGCGAGTGGCTTGCCATCAACAGTGATCTTTGATGCGAATACTGCCATAGCCTCACCGTGTCCACCGTAAGTACGTGCGTTCTCAACCTTGTACTGTGGTACGCCGAGCTCCTTAGCGATTGCTGACTGGAGACGTGTAGAGTCGAGAGCTGCAAGTGAAGTAAGCTGGCTTGGCTTGAGGCCTGAACGGATGAGAGCTGTAAGAGCTGTTACGTCAGCTGGGTTGAAGATAACCACAACATGGTTTACATCCGGGCAATACTTCTTGATGTTGTCACCGAACTCAGCAGCGATCTGGCAGTTACCCTTGAGAAGGTCCTCACGAGTCATACCCTCCTTACGTGGAGCTCCACCTGAAGAGATGATGTACTTTGCACCTGTGAAAGCCTCAGCCGGATCAGTAGTCCATGTGATGTTAGCACCCTCGAATGCGCAGTGATAAAGTTCCTCTGCAACACCGTTTACGCCTGGACCATAGATGTCATAAAGGCAGATGTTTGGAGTAAGGCCGAGCATGAGAGCAGTCTGAGCCATGTTAGATCCGATAGCGCCACCGGCACCTACGATCACGAGTTTGTCGTTTGTCAAAAATTCCATGATAAATCTATAATGTTAACATTTGTATTCAAATCTTGGCAAATATAGTAAATTTATTCATTCGCGCGTCATTTATATATCAAAGATATCACGACATGACACGGGAAACGGGCCGGACATGAGACGGACACGGACGATGCGATGAAATATTTTTTCAGATATCAAAACATTTAGTATCTTTGCCGCTGAATTATAAGAATATAACGACAAGTGGAACCTCCCAGTCCTATAGGCAACAATCTCAGCATCATGGCGGATCAGACTTCTGACGATCCGTTATCCAGCAACGTTTACATGATTATGGGCGATACTTCCGGCGAAAGCCAGGAAGGTTATGCTGTGTGTGCATGGTCTGCACGCACGGGATTGTCATACATAGGCACGCCGAATTCCACCATTTCATAGAACATTCAAACATTATATGGCACTATATCTCAGAAAGAAACTTGACAACAAAGCGGAAATCGCCGTATGGCATGTAACTGAAACGGAAGAGGAACTGATGAGCATCACTTCCGTTCCGACAGACGAACTTGAAGAAATCCAGCTGTTCCGCAGCGAAAGCCAGAGAAGACAGAAACTGGCGGTAAGGGCACTCATCAACGAGGTGTTCGAGGAAAAGATGTACCTCAACCACCACGACAACGGCAAGCCTTACCTCGAGAACTGCGCAACCAACATCAGCATCACACATACTGAAAACTATGTGGCGATCATCATCCATGACGATGAGGAGGTCGGCATCGACATCGAGTCTCTCGACAGAAGTTTCGCCGCAGTTGAGAAGAAGGCTCTTTCGGAGGATGAAATCGAGGACCTTGACGACGACAAGAAGAACGAGCAGCTCGCCATCTACTGGTGCGCTAAGGAGGCAATCTTCAAGAGAATGTCGCAGAACAGGGTCGTGTTCGCAGAGCAGATCGAGGTCGAGAAGTTCAATGTAAGGAAGGAAGGTGAACTCGAGGCCACATTCATCCACAAGGACGAATACGAGGAGGATTTCGAGCTCGAATACATGATCTTCGACCGCCACGTGCTTGTATGGCTCGTCGGATAGCGGATAACATCTTTGTTTTCCATATTTTAGAATATTTCAAATTTAAATATTTCATTATCGCCTGTTAATCAACAAATTAACGGGCGATTTTATTTTTGTTGATAACTTTTTCTCAAAAAATCCCTTGCTTATTACGCATTGCTGATTATCTTTGTCTTCCGGTTCTTTAACCAGATTCCGGTCAAGATAATCCGTTAAAAACATTAACCCTATACCAGTCCCCTCAGAAAGGGTCTGGACTGATTTTTTTACTGATATGGTAAAGCATGTAGTAAAGCGCGACGGTAGAGTCGTGATATTCGACAACAGGAAGATTGTCGATGCCATCCTCAAGGCCATGAACGTAACCGAAGAGGGTGAAGACATCGTACTTGCCGCTGAGATCGCCTCTGCGATTTCAAAGATCAATGTGGACAACATGAGCGTGGAAGCCATCCAGGACCAGGTGGAGTACGAGCTCATGAACAGCCCGCGCAAGGAGGTGGCAAAGAAGTATATCGCATACCGCAACCAGCGTAACCTTGCCCGCAAGGCAAAGTCACGCGAGATCTTCCAGGAGATCATCGACGCACAGGCGACTGAGATCACACGCGAGAATGCGAACATGAATGCCGACACTCCTGCCGGAATGATGATGAAGTTCGCTTCCGAGTCCACAAAGTCATATGTGGACGAGTGCCTCCTTTCAGAGGACGTGAAGGAAGCCGTAAGGAACAACTACATCCACATCCACGACAAGGACTACTACCCTACCAAGAGCCTCACATGTATCCAGCATCCTCTCGACAAGATCCTTGAGGACGGTTTCTTCGCCGGTCATGGCGAGTCACGCCCTGCAAAGAGGATTGAGACAGCCAGCATCCTCGGATGTATCTCGATGGAGACAGTCCAGAACGAGATGCACGGTGGTCAGGCAATCCCTGCATTTGACTTCTACATGGCACCTTTCGTGAGAAAGACATTCCAGGAGGAACTCGACAAGATCGGAGAGATCAACGGTGAGGACTACTCAAGGCTTTACAATGTCGCTATCGATGACTACCTCAAGAGAAATCTCGTAGGCATCCAGGGTGACGACAGAGTGATCCAGCACGCTATCAATATGACAGTGAGCCGCGTACACCAGTCGATGGAGGCCTTCGTACATAACATGAACTCGATCCACTCACGCGGTGGAAACCAGGTGGTGTTCAGCTCGATCAACTACGGTACTGACACTTCTGCCGAAGGCCGCTGCGTCATCCGTGAGATCCTCAACACTACATACGAAGGTGTAGGAAACGGCTCTACAGCCATCTTCCCAATCCAGATCTGGAAGAAGAAGCGTGGCGTAAGCTACCTTCCGGAGGACCGCAACTACGACCTCTACAAGTTTGCCTGCAAGGTGTCTGCACGTCGTTTCTTCCCTAACTTCGTAAACCTCGACGCTCCATACAACCACCACGAACTCTGGAGGGCAGACGATCCTAAGAGATATCAGTGGGAGGTTGCGACAATGGGATGCCGTACACGAGTCTTCGAGAACAGGTTCGGACCTAAGACTTCAATCGCCCGTGGTAACCTTTCGTTCACTACCATCAACATCGTGAAGCTTGCGATCGAGTGCATGGGCATCGAGAACCGCGAAGACAGGATCCACGAGTTCTTCCAGAAGCTTGACCATGTCCTTGAAATCGCGGCAAAGCAGCTCAACGAGAGATTCAACTTCCAGAAGACCGCTCTCAAGAAGCAGTTCCCGCTCCTTATGGGAGCTCTCTGGATGGACAGCGAGAAGCTTGGCGACAACGACACTATCGAGAGCGTAATCAACCACGGTACCCTCGGTATCGGATTCATCGGACTTGCAGAGTCCCTCATCGCCCTCGTAGGCAAGCACCATGGAGAGTCAGCTGAGGCTCAGGAACTCGGAATCCGCATCGTTACCTTCATGAGAAGCAAGATCAACAAGTTCTGCGAAACATACAAGCACAACTACAGCGTACTTGCAACTCCTGCAGAAGGCCTCGCAGGCCGCTTCACACGCGGAGACAAGAAGAAGTTCGGCATCATCCCTGGCGTGACAGACAAGGACTACTATACAAACTCCAACCATGTACCTGTATACTACAAGTGTACTCCTAAGCACAAGGCTGAGATCGAGGGTCCATACCACGCACTCACAGGCGGCGGACACATCTTCTATGTCGAGATCGACGGAGATGCAACGCATAACCCTAAGGCGATCATGTCGATCGTTGACCTCATGGACAAGTATGACATCGGATACTGCTCAGTGAACCACAACCGCAACCGCTGCATGGACTGCGGATTCGAGAATGCAGAGCAGGGACTCGTGAAATGTCCTCACTGCGGAGGCGAGAACATCGACAAGCTCCAGAGAATCACAGGTTACCTCGTCGGCACAACCAGCCGCTGGAACAGCGGTAAGCTTGCCGAGCTCAAGGACCGTGTGGTACACGAATAAAAAGACTATTTGAAAGGAATCATAGGGACGGTGCCAGGAATGTCATCGTCCTTTTCTTTTGTAAGATGGATGATACGCTGGTTCGAACTGCCGCGGAAATGGAGTTCAGGGTCGCGTAGTTCCTGCATGAACGGCCCGTCCACCAATGTATCTATATATGGAAGGATACGGCTCATGCGCTCGTCTGCGAGGATTTCCTCATAGGTGAAGCCGGTGTAGCACCAGATGTTCTTGCGGGTCTCTTCCTTGATGCGGCGTGCAAGTTCGGTAAAGGCCTCGACCTGGTAGAGAGGGTCGCCGCCGGAGAATGTGACATCTGAAAATTCGTCCGACTTCACGACTTCCAGCAGTTCATCGACCGACACTTCCCTGCCCCCATGGAAATCCCACGACTGCGGATTGTGGCAGCCGGGACAATGATGGGCACATCCCGCACAATAGATCGATGTGCGGAATCCAGGGCCGTCGGCCATGGTCTCTTCCAATATGTCGAGTATCCTTATCTTCATATCTTCTTGTCCAGTTCTGCAGGACGGACATCATCCCATGAACGGATTGCATCGTATGCTTCGCGCGAGCCGTAGTAAGCCTCGAACTTCTCTGGATCATTCTCCACCCACCACTGGGTTCCAAGGCCCTTTTCAAAGGCGAACGGCTTCATGAACATCTTCACTGCCCATGCAGGTGCAAGGAAGGCAAGACGGTAGAACCACGGAAGCTTCGACTTCATCGTCGCAAAATATTCATCCACGGGAACATTCGCCCTGAAATGGAGAGCATCTTCAAGAACATCCGCATCCTTGTACCACATGCCATGGAAGTTCTTCAACGCAAACCACTGAGGTTCAAACACTTTCTCCGGAGACGGAAGTCCAAGGGACGAAAGCATCCTGTTCATGAACTCATAGTTGGTCATACGGTACTGCGCTCCGCTGCTGATGTTATAGGCCTTGTTCCAGAAGTCTTCCGGCACCCAATCCTCGCAGACCTGTGCAAGGAGTCGGCCTGAATCCTCGATGGTTGCCCACTCAAGCACTCCTCCCATCGGCACATGAAAGGCAGTTGGATTCACCACGCTCAATATGCCCGGATAAAGGATACCGCTCTGACGGAGAGAAACGACATACTTCAGTCCGGCAGCTGCGAATATCTGCTCCGAACGGATCTTCGAAAGTGCATACATGTCGTACTTTGCGGGAATCTGCGGCTCAGATGCGCATCCCCAGTGATATGGAGGGTTCCTGTCGCCATATTGTGCTACAGAACCGATGTAGACAACCTTGATCTCAGATGCATTCGGCTGCGCAAGAACAGCCTTCACGACATTTTCCGCAGATGTGACATTTACCTTCAGAGTCTTTTCCGGATAATAGTCGGCAGCCGGAGAGACCATTCCACCAACATGGAGGACATAGTCCGCTCCCGTAACTCCTTCCAGGACATCTTCATATCTCATGAGGTCGCCCCACACGACGGTGACTGAAGGGTCGGCAAGATACGGAGAAAGCATCTTGCGGTTCTTCTTGCTGTCGCGGGCAAGTATCCTTATGTTGAAACGCTCCTTGCGGGCGTAAAGTTCCTGGAATCCGGCCCAGCCCATGTTTCCGGTAGCACCTGTCAGGAATACGGTCTTCTTCATAATAAAAAATGCAGTCTGAAGATTCAGACTGCAAATATAATAATTAGTGTTGATTACTCCATTAGAGCTCGAGGCAAACAACTGAAGCGGCAGGTACTGTGACTGTAAGGGTCTTGCCGTTCTTCTTGAATGCTGTGAATGGCTTAGGTGCAACTGCCGGAGCCTTTCCGAAGTCATTGTATGACTGGATTGTAGGGCCTGCGAGAACCTCACCTGTCACGTTCTTCGGCTTGAGCTCATCAAAGTTGAGAGTGATAGTCTGCTCCTGATCGTGGAGAGGGTTTGCGATAGAAACATGAAGCTTACCGTTAGCGTCCTTAGATGCTGTAACGCTTGCCTCAGGCATGATGCGACCTGAAGGAGCTACCATGTCGGCAGCGTTGCACTCTGTAGGAACGAACTGAGCGTCCTGGTGAACGTTGTACATTCGGAACACATGATATGTAGGAGTGAGGACAATCTCGCTTCCCTGTGTAAGGATCATGGCCTGGAGCACGTTCACGATCTGAGCGATGTTCGCCATTGTGAGACGGTCAGTGTGACGGTGGAAGATGTTGAGTGACATTGCGGCAACCATTGCGTCACGCATTGTGTTCTGCTGATAGAGGTGACCTGGGTTTGTACCTGGCTCTACGTCGAACCATGTTCCCCACTCGTCGAGGAGAAGGTCTACGGTCTTGTCAGGGTCGTATGCGTTCATGATAGCCTTGTGGTTCTCGATTACTTCCTCAACCTCTACGGCCTTTGAGATCATATTGTACCACCACTCAGTGTCGAAGTCAGTTGCAGAGCCCTTTGAGCCTTCCCAACCCTTCACTGTATAATAGTGGAGCGAGATACCGTCCATCTGGTCAAGGTCGATGTTGTTCATGAGGACCTTTGTCCAGTTGTAGTCGTAGTCAGAAGCACCGCTGGCAACCTTGTAGAGGATGTTTCCGTCGTAGTTGCGGCAGTAGATCGCATAACGGCGATAGAGGTCTGAGTAGTATTCAGGACGCATCTCTCCACCGCAGCCCCAGCTCTCGTTACCTACGCCGAGATACTTGAGCTTCCAAGGCTCCTTGCGTCCGTTCTTCTCACGGAGTTCAGCAAGTGTACCGCCTTCTGCTGTGATGTACTCAACCCACTTTGCAAGTTCCTCTACAGTACCTGAACCTACGTTACCTGAAAGGTAAGGCTCGCACTCGAGGAGTTCGCAGAGGTTGAAGAACTCGTGTGTACCGAATGAGTTGTCCTCAACGGTGCCACCCCAGTTGTTGTTGATCATCTTAGGCCGGTTTTCCTTTGGACCGATACCGTCCATCCAGTGATACTCGTCAGCGAAGCATCCGCCTGGCCAGCGAAGTACAGGAACCTTGAGTGTCTGGAGAGCCTCTACGAGGTCCTTTCTGTAACCGTTGATGTTTGGAATATCCGAATCTGGACCCACCCAGATACCGTCGTAGATACAGCGGCCGAGGTGCTCGGCGAACTGACCGTAGATTTCCTTGTGGATCTTTGGCTGGTTTTCAGCCGTTTCATGTACATTTACCTGTACCTGGGCATTCATGACGAGTGCTGCGCATGCGCCCATAAGGACAAGAGCGATTCTTTTCATATGAAATGGTATTTTAGTTTAAGTGTTATATCGTCGCAAATATAGCGTTTTTTATTTCTTGAGCCAAGTTTCCGGATTCTGAGCCGTCTTTCCCTTCCAAAGTTCGAAGTGGAGCTGTGTCTGACCATTGATGGTATCCACGGTTCCGAGGACATCTCCGGTCTTTACCTTCTGGTCCGCCTTGACGGTCACGTTCCTGAGCTTGCAGTAGAGAGTGAAATAGTCTCCATGGTCCACCATGACGCACTGGTTGTAGCCCGGAAGCACCATCACCTGACGCACTACGCCGTCAAATACGACCTTCGCCTGCTCACCCTTCTGGACCGCAAGGTCGAATCCGTTGTTCTGAGGCATGACGATGTTGTATACAGGATGCTTGTGCGAACCGAAACGACCTACGATGACTCCTTCGACAGGCCATGGAAGCTTACCCTTGTTCTTCACGAACTCGGCAGCCAACTTCTGATCGACCACGGTCTTGTTCTTATTGGTAGAAGAAGCTTTGTTTCCACCCATCGCTGCGGAGATGATTCGTTCGATCTCCTTGTTGAGCGCCTGGACTTCCTTCTTCTTGGCATTGAGCTGCTTCTGATATGTGCTGCGGTTCTTCTTGAGCTGCTTCACCACATTGTCTGCCTTGGCCTCGTCCTGCTTGAGGCTGTTGAGTTCCTTGACCCTCTCTGCCTTTACGGCCTCCGCATCCTTCTTCATCTGGGCCAGCTTCTCCTTCTCGTCCTCAAGTTCCTGCTTTGCCAGACGTATCTTCTGGGCCTCGTCCTTCATCTGTTCGGACATGTTTCGGAAATATCCGAACCTTCGCAACGCCTGACCGAGGTTGTCGCTGGCAAGCATGTACATGTACCATACGCGGGCATCCCTATGCTTGTAGACGTTAAGAACAAGTTTCTCATAATGTTCTACAAGAGTATCGATACGTCGGTTTATCTTATTGATTTCCAACTGTTTCAGATATATCTCATCATTATACTTCCTTATCTGACGCTCGCTTTCCGCAACAAGTTCCCTACGGTTGGCGACCTTCTTTCTGATAAGGTTAAGGTCGGCGAGCATGGTGTTGCTCTGGGAAGCATTCTCCGCCAGCTGACGGTCAATGATGGCAATCTCCCTCTCCAGCCTTGCCTTCTTCTCTTCCTGAGCCTTGGTATCCTGAGCCGCAGCCCCGGAGCTGAAGCACAGGGACAGAACTATCGCAAATATGATCTTATGGAATATCTTCATCTTATGTCTATCGGTTCACGGCCTTCCTCTTCGCCTCCACCTTCTGATCCAGGTCAGGAATGTCACCGTTGTTCTTCTGTTTTGCCAGGTTCCAGTACACGAAGGCCATATCGTATTCTCCGAGGGCATACAGCACCTCCGCATAGTGGTCCAGACACACAGGGCTGTCCTTTGCGCCATAGAGCATCGCCTGCTTGAAATAAGGCTTGGCCTCGTCTGCCTTTCCCTGAAGATAAAGGATCCAGCCGATGGTATCCAGATATGTGGAATTGTTAGGCTCGGCCTCTATGGTCTTCTTGCTCATGGCATAGGCCTTCTTAAGCTTCTTGCCCTCTGTACTGAGGTAATATGCATAGTTGTTGAGCACATACACATAGTCCGGATTGATCTTCAGGGCCTTGTCATATGCCTTGTATGACTTCTTCGGCTCGCCGAGCTGATGGTATATGTCACCCATTGTGGACCATGCCCTGAGAGTGCTCGAACTGTCAGCCGGAGCGACTTCCAGCACCTTCTCACATATATCGAGGACATCCTCGTACCTTTCAAGGTTGTAATCTCCGACGCTCGCCATCTCGAGGAAGGCCACTTCGCCCGGGAATCTCTCGAACGCCTTTCGTCCTTCAACGGAAAGGTCTTCCCATTCCTCTGCATACATCAAGAACTCCACATATGTGGCGCTCGCCGGGAAACTCTTCGGAGACACCTCAACGCTCTTTCCGAAATACTTCTTTGCCTCTGCGTTCCTCTGGGTCGAATAATAGTACACTCCCGCGGTATGAAGCACAGTGCTGTCGTCCGGATGCATCTGCAAGGTCTTTTCCATCACCTGGTCAAGCTGCGGCGCGAACGTACGTATGAACTTAGGTTCGGTCCTCTGCACGACAGCCATCAGGTAGTCGCTCTTCTCTGAAGCGTAAACGGCCTCCGACTCGACGAATGTATCCAGCACCTTGAAATAGTCGTCGTACTTTCCTGTCATCCTGTAGGCCTCTGCCTTTCCGAGGATCGCAGGCGGATAATCCGGAGCCAGTTCCAGAGCCTCGTTGTAATATGCTATCGCGGTCGAGTCGTTGTAGGTCGACATGTGCCAGTCCGCAAGGGTCGCCAGCACATACGGAGACGAAAACTGCTCGTTGTATTTCTCAAGGGATTCAAAGGCCTCCTCATGTCTGTTCATGGTCCTGAGAAGGTTGAAGCGGTACATTGCCAGAGCGTCGGTAACTCCGAATATGGTCTCGATCTGACCGATGGTCTCGAGCGCCTTGTCATATTCACCCTGGGCTGCATAGAGGTTCACCATGTCCTCGTAGAGTTCAGTCCTCTTCGGGAAGTCATCCACGAGCTTCTCATACATATCTATCGCAAGTTCCTGACGCTGAGTGCTTCCATAGATTCCTGCGAGTCGATATCTGTACCAGAAGTTGCCGGAGTCAAGGCTTACCGCTGTCCTCAGATACTCCTCTGCCTCCTCCACCTCGTTGTTCATCAACGCTACGGTGGAAAGGTAGTACCACGCGGCATCGTTCTCCGAATCCTTGGCAAGAAGGTCCAGCAAGGTCTTCCTTGCCCCTTCGAAATTGCCTGAATTCAGGTCCGACACAGCTGATACTATCATATTTTCGGTGTCAGCTCCGGGACGTGGAGTCTGCGCATGAACGGAAAGATGCACAAGGACAGACATCAACAGCACCGAAACCACCGATTTCAATATCTTAATCATAATGATTCTGCAAACATTGTTGAAAACATACAAAAATAATACGGAATTCGCGAAAAATGCATAAGTTTGAAAAAAATGTGATGAAGATGCAACATTACGGGTCCGTTCTGCATCTTATATCGGCATGAATATTTGAGAAACCTTCCGGACCCTAAAGAGATTACCGTGGCAGAGAACTTTGACTTAAAGCTGATTAAATCATGCAGAGAAGGAGACAGGGCGGCCCAGAAGGTTCTATATGAACGTCTGGCACCACGCATGTTTCCCGTATGCATACGGTATATCGGAGACAGGGAACTGGCCCAGGATGTGCTCCAGGAAGGGTTCATAACATTGTTCACGCGTCTGGACGCCTTCAAGGGAGAAGGTTCCTTCGAGGGATGGGCCAGGAAGATATTCATAACGACAGCCTTGATGGAGCTGCGACGGAAGGACGCACTGAAGATGAGCGACGAACTGGATGTGGTGAGGGGGATGAAGACGGACACGGTATCCCAGTTGCAGAAGATAGGCTACAAGGAACTGATGGACCTCATAGCTACCTTGCCGGCCGGATTCAGGACAGTATTCAACCTTTATGCAGTGGAAGGATTCACGCATAAGGACATCAGCGAGATGCTGGGAATAAGCGAAACGACATCAAGGACGCAGCTGAGCAGAGCAAGGGCATGGCTGCAGAACAAGATAAAGGAGATTGAAAATGTTTGATGAAAATAAATACAAAGAGTCTGACGAACTGATGAGGTCGATCCTCTCTCAGGCGGAGGAAGAGGTTCCTGCGCATCTCTGGGAGGGCATCTCGTCCGAACTCGACAGACTGGACGCAGCGAAGAAGACAAGGCCTGTCGTTCTTTGGTTCAGGCGTTCGGCGATAGCGGCCGCAGCGGCTGCCGCTGTCGTGGCAGGTGTTTTCATCGGCATGAAGGACAACGGAAACATCATCACGGACCCGACCGACAGAAGCGTAATCGCAGTGGCGGAATCCCCGGCCATTCAGATGGACGGAAGCCTCGGTTCTCCGGCATCGATTGCAGACAGGTACATTCCATATGTGGCGGATGCAGACGATGAGGTAAAGGAGGCGGTGCAGATTGCCCAGGAGCAGGTGGAGCAGAAGCAGGTGGAACAGAAGCAGATGGAGCAGAAGGAAACACCGGCAAGAGAAGAGGTAGAGATCCCGCAGGAAACATGGACAGACGCATGGGTAGACGAGGATGAGCCTGCTGCAAGAAGACGTCGCGTATCGCTCACGGTATCGGGAATCGCCGGAACAAACAGCGCCCAGAGCGGCGGAGCCCCTCTCCTCAAGCGTCCATCACTCTCGACAACAAAGCCAAAGACCGGCGTCGTGCAGAAGAGCACGGATGCGACTTATGGCCTTCCTGTATCATTCGGAGCAGGATTGAAGTTCGACCTGACAGACAGATGGTCACTCAGCGTGGGTGCAAACTACACCCTTCTTGCAAGCAAATTCTTCGGAACATATACTCTCGTAGGCGAGGACGGAAGGGTCGAGGAGTCGATTTCCTCTGACATCCGCAACATGCAGCAGTACATCGGCGTACCTGTAAACGCATTCTACAACATCGTGAGCAGGGATTTCATGAACTTTTACGCATACGCCGGCGGAACTGTCGAGAAATGCATCTCCGACAGATATGAAGTCCTCAACACCAAGTACATCCACAAGGGTACGACAAGTGGTGTCCAGGCGTCAGCCAACCTCGGTATCGGAATGGAAGTCCTTCTTGGAAGACATCTCGGTCTGTACTTCGACCCGAGCCTGAGATACTACTTCGACTGCGACCAGCCGAAGAGCATCAGGACCGCCCAGCCTCTCATGCTGGGACTCGAAATGGGTCTTAGAGTTCGACTCTAAGAGTTCTTGACTGGTCAGGATTGATGGTAAAATATACCTTGAGGGTCTCCTCTGGGAGCAGTTCCTCAATATTCTCAGGCCACTCCATGATACAGAGACATCCGCTGTCAAGATAGTCGTAGAGGCCGATCTCGATGGCCTCCTGCAGCTTGTTGATCCTATAGAAATCAAAGTGATACATAGGTTCTCCGTCCGCCCTCATGTACTCGTTCACGATTGCGAATGTAGGAGAGCCTACAGGGTCTGTAACTCCGAGAGCCTTGCATATAGCCGTAGTGAAAGTCGTCTTTCCGGCACCCATAGGTGCAAAGAACGCTATAAGAGTATTGTCACCGATGACTTCAAGGAATTCTGCGGCTGCCCTGTCAAGATCTGCCGTGCTGCTTATGGTAATCTCATGTTTCATGCGGCAAAGATAGCAAACTTTACTGAAATACATTCTGACGGTCCAGAAAGCGGTATCCCGCCGCTTCCGATATATGCTCGGGCCGGATATCTTCGTAACCGTCCAGGTCGGCAATCGTACGGGCCAGCTTGATGATGCGTGTACATGCGCGGGCTGAAAGTCCCATCCTGTCGATCAGCTTTTCCAGAAGGTCCTTGCATTCACTGTCCAGCGGACAGTACTTCTCTATAAGGCGGTTGTTCATCGCCGCATTGCAGAATATCCCATCTTCAGCAAACCTCCTCCTCTGTATCTCCCTGACCTTCAGCACCCTTTTCGCCACGGAAGCGCTGGATTCAGCCGGTCGTCTCTCCACGAGTTTCCTGGAATCTATGGGATGCATCCACAGCTGGATGTCTATACGGTCCATGATCGGCCCTGAAAGCTTCGACATGTAGGCAAGACGGCGGGACGGGGTGCATGTACATCTGTCACCTTCCCCATAGAACCCGCAGGGACACGGGTTGGCAGCGGCCACGAGCATGAAGTCCGCCGGATATTCCACCTTCGACTTCAGACGCGAGATGGTGACCTTCCTGTCCTCCATCGGGGCCCTGAGCACTTCCAGCACCTTCTTCGGAGCCTCGCAGAACTCGTCGATCATGAGGATTCCGTTATGGGCGAGCGAGATCTCACCGGGCATGATGTTGTCCGAGCCTCCGCCCAGCAGGGCTGCGACCGAAGCGCTGTAATGGGGCGAACGGAAAGGACGGACCTTCATCAGACCGCCGAGCGGATTGCCCTTTCCGGCCACGGAATATATCTTGCTGGTCTGTATGGACTCTTCAAGGGTCATGGGAGGAAGGATGCCCGCCATTGCCTTTGCGAGAGAACTCTTACCGGACCCCGGGGCACCGATCATTATGACATTGTGACCTCCGGCACAGGCTATCTCGACTCCCCTCTTTGCTCCTTCCTGACCGATTATCTCGGAAAAGTCCATCAGTCCGGCATAGTCCGGGGCCTCTGCCACGGCAGGGGTCATGCTCCTGACCTTAAGATCCTCACATTCCTCTTCGGCGGAAAGTATCCTGAGGACATCACTGAGGTTTCTGACGGCGAACACCTCAATGTTCCCATATTCCACCGCCTCCATCGCTGAATCCGCAGGCAGGATACATCCCTTGAGCCCTTCCCTTGACGCCAGTTCCACTATCGGAAGCGCCCCAGGCACATCCCTTATCCCTCCATCGAGGCTGAGTTCTCCCATGACCATATAGTCTCCCAGAAGGGGAAGGTCCATCTGACCAGAGGAGGCTATGATGCCCAAGGCGATGGGAACGTCATAGCCGCTTCCTTTCTTGTGCATGTCTGCCGGAGCGAGATTTATCACTATCTTCTTGCCAGGTATCCTGAACCCGAGAGCCTGCAGGGCCGTTATGGTCCTCAGCAGACTTTCCTTCACGGCCGCATCAGCCAACCCCACCAGATGGATGCCGATGCCGGCAGTCACATCTATCTCCACCGTAACCGGAACTGCATCGATTCCGATACACTTCGCCGCATGAATGTTTATAAGCATCTTTTTTCGGTCAAAGATTGCCGTTAAAGCGCGAAAACATGATAAGAAACGGAAAAATGTGACGAAAAAAAGACGATAAGATAAATCTTTGCGCCATAAAATAAATTTTATGATAAGATTTGACACATAAACGCAATTCCATATGGCAGATTTTGCCTATTTTTGAAATTATTGCAAATACTGATATTAACAATAACACTAAACAACAACATTATGAACATTCTGTCATTGCTGCTCTTGCTCATCAGTCCGTTCGTGATTGAAGACGAGACCCCAATCTACCAGAACACCAACTACTCTTATGAGGAAAGAGCGGTTGACCTGGTATCCAGACTGACTCTGGAAGAGAAGGAAAGCCTTCTCGGCAACAACATGGCTGCGATTCCAAGACTCGGAGTGCGCCAGTACAACGTATGGAGCGAGGCTCTTCACGGAGTGCTTGCCGGAGCAAACCCTTCCGTAGGCCTCCAGGGACCTACTTCCTATCCTAACAGCGTAGCAACAGGTTCTTCATGGGATCCTGAACTTCTCGAAAGAGAGGCATCTGCAATCGCAGACGAGGCACGCGCAATATTCCAGACAGGCACAAAGGGACTTACATTCTGGTCTCCTGTAGTCGAGCCTATCCGTGACCCGAGATGGGGCCGTACAGGCGAGTCTTACGGTGAGGACCCATTCCTTTCTGCAGTAATGTCAGGCGCTTATGTACGCGGACTCATGGGCGACGACCCTGACTACCTCAAGGCAGTTCCATGTGCAAAGCACTATTTCGCAAACAACAGTGAGTTCGACCGTCACGTCAGCAGTTCGAACATGGACAGCCGTGACATGAGAGAGTTCTACCTCTATCCTTACAAGGAACTCATCGAGAACGACGACCTTCCGTCAATCATGTCTTCATACAATGCCGTGAACGGCGTCCCTACCTCTGCAAGTACGCTTTACCTTGACACAATCGCCCGCCGCACATACGGTATGAAGGGTTATGTGACAGGTGACTGCGCTGCGATCGAGGACATCTTCACAGGCCACTACTATGTGGAGACTGCAGAAGAGGCTACCGCTGCCGGACTCAAGGCTGGTGTTGACTCTGACTGCGGAAGCATCTACCAGAGAGCTGCGATCAACGCACTCAACCAAGGCCTCATCACAATGGCCGACATCGACCGCGCACTCGTGAATGTATTTACAATCCGTATGCGTACAGGTGAGTTCGATCCGGAGATGAAGGTTCCTTATGCACTTTATCCTGCAAGCACGGTAAATGCTGAGAGATATCAGGCCCTCGCTGAGGAAGTCGCGACAAAGACTCCTGTCCTCCTCAAGGATGAGATCGTAAGCGGAACAGACCGCAAGGCCCTCCCTATCAGCGCTTCTTCAATCAAGTCCATCGCAATCATCGGCCCTCAGGCTGACGACGTGGAACTTGGACCTTATTCAGGACGTCCTGAGGAAAGCAGCCGCATCAGCCCTTACAAGGGTATCAGCGAATATCTTGCCGCACGCAACCCTGAGGTCAAGGTTACCCTTGCATCCGGCGGTAGCACAAAGAGCAAGAGCAACCTCCTTTATGTAGCTTACTTCGAGCTCCACAAGACTGACGGTACAGTGACAAGACATGACGCAACCAAGTACAGCGCATGTTCTGACGGCATCACAGTAGGTTCAGGTATGGGTACTGAGGAGCAGGTCCGTTCAATCGACGACGGCTCATGGACTGCATATGAGAACATCGACCTCATGAACGTGGAGAAGATCACCATCGGCGTGAACATCCCTACAGAGGGCGGTATCATCGAGGCACACGTAGACTCTCCAAGCGGTAACCTCGTAAGTACACTCGAGGCTACAAAGGCATCAGGCAAGCCTGTAGGCGGCGTTTACGGAGCCAGCACACCGATGGAGGCAAGAGTCCTCAGACTTGGCGTGAACGAGCTCAAGACCCTCTACCTCGTTTACAAGGCACCGGAGGATGACGAGATCGACGAGAACGTACTCAAGGCTGCAAGAGAATCTGACGTTGCTGTCGTATTCGTAGGTACTGACGAGAACACTGCAACCGAGGAGGCTGACCGTCTTACACTCGATCTCCCTGGCAACCAGGTGAAGCTCATCAAGGCCGTAGCTGCCCAGAACAAGAACACAATCGTGGTGATGCAGACTCTCGGATGCGTCGAGGTCGAGGAGTTCAAGGACCTTGAGAACATCCCGGGCATCCTCTGGACCGGTTACAACGGCCAGGCACAGGGTGCTGCAATCGCGAAGATCCTCTTCGGCGACGTGAACCCGGGCGGCAAGCTCAACGCTACATGGTACAAGACAGTGAAGGATCTCCCTGCTATCACAGACTATACCCTCCGCGGAGGAGAAGGCAAGAACGGACGTACCCTCTGGTACTTCACAAAGCCTGTTTCATATGAGTTCGGATACGGTATCTCATACACCACATTCGAGTACTCTAACTTCAGAATCAGCAAGACTGCGATTACTCCAGCCGACAAGATCACCGTAAGCGTGGACGTAAAGAACACCGGTTCATACGACGGAGATGAGGTCGTTCAGATCTATGTGACTACTCCTGACAGCCCTGCATCAGCACAGCGTCCTATCAAGAGACTCAAGGGCTTCGAGAGAGTGACAATCCCTGTAGGACAGACCAAGACAGTAAGCATCGACATCGACTGCGAGGACCTCTGGTTCTGGGACATCGATTCTGACAGGATCGTATACGACAGCGGAAGATACGTATTCGAGGTAGGTTCTTCATCAAAGGACATCCGTGGCACTGTCACAGCGACAATGAACGGTTCTGCATTCGCTCCTGAGCTCAAGACCGTGGTAGCTGACTGCGGCGTTTCAGTCCTCAAGGTTGGCGAAACTGCAGCGACTTCATACACAGCATGTATGACTGATGACGCATTCATCAGCCTTGACCGCACAAAGGTTGTCTACAGAAGCAACAACGACGCTGTGGTTTCAGTAGACCAGAACGGCAAGATCACTGCAAAGTCACAGGGCGTTGCAACAATCATCGTCGAGGTTACAGTCGACGGCAAGACAGTATGCGACACATACTCTGTAAAGGTAATGCCTGACCTCGAGCTCGCAAGCCTCAAGGTTGCCGGCAAGTCAGTCCTCAAGAGCGGCGTAAGCCAGTACAGCTATGTACGCAAGGCTTCTGCAAAGGCTCCTGTAGTGGCAGCGACAGCAAAGGATGCTTCACTCAGAGTGGTGGTAGAGCAGGCTTCTGCAGTTCCTGGCACAGCAGTCATCAAGGTCATTGACGACGTTACAGCTGACTCGAAGACATATTACGTGAACTTCGGTACAAAGGCCGTTTCCGACGAGTTCAAGACTGCACCGGCATCTGCATGGACAGTACTGAACGAGAACAAGGCAAACTACACCGTAGAGAACGGTGCCCTTGCAATCACTACCGAGGCAGGTGACATCACAGCCGCAAACAACAATGCTGCGAACGTATTCGTCCAGAGCGCAAATACAGACTGGACAATCGACACCAAGCTCACATGCTCTGCTGCTCCTGCAATGCCAGCACAGAATGCCGGCATCGTTGCATACCAGGATGACGACAACTTCGTGAAGTTCGTTTACAGCGCACAGATGGGCAGAAGAGGTGGCGCAGGCGGCGGTGCAAGCCTTACCATCCTTTCTGAAGACGGCGGCAACACCAAGGCTACCGTAAATGCAAGAGTGGCAGGCGTCGAAAACAATGTAGTATGGCTCAGACTCCAGAAGAAGGGCACTACATACACTGCTTTCTACTCTGTTGACGGCAAGAAGTTCACAGAGGCCGGACAGGTAGAGGCTGAACTCAAGGACATCCAGGCAGGTCTCATCGCATGCGACGGCGTAATGCCATCGTTCGGCGGTTTCAGAATGCCGGCTCAGGCTCCTGCACAGGCACAGCCTATGAAGGCTTCGTTCGAGATGTTCAGGATCGTAAGCAGCGGTCTCTAGAAACCGATGCGTAGAACCATCATAATGATATTCATATCTCTGATCGGGCTTCAGGCCCGGTCAGAGACTTTTTCATGTACCGTACATGATGCAGTCATAACGGCAACTGACACTTCGCTCGTATGCCTCATGGACGGAAAAGAAATAGCCATGGACCTGCCTGAGGGCATGCACATCCGTGGCATAGATGCATTCGGAGACCGTGTAGTAGCCATTGCCGAAGGCGGACACATCCTGCACTGGGACAGCCCGTTCGACAAGGCCAGACGCATACGCATGGACATCAGGGGCGAATTCATCAGCATCGATGCCAGTGAGGACATCTGCTATGCGATAAGCGACCAGTCCGAGATTGTCTCCCTGAACCTGGCATTGCAGGGAAAGGTCTTCGATTTCAATGCCAACTATTCCGAATATTACGGACACATCAGTCTCATAGACATCGCCGCAGGCCCCACCGCAGTCTTTGTTGCGGCAGTCAGGGAGGACGGCACCCCCGCAGCATTCACATCCAGCAAAGGTACCGTCTGGAGTGAAAGGGAACTTGATTATGCCATCAACGGCAAATGGTACATGTTCAAAAAAATTCCCCATAGGATAACCTATGAGGAATTCTCCGATAATTATGTCCTGCATTGCGAGGACGGCACGGAATTTCACCTGCCGGCCTGTTCGCACTGCAATTTCATCATTGAAAAGTGATTACTTCAGCTTGAAGCTGACAGCCTTGAGGTCGTCATCGTCCGATGATGAACCGTAAAGGATCTGATAGTCACCAGCCTTCACCACAAGGTCATCGGCAGCAGAGTCATAGTACTCGAATGAAGACATCGGAAGCTCGATCTCGACTGTCTTTGTCTCGCCACCGTTCATGCTTACCCTCTGGAAGCCCTTGAGCGCCTTTACAGGTGCCTCAGGATCGTTGAGACGCTTCACATAGACCTGTACGATCTCGTCAGATGCCACCTTGCTCTTGTTCTTGAGCTTCACTGACACTGTAACGCCTTCCTCCTTTACAGAAAGCTTTGCCTTGCCGTATGAGAAGTCTGCATAGCTGAGTCCGTAACCGAACGGATAGAGAGGCTCCTCCGTCATGTAACGGTATGTCCTGCCCTTCATGCTGTAATCAAGGAAGTCAGGAAGCTGGGCTGTGGACTTGTAGAATGTGATAGGGAGACGGCCTGATGGAGATACCTTTCCGCTTACGATGTCACCGACTGCCGTACCGCCTGCCTGTCCGCCGTACCATGCACATACGAGTGCATCGTAGTCAGCCTCGTTCTGCTCGAGAGCGACTGCACTACCTGAGCAGAGCACGAATACAACCGGCTTGCCGGTAGCCTTGAGGGCCTTGAGCATCTTGCCCTGAACCTCAGGAAGCTCGATTCTCTCGCGGTCACCGCCCTTGAATCCGTCGATGGTCACTCTCATCTCCTCACCTTCGATTGTAGGAGCAAGTCCACCCACGAAGAAGATCACATCTGCACCCTCGGCAGTCTTTGCAGCGAATTCCGCAAGAGCCTCAGGGGTGTAGTTCTCTGAAGGGATTGGCTTCGGAGCCGCTGCGAGGAGGGCCTGGCGTTCCTTCTCCATGCGCTGGATCTGTGCAAGCTGCTCTGCTGAAAGACCTTCGTAACCCTGTGCACGGAAACCTCTCTGGAGACGTGGATCTACATATACATAACCCTCAACAAGGTCACATCCTCTGTCGTAGGTCACCTCAACGCCCGGATATGCCGCCTTGATACCCTCGAGGATAGTCACTGTATGCGATGGAGTACCGTTGTAGTTGCCGAGCATCATCTGTGCATCGTCAGCGTTAGGACCCACCACGGCGATCTTCTTCACCTTTGAAGGCTGGATAGGAAGAAGGTCGTTCTGGTTCTTGAGGAGAACCACTGACTGACGAGCCACCTTGAGAGCATGGTCCTTGTGCTCCTGCGAGTCTACGTTTGAATAAGGGATATTGCTCCATGGAACAATGGAAGCCGGATCGAAGAAGCCGAGTTCGAAGAGTCCGTTGAGAAGACGGCGTACAGATACGTCGATGTCCTTCTCTGTGATCAGACCTTCTTCTACAGCCTGAATGAGGTTCACATATGCGCTTCCGCACTCGACGTCCGTACCTGTAAGGACAGCCGCTGCAGATGCTGCCGCTGCATCCTTATGAGTCTCATGATGGCCGACTACATAGAAGTCGTTGATTGCCCAGCAGTCGGAAACCACAAGGCCCTGGTAGTTCCATCTTCCGCGGAGGACATCCTGAAGAAGGAAGGCACTGCCGCAGCAAGGGTCTCCGTCATAGCGGTTATATGCACCCATGAACTCGCGTACGTCACCATCCTTTACGAGAGCCTCGAACGCAGGAAGATATGTCTCCCAGAGATCCTTCGATGTAACGACCACGTCGAAGCTGTGACGGTTCCACTCCGGTCCGCTGTGAACTGCGAAGTGCTTTGCACATGCATGGGTCTTGTAATAGTCAGGATGGTCTCCCTGAAGTCCCTTCACGGTAGCGACACCCATTGCAGATGTAAGGAACGGGTCCTCACCGTAGGTCTCCTGGCCGCGTCCCCATCTTGGGTCACGGAAGATGTTGATGTTAGGAGTCCAGAATGTAAGGCCGTAGTACTGCTTGTACTCGCCTCTGCTTACAGCATCGTTGTATTTTGCACGAGCCTCGTCAGATACATAGGTAAAGGTCTGGAGGTGGGTCTGAGGGTCGAATGTAGCCGCCATACCGATGGTCTGCGGATAAACCGTAGCAAGACCTGCTCTTGCAACTCCGTGGAGTGCCTCGTTCCACCAGTTGTAGTCGGGAATGCCAAGTCTCTCGACTCCCTTCGAGCCGTGCATCATCATGCCGACTTTCTCCTCAAGGGTAAGTCTTGAGATAAGGTCCTCGATTCTCTGCTCTCTTGAAAGATCCGGGTTGCGGAAAGGAAGGGCCTCCTGTGCTCCCGCAAACAACGGCAAAAGAAGGAGAGCCGATGCGATTGTAATGATAATCTTTTTCATAGTGTATGTGTGTGTTATAGCGGTTACAAATATAATATCTTATTCAATAATATGAGAATTATGGTAACTTTGCAGAGCATCAATTTTTATGAAATGATTAGAAGATCGCTTGAATCCATAGGAAGATACTGTCTCTTCATGAAGATGGTGTTCAGAAAGCCGGAAAAGGGCAGAATATTCTGGACACAGTTCGTAAACGAGGCAGACAAACTCATATTGTCTTCCATCCTGCTGGTGGGAGTCATCTCACTCTTCATCGGTGGAGTGCTCGTCATACAGACGGCATCCAACCTTGAAAACCCGATAATCGACAAGATGTATATCGGATACATGGTGAGGGAAAGTCTCATCCTGGAGTTCTGCTCGACCATGGTCGCACTGATTCTCGCCGGAAAGATGGGATCGAACATATCTTCCGAAATCGGCAGCATGCGCATCACCGAGCAGATCGACGCCATGGACATGATGGGCGTGAATTCCGCAGGTTTCCTCGTGCTTCCGAAAGTGGCGGCATCGACCATCCTCAGTCCCCTCCTCATGCTCCTGAGCCTTGCTCTCGGACTTTGCGGAGGCTACATCGTGGTCGAAAGCACCCAGATCATACCGACAGCATCCTACATCACCGGAATCAAGGCCTTCTACAACGGCTTCTACATATTCTACAGCTGCTTCAAGATATCCCTTTTCTGTTTCATGATTTCATCCATCGCGGCATTCAACGGCTATTATGCAAAGGGCGGTTCGCTGGGCGTCGGACGTTCCAGCACAAAGGCAATCGTCACAACCAGCATACTCATCCTGATGGCTGACCTCATCGTGACCCAGTTAATGCTTTACTAAACGACAAGAACATGATCAAGGTAGAACACCTATATAAAAGCTTCGACGGCAGGACCGTTCTCAATGACATCTCCGTAGATTATGAGCCGGGAAAGTGCAACATGATCATCGGAGCCAGCGGTTCGGGAAAGACTGTCCTTCTCAAGAACCTCATCGGCCTGATGGAGCCTGACAGCGGCGAAATCAGTTATGGAGACAGGGCACTCTCACAGATGGACTACGAGGAGAAGAAGGCATTGAGACAGAAGATCGGCGTACTATTCCAGGGCAGCGCACTCTTCGATTTCGCCACCGTCATCGAAAACGTGATGTTCCCGATGGAGTTCTTCACAGACTGGTCGGCCGCCCAGAGGCGCGAAAGGGCACAGTACTGTCTTGAGAAGGTGAATGTCATAGGATCGGACAACAAATACCCGAACGAGCTCAGCGGAGGAATGCAGAAGCGCGTCGGAATCGCCAGGGCCATCGCCCTCAACCCGCAGTTCCTGTTCTGCGATGAGCCTAACTCGGGACTCGACCCATATACTTCCATCCTCATCGACCGCCTGATCCACGACCTGACAAAGGAATTCAACATGACGACAGTGGTCAACACCCACGACATGAACTCCATCCTTGAAATCGGAGACAGAATCGGCTTCATCAGCCAGGGCTCATTGCTGTGGCAGGGAGACAAGAACACCATCCTCAGCACCGACTGCAAGGAGCTCCGCGACTTTGTCTGCGCCAACACCCTCGCCCGCAACATCATTGAAGGCAGATAATCGGGCCGTTTATCCTCAAGGTATCCATCCCGTCCGGACGCCATATCACCGGACTTCCTCCTTCAGTGTGGGACAGACCCACATGCAGGACACTGTCCTTGCGCGCCATCACGTTCCTTGACGAGATTGCGTAGCCTTGCGGCATGGAACATGCCCTTGTCGAGTCGAATATGATCCCGTCCCTGCCGCTTGCCGGATTCATCACGGCGCCAAAAACATCTCCATCCACATGGACAGCAGTCAGGGTGCCTCCCAATCTGTACATATGCCATCTGTCTCCTCCCATCCACAGGATATCGGACATCAGGTTCGAGCCGGAATGCAGGAACCTCGTCCACAGGCACAGGCCATCGCCGTCGCAGAAGGAGCATGAGACCAGGTCAAGGCTGTTGAAATATCCGACGGATTCGCGCCGGTCGCCACAGACCAGCACCGGACTTTCTTCAGGGAGAGAAACCGCCATATTCAGGTCTCCCGCATACACCCTCATGTCCCAGACCTTGACGATATCGTCAGCCGTCTCCACCAGGGCCACCCTTCCGTCCGTCACCCGGTAATGGCATACATGATACCCGTTCTCCTTGGCCACACCGCTGCTGAAACAGAATGAGACACTCCCCTCATGTACGTCAAGATGAGGATAGAGGATGCCTTGCTCGCGAGTGAGGACCGGCTCTCCGTCCACCCTATATACGAATCCGTCCCCGCCTTCCGGACGGCCCAGGGTATGGATACGGTCTCCTGTCACCTCCAGGCAGACGATTTCCTCCACCCCGTCATAGCGGACCCGTTCCCTTCCGTCCTCCTTTATCACAGTCGTCGTTCCATCGGTATAGTCGGAATAGAGTCTACCGGCTATGATCCGGTGACGCAGAAGGTCGCGCGAGACCTCATACTCCGGTCCCGTCTTCAGCCTCAGCACAGGCACGCCGTCCGCCAGCATGACCAGTCCACAGCCGGCATCATCATTCAGGGGATCCATCTTCCAGTCGTAGCCTTTGGGATAGTCCAGAGCCAGGGCATGACATGTCCCGGACATGTATCTTCCATATGACGGCCCGTACCACACCCCGTCCGAATATGAATGGACATCCTCTCCTATCTGCTTCAGTCCGCATGAGGACAGCAGCAGCAACATCAACAGCACAAGATTCCTCATACTCCAAAGAAAGGGAAAATAAAGCAGAAGCCGGCTTCCGTTCGTCACGGAAACCGGCACATTCGTCACATTTTTCCTTTTCTTATTATTTTTTCCTTTTCTTAGTCCCTGTACAAGGCAAAAAGGGCTGATCCGGAACCTGACATCGAAGCATAGACGGCTCCGCTGTCGTAGAGGGAACGCTTGATGGCTGCAAGTTCAGGATACTTTGCAAAGACAGTCTCCTCGAAATCGTTGACAAGGATTCCGTCCCATTCCTCTACAGGTCTGGCGAGGGCCTCCCTGAGCGGAACTTCCGGAAGATGCGGCTTGATTCCGCCGTATGCATCCTTCGTCGAGACCGCTACTCCTTCCGGGGTAAGGACTTGAAGGTTCAGGTCGCCAAGGTCGATGGGATATTCCGTAAGGATCTCTCCCCTTCCCTCTCCGATCATCGGTCTGTTGTAGATGAAGAAGGCACAGTCGCTTCCAAGACGTGAAGCATATTCCGCAAGCCTTGCCTCGTCGAGGCCGAGAGAGCATATTTCATTCAGCATCGTGAGTGCAAATGCAGCATCGGCCGAGCCGCCACCCAGTCCTGCACCGACAGGAGATGTCTTCTCCAGGAAGATCTTGACAGGAGGCAGGTCGAAGTCCTCGGAAAGGATTCCATAAGCCTTTGCGGTAAGGTCCTTGAGAGGATCCCAGTCCACGCCTTCCTCACGTGCGATGGTGATCATGAGCTTTCCGTCTTCAGAGATTCCCTGCGCTATCATTTCAGGAGCATACTTTCCGAAGATCGCTGCAGAAGTACGGCTGAAATCGTCTCCGGCAACTATCTCAAGTGTATCATGTATGCCGAAATACGGCACGAAGAGAGTCTCAAGGTCATGGAACCCGTCTTCCCTCTTCCTCAGGACGTTCAGTCCGAGGTTTATCTTGACGTTCGGATTGGTTATCATTTATCGGATGACGTTTCTGATGGCTGTTTCGAAATCTGCTGCAATGGATTCGCGCTGGGTCTCATCCTCGATGTTCTCAAGCACAGGCGAGATGAATGAAATCATCTGAAGCACCTTCGCATCCTCGAGAGTGATGCCGCGCGAACGCATGTAGAACTGTTCTTCCTCGTTCAGACGGCCGATTGTAGCACCATGCGAGCATTTCACATCATCTGCATAGATCTCGAGCTGCGGCTTGGTATCGACCTTTGCCTCATCGCTGAGCAGGATGTTGTGGTTCTCCTGATATGCCTCTGTCCTCTGCGCGTCCTGTGCGACGATGATCTTTCCGTAGAAATCCACCTTCGACTTTCCGCCTGCGATACCCTTGAACAGCTGTCGTGAGTTGCAGTGCGGAACATCATGATGCATGTCCACGGAGATATTGACCTTCTCATCCCCTCCGCACACATATGCTCCGTAGATGTTGGCCTCCGCTCCTTCTCCCGCAAGACGTACGTTCATCCTGATGTCGCAGGACACTCCAGGCATGACCAGCAGGACAAGATCGGACCTCTGCCCAGCCTGAACTTCCATGCTGCGCACCATCTGTCCTTCTGAAACTATCAATACTTCTGTCATATAAAGGCCTCCTAGAGATTATCGTAACCCTTCTCTTCGATTTCAGCGACAAGTTCCTTGCCGGCTGTCTTTACGATCTTTCCGTCCTTAAGGACATGGACCACATCAGGAACGATGTAGTCAAGGAGCCTCTGGTAGTGGGTGATCACGATCGCAGCCTTTTCAGGAGTATGAAGGGCATTCACGCCGTTTGCAACGATACGGAGAGCGTCCACGTCGAGTCCGCTGTCCGTCTCGTCAAGGATTGCAAGAGTTGGGTCAAGCATGGCCATCTGGAAGATTTCGTTGCGCTTCTTCTCACCGCCTGAGAATCCCACATTCACCTCTCTCTTCGCAAATTCAGGCTTCATCTGCACGAACGCCATCTTTTCACGCATGAGCTTCAGGAAGTCTCCTGCCTTGAGAGGCTCGAGACCCTTGCCTGTGCGGTGGGCATTCACTGCGGTCTTCATGAAATTGGTGATTGTCACGCCCGGAATCTCCACCGGATACTGGAACGAGAGGAATATTCCCGCCCATGCACGCTCCTCAGGAGACATTGCGAGAAGGTCCTGGCCGAGGAACTCGATGCTACCTGCAGTCACGGTGAACTGAGGCTTGCCGGCAAGCACAGCCGAAAGCGTACTCTTTCCAGCACCGTTAGGGCCCATCACCGCATGGATCTCACCCTTGCGGATGGTAAGGTCAACACCTTTAAGGATCTCCTTGTCCTCAACAGAAGCCCTCAGGCCTTCAATCTTCAATAATATATCGTTTGCCATAATGCATTTGTTTTTCTAAATCATTTACTTCATGTTCCTCAGGCATCCTTGCGGTACAGTCTGTACCATGAGATGAGCGACCATACTCCGTTTATCAGGTACAGGCAGCTGACAATCGGCATGAACACCAGCCCGGCCTTCAGATAAAGGGTCAGGTTCGCCACATTCACGAACAGCCATGCGACCCAGCAGTCCCACTTCTTAAGTGCCGACAATGTCTGGGCGGTAAGGATAAGCACAGTCACGCAGCAGTCCAGATAAGGAAGCGGATTGGCAGGGAAAAGCCTGCTCATCATCCATCCCCACAGGAGGGCAAGCGTAGGAACCAGCGCCACCACAAGAGCCCTGTTCTTCCATGTCAGCATGGATACCTTCAGGCCACCGTCTCCGGATGCGCTCTCCTCCCCTTTCTTCGGGTGGCTCCAGCGGTAATGACCCATTATGTTTATACCCAGCGATATCGGCTGGAGTATCAGGTTTGCATACAGGTTCTTCTGCCAGAACATGAAGAAAAGCAAGGCTGTATACACATAGCCGATGTAGAAGTTGCTCTTCCTGTTCCTACCTGCCAGAAACACTGTCGTAAGACCGAAGGCTGCAGACAGAAGGTCTATCAGCAGCACCGGCTTTCCTCCAAGTTCGAACAATATGATGTTCCAGAAACTCATCATCCTACCGAACCTTCAAGAGAGACCTGAAGCAGTTTCTGAGCCTCGACGGCAAACTCCATCGGAAGCTTAGAAAGTACCTCACGCGCATATCCGTTTACAATCAGTCCCACTGCCTCCTCAGGGCCGATACCTCTCTGGTTGCAGTAGAAGAGCTGGTCCTCACTGATCTTCGAAGTTGTAGCCTCGTGCTCGACAACGGCTGTCTTGTTTGCATTCTCGATGTATGGGAAGGTATGTGCTCCGCACTTGTCGCCGATCAGAAGGCTGTCGCACTGCGAGAAATTGCGGGCATTGTCCGCGCCCGGCAGCATCTTCACAAGACCACGGTAGCTGTTTTGGCTGCGGCCTGCTGAAATTCCCTTGCTGACGATACGGCTGCGGGTGTTCCTTCCGATATGGATCATCTTCGTTCCTGTGTCGGCCTGCTGACAGTTGTTTGTAACTGCAACCGAATAGAACTCCGACGAAGAGTTATCTCCCTTCAGGATGGTCGAAGGATATTTCCATGTGATTGCGGAACCTGTCTCCACCTGAGTCCATGAAAGGTGGCTTCCTGAACCCTTGCAGATGCCTCGCTTGGTCACGAAGTTGTAGATTCCACCCTTGCCCTGGGCATCTCCGGGATACCAGTTCTGCACTGTCGAGTACTTCACTTCCGCATCCTTCTCCACAATGATCTCGACGACTGCCGCATGGAGCTGGTTCTCGTCACGCATAGGGGCTGTACAGCCCTCCATATAACTTACATATGATCCCTCATCCGCTACGATAAGTGTCCTCTCGAACTGTCCTGTACCGGCTGCGTTGATTCTGAAGTAACTTGAAAGCTCCATCGGGCAACGTACTCCCTTAGGGATGTAGACGAACGAGCCGTCGCTGAATACCGCCGAGTTGAGGGCGCCATAGAAATTGTCCCCGACCGGAACGACCGACGCAAGATACTTGCGCACGAGGTCCGGGTGCTCCCTTACAGCCTCCGAGAATGAACAGAAGATGATTCCCTTCTCTGCGAGTGCAGAACGGAACGTAGTGGTTACAGACACTGAATCGAAGACGGCATCCACTGCAACGCCGGCAAGAGCCGCACGCTCATGGAGAGGAATTCCGAGCTTGTCGAATGTCTTCTCAAGCTCCGGGTCGATTTCCTTCGGACGGTCCTCCGCCTTCTTGGGGGCTGCATAATAGATGATGTCCTGAAAGTCGATTTCAGGAATGTCAAGATGTGCCCATGTAGGCACAGGCATCTTCTGCCAGCGACGGAAGGCCTCAAGGCGGAATTCAAGCATCCACTCCGGTTCTTCCTTCTTCGCTGAAATCAGACGAATTATATCTTCATTGAGGCCCTTCGGTATGAACTCCTGCTCGACATTGGTGACGAAGCCGTGCTCATATTCCTTTTCCGTAAGACCTTCCAATATTTCCTTATCCTTACTCATACAAAATCTGCTATCCTGCAATGCTCGGACCTATAATGGCCCGAACATGCAAAGATAGCAGATTTTATCATACACCGTACTTTTCGGGCGCCTATTCGCCTTCGAAAACTACAGGGACTGTCAGTCTTGTACTCTTCTTCTCGCCGTCAAATGTACCAGGCTCCCATAATGGAGACTTGCTTACAGCCTTTACCGCCGCATCATTCAGGTCTGGATCGGATCCGAATATTGCATGGATTTCTGCAAGGCTGCCGTCCGGCATGACTATAAACTCCACGAGAACTGCTCTTGAACCTCTTGTAGGATCGAATGTCTCCGGAACTTCCACCTGAGAATTTACCCAAAGAGTAAAGTCATCCAGGCTTCCTCCCTGGAATCTTGGAGTGACGAATCCCATGCTTTCGATGAGCATCAGGTGTCTTGCCTCCTCGCGAATCTCAAGAGCCTTGAGGAATTCCTCCTGACGGGTCTGAAGGTCAACCCTCGGATACTTAGGCTTAGGGATTTCCACGAAAGGAATCTTTGTTTCGAACATCTTTGTCTTGAGCTTTCCCTTGCGGAACTTGCCGATGAATATGGAACCATCCTTGCGGAAGAGGGTGTCGATTCCATGATATTTGCCATTCTTGAAGTCACCGGACATCACGATTCCGTTGTCTCTGTAAAGGCGTCCCTTGCCGGTTGCCTTTCCCTTCTTGTAATCACCCCAGTAAACCTCACCGGTCGGAAGATAGCAGACGCACTTACCTACAGGCACACCATTATCAAAATTACCGATGATAAGTCCGTCCTGGCTTGAATACAAGATGCCACGTCCTGCTGGCCACTGGCCCTCATATCGAAGTACTTCCTGGTCGTAGTTAAGGTCTGCGCGCTGATTCTGCGCAAAGAGAGACACTGATGAGAATATCATCATCGATGTCAGCAATAAGAACATCCTTTTCATAGCATTGGATTTTAGAGTGATATATGTTGAAGTCTCCGCAGTCTAAGCTATGCAACAAATATAACTAAATATCTTTAAAAAACAAAACCTCCGGAGACCTTTCGGTCCCGGAGGTTCTTATCATCGGCGACTTTTGTCGCGAATGTTCTGTCTGATTACTCAGCTGCAGGTGTCTCAACCTCTGCAACAGCCTTCTTCGAGCTACGACGAGTAGTCTTCTTAGCTGCCTTAGGAGCTGAAGCGAGAGCTGCCTCGTTGAAGTCAACGAGCTCGATGAGAGCCATGTCAGCGCCGTCACCCTGACGGAAACCAGTCTTCAATACGCGAGTATATCCGCCTGGACGGTCAGCGATCTTCGGAGCTACAGTACGGAAGAGCTCAGAAACAGCCTCCTTGCTCTTGAGGTAGCTGAATACGACACGACGTGAGTGAGTCGAATCATCTTTTGACTTGGTGATGAGCGGCTCGACATATGACTGGAGAGCCTTTGCCTTAGCTACAGTTGTCTGGATTCTCTTGTGAAGGATAAGAGAAGCAGCCATGTTAGCGAGGAGAGCCTTGCGGTGTCCGCTCTTGCGACCAAGGTGGTTGATTGCTTTATTGTGCCTCATATTACTTAAACGTTCTTTTTCTTAGGTTCAATATTATACTTGGTTACATCCATTCCGAATGAAAGCTTCATCTTCTCTACGAGGAGATCGATTTCGTTGAGCGACTTCCTACCGAAGTTTCTGAACTTCATGAGCTCATTTCTTGAGTAAGATACGAGGTCAGCGAATGT
>JAZRLI010000031.1:0-21615 GCA_045646785.1 Candidatus Cryptobacteroides sp. | reverse complement strand
CTGTGATGAAGTTGTACTTCTCAAAAGACTAGCATTATGGAAAACACCAACACACTCGACTTCATCGGAACTTATATCATTCCGACAGTCACAGCTGCAGTAGGATGGTTTGCCGGTTCCAGGAAACGAAATAATGATTTCCTGCAGGACCTTCAAGCCTCAATAGATCTGCTCTCATCAGAAAACAAGAAGCTGCTCGCCGACATAACATCCGTCAATGCTGAGATTGTTGCAGTCCGCAAAGAAAACGAAGAACTCAAAGCCTCCGTGGATAAACTCTGCAGTGAGAACTCCCAGCTCAAGGAAGAGATCAGGCAACTCAAAGATAAAATACACAACCGCTAAACCATTCCAACATGAAAAGAATAATCATAGCAATGGCAGCAATCCTCTCGATGCAGAGTTGCTGCCATAAACTGTATCCCCACACCGCAGAAGTGACTGAAAAGAAAGAATCAGTAACAGAAACCATCCGTGACACAGTCATCATGGTACAGCCCGACTCATCAATCCTTCAGGCCCTCGTCCAATGCGACTCCACAGGAAGAGCAAGACTCCAGGAAATAAAAGCCCTCAAAGAATCAGCTCGCCTGCAGCAAACTATCTCAATGGAGCCGGAACCGCAGCCCTATAAACCGACAGTGATCACAGTAAAAGCAACTGTCGATTCGATGGGAATCTACCTCACCTATAAAGAACGCTACAAAGAAACCGCAGAAATTCAGAAGATCGAGACCATAATCGAGAAGGAAGTAAATGTTCTGAGATGGTGGCAGAAACTATTTATATGGCTTGGAATAGCATTCTGTGTCATCCTTATTCTGTGGATTGCCATTCGTTCGCTCACCTTAATCGGTGGTGCAAATGTGGTGCAATTTACTAAAAAGAAAAACGCAACTCGGTGAATTACAGCGAGTTGCGTTGCTTAAATCGTGATTCGGTTGGGATTCGAACCCAAGACCCACAGCTTAGAAGGCTGTTGCTCTATCCAACTGAGCTACCGAACCGATCCTTATTTTCTTTCGTTATTTCGAAAGTGGGTGCAAAGATATGTTATTTCTTTGATATCTGCAAGAAATCTTACTTCTTAATCAACTTTCCGGCGATTTCGACTCCGGTGACCAGGCAGAAGCCGATTACGGCGAAAAGGATGGCTCCGGCGATGTGCATGCTGCCGGTGGTTTCGACCTGGGTGAGGGCTTCGGCGTTGCTCCATGGCCATACCTTTACCAGTGAGCCGATGATGAAGCCGGCGAGGACGATGAGGGTTTCCTTGTTCCAGCGGGCGAGGAGCCAGTGGAGGAACTTGGAGAATCCGAGGATTCCGACTACTGCTCCTACCATGAACACGCCTAGTATCAGGAGGTTGCGTCCGAAGTCCTGGCCTGCTACCAGCCCTGAGATTGCTCCCATTATGTACTGGTATTTGCCGAGTATCAGGAGGATGAAGCTGCCGGAGATGCCCGGAAGGATCATTGCGCAGATGGCCAATGCTCCGCTGAGGAGGATGAACCAGAGTGCGTCCGGGGTCTGTGTCGGCGAGAGGGTGCAGATGGTGACTCCGAGGATCACGCCGAGGATGACAAGCAGCACTTCGCGTACCTTCCAGCCCGATATGCCTCTCAGTATGAACAGCGACGATGCGACGATGAGTCCGAAGAAGAAGGCCCATGTCTGGATCGGGTACGTGGTCAGGAGGGTCTGCATCAGTCCGGCGAGGGTCACGACGCTGACTCCGATTCCGGCCACTACCGAAAGGAGGAACCAGCCGTTGATATGTGCCCAGAAGTCGCGGATCCTGCCCTTGAGGAGCATGCGTACTGCCTCCATGTCGACGCGCGCGATGGAACCTACGAATTCGTCGTATATGCCTGTGATGAAGGCGATTGTGCCTCCGGATACGCCTGGAATGACGTCAGCGGCACCCATGCAGGCTCCTTTGACGCCGATCATCAGATAGTCTTTGAGTCGTCTCATTATCGGATTTTGGTGATGAATTCAGTGATGGCCGCGAAGATCTGCCTTGCCTCCGAACGGAGGTCGGCTGTTTCGCCTCCGGTGAGGACCATGTCGAACGGATGGCCCTCATAGCCATGCCTTCCGATCTTGAATCTTGCCTTTGTGCACTTTGCGATGAATTCGATAGGGAAGTCGTGGTTGTCCACCATCGAGATGAAGAGGTCGCTCGGTTCATAGATGAGCGGGCCGACCTTGCTGATGTCCGGCATTCCGATCCAGTCGAGTTCCTTCTTCAGGATGGTGTTGGTGATGCTGGTGAGCAGGAGTTCGTCCTTGCCCAGGCGGCGGAAGTCAAGGAAGTAGATATTGAGCTTGATTCCGGCGTTCCTGCCCCATGCCATGATGGCATCCTTCAGCTCATCGAATCCCGGTTCTTCAACGTCGATCACGACATTGGCAGTGCGGATCTGGGACATAGGCAGAAACCCTGTCTCAATATCACTGATGTATTTCTTCAGCCTTTTGCGGCGAAATATGTTTGTTACAGGTCCATACATGGCTCGGACGAATTTGCGTTGATGAGTTCACGGATTTCCTTCTTTGCGGCCTTCCAGCGCGGGATGTCGATCTTCGTACCAACGACCTCCACGACTTTCGCCGCAATAATCGAGCCTACCTCACCGCAGACCTTCAGCGGCATGCCGATCGAATGGGCGTAGAGGAAGCCGGCAGCATATGTGTCGCCCGCTCCTGTCGCGTCGATCGGTTTTGCAGGCCATGCCTCGATGAAGTGGTACTCGTCTCCTCTCTTGACCATGGATCCGTCCTTTCCGACCTTCACCACTGCAATCTCGCAGCTCTTTGCAATCTCATCGAGGGCTTCGCGCGGCTCAAGTCCGGTGAATGCCTTCGCTTCGGTCTCATTTGCGAAAACGATGTCCACATAATTGTCCACGATGTCGTGCAGGAATGCGTAGTTTGACTCGACTACATTGTATGACGCCATATCAAGGGAGATGATGCATCCTGCGGCCTTTGCGAGTTCTACTGCACGGCGGATAGTTGCCTGGTTCTGAACGAGATAGCCTTCTATATGGAAATAGTCATATCCTTCGAAGTACTCTGGCTTGAGGTCCTCCGGAACGAGTTCGAGGGCTGCTCCGAGGTACACCGCGAATGTCCTTTCGGCGTTAGGTGCGGTGATGAACACCATTGCCCTTCCCGATGAGTTCACGCCCTTGAGGAGCATCGACTTGATGCCGTACTGCTCCTGGTCGCTCTTGAAGAGATGGCCCAGGTCGTCGTCTCCGACCTTTCCGATGAATCCAGACTCCATGCCGAAGATGGCGGTTCCAGTGATTGCATTTGCAGCCGATCCGCCAGCCACGAGCTGAACTCCCATCGGCTTGAGGATCTTCCATATCTTGTCGCCTGTCTCCATATCGACATGCTGCATGCTGCCCTTCGGCAGGTGGAACTCCTTGAGGAATGTATCGTCCGGAAGCACAGCCAGGATATCTGTCAGAGCGTTTCCGATGCCTAATATAGACGCCATAAATGTTCTTTTTGCAGTTAAACATACAAAGTTAGCAAACTTTTGGATATTTTTGCATTCTCATTCCGTGTGATGTTGCGGGAACTTTGATTGGAAACAGATGAAAGACAGTATAAAGAAAGCACTCAAGTATATCGCATCCCTCGGCCTTGCTGCCCTGCTTCTGTGGGTTTCATTCCGCGAAGTGGAGTGGTCCGAGTTCATGGTGCAGCTCCGCTCATGCCGTTGGGAGTTCATCCTGATGTCCATGGCGGCAGGTGCTTTTGCGTTCTGGATCAGGGCAATACGCTGGCGTCAGCTTCTTCTTCCCATCGATCCTTCGATCAGTCGTCTGACCACATTCAACGGCATCAACATCGGCAACATCTCCAACTTTGTCTTCCCGAGAATCGGTGAGTTCGTGCGTTGCGGGGTTATTACTCGGCATTCTGCGGTGGCTTCTGCTTCTGCTGGTTCTTCGGTGGCGGGGGCTGGTTCTTCGGCGACCGGTCCTTCGACCCCAGCGGCTTCTGAACATAGGATGGCTTCATACGACAAGGTGCTCGGCACGGTGGTGCTCGAGAGGGGATGGGAGCTGCTGGTCATGCTCCTTCTGCTTGCAGTCGTGGTGGTCGGCGGATTCGACCGTTTCGGCAGTTTCTTCATCGAGCAGATATGGACTCCGATGGCCTCACGCATGAGTTTCAGCATGTGGTGGGTGGCTGCTCTTTTGGCAGTTGCCGGCGCTTCAGGCCTTTGGCTGCTTTGGCGTTTCCGTAACTCTTCAGGCTTCTTCGGCAAGGTCTGGGGCATCTTCCGCGGCCTCATGCAGGGCTTCTCGAGCTGCCTGCGCATGGACCGCAAATGGCTCTTCTTCGCCTACACCGCCCTCATCTGGGCCACCTACTGGTTCATGGCCGCTTCTACCATGTGGGCCGCACCTTTTCTCGACGGCCTCGACATGATCGACGCCCTCTTCCTTTCGCTCGTCGGCGGTCTCGGCTTCGCAGTCCCTGTGCCCGGCGGAATCGGTGCATTCCACTTCATCATCAGCCTCGCCCTCTCGGCAATGTACGGCATCCCGATGGAGATGGGCATCATCTATGCGACCCTTTCCCACACTTCGCAGGCCATCACTCAGATCCTCTTCGGTCTGGGTTCATACGTAAGCGAATCCTTCAGGCACTCCTTTTGATTTCACCCTCATACCTGGAGACGGATGTTCCCCTCCAGTAATGTTGCAATGCGATGCGTACCAAGGTGAAACACTACGAAGACCTCCGCCGCTTTGAGGTCATCAGCGAAGGCCATACGGCCTATCTCACATATATAATAAGAGGCAGGATCATGGACATCCTCCACACATACGTCCCCCGTCCCATCCGTGACAGGGGCATAGCCTCCGCGCTAGTCGAGGCAGCCTACCATTATGCCCAAGAGGAAGGCCTCACCTGCCAAGCCACCTGCCCCTACGCCCGCTCCTGGCTCAATGAGAACCGCTGAATGTCTTGCCGGCTTTGGGGTTTTTGTGAAACTCTGCAAAGAGGAAATACGTTTGTGAAGTGGTGACGGGAGAATATGAGTTTGAATGTGTTCTTTTGGGGAGTACTTTGTGGGGACCGGGAACGGAGCGTTTTTGTAAGTAGTTGGTTGTTAGGGAGTTACTTTAGGACGTTGGTGCCGGTACCCTTCTTTTTTAGGGGGTACTGGTGACGGAGTTTTTGGGTAACTTGTTGAAGGTGAATTGATTGTAAATATTGGATAGTGCCGGTGGCTGCAGGATCTGTCAGTGCTCAGGCGAGATGTTAAGGCTTGAGAGGTTCTTAGTGTATGCTGACGGGGGATATGAGTTTGAATGTGTTCTTTTAGGGAGTACTTTTGAGGGATCGGGGATAAGAATATTCTGTAAGGTGTTGATATATAGGTATTTCCTTTGAAGGGTTGGGTTTAGATGATTTTGTTGATGGTTTCAAGGTTGAGTCGGGTGATGAGGGCGATCTGCTTTCTGCTTGCACGGAAGTTTCTATGCATCATGCCACAGAGCCTTATCTTCTGTTCCATGCTCAACTGGCTTACCGTCCTGACGCCGAACTCGACCTTCAGCAGTTCGTGTACGGAGTCCCTAAGTTCCTCAAGGTCAGGAGTGTATTTGTCTGCTATACCTAAAAAGATTTCAAATTCATATTCCTTTTTGGCGGACAGCATGCCCAATAGTCTCGATGGGTGTCTGAACAGTGCTTCGACAGTCTTGTAATCGACATAACATAGAGGTGAAATCATGCCCGCTTCATCTATTATATAGTCTCCCGGGATTTCGATCTTGCTGTTGAGGATATGTTGAGTGAGTTCCTTGTATCCGAAACTGTCAGCTCTCCTTCCTGTTGGGCAGTAACTGTTTCTGAAGTACATGTCGCCGCTACTCCATGGGTATTGGTGTGGCATCAGTCTGAATCCTGCCACAATGGGATTTCTAAGGACATATGCGATGGCGCTTTCCAGATATTCCTTGTCGGTGATTTTCTTGATCATGATATCCACATCCTTCATTCCCTCTCCTATACCTTGCATCTGCTTCATCATCATGGCGCACATCCTCTTGAATTCATTTCCGAATTTCCAGCATTCATGATAAGATCCGCTCAGTATAAAATGAAAATGGTTGCTCATCAGGCAGAAGCATAATATCGTTACATCATACTTCAGGCTGCAGATGGCTATGTGGTTCATCCCGGCGATGAACTCTTTCCGGTTGTTGAAGATAAGTCGCTTCTCCAGTCCCTCGTTGCATACGTGGTAAAATTCTCTCTCACTCATCTCTCTCGAAGTTTTTTCTTGCTAAGGTAGGGTGCGGGAATGCTGAAAGCGTTGTCTTACTCTAAAACAACTCAAGATTTTTCTTTTTATTATCATAAAAGGCTTCCTGCTTTGATCTTTTGTGGGGACCGGAGCCGGGTGATTTTGTAATGAGTTGATTGTTAAGGTGTTATTTTGGGGTGCTGGCGCCGGTACCCTACTTTTAAGGGGGTACTGGTGACGGAGCTTTGCGGTAACTTGTTGAGGGTTAATTGGTTGCGTTTGTGGGGCAGCGCCGGTGGATGGTGAGGTTGTCTGTCAAGAGCACCAGGGCCGGCATAAACGGTCGCCGGCCCTTCCGCTTCGATGGTGCGGGCAGCACAACCCTACGGGCTGTCCTCCCATCGGAGCGGTGCTTTGCTTTTGGGCACTGGTTTGAAGTGTATTTCTATAGGTGCTCGCATACGGGCTGTACTCCCATCAGAGCGAGCTTTGCTGTTGGGTGCTGCACTGAGGTTGTTTGTCGGTAGTACTTTTATACGGACGAGTGCTGCTAAAGGGAATATACGTTAAGACTTAGAGACGCTTTTGGTAAGTTGGAAGGGAGGAGGCATGTCGGTAGGGTGACGACAGGGTGATCGATTTATAGGTTGAATAGGGTCTTAATAGAAAGTGACTTGTGGGGACCGGGAGAGGGACTGTTTGGTAAGTGATTGATTGTTAAGGTGTTAAAGGTGTTATTTTGAGGTGGTGGCGCCGATACCCTACTTTTAAGGGGGTACTGGTGACGGGGCTTTGAGGTAACTTGTTGAGGGTTAATTGGTTGGCTTTATAAGGCGGCGCCGGTGGATGTTGAAGTACGTCGGTGATCGATGAAATTGTGACTGAGACTGTTGGGATTGTGCTGGTTTGTGCCTTCTGTGGGTTGGACCTGGTGTAGTTGGCTTTGTATAGTGCACTAGGTCTATGCTTTTTAGGAGGTACCTAGTGCAGTTTTTGTGTGTTTTTGCACTAGGTCTACCATGGAAGAAAATGAAAAATGCCTGCGGCGGAAGCTGCAGGCATTGGTATTTGGTGTTGAAGGGCAATGTTACCCTTCGGGATCATTTAACTTTGTATTTAGGGTTTTCTTAACTTCGAAATACTCTTTAAAATCACTTTTAAAAGTCTATAGAAAGTTCTTTTAAAATTCTCAAAAAGCCTTTTAAAAATCTAGAGAAATTTCTTGAAGACCGAAGGGAAATCTCAAAAAAACCTTAAAAGGTCTTTTAAAGGTATAGAGAAGGTTCTTTTAAAATTCTCTCAAAAGCCCATTTAAAAACTCTCAAAAGTTACTTTAAAAAATCCCTTGAAAAGTTCTCCTAAACTTCAAACCTCTCAAGCCCCTCAAACATCTCAAACCTCTCAAGTCCTCAAACCTCTAAAAACCCATTACCCTCCAAACTACTTCTGACGGAGGAAGACCTGGACAGGGCAGCCGAGGAAGTCGAAGTGGGAGCGGAGTTTGTTCTCCAGGAATCGGCGGTATGGCTCGCGGATGTACTGCGGGAGGTTGCAGAAGAATGCGAACGATGGAGACCTGGTAGGGAGCTGAGTCACGTACTTGATCTTGATGTACTTACCCTTCCATGCCGGTGGTGGGTAGTTCTCGATCTCAGGGAGCATCACGTCGTTGAGCTGTGATGTCGAGATCTTGCGTGAGTAGTTCTCGTAAACGTGGGCCGCTGCGTCGAGTACATCCATGATTCTCTGCTTGTTGATCACAGAGGTGAAGATGATAGGGAGGTCGTTGAACGGTGCAAGACGCTCCTTGATTGCCTGGGTGTACTGCTTCATTGTGTTGCTGTCCTTTTCGATGGTGTCCCACTTGTTGACAACAACCACGCATGCCTTCTTGTTTCTCTGGATGAGGTTGAAGATGGCCATGTCCTGGGCCTCGATACCTGTCTGGGCATCTACCATGAGGATGCAGACGTCAGAGTGCTCGATGGCGCGGATTGATCTCATCACAGAGTAGAACTCGAGGTCCTCATGTACCCTGGTCTTCTTGCGCATACCTGCAGTGTCGACCAGCATGAACTCGTGTCCGAACTTGTTGTATAAGGTTGCGATCGAGTCGCGTGTTGTTCCTGCGATAGGAGTTACGATGTTTCTTTCCTTGCCGAGAAGGGCGTTGGTGAGGGATGACTTACCTACGTTAGGCTTACCTACGATGGTGAAGTGAGGGAGTACAGGATGCTCGTCCTGGTCCGGGTCCTCTGCAGGGAGTTCCTTGACGATGGCGTCAAGAAGGTCGCCTGTACCGCCGCCGTTGGCAGCGGAAATGCTGTAGACCTCGCCGAGACCGAGTGAGTAGAACTGGAAGGCATCATACATCTTCTCTCCTGAGTCGATCTTGTTAACTGCAAGGATGACAGGCTTGCCGCTGCGACGGAGGATGTCAGCAATCTCCTCGTCATAGTCGGTGATTCCTGTGCCGGCCTCCACCATGAAAAGGACTACATGAGCCTCCTCGATGGCGAGAACCACCTGCTTGCGGATCTCCTCCTCAAAGATGTCGTCTGAATTTGATGTGTAACCACCGGTGTCGACAACGGAAAACTCCGTACCACACCACTCGCATCTTCCATAATGTCTGTCGCGTGTTACGCCGGCTGTTTCATCTACGATCGCCTGTCTCATTCCGACGAGGCGGTTGAAAAGTGTGGACTTACCTACATTTGGGCGTCCTACGATAGCTAATAAACTCATAATTAAAACTTTATAAAATCCCGCCTCGCGGCGATAGTTGCATGTCCCTATCCGGGACCGAAAATATTAATGGCAAGTCTTGTTGGAACCGCAGCTCGCACATCCGCCCTCATCACAAGCGATGGGATTGCCGTCCTTGTCCTTCTTGCCCCACAGTTTTATTTCATCCTCCTTGGCACACTTGATGCCTCTCTTGCGCATCTCGATATTGTTCTCTATCTCTGTTTCAGGGAATTTTCCGTCCTTCCTGAAGATGATGTTGAAGCACAGTCCGAAGACGCACAGTCCGATAAGCACTACGGCAGCAAGCAGGATCTCCATTTCTCTCTGTCAGTAAACTTAGTTGATGAAGCTTGAGCTGATCTCCTCGTAGTTGTATACCTTGCTGATGATGCTTGCGAACATGTCAGTCATGGTAAGTTCGGTGATCTTGCTCTTGTCCTTCCCAGGATCCGAGCTGAGCGGAATAGTGTCTGATACGATTACCTGCTCGAGCGCAGAATCTGCGATCTTGTCGTATGCAGGACCTGAGAATACAGGGTGGGTAGCACATGCCCTTACGCTGTTCGCGCCCATGTCCTTGAGTACATTGGCAGCCTTTGCGAGGGTACCTGCAGTATCGACCATGTCGTCGACGATCACGATGTCCTTGCCTGCTACATCACCGATCGCTGTGATCGAACCAACTACATTTGCTCTCTCGCGAGACTTGTGGCAGATGATCACAGGGCACTCGAGATATCTTGCATAGGCATTTGCTCTCTTCGCGCTGCCCATGTCCGGAGCCGCGATCGCGAGGTTAGGAAGGTTGAGGTTCTTGATGTATGGAAGGAACACGGCGCTTGCATAGATGTGGTCAACAGGGAAGTCGAAGAATCCCTGAATCTGGTCAGCGTGAAGGTCGCATGTCATCACGCGGTCACATCCTGCAGCATGGAGCATGTTCGCAACGAGCTTTGCTCCGATTGAAACTCTTGGCTTGTCCTTGCGGTCCTGTCTTGCCCAGCCGAAGTAAGGCATTACAGCGATGACCTTGTGGGCAGACGCTCTCTTTGCCGCATCGATCATGAGAAGGAGCTCAAAGAGGTTGTCGGTTGGAGGAGGAGTCGACTGGATGATGAATACAGTCGCGCCTCGTACGCTTTCATTGTAGCATGGCTGGAACTCTCCGTCGCTGAAAGTCAGGACGTCTGAACTGCCGACCTGGATGTTGAGGGCCTTGGCTACCTTGAGGGCGAAGTCCTTGGATGCCTTACAGGTAAAAAGCTTGAGTTTGTGTTCGTGTTGCATCGTATTGAGGGTTAAAGTTTACTGTTCATTTGATTCCGATTCCAGACTTTTCAGCACTGACTCGATGTAGTCGAGTATCTCTTCCCTTCCAAGTCCCGTTTCCGACGAACTGATGAATGTCGGCGGGAGCTCCTCCCAATGCTCCAGAATCTGTGCCTTCATCTTGTTTACCTGAGTCTCCAGCGCCACAGGGCCCATCTTGTCGCCCTTCGTGAAGATGATGGCGAACGGGATGTTGCTCTGTCCGAGTTCGAAGAGGAAGTCCATGTCCACCTTTCCGATGTCATGCCTGCAGTCTATCAGGACGAAGAGCATGACCATCTCCTGCGAGAAGTTCAGATAGTTTCTGATGACCTGCTCGAGTTTCTTCTTGCCGGTGTCCGACATCTTCGCATATCCGTAGCCCGGAAGGTCCACGAGATACCACTGCCTGTTGAGGAGGAAATGGTTCACGAGCCTGGTCTTTCCCGGCTTGCTGGATGTCATCGCAAGGTTCTTCTTGTTGCAGAGCATGTTGATCAGCGAGGACTTTCCGACATTGGATCTTCCGATGAAGGCGAACTCAGGAAATTTCTGTTTCGGCTTCTCCGAAATCCTCGTGCTGCTGCCCGAAAAAAGTGCTTCTGTGATCTTCATATTCTGTCAGGTCCTTAAAACGTGCGCAAAGATATGAAAATTCAAGATTTTTTCCTAAATTTGTTGCGATACTTGAGAAAAGCGTATGGAAAAAGAAATATTTGACCTTTTCGAACTGCAGCATAAGCTGAAGATGGGGGTGGAATGTCTTTTTCCCAAGCGTGTATGGATAAGGGCCGAAGTGAGTGCTGTAAAGGCACGAAACGGAGGCCATTGTTATTTGGAGCTGTCCCAGAGCGACGGTACCGGACTCGTCGCGAGGACCAGTGCGGTCATATGGAGCTCAAAGTACAGGTTCATAGCCCCGTACTTCGAATCGGTGACAGGAATGCCCATTTCCGAGGGCATGACCGTGTTGGTGGAGGTGCAGGTGAGCTACAGCGAGCTCTACGGCCTGACCCTCGTCATCAACGACATCGATCCGGAATATTCGGCGGGAGTGCGTGAGCTTGAAAGGCAGCAGACGATCGAACGTCTGCAGAAGGAGGGGCTCATGGACATGCAGTCCGGCCTCGAACTGCCTGCCCTTCCATATCGTCTGGCGGTCGTTTCGGCCGAGGACGCGGCGGGTTACCGCGACTTCATGCGGCATCTCCATGAAAATCCATACGGCTTCACGTTCGGCACCGAGCTTTTCCCCGCCCTCATGCAGGGTGCGGGCTGTCCTGCCTCCATAATCGGGGCGCTGGATGCGATTGCCGAAAGCGGTGAGACCTACGACGCTGTGCTCATCCTCAGGGGCGGTGGCTCGAAGCTCGACCTCGCGTGCTTCGACGACTATTCGCTCGCGGCCGTGATCGCCCAGTATCCGCTGCCGGTGCTGACCGCGATCGGCCATGACCAGGACTACCATGTCGCAGATATGGTGGCCCATACGTTCGTAAAGACGCCGACTGCCCTGGCGGACTTCTTCCTCGAAATCTACGAGGATGAGGATGCAAGGCTTTCGCAGTTCATGAGCCGCATGAGACTGGCGTTCGGCAACCGCATCGCATTGATGGAATCGGCCCTGAACGTGCTCCAGGCAAGGATTAAGGGTGCGGATCCGCGCAGGATCCTCGAGAGGGGATACGCGTTGGCGCTCGACGGGGACGGCAAGGTCATGAAGGGGACCGCAGGCCGCTCGAAGGGGGACCGCGTGTCCGTGATGTTCTCCGACGGACGCCTCGACTGCACTGTCTCCGATGTCATCCCGAACTGACGGCCATGCCATTCCGACCGGGCGGGACGAGAAACCGATAACAATGAAAATGGAAAAATTCGAATATACCAAAGCCGTAGAGGAACTCGAATCCATAGCGGCGAAAGTCGAAGACCCGAATACGGGCATCGATGACATAGACAAGTACATCAGGAGGTCGGAAGAGCTCATAGAAGCCTGCCGAGCATACCTCCGTGGTGCCCGTGAAAAGTTGAACGATTAACAAGAAAACGATATGTGCGCAAGAAAGAAGAAGACGACGATGATCTATGACCACGACGAGTGGCTCCTTCCGTACAAGGACGTCATTGACAGAAGACATGAGATGATAAAGGACCTCAAGGAAAGGATGTCGGTCGACGGATCCCTGAGCAAGGGACTGAACAACCATGTATATTACGGACTCCATCGCGACGACAAGGGCAACTGGGTCTTCCGTGAGTGGGCTCCGAATGCGACAAAAGTATATCTGATCGGCGAGTTCAACAACTGGAAAAGGACCGAGGCATATGCTCTGAAGCCTCTGGGAGGCGGAAACTGGGAGATTGTCCTTCCGGCGATGTTTCTCGACCACGGCACCCTCTACAAGCTCTACATCGAGTGGAAGGGCGGCGGAGCGGAGCGCATTCCGGCATACGTCACAAGAGCGGTCCAGGACCCTGTGACCAAGACCTTCTGCGCCCAGGTATGGGACCCTGCGGTGCCTTATCAGTGGAAGAATCAGGGACCGGGCAAGCGTCCGCATCCGCTCATCTACGAGTGCCACATCGGCATGGCGGCGGAAGAGGAGAAGGTCGGCACATTCGAGGAATTCCGTCTGAATGTCCTCCCGAAGGTTGCGGACCTCGGATATGACACCCTCCAGATCATGGCCCTCCAGGAACATCCGTACTACGGTTCGTTCGGCTATCAGGTGGCCAACTTCTATGCCCTCAGTTCGCGCTTCGGAACGCCGGAGGAGTTCAAGGCCCTCGTCGACGACGCGCACGGATACGGCATCGCAGTGGTGATGGACATCGTACATTCGCACTCTGTGGACAATGAGGCGGAAGGACTCGGACTCTTCGACGGAACCGAGACCATGTACTTCTACGACGGCTGGCAGGGTCACCATCCGGCATGGGGCTCGCGCTGCTTCGACTACGGCAAGGATGAGACAAAATACTTCCTCCTCTCGAACTGCAAATACTGGATGGAAGAGTACCATATCGACGGCTTCCGCTTCGACGGAGTGACCTCGATGCTCTACTGGGACCACGGCCTCGAGAAGGCGTTCGTGGGATATGAGCCATACTTCAATAAAGGCGTGGATGACAATGCGATAGCATATCTCGCGCTCGCTAATGTGCTCATCCATGAAATGAACCCGGATGCATTCACGATTGCCGAGGACGTCAGCGGAATGGCGGGTCTCGCAGCCCCTTTGGAAATGGGTGGCGTGGGCTTCGACTTCCGCATGAGCATGGGTGTCGCCGACAACTGGATCAAGTGGATCAAGGAACTCTCCGACGACGACTGGAGAGTCGGTGAGATCTGGTGGCAGCTCACCAACAAGCGTGAGGACGAAAAGACCATCAGCTACGCCGAGTGCCACGACCAGGCGATGGTGGGCGACAAGACGATCGCATTCCGACTCATGGACAAGGAAATGTACTTCTCGATGAACAAGGAATCGCAGTCGGACATCGTGGACCGAGGCATGGCCCTCCACAAGATGATCCGCCTCGTGACCATGGCTACATGCGGCAACGGATATCTCACCTTCATGGGCAACGAGTTCGGTCACCCGGAGTGGATCGACTTCCCTCGCGAAGGAAACGGATGGTCATACAAGCATGCGAGGAGACAGTGGTCTCTCGCCGAACCTGACTACCTGAGATACAGATATCTCCGCAATTTCGACAAGGCAATGATTCATCTGGCGCAGTCGGAGGCCATTCTTGACGAAAAACCTGAACTTTTTGTGCAGGATGAGGAGAAAAAGATTCTTATTTTCAAAAGAAAAAATTGTATCTTTGCGCTCAATTTCAACCCCACTGCTTCATTCGCTGATTACGGCTTCGCCGTACCGGCAGGAAAGTATGAGGCAGTACTTAATACAGACGAAAACGAATTTGACGGCTTCTCCAGGTTAAAGACTGGAGAGGAGCATTTTAGTGTGTCTGAGCCAAGCGAAAACGGAAACGGCAAATACGACTCCTCACTGTCGCTTTACCTTCCAAGCCGCTGCGCAGTCGTACTGAAGAAGATTGACTAAAAATTTAAAACTTAATTATATGGCTTTTCTTAAATTCAACAAGTCCGAGCTCGTGAACCTTGAGTACTCGCTTAAGCGAGAGCTCATCGTAGCAAACGAGACTGGCGCCTATTGCAACACGTCCATCGTGACCTGCAATACGAGACGCTACCACGGACTGCTCGCTGTTCCTGTTGCCGGACTGGGAGGTGGAAAGTACATGCTGCTTTCTTCGCTGGATGAGAGCATTGTCCTTGGCGGCAAGCAGTTCAACCTCGGCATCCATTGCTATGGTGACACTTATGAGCCAAGAGGACACAAGTACATCATCGACTTCGATGCCAACCCAGTTCCTGTAGTGACCTACAAGGTCGGTGGAATCATCTTCACCAAGACCATCATGATGGTTCCGGACAACGATCAGGTTCTTATCAAGTATGAGCTTGTACAGGCGCCTTCAAAGGTAAACCTCGTACTCAAGCCTTTCCTTGCATTCAGAAGCATCCACAGCCTTACAAACCAGAACCCGGAGGCCTACACAGGCTATGACGAGGTTGACAGCGGTGTTTCTTTCCGTCTCTACGACGGCTTCCCTGATCTCAATCTTCAGACTTCTGCAAAGGCTACATACAAGCACCAGCCTTACTGGTACAGCGGTGTGACATACTCAGACGAGTACCGTCGCGGATTCGACTGCAGGGAGGACCTCCTTGTGCCGGGTGCATTCACACTCGAGATGAAGCCGGGCGAGTCGGTAGTGTTCTCTGCATCATGCAACGAGATCAATCCGAAAGGCCTCAAGAGAAAGTTCACAGACATCCTCAAGAAGACTCCTGAGATCGAGGACTATGTTGACCTTCTCCGTCATAACGCTGACCTCTTCAAGATCCACCAGAGCGAGAGAAGAGCTCAGATCAACGCTGGTTTCTCATGGCTTGAGACAGGACTCCTCCGTGAGACCATCGTATCTCTCCCGGGCCTCACCCTCTTTGCGAACGGTGACTGCGACGAGTTCGAGAAGATCCTCGACACACTCATCTCAGACGAGCAGGAGAGACTTTACCGCAGGACTACTCAGGTCGAGGCGCCTCTCCGACTTACAGAGACCCTCCAGCAGTACATCCGTTTCAGCGGAAAGGAAAAGCAGATATGGAAAAAGTACAGCGAAGTCCTCAAGGGCATCATCGAGAGCTATGCTCCCGGTCAGCGCCGCGAGGTTACAATGCATCCTAACGGACTCCTCTGGGCCCAGATGGACGGCGTTGCCCTCTCATGGATGAACGCTTATGTATATGGAAAGCCGGTTACAGAGAGAGCAGGCTACCAGATCGAGACAAACGCATTCTGGTACAACGCACTCTGCTTCGCAATCGACATGGAGAACAAGTACGGCCCTAAGAAGAGCTCGTTCGTAGAGCGCTGGGCTCCTGTACGTGACCTCGTGAAGGAGAACTTCCAGCCTACATTCTGGAGACCTGAGTGGGGTTATCTCGTGGACTATGTCGGCAACGGACCGCAGGACCAGGCTGTAAGACCTAACATCCTCTTCCCGATCTATCTCGAGTACTGTCCTGTGGACGACGAGGTGATCTCAGAGGTAGTGATGACAATCAACGACGAGCTCGTTACAAAGAGAGGCCTCAGATCGCTCTCTCCAAGAAACGAGAACTACAGAGGCGTATACGAGGGCTCACAGATCGACCGTGACCTCGCATACCACCAGGGCTGCGCATTCCCAGTGCTCCTCGCACCTTACATCGACCTTTGCTTCAGAATGATGGGCGACGCATTCTACGGTAGAGCAAAGTATCTCGTTGAGGGCTTCTTCGAGGACATCAGCAAGCACGGTGTAGGTGCATTCTCCGAGCTTTACGACGGAGACCCTCCACACGAGCCGCACGGTGCCATTTCTTCGGCAATGAGTACAGCAGCGCTGCTCCGTATCGCATATATCATGAAACAGTATAAGAAGAAATAAGGAGGAAAGGAAATGAGAGTTCTGATGTTCGGATGGGAGTTCCCTCCTCATATTGCAGGTGGTCTCGGAACAGCCTGCTACGGTATGACCAAAGGTCTTGCCTACAACGATGTGGATGTTCTTTTCGTGATGCCTTCAGCTTCGGGAGACGAGGATGAGAGCGCAGTGAAGATCATCAACGCCAGCGACATCGCCATCGACACAGTCAGCGAGACAGTCGATGAGTTCCTTGGAAAGGTTCAGTTCGTGCACATCGGCACAAACATGGTACCTTACGTCGATCCACGCGACTTCACTACAATGGTTGAGGAGGAGCGCAAGAGACAGATCAAGGGCTTCCGCGTACAGTACGGCCAGAAGTACAAGTTCTCTGGAAAATACGGCGCAAACCTCATGGAGGAGGTGGCACGCTACGCAATGGTAGGTGCGACCATCGCCATGCAGTACAAGGACCAGTTCGATGTCATCCATGCACATGACTGGCCCACATATCTTGCAGGTATCGCTGCAAAGCAGCTCACCGGCAAGCCGCTCGTAGTTCACATGCACGCAACATCATACGACCGCGCAAGCGACGATCAGGTCGATACACGAGTAGTTGACCTCGAGACAAAGGGTATGATGGCAGCCGACAAGGTAATGGCGGTGTCTGAACTTACAAGAAACATCTGCATCAACCGTTACGGAATCGATCCTGACAAGGTGGTGGCTGTCCACAACGCAGTGGACTTTACAGGCCGCGAGAAGCTCGAGGTCGAGAGGAACGTGAAGGAGAAGGTGGTTACCTTCCTCGGCCGCGTTACCTACCAGAAGGGCCCTGAGTACTTCATCGAGGCTGCTGCAAAGGTTCTCAAGAGATGCAACAACGTAAGATTCGTGATGGCCGGAAGCGGTGACATGCTCAACAGGTGTATCCGCCACGTCGCACGTCTCGGCATCTCTGACAGATTCCACTTCACAGGCTTCCTTCGCGGAAAGGAGGTACACAAGATGTTCGCGCTTTCGGACGTTTACGTGATGCCTTCGATCTCGGAGCCGTTCGGAATCTCGCCTCTCGAGGCCATGCAGACCAACGTACCTTCAATCATCTCAAAGCAGTCAGGCTGTGCGGAGATCCTCAAGTATGCCCTCAAGGTTGACTTCTGGGATGTTGACGCAATGTCTGACGCAATCTACGGCCTTCTCCAGTATCCTGCCATCTCTCAGCTCGCGGCACGCTGCGGTTACGACGAGGTGAACAGCATCAAGTGGAACGATGTTGCCGCCAAGATCAAAGGTATTTATCAGGAAGTAATTGACAAGAAATAAAATAAAACGATATAATCATGAAAAAGAGTATTTGTCTGTATTTTCAGGTACATCAGCCAAACAGATTGAGATTATACAGATTCTTTGACATCGGAAAGGATTCGCATTACTATGACGATTTCGCCAACAGAACCATTCTTCGCAGAGTAGCCCAGAAGTGCTACCTTCCTATGAATGCCCTCCTTCTTGAGCTCATCGAGGCCAACAAGGGTGCCTTCAAGGTAGCGTTCTCTATCTCAGGTTCAGTACTCGAGCAGTTCGACAGATATGCTCCGGAGGTGATCGTGGGCTTCCGCAAGCTCGCTCAGACAGGATGCGTAGAGTTCCTTTCAGAGACTTACTACCACTCTCTCGCTTCTCTTGCATCTCCTATCGAGTTCAAGAACCAGGTTCTCAAGCACAGAGAGACCATCGAGCACTACTTCGGTGTGACTCCAAAGGCTTTCAGAAACACTGAGCTCATCTACTCTGACGCAATCGGTGAGATGGTATATGACATGGGATTCAAGACCATGCTTACAGAGGGTGCAAAGCACGTTCTCGGATGGAAGAGCCCTAACTTCGTATACAACTGCGCACAGGCAAAGAACCTCAAGGTTCTCCTCAAGAACTCAAGCCTCAGCGACGACATCGCATTCCGCTTCTCAGACAGAGGCTGGTCAGACTGGCCGCTCACAGGCGAGAAGTACCTCGGCTGGATCAAGGCTGCTGCACAGAACGACGAGATCGTGAACCTCTTCATGGACTACGAGACATTCGGTGAGCACCAGAAGGCAGCAAGCGGAATCTTCGACTTCATGAAGTTCTTCCCTGAGGTTGTCCTCGGCGACGGCGAATTCGAGTTCGTGACTCCTACCCAGGCTGCCAAGAAGCACCGTCCGGTAGCTGAGATTGACGTACCGGATCCGATTTCATGGGCAGACGAGGAGCGTGACGTGACTGCATGGCTTGGTAACGAGCTCCAGAACGACGCATTCAACAAGCTCAACGACCAGGCAGAGAAGCTTGCCCTCCTCAATGACGAGGCACTTTGGTCAGATTTCGGCCACCTCCAGGAGAGCGACCACTTCTATTATATGTGTACAAAGTTCTTCTCAGACGGAGCTGTGCATAAATATTTCAACCCGTATGATACTCCATATGAGGCGTTTATCAACTATATGAACGTTTTGAGCGATTTTATTTTGCGAGTTGATGATGCAATTTCCGTTTCAGATGTTAACTTTGCACCCGCAAAGCCGGTAAAGGCTCCTGCAAAGAAGGCAGCGGCAAAGAAGCCGGCAGCAAAGAAGGCTCCTGCCAAGAAGGCAGCGCCAAAGAAGGTAACAAAGAAATAAACTAGGTATTTCAAATACCCGTAACTATAGTGTCCCGGGCGGAATCCACAGCAAAAGGATTCCGGCCGGGGCAAATAAATAATTTGTCAATATAAAATGGAAACAGAACTTATCAAACCGGATTACCTGTTTGAAGTTAGCTGGGAGGTGTGTAATAAGGTCGGCGGCATCTATACTGTCGTGGCCACAAAGTCCCTCTATCTCAAGAGCGAGTACAAGAGGCACCACATCATGGTGGGACCTGATGTATGGATGGACACAGACAGCAACCCTGACTTCCTCGAGGATCCTGCACTTTACAGGGCATGGAGGATGAAGGCTGCTGAAGAAGGACTCAGAGTCCGCATAGGAAGATGGAATGTACCAGGAAAGCCTACTGCTATCCTCGTGGATTTCAAGCAGTTCCTCACACGCCAGGACGAGATCCTGACCCGTTTCTGGAAAGAGTTCGGAGTGGACTCGCTTACCGGAAACTGGGACTACAAGGAGTCGGCGCTCTTCGGTTATGCAGCCGGAAGAGTTATCGAAAGCTTCTACAAGTACAATCTGGATTCTTCACAGAAGGTCGTGGCACAGTTCCACGAATGGATGACCGGTTCCGGACTTCTCTACCTGAAGTCTGCGAAGGTACCGGTTGCTACAGTCTTCACTACACACGCAACAGTGATAGGAAGATGCATCGCGGGCAACTATCTCCCGCTTTACGACGGCATCATGAACTATGACGCCGACGAGATGGCACGCAGGTTCAACGTCGTGGCAAGACACTCGCTCGAGAAGAAGGCCGCACAGAACAGTGACATCTTCACAACAGTCAGCGACATCACAGCACAGGAGTGCCGTCAGTTCCTCGGAAGAGCAGTGGACGTGGTGACACCTAACGGCTTCGAGCCAAGCTTCACCCCTGCAACAGACGAGGAGTACGACCAGCTTCGCGACAGGTCAAGGGCAAAACTCATCGAAGTGGCATCGGCCATGAGCGGCGAGAACATCGCAGAGAACGCCCTTCTTGTCGGCATCGGCGGTCGCTATGAGTGGAAGAACAAGGGTATCGACGTATTCATCGATGCACTCAACAAACTGAATCACACAGAGTTCAAAGGCAAGGAGGTACATGCATTCATCATGATCCCTTCAGGTCACAACGGACCGGACAAGCAGCTCACAGCAAAGCTCGCTGGCAACGGCTCGACATACGTGACAAGGACCTCCCACTACCTCATGAACCCTGAGTATGACAACGTTACAAGACGTCTCAACGAGGTCGGTCTCAGCAATGCAATCGCAGACAGGGTAAAGGTATATTTCATCCCTTCATACCTTAACGGAAACGACGGCATCTTCAACATGACCTACTACGACCTCCTCGCAGGTCTTGACCTCAACATCTTCCCGTCATACTACGAGCCTTGGGGCTATACTCCGCTTGAGAGCCTTGCATTCAGGATCCCTACCCTCACCACAACCCTCGCAGGTTTCGGTCTCTGGGTACGTACACACTACGGAAAGAAGCATCCTGGCATCACAGTCCTCGACCGCAACGACTCCAACTACCATGAGGTTGTGGACGGCGTAGTGGAGAGGATCATCGAAATGGCAGGCCTCCACAAGGCAACCAGAAAGAAATATATGCAGAACGCAAAGGAGGTCTCTGAGATCGCCCTTTGGGAGAACAACATCATATATTATAAGGAAGCATATTCAAAATCATTAGAGAAATTAATATCGGTCATGGGCTCATTCCCATCGGCCAGGAATTCTAAGTCTATGGAATACAGAAAATTTGAAGTAAATCAGCCAACCTGGAACAGCGTGATCGTAACACGTCATCTTCCAGAAAGTCTCAAGGACCTCGAAATACTCTCCAAGAACCTTTGGTGGTGCTGGAACGAATCAGCAAAGAACCTCTTCGCATCAGTTGATCCTGAAGCATGGGAGGCATCAGGCCAGAACCCTATCGCAATGCTCGACAAGGTAAGCCGCAAGAGATACCAGAAGCTCGAGAAGGACACCAAGTTCCTCGCTGACCTCAAGGTCGTAATGGACGAGTTCAACGCTTACATGTCTCTCAAGGCAGAGCGCACAACACCGTCAGTAGCATACTTCTGCATGGAGTATGGTCTCGACACATCACTCAAGGTGTACTCAGGTGGTCTCGGTATCCTTGCCGGTGACTACATCAAGGAGACATCAGACATGAACACAAACCTCGTGGCAGTAGGTCTCCTCTACCGCTTCGGTTACTTCAACCAGAAGCTCACAGCTCACGGCGAGCAGGTGGCAGAGGACGTTGCACAGGACTTCAACAAGATCCCTGCAACTCCTGTACGTGACGAGAACGGTAACTGGGTGACCATCAGCGTGGCATTCCCTGGCCGTACACTCAACGCACGTCTCTGGAGAGTTGACGTAGGCCGTACAGAGCTCTACCTCCTCGATACAGACATTCCTGAGAACCTTCCAGAGGACAGATCAATCACTTACAACCTCTACGGTGGTGATTGGGAGAACCGTCTCAAGCAGGAGCTCCTCCTCGGCGTCGGCGGTATCCGTGCCCTCCGCACACTCGGCTTCAACCCACAGGTTTACCAC
>JAZRLI010000030.1:0-45409 GCA_045646785.1 Candidatus Cryptobacteroides sp. | reverse complement strand
ACGCATATGGGAGAGGGGGTAGCATATAAATCATGTCCGTGTCTGTTTTTTAAGTTCATGCGGACATTAACAATTATCAGACCTTGGGCGCTGACTTTATATCTTTTCGAATAATAGCTCAAAATGATAATTTTTCAGATGGAAATTTGCTTATTTGATTAAAATCATTAACTTTGCATCAGACATCCGAAATTTTTTTTCGTGTCTATTTGTTAAGTTCGTTTTATATACGGCAGGCATCCTTGGGGAGGGATGCCTGCTAATTTTAAAAACAAAAAAATAACCTGAACATGAATAAGAACAAGACAAACTGGATCGCAGTCCTTACGATGATCTTCCTTTTCGGAATGGTCGCATTCGTCACTAATCTCGCAGCTCCTATCGGAGTGATCTGGAAGTATCAGCCGGGTATCGAGGGCTCAACAACATGGGGTATGATGGGTAACATGATGAACTTCCTTGCTTACCTTTTCATGGGTCTCCCTGCCGGAAAGCTTCTGGCCAAGGTCGGCTATAAGAAGACATCACTCATCGGTGTGGGTGTCGGTTTTGTGGGAGTCCTTGTGCAGTTCCTTTCCGGAAGAACAGGTGTCGGAGCAACTCTTGCCGGTCTTCCTGCCAACTTCTTCATCTATCTTGCAGGAGCTTTCATATGCGGATTCTCAGTATGTCTGCTCAATACAGTTGTAAATCCGATGCTCAACCTTCTCGGTGGCGGTGGTAACAGAGGCAACCAGCTGGTTCAGATCGGAGGAACATTCAACTCTCTTACAGGAACCCTTACACCTATGCTCGTAGGTGCACTTATCGGTACGGTTACCAAGAATACTGCGATGACTGACGTGGATCTTGTCCTTTACATCGCGATGGGTGTCTTCGCTGCGACATTCGTGATCCTTTCATTCGTTCCATTCGTCGAGCCAGAGCAGGACAAGTCAAACGTAGCTGTCAAGGAGCTCTTCAGATACAAGCATCTGGTATTCGGTGTCTGCGCCATCTTCTGCTATGTAGGTGTGGAGGTGGGAACTCCGTCTATCCTCAATATGTACCTTTCTGATACTTCGGCAAGAGGTGGCGGACTCAATCCTGAGACAGCAGCAGCCGTAGGCGGTTTCGTGGCAGGAACATACTGGTTCCTTATGCTTGTCGGCCGTTTCGTTTCAAGCTTCATCAGCGGAAAGGTGTCCAGCCGTACTCAGCTTACCGTATGTTCGGCAGCGGCTATCGCACTGGTTGTATGCTCTATGTTCGTGACTGAGGTTCCGTCTTCAATGCCTGTATTCACAGGTTCGGGCTTCGAGGTGGTTCAGGTGCCTCTTACTGCAGTTCTTCTTGTGCTCTGCGGTCTTTGCACATCAGTCATGTGGGGTGCGATCTTCAACCTTTCTGTCGAGGGACTTGCAAAGTACTCGGCTCTTGCATCAGGTCTTTTCATGACAATGGTCGTAGGCGGCGGCGTGCTTCCGCTTGTTCAGGGAGCAGTAGCTGACGCAACTACATACATGACAAGCTATTGGGTTGTAGTGGCAGGATTCGCATACATCTGCTGGTTTGCCCTCATGGGTTCGAAAATGAGAAACAAATAACAACAAAAACAATATTGACACAATGGATTCAACTTTCGTAGTAGGTATCGATGTCGGAGGTCAGACCTCCAAGCTAGGAGTTGTGGATGCGCGTGGAACAGTTCTCGCTCAGACAGTCATCCGCACGGACACATATACTGATGTGGAGCCTTATATCGCTGAACTTGCTGAGGCAGTCAACAAGATAATCAAGGATTCGGGCACAGAAGGAAAGATCAGAGGTATCGGTGTGGGAGCTCCTAACGGAAACTATTATACAGGAACAATCGAGAATGCTGTGAACCTTTCATGGGGAGGTGACAGCGTGGTTCAGTTCTCAAAGCTTCTTTCTGAGGCGATGGGCGGTCTTCCGGTAGCTCTTACCAATGACGCCAACGCAGCTGCAGTAGGTGAAATGACTTATGGCGCCGCAAGAGGAATGAAGAACTTCATCATGATCACTCTCGGTACAGGAGTAGGTTCCGGTATCGTGATCAACGGAGAAGTTGTCTATGGTCATGACGGATTCGCAGGCGAGCTCGGACATGTCGCTGCAGTACGTAATAACGGCCGTACATGCAACTGCGGAAAGACAGGATGTCTCGAGACCTATGCTTCTGCAACTGGTGTTGCCCGCACAGCTCGTGAGTGGCTTGAGCTTTCAGATGAGCCTTCAGTACTCAGAAGCCTTGATACAATCGCATCGAAGGATGTCTACGAGGCTGCCAAGGATGGTGACAAGCTCGCTCTCAAGATCTTCGAGTTCACAGGCAAGATCCTCGGACGCTCGTTTGCAGACTTCATAGCTTTCAGCTCTCCAGAGGCGATCGTTCTCTTCGGAGGTCTCGCAAGAGCTAAGGAATTCCTTCTCCCTCCTATGGAGGCTGCCATGAACGACAATGTGCTTCCTTTGTGGAGAAACAAGGTGAAGATCGTGTTCTCTCAGCTCAAGGAGTCTGACGCTGCCATTCTAGGCGCATCGGCACTTGCTTGGGAACTTTAATCGAAGCAGATATGAAATAATGATGAACCTCATTCCTGATTTTCCGTTGGGAATGGGGTTTTATTCGTTATAAATGTTAAGTCATAGTTAAAAATTTGCAAATGATGCAATTAATAATCATATTTGCACGTTTTGACACGATATTTATGTTTAATAACTAAAAGTCTATAAACCAGATGAAAAAAATCAAATTGTTTTTTCTGGCAATGGCAATGCTTGTTTCATCTCTTGCATATGCGCAGGAGCTGACAGTAACAGGTATTGTCAAAGATTCTTCCACTGGTGAGGGCGTTCCTTTTGCTTCACTTCAGCTGAAGGGAACAATGACAGGTACCAGCACGGATATCGATGGTTACTATACCATTTCTGTCCCTGCTGACGGTGTCATCATCTTCTCATCAATCGGATATGTAACCTTGGAAGTGCCGGTAGAGGGCAAGGCGCAGCACGATGTCCTTCTCGATCCGGATTCTGAAGCCATTGAAGAAACCATCGTCGTAGCCTTCGGTACAGCTACCAAGGAATCATTCACAGGATCTGCAACCGTCATCAAGTCCGATGATATCGCAAAGGTTCAGGCATCAGACGCTACACGAGCTCTCGAAGGAGTCGTAGCCGGTGTGCAGATGACCACAACATCCGGAACTCTCGGAAGCTCTCCTTCTCTTCAGATCCGTGGAGCCAGCTCCATCTCTGCAGGAACACAGCCGCTCTATGTCGTAGACGGTATTCCTTTCGAAGGAGACATGAACAATATCAACTCAGCCGACATCGAGTCGATGACAGTCCTCAAGGATGCCGCTTCAAATGCCCTTTACGGTGCGCGCGGTGCCAACGGTGTCATCATGATCACCACAAAGAAGGCTAAGCACGGTGATGCTGTCATCAATGTAGAGGCAAAGGTAGGTCTTAATACAAAGGCTCTCCAGAACTATGATTACATCACTGACCCTGGTCAGTACTATGAGGTATATTACGCCGGTCTGAAGAATTACTACATGTATTCTCATGACATGTCGGAATATGATGCTCATATTGCTGCAAACCAGAACATTACAGGAAGTGCATCTAACGGAGGTCTCGGTTATCAGGTGTATACCGTTCCTGAAGGACAGGCTTTCATCGGTATCAACGGAAAGCTCAATCCAGCAGCAACCCTCGGACGCGTGGCGGATTACAACGGACAGTCATATTACCTGACTCCTGACGACTGGATGGAGGAGACATACCGCAGTTCGATCCGACAGGAGTACAATGTGAGTGTATCAGGTACTACTGGTGATGCCCAGATTCTTGCGTCATTCGGTTACCTCAACAACAAGGGAATCGTGGACGGATCCGACATGTACCGTTATACTGCACGTCTTCGTACAGACTATCAGGCAAAGGACTGGTTCAAGATAGGAGGAAACTTCTCGTTCACAAACTACAACTACAACAACGGTAACACTGACGAGGGATCAAGCACTTCTACAGGTAACATCTTCGCCATTGCAAATCAGATCGCTCCTATCTATCCTCTCTATATGAGGGATGCGATGGGTAACATCATGATAGACCGTTACGGTTACAAGATGTATGACTACGGTACAGGTGACAATGCAGGTGCCGAGCGTCCATACCTTCCTAACTCGAACGCCCTTCAGGCAGCAACTCTCGACAAGGCGAATTCGGAAGGTAATGCGTTCAACGGTTCTGCATATGCTGAAGTAAAGTTCCTCAAGGACTTCACATTCACCTTCAATGCCGGTATGGGTCTTCAGGAGACACGTTCTTCAAATCTGATGAACATGTATTACGGACAGTACGCTACAATGGGCGGTCTCATCGCGAAGTCTCACGGAAGGTCTCAGACACTCAACCTCCAGGAGCTCCTCAGCTGGAACCATACATTTGCAGGTGTTCACCATGCATCAGTACTCCTCGGACACGAGAACTATGTTGCCAGGTCCACTTCACTCAGTGCATCGAAGAGCCAGCTCTTCTCGATGGACAACGACGAGCTCAATGGCGCTGTCGTTGACGGTAAGAGCGCAGGATCTTCAAGAAGCGAATATAACAACGAGGGATACTTTGTACGTGCACAGTATGACTATGCAAACAGGATCTTCTTCAGTGCATCCTACCGTCGCGATGCTTCTTCACGTTTCCACCCTGACCACAGATGGGGTAACTTCTGGTCAGTCGGAGGAGGCTGGATCGTAAACGAGGAAAGCTGGTTCCCGCACACGCCATGGATCGATATGCTCAAGCTCAAGGCTTCCATCGGTTCACAGGGTAATGACAACATCGGAAACTACCTTTATACTGACACTTATTATCTTTCGAACAACAATGGTACTCCTGCGATCTCATTCGGTGTGAAGGGTAACAAGGACATCACTTGGGAGACCAATACCAACCTTAATGCCGGTGTTGACTTCGACTTCTTCAGAGGAAGGATTTCAGGAGGCGTGGAGTATTTCTACCGTAATACGTCCGACATGCTCTTCTGGTTCACAGTTCCTGCTTCCCTCGGTTACAGCGGTTACTATGACAATATCGGTGACATGAGGAACCAGGGTATCGAGCTCTCTACAAACCTCAATATCATGCAGAGGCAGAACTTCAACTGGAACTTCTACTTCAACTTCACTCATTATACCAACAAGATCACAATGCTTCCTGAGGAAAGGAAGACAAGAGAGGTCGAGGGATACAAGGGTTATGCGAACGGCACATCATTCATCGGCGAGGGCCTTCCGCTCCATACGTTCTACATGTACAAGTATGCAGGTGTTGACCCTGATACAGGTAACCCTCTCTGGTGGAAGGACGTTACAGACGAGAACGGAAACGTGACACGTGAGAAGACTGCTTCATACGCTTCTGCCACACAGTACCTCTGCGGTGATCCTACACCGGATCTCTATGGAGGTTTCGGAACATCTCTTGATTTCTTCGGATTCGATGTTTCAGTAGCGTTCACATATTCGATCGGAGGTCTTGCATATGATTCAGGCTATGCCGGATATATGGGTTCTCCAACTCAGTCAAGCGCAGGTACAAACTTTCATAAGGATATCCTCAAGGCATGGACTCCTGAGAACAGAGATACAGATATACCTAAGTTCCAGTACAACGAGCAGTATACTGCAGCTTCTTCGGACAGGTTCCTTACAGATGCAAGCTATCTCAACTTCCAGAACGCCCAGATCGGATATACCTTCCCTGCAAGAGTTACAAACAGGATGCACATCAGCAGGATCAGACTTTATGCTGCATGTGACAACATCTGGTATATTTCACGCCGTCAGGGTCTTGACCCTCGTCAGAGCTTCAGCGGAGCGACAAGCAACGCAATGAACTCTCCGGTAAGGACAATTTCAGGCGGTCTCAACATCACATTCTAAAACAGGAAAGATCATGAAAACAATATTTACAAGAACATTTGCTATTCTTCTTGCTGCCGTGATCGCTGCCGGATGTGTCAAGGAGACTTATCCTACAGGAGGTACAATCACTGAAGGCCAGGTGCAGAGTTCTCCTAACGCTCTTCAGTATATGGTGAACGGTATTCCTTCTGCAATGATGGCGTCTGGAACAGCAGGTTATGCTTCAAGTTATGGTTACCATGCAGACTTCGGTATTGCCGGTATCCATCTTATGACAGAGTCGATGCTCGAAGACCTTACAGTAAGCGGTGACCTCGGTTACTGGTGGTTCGGAGCCTTCACTCAGAATGTCTCAATGGGTGCAGACTACATCTACTGCGCTTATTTCTGGGACTGCTACTATGCATGGATCAAGTTCGCCAACGAGATCATCCTTAAGGCTGGTGAGGTTGACGACCAGACCGATCAGACCGTGATAAATGCTCTCGGACAGGCCTATGCATACAGGGCGATGTGCTATCTCGACCTTGCACGTCTTTACACTCCGAAGCAGAATGCTCTGGCTCCGGTAAGCGAGGAAGTTCTCAACCTTACGGTTCCTATCGTGGATGAGTATACTGATGAGGAGATGGCCAAGAATAACCCTAGAGCTACAGTAGAGGAACTTTATGACTTCATCCTTTCTGACCTTGAAATTGCAGAGGAGTATCTTGCAAGTGCAGGAAACTCATACAACCAGCCTACTCTCGGTGCTGTATACGGAATGTATGCAAGAGCATACGCAGAGCTTGGTGCTGCATTTGACAAGGTGAACGTTTCCGCATACAGAAAGGCTGCAGAATATGCACGCAAGGCGATTACAGTCAGCGGAAAGACTCCTCTTACAGCTGCACAGTGGCATGATCCTAAGACAGGATTCAATGACGGTAGCGCTAACAATGCATGGATCTGGGGACTTTCACTTTCGGTAGAGAATGCTTCCAACATCATCACAAATATCGCTCATATCGCACCTGAGGCAGTATGGGGCTATTCAGTCCTTTCTCTTCCAAGCATCAACAAGGCTCTTTATGACCGCATAGATGACAACGACTTCCGCAAGAAGTCATGGCTCGATCCTGATTATACATGGAATCCGGCATCAGAGTCATATAATCCTGATAATGGATATGAGTTTGCAGGTACTGATGACCAGCTTTCCGGTTATGAGATGTACGGCATCACAAATGCTCACGATTACTTCATGGCATTCACTTCTCCTTATGTGAACCTCAAGTTCCGTCCTGCAAGCGGTGAGTGTGTGGAGTATACAGAGGGTAACTGTGCTGACCATGTGCTCATGCGAGTTGAAGAGATGTATTTCATCGAGATCGAGGCAACTCTCTTCGACAAGCAGAAAGGTGGTCTTGACGCTGCAAAGAGAATGCTCAACGACTTCATGCAGACTTACCGTTACAGATCATATGACTGCAGCCTCATCAATTCAGAGCAGGCATTCATCCAGGAGCTTCTTCTCCAGAAGAGAATCGAGTTCTGGGGCGAGGGTATTCTCATGTATGACTACAAGCGTCTGAACCAGGGTATCACAAGAGGCTATCCTGGAACCAATTTCCCTGCAGTTGCAAGATTCAACACAGAGGGTCGTTCTCCACAGTGGAACATCGTGATCACAAGATCTGAGTTCCAGTCTAACACAGCACTCAATCAGGAAAACAATAATCCTGATCCTACATCAACAATGGTCCCTTGGACAGAATAATCCTAAATGGCTTTTACTGATATGAAAAAATATTTGAAATATATTCTCTTTGCGGCAATCAGCTTCGGATTCGCCGCATGTGTGGAGGAGGAATGGACGCCTGGCGAGCGAGACTTGATTGATTGCCACGGTCTTTTCTTCCCTCAGGAGCAGGCTCAGGATTATGTCCTTACTCCTGCCGATGCATCAAAGGCATTGGTCTTCACAGTTGAAAGGACAGTGACCGATGATGAGGCAGATGTCCCTTATGAAATCGTATGCAGCGAGGAAGGTTTCTTCACTATCAATGATGAAGTGATCCATTTTGAAGAGGGGCAGAAGAAGACTACATTCAAAGTCTATATGGACGGCGATTTTGAGCTCGGTACCAAGTATTCTTGCTCGATCAAGGTGACAGATCCTCTGTATGTGTCATCCTATTCACTTTCCAGCAACGAACTTGCGTTCTCGGTTTCATTCGTGGAGTGGACCAGACTCAAGGGTGCTGACGGTTCTGAGTACGGATACTACAGGGATGACTTCTTTACCAGCTATGCCCAGCAGTTGGGAGCGGAGCTCGCGCAGCCTAACCTTGAAAAGCCTGTAGCTGTTTATGAGCGTTCGGATCTTCCGGGATATTACAGGGTTGACGAAATCTATACCTCATCATATCTTTCTCAGATGTATGCCGGTGACGAGTCTTATACAGAAGCTCTCGCACAGTACTGCCCGGTACAGAGCATCTATATCAATGCAACCAATCCGGACAAGGTATACATCGACGCGCAGTTCGCATTCTATGATCCTTTCATGAATTATGGAGCTGCATATATCTGCTCTGACGTTCAGGAAGTCTTTGATGCCGGATATTCGAACTCTTACGGTGTTCTTAAGAACGGCGTGATCGAATTCCCTATCAAGCAGTCGCTTGTGATATATCTTCCATCTGCAGGTACTGCCTATGCAAACCTTTCTGCAAAGACAAGGCTCGTGCTTCCTGGTCATAAGGGATATGACTATTCTGTCGCTCTCGGATATTCTGAGTCGGTGAATGGCGTAATGCCTGTAGAGTTCACTCTCGGACCAGACGTTGCTAAGGCTGTATATCAGGTGTTCGAAGGCCATCTCAACGATGTCGAGCTCGTTTCAAAGCTTGAGGAAGTGAAGTCCGGCAAGAATGTCAAGGAAGTGACAGCATCCGGTGTCTATGACTTTACTGCAGACAAGTCGGCGCTCTATACATTGATCGCATGTACATATGATGCTTCAGGTAAATATCAGAACTATGATTACATCAAGTTCGGATATGACACAGCTGCCGATCCTATGGATGTAGATATCCACCTCGGTCTGATCGTATCTGACAAGAACGCTCCTCTTGGTCTTACAGCAGAGAATTCGATGGAGTTCTATCTCTATGGAAGCGACATCATCGAGGCTAGGGCGGCAATCTTCAAGAAGGCACAGTATGAGGACTTCAAGGAGGCAATCCAGAGCAATGTAAGATATGCTCCTTCGTATGCCCTTGACAAGTACCAGCTTGAAGACGTGAATAATGCAGGATACAGCGGACTCGTAGGCAATCTTACCCCAGGCGTGGAGTATACCCTCATCGTATATGCCGACAACGGCTATCACAGCGGATACTTTACTGCTGATGCAACCACAGAAGGTGTATTCAATATCCTTGATGCAGAATATGACATCTACGATCTTCCTGACAGACTTCAGCCGGAGACCCACGACGTATATCTGAACAAGGAGTGGCAGGTATTGTCTCTCGATCCTTACAAGGCTACAAAATGGGGAAGGGAAAACCGCGGTAACGTCAAGTTCTCGGACAAGACTGATGTCATGTATGACAAGGATGGCAACATCACCAGAGACCCTGCTCAGGCTGTGACAACAATGGACTACATTTCTCTTGAGGGACTTCATCCTAACCTTGCAGCCAAGGGTCTTAAGGATGCGATCGACTTCGAGTTCTATGAAGGCTTCGTATATACACTCATGACTCAGATGCAGCCGTTCACTTATCAGGGAGCAACGGTATATCCTACAAACTGCTACCTCTATTTCGTTCCGGACGGATCGCTTTCTCCATACCTTGAGAACGGTGCTCTCATCGGAGGTTTCCTTACAGAGGAACAGGATGTGATCGCATTTGTCAGCAACCCTATTACAGAGGTCGGTACATCAGGATTTACCTATGTCGGCATGCAGCTCTGCTATTTCGGAGACGAGTCATACAGCAGCGACGGATATCTCTTCCAGGAAGATGCACACGCATATCCTATGCTTGTAAGCTCTGATTCGAAGTATGCTTCGGCTACTCCTGCGGAAGTCTCTGCACTCGCTGTTCCACAGGCTTGCAATGCGGTTTCTCTTGAGCTCAGCAAGTCTCGCCGCAACTACGTCGAGAATCCGAGCGGTTATGTGAAGTCGACTATCGATATCGTACGCAAGAGCATGCCTTACAATTATATGCAGAACGTGACTTCTGTAAATGTTGTACGTGATGTGGAAGTTGCCGAGTATTCTATGAAGAATTCTTCTTCAACATTAAAGAAGAATCCTTCAGGTGAGATCGAATTCTTTGAGAGAATCTTACGCTAATATAAATTGATATGTTTATAGACTTATTCAGAAAAGGTTTCTTCCTGACAGCCTCAGCACTGCTTTTTGCAGTCGCATGTACGGAGGTGATCGATGAAGGAAATCTTCAGAATACGGACAAAGGAGTGTTGATGACAAAGGTCATCAACACTCCTTCTGCTTCCGTAGAAGGTACATTGCTTCTCTGCCTTACAGAGGATGCAGCCCAGTCATTGGCTTCTGGCGACCTTACCCTCAGGGATGAATTCTCTGCAGAGGTGGACATCAAGGCAATGGAGCCGGTCTTTACAATTGCTCCGGGAAAGGAGGAAGTTGCAAGAAGACACAATCTCCACAAATGGTTCAAGGTGGAGTTTGACGGTATGGACAACACATCTGCTGCTGCCAGGCTTGCATCTTTCGATGCTGTGGTCAATGTACAGTATGACAAGGTGGTCGCACCGGCTTCTGACCTTCAGTTTACTCCTTATTATCCTTCACGTACGGAAATGTCCTCTGATGTTGAAATGCCTTTCAATGATCCTCTTCTGGTGGACCAGTGGCATTACATCAATACAGGAAGCAGCCATGTGTCTAATTCTTCATATCCAGGTGGTGACCTTGCGGTAAAGGATGCATGGACTCTTACAGGTGGTGACAGAAGAGTCATCGTGGCTGTGATAGACGGTCCTGTGAAGTATGACCATCCGGATCTTGCTCCGAACATGTGGGTGAATGACGGTGAGATTGCCGGCAATGGCAAGGACGATGACGGCAACGGTTATGTTGATGATGTCTATGGATGGAACTGCGTCAGGAATAACGCCGACATCAACTGGTCCAACCGACAGGAGTCAGGACATGGTACCCATGTTGCGGGTATTGTGGCTGCTGTCAATGGAAACGGAACAGGTGTGTGCGGTGTGGCAGGTGGTACAGGAAACGGTGACGGTGTGAGACTTATGTCATGCCAGATCTTCGAAGGTGGTGCTTCAACCCTCGATGCTTCTGCCAAGGCCTTCGTATATGCGGCTGACAATGGTGCTTCTATCGCCCAGTGTTCGTTCGGATATGAGGGTGACGGTGCCGCATATGGATCGGATTCAGAGTACAGCATGGTCTTCGGCGCAGAGTATGATGCCATCAGATACTTCCTGGATCCGGAAAACAACAACAGTGAGGTCCTCGACGGAAACATCGTGGTCGCGGCAGCTGGAAATGACGCCCGCAACATGTCAAGCTACCCAGCAGCAGTGGCAGATGTCATTTCCGTTACAGCTCTCGGTCCTGATTATCTTCCTGCAGCCAACTATACCAACTATGGTCCAGGATGTAACATTGCAGCTCCCGGTGGAGATTTCTATGTAGGAAACATTACCAACATAGCGGACAACAGAAGCCGCGTGCTCTCTACATTCATAAATTCCGTTACTGATTCAAATCTTGGCACTTCCGGTCATGATTATGTATATATGCAGGGTACTTCACAGGCTTGCCCTGGAGTATCGGGCGTGGCTGCACTGGGACTTTCATATGCACACAAGTTAGGCAGGACCTTTTCACGTGACGAGTTCGTTGCGATGCTCCTTACATCTGTGAACAATCTTGACAACCGACTTACCGACAATACCCGCAAGATATCCGGTTATACAAACGGTGCCGAGGTATTTGCGGATCTTGGTCTGTACAGAGGAAAGATGGGAACAGGTGCTGTGGATGCATGGAAGTTCATGATGGCCATAGAGGGTACCCCTACCATTACAGTACAGGTGGGCGATGCTTCAGCGAAGGCAAAGAGATATGATGTTACGTCTTATTTCGGAGATTCTGCTGCTGACCTTACTTACCTGTCGGTAAGTTGTGATGCAGCTACCAGGGAAGCTCTCGGTCTGACAGAAGATCCTCAGATGAAGTATGGCAAGCTGAGCCTCAACCCTACCAAGATAGGCTCCGGCAAGGTTACCGTGACTGCAATTGCAGGCGGAGAGAATCTTGGAGGTCTCGAGCAGATCGGAGGAATGGAGATAACCAGGACAATCTCGATCATGTCAAGAGGCGTTGTCAGCGATAACGGCGGATGGCTCTGATGTCATTCTGTATGATTGGACGAATCTAAATATTGAATCATGAAGACAATATCAAAAGTAATACTTTCACTTTCAATACTTCTGGCAGCAGTTTCCTGCGACAAGGACAAAGGTCCGGAGGTTGCTGATGCAATCGTGTCCAAGTGGCATCTTATAAGTGTGTCTGGCCAGTCTTCTACACCGGAAGTGTATGTTGAATTTGAACAGGATCTTTCGTTCGAACTCTATCAGAAGGTAGGCGAGGGACGTTACCGTAAATATACCGGCTCATATACCGTGACTGAATCTATCGTTTCAGGAACATACTCAGACGGTGAGAAGTGGGGAAGCGACTATGAGGCATCATTTGACGGCGAGAATCTTGTCCTTACCGCACAGAACGGTTCGGCAGAGGTATGTACATATGAAAAGAAAGCCTTGTCGGAGACCGACAAGGCTGGTGCAGTACTTGTGACCAAGTCCGTAGAGGACGGTCCTAGATTCCTTTAAAGCTTGTTCTGCTTGAGGTTCTCGACATACTTGTCGATCTTCTGCAGTTCTCTTGGAATATTGATGCTCTGAGGGCAGTGCGACATGCACTCGTTACATCCGATGCAACGCGAAGCCTGACGGAGCTTTGGAACAGCCCGATCGTAGCTTACAAGATAAGCGCGACGGGCTTTCTTGTATCCCTCATCTGTAATGCTTTCAGCAACTTCTCCCGCATTCACACACTTGTTGTAATGAAGAAGGATTGCAGGGATGTCGATACCGAACGGGCATGGCATGCAGTATTTACAGTCATTGCAAGGGATGGTAGGATATTCCTTTATGATTCCTGCGGTCTCATCCAGGAAGACAAGTTCGTCTTCTGTAAGAGGTACAAGCGGTGAGTAGGTCTTCACATTGTCCTGAAGATGCTCCATATATGTCATGCCGCTGAGTACACAAAGTACACCCGGCTGCGATCCTGCAAAACGGAATGCCCATGATGCCACACTTCCTTCAGGGTTGCGCTCCTTGAGACGGTCAACCACATACTGAGGTACCTTTGAAAGACGGCCTCCGAGAAGAGGTTCCATGATTACTGACTGTATGCCTCTCTTGTCAAGTTCCTGCTGTAGATATTCCGCCTGGGCATTTCTGCCGCTTGCATGTCTCCAGTCCACATAATTGAGCTGGATCTGCACGAAATCCCAATGATATTTCTCATGCTGGGCCATCAGTTCGTCGAATCCTTCCGCTGTTCCATGGAACGAGAATCCGAGATTGCGGATGCGTCCCGCCTTCCTTTCCTCCAAGAGGAAGTCCATCATTCCGTTGTCAACGAATCTAGTACGGAATGTGTTGTAGTCTCCCATTGAATGGAGAAGATAATAATCGATGTAGTCTGTCTGGAAGTTCTTCAGGGACATCCTGTACATCTCGATAGAGTTCTCCCTTGTCGAATTGCTGAAGTTCGAGAGCTTGGTCGCCACGAAGTAACTTTCGCGAGGATATCTGCTGAGCGCGATACCTGTAGCCTGCTCGCTCTGACCCTGAAGATATACCGGTGACGAGTCATAGTAGTTTACACCATGTGCCATTGCGTAGTCAACGAGCTTGTTGACGGTTTCCTGATCGATGACTTCCTTTCCGTCTGCATCCTTGATCATAGGCCATCTCATACATCCGTATCCGAGGATGCTGACCTTGTCTCCTGTGACCCTGTTGGTCCTGTATGTCATTTCACCTGCCGGCTCGTTGCTGCCTGATGTACCTGCCGCAGACTGGCCGGAACCTTTGCATCCTGCAACGACTCCCAGTCCGCCCATTGCCATGGCAGCAGTTCCTGCTGTCTTGAAGAATTCCCTTCTGTCTATATTCTTTTTCATAATCTAGATCGTTTTATGTACTTCGTGTCCTTCTACATGAATTGCTGTGAACGGTCTTGCAGGGCAGAGATTCTCACATGCTCCGCAGCCGATGCACCTCTCTTCGTTCACGGTCGGTATTCTTGCTGACCTAGGGTCATCAGGATTCTTCCTTACCATGCTGATCGCTCCGGCAGGACAATGTCTTGCACAGTTGCCGCAGCTTACTCCGTCAGTATTTGCGACGCAGTTGTCAAGGCATACGACTGCATGTCCGATCTGGATAGATGACTTTTCCTCTACTGTAACAGGTCTGATGGCGCCTGCCGGACAGACATCAGAACATTTTGTACATTCAGGACGGCAATATCCTCTTTCGTATGACATTTCAGGCTGCATCAGTGTCATGATCGATGTCGAAGGCCTGAGAACCTGGTTCGGGCAGACGCTTACACAAAGCTGACATGCCGTACAATGGTCAGAGAAGTTCTTGAGACTGAGTGCTCCTGCAGGTACGAGCGGAGTCTGTCTTTCCGGTTTTGTCGCACGCTCGATTGCGGCAAGTCCGCCGTCCACTTTCATATCCTGCGCTTTCGCAGCTACAGCTGTAGTTGCGATTGCTGTAGAGACCATGAATGCTCTCTTGCTCATATCCACACCATCATTTTTGCCTGAGGTAGCGTCAGCAGCCTTCTTTTTTCCATATCTGCATGCATAATGTATCGCTCCATCCTTGCATGTGTCGATACAGTCCATACATGCCACGCACCTGGTAAGGTCGATTTCATGCTCCTTCATGTTGATGCATGAAGCCTTGCACTGCTTGCCGCAGAGGCCGCAGTTGCGGCACTTGTCTGTGTCGATGACAGGTGCAAATACGCTGAATTTAGAGAAGAATCCGAGTACGGTACCAACCGGGCAGATGGTGTTGCACCATGTTCTGCCGTTTTTCCATGCCAGTACTGCAACGACTGCAAATGTCACTGCTGCTACCGCGAAAGTGGCTGCTGACCTGATCCACACTTCAGTCGAATAGAATGCATAGCTTCCTGCCCTTTCGGCAATCCATGCGAAGAAGTTGTTTCCCAGCTGGTATAAAGGTGCAAGGAGATTTGATGCGATACGTCCGTATGCGCTGTATGGTGCGACAAGCGCGACGAGCGAATGTACGCCAGCAACGAGTGCTACGATAAAGACTGCCAGAACTCCGTATCTCAGCCATTTCTTTGCAGGAGAATAGCTGAAGCGGAAGCGGTTCTTCTTCTTTGTCTTGCCATGAATCCATGAGATTATGTCCTGCATCACTCCGAGAGGGCAGATGACTGAACAATATACTCGTCCGAAAAGAAGTGTCAGGACGAGAAGTACTGCCACAATACCGACGTTGAGGGCAAGGAGGGCAGGAAGGAACTGAACCTTTGCCATCCAGCCGAGCCATGCATGGATCGTTCCTGTGAAGTCCAGGAAGAGAAGCGTCACTCCGATGAAGAAGACAGACGCCAGGATGATTCTGATTTTACGTAGCATAGTGAATTTTTTAAGCACATATAGATGCAAATATAAATAAAAAGAGCCTTTCATTTGAAAAGCTCTTGTACAAATCATGTCATTTTTGATACATCAGTTCAATATGACGCAGTCAAAGTACTCTTTCAGCAGGCTGACTGCATGGTCAAGCTGCTGCGGGGTGTTGGATGGAGTTCCCTCCAGCTTATACTCCCAACCTAAGGATTCATATTTGTGTTTTCCCAAGGTGTGATAAGGAAGGACTTCAACCCGCTGTATCATCTCATAGTCCTTGAAGTGCTCGCCGAGGGCCCTGATGTCCTCTTCGAAGTCGCTGATTCCCGGCACTAGGACATAGCGCAGCCAGAAAGGTCTCTGGTTCTCTTCCAGCCATTGTGCCGTATGCAGAGTCTGTCTGTTGCTGCGTCCTGTAAGCGGCACATGCCTTGCGTCGTTGAACTGCTTGCAGTCGAGAAGAACCAGGTCGGTAAGCTTCAGAAGCTCCTCGATGTCGCTGTTCCAGGTGCCTCCGTTGGTGTCCAGACAGATATGTATGCCTTCCTCCTTCAGTCTTGCAAAGAGCGGCAGAAGGTCCTTTGCCTGCATTGTAGGCTCTCCGCCGGAAAAGGTGATGCCTCCCCGTCTTCCGAAGAAAGGTTTCTGACTGACTGCCATCCTTACGATTTCCTCGATTCCGGTCTCTTTTCCTCCGTCAAAGGAAATTGTGTCCGGATTTGCACAGTAAAGGCAGCGGAACGGGCATCCCTGAAGAAACACGACAAGCCTGAGGCCAGGCCCGTCGTATGTTCCCATGGATTCGTATGAGTGTACCTTCAGCATCAGAGTGCTTCGTGGAATGTTCTTGAAATCACCTCAAGCTGCTGTTCGCGGCTGAGTCTGATGAAATTCACGGCATATCCTGACACACGGATGGTAAGCTGAGGATATTTCTCAGGGTGTTCCATCGCATCCTCGAGCATTTCCCTGTTGAGGACGTTCACGTTGAGGTGGTGTGCACCCTTTGTAAAGTAACCGTCCATCATTGTGATGAGATTGTCGATCTTGTCTTCCTCAGTAGGTCCGAGTGATTTAGGCACGATCGAGAATGTGTTCGAGATACCGTCCTTCGAGTCGTGGTAGTCAAGCTTTGCGACAGAAGAAAGTGAGGCGATGGCTCCGTGGGTGTCGCGGCCATGCATAGGGTTTGCGCCCGGTGCGAATGCCACGCCCTTTGCGCGTCCGTCAGGTGTAGCTCCCGTCTTCTTTCCGTACATCACGTTGGATGTGATGGTGAGGAGGGAGAGTGTAGGCTCGGCTCCCTTGTAGACCTTGCGTGAGCAGAGTTCTGTGTTGAAGAACTGTACGACATCCCTTGCGAGAGTATCTACGAGGTCGTTGTCGTTACCGAACATAGGGAATTCGCCTTCGATATCGAATCCGTCTGTGAGTCCGCCTGCATTACGTCTTGCTGTCACCTTTGCGAACTTGATTGCAGAAAGCGAGTCTGCAACGATTGAAAGACCTGCTACTCCGTAGGCAAGGTTGATCTTAGGGTCTGTGTCGATGAACGCCATCTGTGATCTCTCGTAGTCATACTTGTCGTGCATGAAATGGATGATGTTCATGGTCTCGTTATATACACGTGCCACCTCGTGGAGTACCTTCTTGTAGTTCTCCATTACCTCGTCGAAGTCAAGGACATCGCTTGAGAGAGGCTTGATGCCCTCTACGATGAGAGTGCCTGTGTTCTCGCAACGTCCGCCGTTGAGTGCAAGGAGAAGCGCCTTTGCAAGGTTAGCACGTGCACCGAAGAACTGGATTGCCTTACCGATTGCCTGGTAAGATACGCAGCAAGCGATACCGTAGTCGTCGCATCCTCTTACCTTACGCATGAGAGAGTCGTTCTCGTACTGAACAGAGCTGGTGTCGATAGAAACCTTTGCACAGAATTCCTTGAATCCTTCTGGAAGTGCAGGATGCCAGAGTACTGTCATGTTCGGCTCTGGTGCAGGTCCGAGGTTGTAAAGTGTCTGGAGGAAGCGGAACGAAGTCTTTGTCACCTTGCTCTTACCACCTGTAAAACGGCCTCCGATGGATTCAGTGATCCATGTAGGGTCTCCTGCGAAAAGGTCGTTGTAAGAGTTCATACGGAGATGACGTACCATTCTGAGCTTCATTACGAACTGGTCGATGAGCTCCTGAGCGAATGTCTCGTCGATGATGTTGTTGTCGAGGTCGTACTGGATGAAGATGTCGAGGAACGATGATACGTTACCGAGTGACATCGCCGCACCATCCTGCTCCTTTACAGCTGCAAGGTAGGCCATGTAAAGCCACTGAACTGCCTCCTGTGCGTTTGTAGCAGGCCTGCTGAGGTCCAGACCATAGTACTCTCCCATTATCTTGATCTCCTGAAGGGCGCGGATCTGCTCCGACACCTCCTCGCGGAGAGTGATGCGTGAACGGGTCATTGTACCTGTAAGATTCCTGAGGTCCTCTCTCTTGGCCTCGATGAGTCTGTCGATACCGTAGAGGGCGAGACGTCGGTAGTCACCGATGATACGTCCGCGTGAATAGTTGTCAGGAAGTCCTGTGAGGAAACCAAGTGATCTGTACTTGCGGATCTCATCTGTATATACGTCGAAAACTCCGTCGTTATGTGTCTTTCTGTAGTGTGTGAAGATCTCCTTCACCTTAGGATCAAGCTCCACTCCGTTCTCGAGGCAAGCCTTCTCCACCACCTTGAGACCTCCGAAAGGCTTGATGGCTCTCTTGAGAAGTTCGTCTGTCTGAAGACCCACGATAAGCTCGTTCTCTCTGTCGATGTAACCAGCCGCGTGTGAAGTGATTGTAGAAATAGTCTTTGCGTCGATAGAACGTACTCCGCCGTTAGCTCTCTCTTCGGCAAGCGCTTCCACGCACTTTGCCCAAAGCTTCTTGGTACGCTCTGTAGGACCCTGGAGGAATGATGCATCTCCTTCGTAAGGTGTGATGTTGTTGTAAACGAAATCTGCAACATCGATTCTGCGGCTCCATCTGCCGTCTTTGAATTTCTGATCCATATAAAAACTAGTTAATATCTCTTTCAAAATCGGTTGCAAAGATATCGAAAAATTACAATTTTATACCATCTGAACTTAAGGATTGTGTTAAAAGGTTGTTAAAAAGTAACAGGTTGAATTAAGCGGGGTGAAATCATATACACACCCCGCCTTGAGCAAGTCGTTTAGAAGAATGGTTCCTGAGGTTCTTCTTCCAGAATCCTCACCTTTTGCGCAAGCACTTCGTAGAAGAGTTTCTCTGTTCCGTCCGCTCCGTTATACCTCACGGTCCGCATGCGCCCTGAAACATATAGGGCCATACCCTTTTCGATCCTGTCCAGGTCAGGCATGTCCTTGTTGTTCCAGGCCGCTACGTTGAACCAGGTGGTTTCTGCTGTGGGAGCTCCTTCCCGGGTCTTGTACAATAGCTCGGAAACAAGGGAGAAGTTCGCTACTTTCGTTCCGTTCACTTCGTTGGTACGCACTGTTCCGACACGTCCTCGAAGTTCTATCCTGTTTAGATGTTCCATTATGAAAATCTCACGTTTAAAGGTTATACTTTATCTTCCCTACACCATAATGCGCGCTTGGCAGGTTGAGGGCAAAGTAAAGTAAAAATATGCTAGCTTGTATGCCTTCCAGGCCTCTGTAATGCAGGTTTTTCTCTTTTTTGTCCTTTTTGAATCTTTTTTATGTGACCTAAAATTTATTTTATGTTCGGGTAGGAATATAAGAAAAACTGAATTTACACAAGAAAGAGAAAAACCTGCATCTGGCCTATTGTTTTTGTGCTCGAAGCACTTCATTTTTGCATCGTGGAGTACAAGAAAAACATAAGAAGGCCGCCCCTCTGTCTTGAGTGCGGAAGCCCGATCCGCTATGGCAGGACGGATAAGAAATTCTGTTGTGATGACTGCAAGACCAGACATCATAACAGTCTGGCGATAGCGGCGCGCTCGCTCAAAACCAAAGTGATTGCCATAATCAACCGGAATTATGAAATACTGGATGCGCTGCTTAAGGAAGGAGCTGATTCTGTCGACCTGGTAGATCTGACGACAATGGGATTCGTGCCGGGAATGGTGACGTCTTACAGACGCTCCGGAAAGCACGATGTCTATACATGTTATGATATAAAATACATAATGACAGGAACCAGAGTGTATTCGATAATGAAAATTCATAATCTTTCCGTAAATTTGCAGGTTGTTTCGGAAACGAATGATCAATAAACCGGTATAATAATATGACAAAGAAACTACTTATCGCAGGCTCAGCGCTTGCACTAATCTGCAGTTGCAACAGTATGGAAAATCCCCTTTTGAAGGAGTCGTCGGCACCTTTCGGCGCTCCTGAATTCGACAAGATCAAGAACGAACATTATCTTCCTGCCTTCGAGGCCGGCATAGCCGAAGCTAAGGCTGAAATCGATGCCATTGTGGCAAATCAGGAAGAACCTACATTCGAGAACACCATCGAGGCAATGGAGGTTTCCGGACAGACATTGAACAATGTGGCTGGCATTTTCTTCAACCTTATGGAGGCTGATACCAATGATGAGATGCAGCAGATCGCCGAGAAGGTTTCGCCGATGCTTACAGAGTATTCGATGTATGTGTCTCTCAATCCTGAACTTTTCCAGAGAGTGAAGGCTGTATATGAGAAGAGGAATGAGCTCGGTCTTGCTCCGGATCAGATGAAGCTTCTCGAGGACAATTACAAGAGCTTTGTCCGTGGAGGTGCGAATCTTTCAGATGAGGATAAGGCACTTTACAGCAAGTGGTCAGAGGAGCTTTCCCTCATTACCCTCCAGTTCAGCAAGAATGTGCTTGCGGCGACAAATGCGTATGTCCTCAATATCACTGACTCTACACAGCTCGGCGGTCTTCCTGAATTTGTGAAGACAATGGCCGCTGAGACTGCCGCTGAGAAGGGACTCGAAGGCTGGGCTTTCACACTTGATGCTCCAAGCTACAGCCCGTTCCTCAAGTACAGCACGGAAAGAGACCTCCGCAAGCAGATCTGGACAGCATACAATACCAGAGCGATCGGTGGAGAGAATGACAATACTGAGATTGTGAAGAAGATCGTTGATCTCAGAATCAAGATTGCAAATATTCTTGGATATGAGACTTATGCAGACTATGCTCTCGAGGAGAGAATGGCAAAGAACAAGCTGACAGTCAATGATTTCATCAAGAATCTTCTCGAGCCTTCGATGGAGTTTGCGAAGAAGGACGTGGCTGATGTGTATGCATTTGCTAAGAAGAACGGATTCGAGGATTCACAGCTCCAGTCATGGGACTTCAGCTATTGGTCAGAGAAGTATCAGCAGGCGGAGTATTCTCTCAGTGCAGAGGAACTCAAGCCTTATTTCCAGCTTGAGAGCTGCATCGACGCGGTGCTCGGACTTGCTACCCGTCTTTATGGAATCACATTCACTGAGCTTGACAATGTTCCTGTATATCATCCGGATGTAAAGGTGTATGAGGTTAATGATGCGGACGGTCGTCATCTTGCTCTTTTCTATGCAGACTTCTTCCCACGCGCAAGTAAGAGAGGCGGTGCATGGATGACAGAGTTCCGTGGCCAGAGCATCAGAGACGGTGTGGAATACAGACCATTCATCAGCACAGTCATGAATTTCACCAAGCCGACAGCTGACACCCCTGCACTCATCACTCATGATGAGCTTGTTACATTCCTTCATGAGTTCGGACACGCTCTTCACGGCATATTCGCAGAAGGCCGTTACGGCTCTCTTACCGGAACAAACGTATCACGTGATTTTGTGGAGCTTCCTTCTCAGATAATGGAGAACTGGGCATTCGAACCAGAGTATCTTAATTCATTTGCAAAGCATTATCAGACAGGAGAGCCTATTCCTGCAGAACTTATCGAGAAGGTCGTGGCCGCCAAGAATTACCTTGCAGGTTACGCTCAGGTGCGCCAGCTTCATTTCGGCTACCTCGATATGGCTTGGCATTCGCTCACAGAACTTCCTGCGGAAAGTGCAGTTGAATTTGAACAGAAGGTTCTTGCTCCATATGCAGTAATGCCTGCAGTAGAGGGTTCTGCATTCTCGACTTCATTCTCACACATCTTCTCAGGCGGATATTCTGCCGGTTATTATTCTTACAAGTGGGCAGAGGTTCTTGAGGCAGATGCATTCTCTCTCTTCAAGGAGAAGGGTATCTTCAATACAGAGGTCTCTCACTCATTCCGCAAGAATATCCTTTCAATGGGTGGAACAGAGGATGCGGCTGTGATTTACCGTAATTTCCGCGGTCACGATCCAGAGCCTCAGGCTCTTATGGAAAAGCTTGGTCTGACTAAGTAGGTGTCATCCACACAAACGCAATGAAAGCGTGGCAGATCCGACCTTTGAGGTGGGTATCTGCCACGCTTTTCTCATATATCTGTGCCAGGTGTCGGAAAGCTATGCGACCTTGACGCTGGAGTCCTTAGGTTCCTTGAAAAGGATCATGAAAAGGAATGCCACTACAAGAGCGTAGGCGGCGAATACATACCATGCGGCACTCCAGTTAGGTTCGGCCGCATTGTAAACGAAATGGTTTACTACTGCCTGCGCGCTGAGGGTTCCGATTGTGGCTCCGATACCGTTGGTCATCAGCATGAAGAGGCCCTGAGCACTGTTCTGGATCTTTGATGTGGTTCTCATATTCACGTAGAGTGAACCGGAGATGTTGAAGAAGTCGAATGCCACTCCATATACGATCATCGAGAGGATGAGCATCCATACTCCTGCACCTGGGTTTCCGGCTCCAAAGAGTCCGAAGCGGAGTACCCATGCGGCCATGGCTATGAGCATTACCTTCTTGATGCCGAAGAGTCTCATTGCCACAGGGATGAGGAGGATTCCGAGCGTTTCGGATACCTGAGAGATGGAAATAAGGGCATTTGCATTTTGGGCTCCCCACGCGTTGGCGAATTCAGGGATTTCCTTGAAATGTGATATGAATGGGTTTGCAAAGCCGTTGGTGATCTGAAGGGCTACACCCAGGAGCATGGAGAAGATGAAGAAGATAGCCATCTGTCTGTCCTTGAAAAGTGAAAATGCATTGAGGCCGAAACGTTCTGCGAGAGTCTGCTTCTTATCTGTGGCGCTGTTGCAAGGACAGTTCGGGAGAGTGAAGCAATATACGAGCATTGCCAGACCGATGATTCCGGAAACGAGGAACTGGTTGTATGAGTGCTGGAACTGTATTCCTTCGCCGTTTCTGACAAAGTTCACAAACAGCATGGCGAGGATGAAGCCGATGGTTCCGAATACGCGGATCGGTGGAAAGTCTTTCACGGTGTCATATCCGTTCTTCTCCAGAATGTTGAATGCTACGGAGTTGGACAATGCTATGGTCGGCATGTAGAAAGCTACGCTGAGAGCATAGAGCCCGAAGAGGATTCCGAATGAAATCTCACCGCCTCCGGTCATTCCATAGAAGCCGGCTCCGAGCATTGCCGCTCCTGCGATTCCGTGGCAGAGACCGAGCAGTTTCTGAGCAGGGATGAACTTGTCGGCAATGATACCCATGATGGTAGGCATGAATATCGAAACAATTCCTTGCATAGAGTAGAATATGCCGATTCTGGTCGCCAGCCCTACAGATGCGAGATAACTTCCCATTGATGTGAGGTATGACCCCCAGACAGCCCATTGCAGGATGTTCATTGCAATGAGTCTTGACTTGATTGATTTGTTCATAATGTTATTTAGTGTTTTGTTATTCCCTTTACAGATCTTTCGCTTCGCTCAAGATGACAAGTGCCGCTCAAGATGACAAGTGCCGCTCAAGATGACAAGTGCCGCTCAAGATGACAAGTGCCGCTCAAGATGACAAGTGCCGCTCAAGATGACAAGTATCTGTAGCAAAGATAAGAGATTTTGACTAAAAGTTGTTATCTTTGACGGTTAAATTGATTTGAATGAAATTCGTTAAGACGCATAATGACCCTCAGTCCGCGGCTCGTTGCGGAGTCATCACGACTGATCATGGACAGATCGAAACCCCGATATTCATGCCTGTGGGCACAGTCGGTTCGGTCAAGGGTATATACCATAGAGACCTCAAGGAGGATATCAAGGCTGAGATAATCCTCGGAAACACATATCATCTTTATCTCCGTCCGGGCCTGGAAGTACTCAAGGCCGCCGGCGGACTTCATAAATTCGAATCCTGGGACAGACCGATCCTCACAGACAGTGGTGGATTCCAGGTCTTTTCCCTCAGTCCGATCCGTAAATTGACTGAAGACGGATGTATCTTCCGCTCCCATATCGACGGATCCAAGCACATCTTTACTCCTGAGAACAATATGGACACCCAGCGTATCATCGGTGCCGACATCGTCATGGCCCTCGATGAGTGCTGCCCGGGAGATGCTGATTACAAATATGCGAAGAAGTCACTCCAGCTTACCCAGAGGTGGCTGGAAAGGTGCGTGAAGCATTTCGATGAGACAGAACCGTTATACGGTTACTCGCAGGCTTTGTTCCCTATCATCCAGGGATGCGTCTATCCGGACCTTCGCCGTGAGGCTGTGGAGCATGCGGCCGCACTCGACCGTGAGGGATATGCTATCGGTGGACTTGCAGTAGGAGAGCCTACTGAGAAGATGTACGAGATGCTGGAGGTCGTATGCCCGATAATGCCAGAGGACAAGCCTCGCTACCTGATGGGCGTCGGCACACCGGCCAATCTCCTCGAGGGTATTGCCAGGGGAGTGGATATGTTTGACTGCGTGATGCCTACCAGAAACGGCCGTAACGGTATGCTGTTCACATGGGACGGTATCATGAATATGAAGAACAAGAAATGGGCGGATGATTTTTCACCTCTCGATCCGAAAGGAACTTCATTCGTCGACCATGCATATAGCAAGGCGTATGTCCGTCATCTTTTCGTGGCCGGAGAGATTTTCGCAGGACAGATTGCCAGCGAGCATAATCTTGCTTTCTACCTCGACCTTGTGCGTGAGGCCCGCAAGCATATCAAGGCGGGAGATTTCAAGGCGTGGAAGGACGAGACCGTGCGAAGGATAACTACAAGACTTTAAGGAAAATGGAGTTTGACCTCAGACCAAGGAAGATAGATCTTTATATAATGAGAAAATTCATCAGCACGTTCTTCATCGCGCTGCTTCTCATTATCGGTATTGTGATCATCTTCGATATCAGTGAAAGAATCGATGACTTTGTAGCCAAGGAGGCTCCTCTCAAAGCCATCATCTTTGACTATTATGTGAACTTTGTCCCGTACTTCATGAATATGTTCAGTCCTCTGTTCGTATTCATAACGGTGATTTTCTTCACCTCGAAGATGGCGGCGGATTCGGAAATCATTGCTATTCTCTCCTGCGGTATCAGTTTCCACAGGATGATGGTGCCGTATATGATCTCCGCGGCCCTCATCGCCGCTTTCTCCCTCTGTCTCAATCTTTTTGTCATTCCTGACGCCAATAAGACCCGAGTCGCCTTCGAGACCCAATACTTCAAGGACAAGACCAAGAGTGTGGGAAGGAATGTCCACTATCAGATCGCTCCGGGAGAATTCGTTTATGCAGAGTCTTTCAGCTCCTGGAACAATACTGCGTACAGATTCACCCTCGAAAAGATCGAGGACAATAAGCTCGTTTCGAAGATTTCAGCCGAAACTGCTGTGTATGACACTACCAAGCAGAGCTGGAGACTGAAGAAATATTTCATCCGTGAATATAATTCCGACCTTACTGACAATGTCCGCAGCGGCCGTCAGATGGATACGATCATTCCTCTGAGTGTCAAGGATTTCTATTTTAATGAAAAGACGGTCCAGACGATGGATTATTATGAGCTCAATGAAATGATCCGTGTCCAGAAGATGCGAGGTGACGCCAATGTCAAAATGGCTCTGATCGAGAAGAACACCCGTCTGGCCATCCCTTTCTCCGCCTTTATCCTCACAGTCATGGGAGTGGCTCTTTCTTCAAAGAAGCGTCGAGGCGGTATAGGTTGGAACATCGGTATCGGTATTGCACTTGCATTCACCTATATCCTGTTCCTGAAATTCAGTGAGATGTTCGTCCATACGGATACCCTTCCTCCTGCAGTGGCGCTGTGGCTTCCGAACATAGTATTCGCAATAATTTCCGGTTTCCTTTACAGGATAGCACCTAAGTAAAATACGAACAGCGTTTAACTCTCAGAAGTTAAACGCTGTTTCTCTTTATGGTAAATGAAGATTAGTCAACGAATACGTTCCATCCGAATACATCCTCGATTTCGCCTCTCTGGATGCCTCTGATGTAGTTGTAGAGCTTGAGAGACTTAGGACCGCACTGGCCGTCGCCGTAAGTGTATACTGTCTCTTCTTCTGACTCGAGGAACGGTTTGTCAACGAGTTTGTGGACAGGAGTGATCACCACAGCTGTACCGCACTCTCCGACTTCCTCGAATGTGCTGAGCTCTTCCACTGGAACCGGTCTTCTTTCTACTTCCATTCCAAGATGTGCGGCCACTGTTTCCAGCGTCATATTAGTGATTGACGGAAGGATTGAAGGTGACTTAGGTGTGATATAAGTGTTTCCCTTGATCGCGAAGAAGTTTGATGAGTTGAACTCGTCGATGTAAGTCTTGGTGGCAGGGTCGAGATAAAGAACTGCCTTGTAACCGAGCTCATGTGCTACGTTAAGTGAGTAGAGTGAGCATGCATAGTTTCCACCCACCTTGAACGCGCCTGAACCGTTAGGAGCGGCTCTGTCGTAGTTTCTCGCGATAACTACATCCACAGCGTCAAGAGCACCTCCTACATATGCACCTACTGGCGAGCAAAGTACAAGGAAAGTGCTTTCCTTGGAAGACTGGACACCCAGCTGAGGATTGCTGCCTATAAGTGTGGGGCGAAGATAAAGTGATGCTCCGGACTCTTCATATGGAGGGAGGAAGTCAATGTTTTCCTTCACCACCTGCTTGCACATTTCGATGAACAACTCAGTAGAAGGAGCTTCTATGCCAAGGTATTTGGCTGATCTCTGAAGACGCTTTGCATTCTCTTCCGGTCTGAAGAGACGGATCTGACCGTCTTTGCCACGGAATGCCTTTAGTCCTTCAAAGCACTCGATAGCATAGTGAAGTGCTCCAGCGTATGCGCTGAGGCTGATGTAGTCGTCTGTAAGACTCTCTACAGGAGTCCAGGCACCGTCCTTGAAGGTGCTTCTGAGAATTGTGTTGGTCTTTGTGTAGGAGAATGTGAGCTTGCTCCAGTCGATATTTGCCATAGTGTTATCAGATTAATATTTCAAAAAGTTGATTGTTTTCGTTGATGTATTCGTATGAGATTCCGTGTGCCTTAAGTCTCTGCATGAAAGGTCCGAAATCTTCTTTTGCCGCAAGTTCGATTCCGATGAGAGCCGGACCGAAGTTCTTGTTGGTCTTACGGATATACTGGATGTGTACAAGGTCATCAGTAGGCCCGATCACGTCACGGATAAATGAAAGTACAGCACCTGATTTCTGTGGGAAATTCACGATGAAATAATGTTTCATACCTTCGTAGAGGAGAGATTTTTCACGGATTTCCTCCATGCGGGTGATGTCATTGTTGCTTCCGCTGACTACACACGCTACTCTCTTTCCCTTGATCTGGTCTTTGTAGAATTTGAGTGCCGCTACAGCGAGTGCTCCAGCTGGCTCTACGACAATCGCGCTCTTATTATACATATGGATGATGGTCGTGCAGACTGCTCCCTCCGGTACCACAACGATGTCGTCAAGTACCTGACGGCATACTTCGTAAGTGTGTGTGCCGGCAAGCTGTACAGCGGCTCCATCCACGAATTTGTCGATGTGCTCAAGCTTGATAGGACCTCCGTTCTCGATTGCGGCCTTCATGCAAGGCGCGCCTCCCGGCTCTACACCGATGATCTTAGTGTCAGGAGACATCTGGCTGATATAAGCTCCCAGTCCTGATGCAAGTCCGCCACCTCCGATCGGAACAAATATATAATCGAGCGCTTCCTTGCTCTGATTGAGGATCTCGCGACCGATCGTACCCTGACCTTCCATCACCTTAGGGTCGTCGAAAGGAGGTATGAATGTCTTGTTGTTCTCCTTGGCATATGCAATCGCTGCAGAGTTTGCCGCATCGAATGTATCTCCTGTAAGGATGATTTCAATGAACTCTTTGCCGAACATTCTTACCTGCTCGATTTTCTGTCGTGGGGTTGTCACGGGCATGAAGATCGAGCCCATTATCTTCAGCTTGCTGCAGGAGAATGCTACTCCCTGTGCGTGGTTTCCGGCACTTGCGCATACTATGCCGTTTGTTACAAGCTCTGGATCGATTGTCCTGATCTTGTTGTATGCACCTCTGATCTTATATGACCTTACCATCTGAAGATCCTCTCTCTTGAGGTAGATCTCCGCTTCGTAAATGTCGGAAAGGTTGGCGTTCCTCTGGAACGGGGTCGGTTCGAGGATTTCGTCAAGTACCTGAGAAGCCTTATCTATGGCTTCCACGGTAGGGAAGTACTTTGTTTCGCTCATATCTTAAAGATTAAAATCAGATATTGATTTCTTTGCCAAAAATATAACTAATATTGATGATTTCCTAATAAATCCAATCTTTATATCGGTGTTTAGTCCAAAATTATGAGTGCAATGGACCGGTGGCTTAATTCAAGCCTCACTTTGTCCTGGACTGTTTTGTTAAGGGTCGCTTTCCACCAGTTGTCAAAAACCACGTCATCTGTCGGATACATGAGTCCTTCTGATCTGATCTTCAGACTGTTATCCGGACTGAAGATTGATATTGACCTTCCTGGTCCGCACTCGAATTCGATAGTATCGTTGATCGGGAATATCGTTCCTTCGTCAGTGACCATTTCTATGGAAATATCGCCAAGATCGAACATTCTTGTGTATTCCATCAGCAGGGAAGTGTTGCCGATGGTATGGTCTGTCCTTCCTCCTGTTCCTCCGACGATGTGGATGTTCTGAACCCCTTTGAGATTATTCAGCACCCATCGTACTGCCTTGGTCTGGTCGTTGTGGTCCTGCTCGTTTTCCTTTCTGATGATATCGGCGTATTTTCTCTGCATCGACTGCGACAGGGTGTCCATATCTCCGATAACAAGGTCCGGCAATCGTTTTTCTCCGAAAATGGCTTCGGAATTACGGAGAAATTTCAATAATGCTCCGTCGCAGCAGATTATGAAGTCTGCCGAGCTGATAAGGTAGCGCGGATATTCTGTCTTCGGGAATTTCCCGTCACCAATTATGACAACGTCGCTATGCATATTGTCCTGTTATATTTGATGAAGTTCCCTTTGTCGTCGTATATGACTGCGGTTCTCTGAAACCTATCAGGAAGTCCTTGATTGACATTCTCTTCTTTCCAGCCAGCTGGATCTCGGTCACTGATATCGCCCCGTCCTCCGTGCTGAATGCCAGATAGTTCCTGCCGTCAGAGAGAACGGTTCCCGGAGCCGCTGATTCGAGGCCGTTCTGCTCCAGTATTGTCTTATACTCCTCGCCTGTCACCTTCAATGACTTATATATCTTGAGCTGGATGGTCTTGTCGTCCTTGGCCAGTTCTGTGAATGCGGCAGGATATGGACTGAGTCCTCTAATGAGATTATAGATGTTTCTGGTCTTTCCACTCCAGTCGATGTGACAGAGTTCACGTGTGAGCTTAGGAGCAGGGTGGAGGATTTCCGATCCCTGGATGAAGCTCTTCTGCACGCGGAGCTCGACATTTCGGTCAATGATGGCCTCGACTGTGTTTACAACCAGCTTCGCACCGATTTCCATAAGCTTGTCGTGAACGTCTCCAGCTGTGTCTTCCGGTTCTATACGGCAGTCGTATCTGTACATGATTCCGCCGGTATCCATACCTTCGTCGATCATGAATGTTGTAACTCCTGTGGTCTTTTCACCATTGATGACAGCCCAGTTGATAGGGGCCGCACCGCGATACTGAGGCAGGAGAGCCGCGTGGAGATTGAATGTTCCGAGCTTAGGGATCTCCCAGACCACCTTAGGAAGCATTCTGAAGGCTACCACTGCAAAGAGATCCGGTTTCCATGCCTTGAGGGCATCGAGGAATTCGGGATCCTTGAGAGATACAGGCTGAAGTACCGGGATATTGTGCTCGACGGCGTATTTCTTGACGGCGCTTTCATTGATCTTGAGTCCTCTTCCGCTGGCTTTGTCCGCTACTGTCACCACTCCGACTACATTGTATCCGTTCTTTATCAGCTCGTCAAGCGGAGCCACTGCAAATTCAGGCGTACCCATATATACGATACGCGTCTTCTTGAACAATCCCATTATCTTGGCCTTTAATTTTCTAAATCTGTTCTTTATTGTGTCTGTGCTGAATATCGCCGAGTCGTTGATAGCCTTCCATGACAGGAAAAGTCCTGTCGGAAGGAGCACATAGCTGGAGAAGAATACTCCTGCAAACGGTCCCACCGCACCGTCCTTCGCCAGTTTTGTTCCGGAAATGTCTATCACCCAGTATGCCACGAAGAACAATACTGAGATAATGGCCGATACGCCCAGACCTCCCTTGCGGATGATCGCGCCCAGAGGCGCTCCGATGAAGAAGAAAATCAGGCAGGCTATCGAGAGGGCGAATTTCTTCAGAATTTCGATGTCGATAAGCCTGAGGGTGTAGTTGTGGTGGTATCTGTAGCGGGCAAATGATTCCAGAGACGTCTGGATCTCTTCTGCATTCTTCTTGGCTTTTTCCAGAGCGGCGATCTCGTCCTTTATGGATTTCCACTCACCGTTATCCTCCTGAGCGAAATGTGTTGTCGGGAGGTATCTCGTAGAGGTATCCAGCTGGGCGTTGTACCTGAGTGTTCTGGATTTCCTGATGTTGGTGAGATTCTCTTCCTTTTCAGTCGAGTCGAGTGTTCCGATCGAGTCCTGACTATGCTGAAGCTGCTTCAGGTTCATTGATTTCACCTGGTCGTCGAAGCGGCTTGAGTCGGATTTCTGGAAAGCGTAGTTTTTCAGAGGGATGACCATTTCCTGCTTCTGGAAGTCGATCTTCTGAAGCTGGAGCGTGGTGTCTCTGTATTTCTTGTTGTTGGTTTCTTCGTAGTTTGTTCCGTTGTAGAGAATGAAGGTCAGGTATGTCTTGTCCTTGGACATCTTCATCATCGCGGAGTCGGCTATGGTAAGGCTGGTGTTTCCCTTGTTCTTGGTGTGGTTATACACCATCACTCCGTTCATCATGCCGGTCTCGTCATTGTGATCGTTTACGCGCAGAATGTAACCTTCGATACCATTGTAGAATGTTCCGGTCGGTATCTTGATCTCGTCTTTGGTCTTTCCGATGTCGTCTCTGAGCGTATAAATCTTGTTGTATGCTACAGGAATGAGGTCGTTGGAGACAAAGAATGCACCGACACTGATGACTGCGCAGCAGATTCCCAGAGGGATAAGCACTCGCTGCAGTGAGATTCCGGCTGCCTTTATGGCGAGAAGCTCGTTGTTCTCACCCAGGGAACCAAGGGTCATCATTGAAGCAAGAAGCGTGGCCAGTGGAAGGGACAATGGAAGCATTGTCGCACTTCCCCAGGCCAGGAACTCCAGTATGACCTTCATACTCAGTCCTTTGCCGACGAGCTCGTCGATGTAGAGCCAGAGGAACTGCATCACGAGGATGAACACGACGACAAAGAGGATCGCGAAAAACGGTCCTACGAACGACTTGACTATGAATCTATCTAATCTCTTCACTATTATCTTGTAGCGGACTCTACGAGTTTAGTCAATGCTGTGGCAAGACCGTTCAGGTCCTTTCCTCCTGCTGTAGCGAGACCAGGCTGGCCGCCACCTCCTCCGAGAATGAGTTTGGCCGCCTCGCGTACATCTGCACCGGCATTGTGTCCCGCTTTCACGAGATCGTCTGAGTACATAAGAAGAAGCTGTGGCTTTCCGGCCGCTTCGAATGCCGCCGCGATGACGAAATTCTCGGTCTCTTTCTGGAGCATGAATGCCGCATTCTTAAGCATTGCAGGATCCATCGGAGTGTCGATTGTCACGATGTTCTTGCCGTTGACCTCCTTAGCCATACCTTTGAGCTGAGCCTTGAGAGCGATTGTCTTTTCCTTGGCGATCTCTTCCATCTGCTTCTTGAACGCCTCATTTTCCTCTACCATCTTTCTGATGGCTCCGGCAAGGTCCGGAACATTGTTGAAGAATGCCTTGGCTGCGCGGATGGTCTCTTCCATAGTGTTTACGAGAGCCTCTGCTCCTGTTCCGGTGACAGCCTCGATACGGCGTACTCCGGCGGCGATTGCAGACTCTGAAACAATCTTGAAGAAGCCGATCTGACCGGTAGCGGCTGCGTGTGTACCACCGCAGAGCTCGCATGAATCACCGAATCTGATCACGCGGACTGTGTCGCCGTACTTCTCTCCGAAGAGTGCCATTGCTCCCATCTCCTGAGCCTCTTCCATGGTGGCGTTACGGTTCTCGTCGAGCGGGTAGTTGGCTCTGATAAGTGCGTTTACGCGGTTCTCTACGAGGAGGATCTGTTCCTGACTGAGCTTCTCGAAATGCGAGAAGTCGAAACGGAAGTTCTTGTCGCAGACGAATGAACCCTTCTGTTCTACATGTGAACCGAGGATCTCGCGCAGAGCCTGGTGGAGAAGGTGGGTCGCAGAGTGATTGTTTTCAATCTGGCGCCTTCTTTCAGCATCTACGTGGAGGCTGAAGCTTTCTGTGCAGTCTGCAGGAATGCGCTCGGCTACGTGGATGGTGAGATTGTTTTCCTTTACTGTATTGATGATGTTGATCTTTTCGCCGCTCTCAGAGAGGATATATCCAGTGTCACCGACCTGACCACCCATTTCAGCATAGAACGGTGTGCGCTCGAATACGAGCTGGTACATTGTCTTGTTTTTTGCCTTTACTGTACGGTGGCGTGTAAGCTGTACACCTTCGAGCTCAGTCTGATCGTAGCCGCAGAATTCGATGTTGTCGCAGTGTGCGAACTCCACCCAGTCTCCTGACTCGATGGCTGTGGCGTTGCGGGCTCTGTCCTTCTGCTTCTGGAGCTCCACCTGGAAGCCCTCGAGGTCGATCTTGTAGCCCTTCTCTGAAGCGATCAGCTCTGAAAGGTCGATAGGGAATCCGAATGTATCGTAGAGAACGAATGCGTCTTCTCCTGAGATTTCCTTGGTCTCAGCTGACTTGGCCATTATGTTGTCCATCAAGCGGATACCTCTGTCAAGAGTGCGGAGGAAAGCCATTTCCTCTTCCTTGATGACGCGCTCGATGAGAGTCTGCTGCTTTACGATTTCAGGATAGAACTCGCCCATGTCGTCGATGAGCTGCTGTACGAGGCGGCAGAGGAAAGGCTCGTTGAATCCGAGGAATGTGTATCCGTAGCGTACTGCACGGCGGAGAATTCGACGGATCACATATCCGGCCTTCACGTTTGAAGGAAGCTGGCCGTCTGCAATAGAGAAACTGATGGCGCGGATATGGTCGGCGATCACTCTCATTGCGATATCTTCCTGCTTGTCGATACCGTATTTGTGTCCTGAAAGTTCCTCGATCTTTGCGATCATTCCGGTGAAGACATCTGTGTCGTAGTTCGACTGCTTGCCCTGAAGCGCCATGCAGAGACGCTCGAAGCCCATTCCAGTATCTACATTCTTGTTTGGAAGAAGCTCGAGTTCGCCGCTTGCCTTACGGTTATACTGCATGAACACGTTGTTCCAGATCTCGATCACGAGATGGTGGTCCTTGTTAACGAGTGATGCTCCCGGTACTGCGGCGCGTTCTTCGTCGCTGCGGAGGTCGATATGAATCTCCGAGCATGGTCCGCAAGGGCCTGTATCACCCATTTCCCAGAAATTATCCTTCTTGTTTCCGAGGAGGATGCGGTCTTCGGGAAGATGCTTCTTCCATGCCTCCATTGCCTCTGTGTCAAGGCTGGTGCCGTCTGCCTCAGATCCTTCGAACACGGTTGCATAGAGCCTGTCCTTGTCCAGCTTGTACACCTCGGTAAGGAGCTCCCATGCCCAGTCGATCGCTTCTACCTTGAAGTAGTCACCGAAACTCCAGTTTCCGAGCATCTCGAACATCGTATGGTGGTATGTGTCGCGTCCTACCTCCTCGAGGTCATTGTGCTTTCCGCTGACGCGGAGACATTTCTGGCTGTCAGCCACCCTTTTCCATTTTGCAGGGCTGTTGCCCAGGAACCAGTCCTTGAACTGGTTCATACCTGCATTGGTGAACATGAGGGTAGGGTCGTTCTTCACGACCATCGGTGCCGATGGCACGATCTGGTGTCCTTTGGACGCAAAGAAGTCCAGGAAGGCTTTTCTGATTTCTTTAGAAGTCATATATTTTCAGTTTTTATTTTCAATCTGTGGCCGTCAATGCATAGAACGGCAAAGTAACTTGCAAAAGTACATAAATTTTCTGTAAAAGACCATAAGGAAGGTGCAATATATCGCCCTATATAATGTTTTTATTATTTTTTATAGAAGTATGTCAGATTTTTCATACCTTTGTCCCGTATGTCTAAGAACAAAAGATACATATTGAATCCGAGAACGCTTGTTTATGAGGTGAAGAAGCGTTCGAGAGTGTCGCGTGTCGCCAGGACTGTGACAATGTTCGTCGTGAGCTTGTGCATGGCCGGACTATATTTCTGGCTTTATGGCTCTGTACTTGGACTTGAGTCTCCGAAGACTTTGCTTCTGAAGAAGAAGAATGCCGAGTGGAGCTCGAAGATGGAGGTGATGAACAGGCAGCTGGACGAATATGATGATGCATTGGCTTCTCTTCAGATGAGGGATGACGATATATACAGGTCTATCTTCGGTATGGATGAAATCGCCCCGGAGGTCCGCAATGCCGGTTTCGGAGGTGTGAACAGATATTCCCATTATGACGGTATCGGGACCGACGGACTTCTGAAGAAGACAGCAGTAAGGCTGGATGTGCTGACTAAGAAGACTTATGTCCAGAGCCGTTCTTTCGATGAGGTGGCGCTTCTTTCCAAGAGGGCCGGTGATATGGCCTCATGTATTCCAGCCATTCCTCCAGTAAATCCTGATCCTTCGATATACAGGCTTTCCAGCAGTTTCGGATATCGTTCCGATCCATTCACCGGAAGGTCCACAAGGCATACTGGTGTGGACTTTGCCATGAAGCCCGGCAACCCTATCTATGCGACCGGAGACGGTGTTGTGGAAAGTGTCAAGTTCGAGTTCTTCGGTTATGGAAATCAAGTGGTTATTGATCACGGATTCGGATACAAGACCAGATATGCCCACTTGAAGTCAGTGGGAGTCGTGGAAGGTATGAAGGTGAAAAGAGGAGAGTGCGTCGGCTTGAGCGGCAATTCCGGAAGATCCTCGGGACCTCATCTCCATTACGAGGTGCTTTATAAAGGCAGCCATGTGAATCCATCCAATTACTACGATCTTTCCATCACTCCGGAAGAATATGGAACGATGGTTCAGAATACGGCGGACGCATCAGAGAGGGTGACATTGCATCCTTCTCACAGGAGAAAAGAAAAGGGACGCATATGAGCAGTCAGTACATATTCGACAAAGATGATATAAAGTTCAGGAAGAAGAGAACATCAGTGTGGGCGGTTTTGCGCAGAATACTGGTGTTCTTTGTCGCTACTGCATCAATGGCAGTGCTGTATTATCTGATCTTTGCCGTATTTTTCAGTACTGATGAGCAGCAGCGTCTCAGGGATGAGAACAGGATGTATGAAAGGGAATATCCCTTGCTTCAGAGTAAGGAACAGCTGATCGCAGATGTGATAGAAGGGCTGCGTCTGAAGGATGACAGAATATACGAGGAAATTTTCAGTATGGCCGCTCCGGATCTGGATCCGTTGTCATCGGTTGAATTCCTTAAAGGTATGGACTCGATTCCTGACACTGATATCGTGGTGTACACGGAAAGGAAACTGGACAAGGCCGCCGCCGCCGCTGATGCAGTAGAGGCTAATTTCATCAGGATAATGCAGGCAGTTGTAGATTCCGGTTTTGTGATGCCTCCGATGACCAACCCTCTGGAGAATTTCTCTTTTGCCCAGACCGGAGCGTCTGTGGGTGAGAAAATAAATCCTTTCTATAAGGTGCCTATCATGCATAACGGCCTGGATATGATTGCTCCTTCGGGAGCGCCGGTTTATGCGGCCGCCGACGGTGTAGTGAAGGATGTGGTGCGGTCGAGGAAAGGACTTGGCAATGTCGTAGCAATCGATCATGGTAACGGATATATTACGAGGTATGCACATCTTGCTGATGTAGAAGTGCGGAAGGGAAGGGAATTGAAGAAAGGGACAAGAATCGGCTATGTCGGAGTCTCAGGCAATTCTTTCGCTCCTCATCTTCATTATGAGGTCTTGCGTGATACTCTGGTCATGGATCCGGTGAACCATCTCTTTGCCTCTGTGACACCGGACGATTATATGAATATGCTGATTATGGCTGTGAGTACAGGACAGTCCTTGGATTGACACAGCTTGCTGAAGGATCTGATAAAGATATTGATATGGAAAAGTATTTATATACAATAGGCGAGGTCGCGGAGATGCTTGGCGAAAGCACATCTTTGGTCCGTTTCTGGGCAAATGAGTTTCCGAAATATATAAAGCCGCAGAGAAATGCCAAAGGCAACCGTCTTTTCACAAAAGAGGATGTGGAGACTTTCAAGCATATTCATGTTCTGGTTAAAGTCGAGGGACTCACTCTCGAAGGGGCGGCCAAGAGACTCAAGGGAGACCGCAAGGATGTGATAAACAAGGCGCGTGTACTGGATTCTCTCAAGGCAATCCGCACTCAGCTGGCAGAAATCCGTGATGAACTATAATAATATAGGTATGGGATATAAGGTAAAGGATGTATTGAAGGTTATAGAAGACTTCGCCCCGCTCTCCTTGCAGGAAGGCTGGGATAACAGCGGTCTGTGCATTGGCTCTCCCGATGCGCCGGTCAGTTCCGTTCTTCTCGGTCTGGACTGCACTCCTGAGCTGGTGGATGAAGCCATAGCATGCGGAGCCGATCTGATCGTGACTCATCATCCTCTGATATTTTCGGGGTTGAAGAAAATCTCTCCGGACAACCCTGTGGGTGAGGCTGTGATCAAGGCCATCAGGGCAGGGATCGGCATATACGCCGCTCATACTAATGCCGACAAGGTTATCGCCGGAGTAAGCGGTGCGATGGCGGCCAGGCTTGGTCTTGTGAATGTGAGTATCCTCGATGAGGATGGAGACGGTACGGGATTGGGCGTAGTCGGTGATCTTCCGGAGCCATTGACTGCTGAAGAGGCAGTGAGGATGGTCAAGGAAAAGTTTTCCCTCAAGGCGATGCGTGCTTCAAGGCCGGTCGAGGGAATGATTTCCAGAGTCGCGATGTGCGGGGGATCGGGTGGATCTCTTATCGGTGCGGCGGTCAAGTCCGGAGCCCAGCTTTATCTGAGCGGTGACATCTCTTATCATAATTTTTTCACGAAGGAAGGCTTTATGATAATGGATATAGGCCATTACGAGAGTGAAATAGAAATAGTTGACATTTTATTTTCTTTGATAAAGAAAAATTTTCCTACCTTTGCGGTTCGCATTACTCAGAATATATATAGTAACCCGATATTTTATTTTTAAGCGATATGGCTAAAAAGACAAAAAAAATCGAAACTCCGATTGACAAGAGAGAGACGTTCGTGTCCATTCAGAAGAGCTTCGCTGATTCAGACATCAGCGTAGGCGAGAAACTTCAGACACTTTATGCTCTCCAGCAGGCAGATACTGCGATCGACAAGATCCTCCAGCTCAGAGGTGAGCTTCCTATGGAAGTGGAGGCGCTTGAGACAGAGATCGCTGAGCTCAAGGCAAAGGCGGCCCGCATTTCGGAGATGGTAGATGAATACGGCAAGTTCATAACAGAGAACAAGCTTGGCATCACTGAGTGTGACTCTCAGATCGAGAAGTACAAGGCTCAGCTGGAGAATGTGGCAAACAGCCGCGAGTACGATTCTCTCAACAAGGAGATCGAGAACCAGCACCTTCTCAGACAGATCGCCGAGAAGCATATCACAGAAGCTAAGGAGCGTATTCTTGCCAAGAAGCAGGAGCTTGAGGTGCTTAAGGAGAAGTCTGCTGTAAGAGCAGAGGACCTCAAGGCCAAGAATCAGGAGCTTGCCACAATCGTAGAGGCTACCTCAAAGGAAGAAGAAAGACTTCTTGCTGAAAGAGAGGTATGCGCCGTTAAGATCGATGAAAGAACAATGAGTGCGTACGAGCACATCAGACACAGCTGCAATAACCGTCTTGCTGTGGTTTCAGTATTCAACGGAAATGCCTGTGGAGGCTGCTTCAATACAATCGCACCTCAGAGACTTATCGACATCGCTTCCAACAAGAAGATGATTATCTGCGAGTATTGCGGAAGGATTCTTGTAAATCCAGATTTTGAATAACAGATCCGATGGCTGAGGAGGGAAAAAGAAGAACCTCTGTCAGGAAGAAGAATCCGTCGGTCAATCTTGATACGCTTGGGCTTGAGATGGGTAACAGACCGCCTCAAGCTCTTGACGTCGAAGAGGCTGTCCTCGGCGCTCTCCTGATCGAGCCGAATTGTGTCGATGAGGCTATGGACGAGCTCTCGTCGGGCTGTTTCTATAGCGAAAGACACAGAATGATATTTGAGGCGATGAGTTCTCTTAATAATGAGCACATCGCCTTGGATCTTTTGTCTGTATCCCAGAAGCTGAAAGCTCAGGGCAATCTCGAGGCGGTCGGAGGTACCATCACTCTTGCGCAGCTCTCCCAGAAGATCGGAGCCGCGGCCCACATCGAGTATTATATCCGTATCCTCAAACAGAAATGCATTCAGCGTGAACTGATTACGGCTTCGTATGATATTCTAAGGACATCATATGACGAGTCTGTCAATGTCGACGATCTGATCGATACGGCTCAGACCAAGCTGTTCGCCGCCATCCAGAACAATGTAAAGAAGGATGTTCAGGAAATCGGAAAGGTCATCAATGAAGCGCTCGAGGATCTTCAGAAACGCCAGGATTCGGACGGACTCAGCGGAGTGCCTTCCGGCTTCCCTTCCATCGACAAGATAACCCTCGGATGGCAGCCTTCCGACCTTATCATCCTTGCCGCTCGTCCTTCTGTAGGTAAGACTGCCTTTGTGGTCAATGTGGCACGCAATGCCGCGGTGGATTTCAATATGCCTGTGGCGATATTCTCTCTTGAGATGCCTGCAAAGCAGCTTGCGAACCGTATGATGGTGTCCGAGACAAAACTCAGTGCCGATAAGATCAAGGGAGGTGTAAAGCTGCAGGATTGGGAATGGCAGCAGCTTGATATCCAGCTTAGAAGACTGGCTAAAGCTCCTATCTATATTGACGACACCCCGTCTCTTCCGGTGATGGAGTTCAGATCGAAAGTGAAGAAGCTGGTAAAACAGAAAGGTGTGAGGCTTATTGTGGTCGACTACCTTCAGCTGATGCAAGGACCTTCGGAACTGCGTGGTATGCGCGAGCAGGAGGTTGCGGCCATATCACGTACATTGAAGGCGACTGCCAAGGAAATGAATGTTCCGATCATAGCCCTTTCCCAGCTGTCCCGTCAGTCTGAGAACCGTCAGGGAAGCAACCGTCGTCCTCAGTTGAGCGACCTTCGAGAGTCGGGATCCATCGAGCAGGATGCGGATATGGTTATCTTCATTCATCGATATGACTATCAGGGACTTTCTGAAAATCCGGATGATATCGGTAGAACTCAGATCATTATCGCCAAGCACAGAAACGGTTCCATCGCAGATGTCGATATGAGATTCCGTCATGATGAAGTCCGCTTTGTCGACGAGCAGGAGAGTCTGGTGAACCAGGCCAATTCGATGCCTGTAGCCTCGGCTATGAATGATGATGTGCCGTTCGGACCGTCTCCATCCCAGCAGATGCCGATGAACGAATTCGGCATGAATGATGAATTTATGTAGCATTCAACGTAAGTAGTTGAGGCTATGAGATTTATAATGAAATGTACTGTTCTCCTGTGTATGTGTCTGATCTGCGGTCAGATGCACGCACAGGAGAATTTTGATTTGAAGGGTACTTCCTGTGTCCCTGTGATGGCGGTGACTGAAGATGCATTGGCCTTCAAGGCAGGGGAGAAGATGGACTTTATACTTCATTACAAGTGGGGAGCGGTCAACACGGATGTGGGTCACGCCACTGTGAAACTGGACTCGCTGACTTACAACGGTCAGAAAGCCTTTCTGTGCGACGTCTATGGAAAGACTACCAGGATGTTTGACCTGTTCTTCAAGGTCAGGGAGGATTTCAAGTCATGGTTTACCAGAGACGGACTCCGTCCTCTGAAATTTTCCAGAGATACCTATGAAGGCGGATATGAGGCGAAGAATACTTATCATTACAATTGGAATTCGCCGGAGCCTTATATCGCCGCGGACGTATACTCTTCGAAGAGAGGCATGAAGTCGATGCAGCTGACATTGACACCCTGTACCTTTGATCTGCCGGCATTGTTCTATTTCGCCAGAAATATGGACTTTGATGCGGTGGAGCCGGGAAAAAGATATCCGATGACATTTGCGATTGACGATGATATATATAATGTCTATTTCATATTGTACGGTCGCGAGACTATTAAGGTAAAGGGCCTGGGGACGGTCAGGACAATCAAGTTTGCCGCGAAGCTCCTCGAAGGAGAGGTCTTCAAAGGGGAGGAGGATATGCTGATCTGGGTGTCGGATGACAATAACAGACTCCCGGTCTATTTCGAGGCCCCGCTTCTTGTGGGCACGGCAACAGGACGAATGACAGGGTATGAAGGGCTGAAATATCCATTCGATGCCCTGATGAAAAAGAAATGATATATTATGGCTAAGAAAAATGAGATTGTACATTCCGGAAAGGTAATAGAGATCAATCCGGATTTCACTACTGTGGAGATTATGGTATCCTCGGCTTGCTCGGAGTGCCACGCAAAGGGGCTCTGCGGTATGTCGGAGATGGAGGAGAAGGTTATAATGGTCCCTACAGATCCATATGAACCAAGGAATATCGGGGATATTGTGCAGGTAAAGACGAAAATGACAATGGGTCTTAAGGCTGTATGGATATCTTATGTCATTCCATTGGCAGTATTAATGATTGTAATATTATCTTTGTCTGCTGTTATTGAAAATGAGTTCCTCAGAGGCGGAATCGCCATTGCCGGCGTCGGAGTTTACTATTTCGTCATCTGGCTTCTGAAGGACAGGCTGTCTGACCAGTTTGAATTTTATATCAACTAAATCATACCTATAATGACACAAACTATCATCTGGACTATTGCAATCCTCACCATCCTTGGTGCGCTTCTGGCAGTGGTGCTCTACATTGTGGCTGAAAAGTTCAAGGTAGAGGAAGACCCGAGAATCGACGAGGTGGAGAAGGTGTTGCCTGGTGCAAACTGCGGAGGCTGCGGCCAGGCTGGCTGCCGTGCCTTTGCTCAGTTCTGCGTCGAATCGTCACCGAACCTGGACAAATGCTTCTGTCCTGTAGGCGGTAATGATGGAATGCAGAAGGTCGCTGCCGTGCTTGGCGTTGAGGTGGCTGTCAAGGAACCTCAGGTGGCTGTAGTACGCTGCAACGGAACTTGTGAGAACCGTCCTCGTATAAATGAGTACGGCGGATATCAGTCATGCCGCGTCAAGGCTGCGCTTTACAGCGGAGACACAGGCTGTTCTTTTGGCTGTCTTGGATGTGGCGACTGCGTGGCCGCCTGCCAGTTCGGCGCTATTTCTATGGATCCCGCCACTGGTCTTCCTGTGGTGGATGAGGAGAAATGTACTGCCTGCGGCGCATGTGTGAAGGCTTGTCCTAAGAATGTTATCGAACTTCGCAACAAGGGACGCAGAAACATGCGTGTCTTCGTTTCATGCGTGAACAAGGACAAGGGAGCTGCGGCCCGCAAGGCTTGCAAGGCCGCCTGCATCGGTTGCGGCAAGTGCGCTAAGGTCTGCCCGTTCGAGGCCATCACTGTGGAGAACAATCTTGCATACATTGATTTTACAAAGTGCAAGCTCTGCAAGAAATGTGTGGCAGAGTGCCCTACAGGTGCCATCCATGCAGTGAACTTCCCTGTTGTAAAACCTAAGCCGGAGGCCGCTCCTGCCGCTGCGCCTGTGGCTGAAAACAAACCGAAGGAGGAATAGGACTATGATGAAGACATTTTCAATTGGTGGTATCCACCCGAGCGACAGCAAGATTTCAAAGGACTGCAGGATAGAGGTTCTTCCGGTTCCTTCGAAGGTCTTCATTTCTGTAGCTCAGCATCTTGGTGCTCCTGCGACTCCTGTAGTAAAGGCAGGTGACACTGTGAAGGTTGGTCAGGTGATTGCCGAACCGGCCGGATTCATTTCAGCTTATGTACATTCTTCTGTTTCAGGTACTGTGAAGTCGGTGGGACCTCGCAAGGATCTGGCAGGTAACAATGTGACTCATATAGAGATCGATGTGGAAGGTGATGAGTGGATCGAAGGCGCAGACCTTTCGGACACCCTCATTACCGCTATCCCGGAAGACAACAAGGCTATTCTCGAGAAGATCAAGATGTGCGGAGTCGTCGGCCTCGGTGGTGCGACATTCCCTGCACACGTGAAGCTTTGTCCGCCTCCGGGCAAGGTAGCTGAATGCCTCATCCTCAATGGTGCTGAGTGCGAGCCATATCTGACTTCGGATAACCGTATCATGATCGAGCGCAGCAAGGAAATCGTTGTCGGCGCGGCAATCATGAAGCAGGTTCTCGGTGGCTGCAGGACCGTGATCGGTATCGAGGAAAACAAACCAGAGGCTATCGCGGCTATGACCGCCGCTGTAGCGGAGCTCCAGAAGACTGCCAAGGGATATGATGGTATCTCTGTGATGGCCCTCAAGAAGAAATATCCGCAGGGTGGTGAGAAACAGCTCATTGACGCTGTAATGGGCCGTCAGGTTAAGTCAATGGGACTTCCTATCGATGTGGGTGCTGTGGTTCAGAATGTAGCTACATCCCTCGCGGTATATGAGGCTGTTCAGAAGAATATCCCTCTCATTACCAATGTAATGACCATTACCGGAGACTGCCTCCCTATGGAGAAGCAGCATAATTACAAGTTCCGCATCGGTATGCCTCTTTCATATATAGCAGAGGTGGCCGGCGGAGTTCCCGAGCAGGCTGCAAAGATCATCAGCGGTGGTCCTATGATGGGTAAGGCCATCGCCAATATGGATGCAACCACAGTAAAAGGCTCCTCATCACTGCTTTATCTGACTGCAGAGCAGACAGTTCGCGGAGTAGAGTCGGCCTGTATCCGTTGCGGCAAATGTGCCGAGGCATGTCCTATGGGTCTTGAGCCTTTCCTTCTTCAGAAATATGCCCGTCGCAATATGACAGACGAACTGGAGGAGAATGCGGTACAGGATTGTATCGAATGCGGCTGCTGTCTCTACAGCTGTCCTGCGAACATTCCGCTTCTGGACATCATCCGCATCGCCAAGGGCGACGTCATCAGAATAATCAGAACTAGAAAATAAGACAATATGGAAAAACTTTTGGTTTCACCTTCACCCCATCTTCATACAAAGACTTCGACCAAGTCTTTGATGAGGGACGTGGTGATCGCCATGATGCCGGCAGTGATTGTTTCCGTGCTCTTCTACGGATGGTCTGAGCTGCTGGTTCTGGGCGTGAGTGTAGCTTCCTGCGTACTGCTGGAGTACCTTATAACTAAATTTCTCCTGAAGAAGCCTTGCACAGTATGTGATTTGTCCGCTGTAGTCACAGGTGTTCTTCTTGCATTGAACCTTCCTGCCACCACACCTTGGTGGGTGGTATTCATCGGAGCTGTAGTCGCTATCGGCGTTGCTAAGATGACATTCGGAGGACTTGGTCAGAATCTCTTCAACCCTGCAATCGTGGGTCGTGTGTTCCTTCTGATCTCCTTCCCGACATATATGACCGACTGGACAAGGCCTCAGGGCTTCATCGGCGGTGGTGTTGACGCTCTTTCAGGTGCGACTCCTCTTGGAGCCGTGAAGGAAGGAGGCGTGGCCGCTGTCGAAGGTCTTGATTATATGGATATGCTTTTCGCCAATATCGGCGGATCGGCAGGTGAGCTTTCTGCCATTGCCATCCTTGCAGGATTTGCATATCTCCTTATCCGCAGAGTCATCAAGCCTTATATCACGATCTCAATCCTTGTTACAGTGGCTGCATTCTCTGGAATTTTCTGGGCAATCAACCCTGCAGAATATACAGACCCGGTATTCAACCTCCTTACCGGTGGTATCCTTCTAGGTTCTGTATTTATGGCTACTGACTATGTGACTTCACCGATGAGCAATGTCGGAGGAATCATCTTCGGTGTCGGTATCGGTATCATCACAATGCTGATCCGTTACTTCGGCGCTTATCCTGAAGGAATGTCATTCGCTATCCTCATTATGAACTCTGTGGTTCCTCTGATCAACAAGTGGTGCCACACTAAAAAGTACGGGAGGTAATTGATATGGCAGTAAAATCATCATTCAAGAATATGGTCCTTTGCCTTCTGGCCATCTGTCTGGTCTGCTCTGGACTTCTTGCAGGCGTATACGCGCTTACTGCAGAGCCTATTGCGGCTGCCGCGGCGGCCAAGAACGAGGCGGCTATCAAGGAGGTTCTTCCTGCTGAGGCTGTAACGATCGAAGAAGAAAGGACAGTGGAATTTGAAGGTGCGTCATATGCGTACAATCTTGCTTACGATGAGCAGGGCAATACCGTAGGATGTGCCATCAATGTGTCTCCTGTAGGTTTCGGAGGCCCTATCGTGATCAAAGTGGGCTTCGATGCAAACGGTGTGATCTGCAATACAAAGGTTCTCTCGCAGGCTGAGACTCCGGGTCTTGGCGCAAAGTGTGTCGAGCCTGCTTTCTCAGAACAGTTCAAGGGTTTCGATCCTGCCAAGAAGAATCTTGCTGTGAAGAAGGACGGCGGTGACGTGGATGCCATCACAGCTTCTACCATCACTTCACGCGCTTACACAGACGGTCTTGCACTTGCAGCCAAGGTGTTCCAGGCTATCGGTCAGACCCCTATGTTACTTGATGACACCCTTGTCGTTCCAAGCGAAGTCGAGGAATCTAAATAATGGAGGAACAGAATATGGGAAAATTTCAGCTTATAACTAAAGGCCTCATAAAGGAGAACCCTACATTCGTGCTCCTTCTTGGTATGTGTCCTACATTGGCCACTACCACTTCGGCTATCAACGGTATGAGTATGGGACTTGCTACGACATTCGTCCTCATTCTCTCGAATATCGTTATTTCAGCAATTGCGGCATACATTCCGGACAAGGTACGTATCCCTTCGTATATCGTGGTGATCGCTACCTTCGTGACTCTTCTTCAGTTCGTAATGCAGGCTTATGTTCCTGATATCTATGAGACACTCGGTCTTTTCATCCCGCTTATTGTGGTGAACTGTATCGTTCTCGGACGAGCTGAGGCATTTGCAAACAAGAATAGTGTGGGTGATTCGGCTCTTGACGGTATCGGTATCGGACTCGGCTTCACCTGCTCGCTTACAGTTCTTGGACTTGTACGTGAGATCCTCGGAAGCGGTTC
>JAZRLI010000029.1:0-94151 GCA_045646785.1 Candidatus Cryptobacteroides sp. | reverse complement strand
CCAGGGTCTTCCTAGCCGTCAGGCTGAGGGTGCGTTCGCTTTCGAGTACAACGGAAACTACTATCTTACTTATCCATACGTAAGAGAGAACACTGAGGTTATCGGTTATGCTATGGCAAAGAACCCTATGGGACCATACGAGTACAAGGGTATCATCATGGCTGAGCACGAGAACGGTTGCTGGACTAACCACCACAGTATCGTCAACTACCAGGGTCAGTGGTATTTCTTCTATCACCACAACGACTACTCTCCTAACTTCGACAAGAGCCGTTCAGCTAGAATCGAGAAGCTTTACTTCAACGAGGACGGTACTATCCAGGAGATCAAGCCTACAGAGCGTGGTGTAGGTCCTATCAAGTCTACTCAGAAGGTTCACATCGACCGTTACAGCACTATCGACGGTGCTAGAATCGAGTATCTTGATACAACTGACTACTTCAAGGGTTGGAAGACTGTATTCGAGAAGGCTGGTGACAAGGTTACTTTCAACGAGCTCAACTTCGGTAAGAAGGCTCCTAAGAACGTGACATTCTACGTTAAGGCTCCTCAGGGCGGTAAGCTCAACGTTACAGCTGGTGAGACTGCAACATTCGACATCCCTGCAACTGCTGACTGGGCAGAGGTTACTCTTCCTATGACTTACAAGGTTAAGGGTATGCAGAACCTTACAGTTGCTGCTGCTGGCAACAATGCTGTTGAGGTTGACTGGGTTAAGTTCAACTAATCCATCCTTAATATCTTATAGGCAGGGGGCTTCGGCTCCCTGCTTTTTTTATATGTAAATGCGGGTAGCAGTGATTGCAGAGGACTCCGTTCGCTTCGCTCACTCCGGCCCCTCCCACCGTTTCCTGCGTGGTCTCCGACCACTTGTCTCCGGCGGGTCCCTCCCCCTACCCGTGTCCGGGGGTGGACACGCCTCCGTAATCACTGCCATACTCCTAAACATGAATTTACATATATAAAAAAGAGGCTGACCGGATGGTCAGCCTCATATTGTTTGAATAAGTCAGTGTCTAGCGGACTTCCTTGATGATATCGAGGGCATCCTTGCAAAGTTTCGTGATAGCAGCCCAGTCCTTTGCTGCGATGGCTTCCTTAGGGAAGAGGTTGCTGCCCATTCCGACGCAGGTCACTCCTGCCTTGAACCATCCTTCGAGGTTTGCCTTTTCCGGCTTTACTCCACCTGTCACCATAATCTGGCTCCATGGCATAGGAGCCTTGAGTCCCTTAACGAATGCAGGTCCGAGGACATCACCTGGAAATACCTTGCAGAGGTCACATCCAAGTTCCTGAGCCTTACCCACTTCCGATACCGTACCGCAACCTGGGCAGTAAGGTACGAGACGACGATTGCACACAGGTGCAATTTCAGGATTGAAGAGCGGACCTACGACGAAGTTTGCTCCAAGCTGGAGATAGAGAGCCGCTGTAGGAGCATCGACAACAGATCCGATTCCGAGGATCATTCCCGGAAGCTCTTTGTTTGCATACTTCACGAGTTCTCCGAATACCTCATGAGCGAAGTCGCCTCTGTTTGTAAACTCGAAAGCGCGTACACCGCCCTCATAACATGCCTTTACCACGGCCTTTGCAGTCTCAAGGTCTGCATTGTAGAACACAGGGACCATTCCGGTCTCCTTCATAGCCGTGATTACCTGAAGTTTTGTATATCTTGCCATAATTATCTTGATACTCGTCCTGAACCGTCACCCTTCATGAGGTTTTCAACCTCTGCCACAGTAACCTGATTGAAGTCACCGAAGATGGTATGCTTGAGGCATGATGCCGCAACTGCAAAGTTGAGGGCCTTCTGATCGTCATCAGTATATGTGAGGAGTCCGTAGATGAGGCCTCCCATGAATGAATCGCCGCCACCAACTCTGTCCACGATGTGAGTGATATCATAACGAGGTGACTGATAAAGCTTTCCGTCGCTGTAAAGGACACCGCCCCATGTATTGTGGTTTGCATTGATAGAACCACGGAGAGTGATGATGACCTTCTTTGCACGTGGGAACTTGGCCATGAGCTGGGTACATACGCTCTCGAACTCAGCAGCATTCACCTCACCGTGAGTAGCTGTCACATCGAATCCTTCCGGCTTGATTCCGAACACTTTCTCGGCATCTTCCTCATTTCCGAGGATGACATCACATCCTGCCACAAGTTCAGGCATCACCTCTGAGGCAGTCTTGCCGTATTTCCAGAGGTTCTTGCGGTAGTTGAGATCACAAGAAACAGTAATGCCAAGCCTGTTTGCCGCTTGGATAGCCTCAAGACACACGTCGGCTGCACCCTGGCTGATTGCAGGAGTGATTCCTGTCCAATGGAACCAGTCAGCACCTTCGAACACCTTCTCCCAATCGATCATTCCCTTCTCGATCTGAGCGATCGACGTGTATGCACGGTCATACACAACCTTGCTTGGACGTGCAACCGCACCTGTCTCAAGGAAATAGATACCGAGTCTGTCACCGCCGTAAATGCAATGCTTGGTTCCTACACCGTAACTGTGAAGATCCTTGACGCAGCTTGCTGCGATATCGTTCTTAGGAAGTCTTGTGACAAATTCTGTCTCAATACCGTAATTTGCAAGAGATACTGCAACGTTTGCCTCTCCGCCACCGAAGGTAGCCTCAAACTGCTTTGCCTGTGAAAATCTGAGATATCCGGGAGTCGAAAGCCTGAGCATGATCTCACCGAAAGTAATGACTTTAGCCATAAGGATATATGATTATTAATAATTTTTCAACGATTTAGTTTTCGCAAAGTTACGAGAAAAAAGGAAAAAGAAGAATATTTTTAATAATCCATAACAGATTTTTATTATATTTGTGAATTGTAAAAACGGCATAAAAGATGAAGGTCTGAGCCGTTTATCTAATACATTTGAAAGATGAGACTTATCATTGAAAACACCAGCGCTGAGGCCTCGGTGTGGGCCGCACGCCACATAGTTTCAAGAATAAAGGCAAAGGCCGCAGTTACAGACCAGCCATTCGTCCTCGGTCTCCCTACCGGCGGTACTCCTGTTGGAACATATCAGGAACTTATCCGAATGTACAAAGCCGGTGAGGTTTCCTTCAAGAATGTCATAACATTCAATATGGACGAGTATGTCGGACTTCCTGAAGAACATCCTGAAAGCTACCATTCATTCATGGCTGAGAACTTCTTCAACCATGTGGACGTACCGAAGGAAAACATCAACATCCTCAACGGAAACGCTCCGGATCCTGAAGCGGAATGTGCCGCATATGAAGCCAAGATTGCGGCAGCCGGCGGAATTGACCTCTTCATGGGCGGAGTCGGCGAAGACGGTCACATCGCATTCAACGAGCCGTTCTCGTCCCTCACATCAAGAACAAGGATAAAGACCCTCACATACGACACGATCCTCGTAAATTCAAGATTCTTTGACGGCGACCTCAGCAAGGTTCCGACCCAGGCTCTCACAGTCGGAGTCGGCACCGTCATGGATGCAAAGGAAGTAATGATCCTCGTATTCGGCCACAAGAAGGCAAATGCGCTCAAGGAAGGCGTAGAGGGCGCATACTCACACAAATGCACATTGTCTGCAATTCAGGCGCATCCGCGTGGAATCATTGTAGCAGACGAACTTGCCGTAGGTGAACTGAAGGTCAACACATACAGATACTTCAAGGACATAGAGAAGAAAAACCTATAACACACTACACTTTAATATGGAAAGAGATTACAGAGAAGTTGTCCAGAGCTGGCTGGACGGTAATTTTGACGAAGAGACAAAGGCACAGATCAGAGTCCTCAGCGAAACCGATCCTGTGGCTCTCGAAGATGCATTCTACAGAAACCTCGAGTTCGGTACAGGCGGACTTCGTGGTATCATGGGAGTGGGTACCAACAGAATGAACAAGTACACTGTAGGTATGGCGACTCAGGGACTTGCAAACTACATGAAGGAAAACTGCGAAGGTCCTCTCAGCGTATGCATCTCATTCGACAGCCGCAACAACAGCCCGGAATTTGCTCAGATCACAGCTAACGTGCTCGCGGCAAACGGAATCCATGTCTATATCTTCGACAAGCTTCATCCTATCGCTCTCATGAGCTACTCTGTCAGAAGCAAGAAGGCGACTGCAGGTATCATGATCACAGCGTCACACAATCCTAAGGAGTACAATGGCTACAAGGTATTCTGGTCTGACGGAGCACAGGTTACATCTCCTGTAGACAAGGACATCGTTGCCGAGGTGGCAAAGATCACCGACCCTTCAATGGTGAAGTTCGAGGCTGGTGAAGGCGCAGCTCCTATTGAGGTAATGGGCCACGAGATGGACGAGGCGTACCTCAACTCTGTAATGACCCTCATGCTTTCTCCTGAGGCAAGAGAGGCTAACAAGGACATCAAGATCGTCTATACTCCTATCCACGGTTCAGGCGTGGAGATCGTTCCGGAATATCTCCAGAAGCTCGGATTCGAGAACATCTATCACGTACCGGAGCAGGACGTAGTTGACGGAAACTTCCCTACTGTAATGTCACCTAACCCAGAGGAGCCTTCAGCTCTTGCAATGGCTATTGCAGTGGCTGACCGCGAGGGTGCAGACATCGTGATGGCTACAGACCCTGACGCTGACCGTCTCGGTATCGCAGTACGCGACAATGAGGGCAAGATGGTTCTCCTCAACGGTAACCAGACAGGTTCAATCCTTACATATTATATCCTCCGCCGCTGGTCTGAACTCGGAAAGCTCGACGGAAAGCAGTACATCGTAAAGACAATCGTAACAACAGAGCTCATGCGTGCAATCGCTGAGAAGTTCGGTGTGAAGGTTTACAATGTGCTTACAGGATTCAAGTGGATCGCCGACATCATCAAGAAGAACGAGGGCGTGAACACATTCGTATGCGGTGGCGAGGAAAGCTACGGCTTCAACGTAGGTGAGTTCGTTCGCGACAAGGACGCTCCGATTTCATGCGCAATGGTTGCCGAGTGTGCTGCATGGGCTGCTTCACAGGGCAAGACCCTCTATCAACTCCTCCAGGACATCTACGCTGAGTTCGGCTACTACAAGGAGTCACTCATTTCAGTTACAAAGAAGGGTAAGGCAGGTCTTGAGGAGATCGCTCAGATGATGGTAGACTACCGCAACAATCCTCCTAAGGAACTTGCCGGATCACCAGTAATCAAGGTCATCGACTACACCAAGCCAGAAGAGACAGGTCTTCCTTCGTCAAATGTACTCCAGTTCTACAATGAGGCCGGCGATGTTGTGACCGTACGTCCTTCAGGTACTGAGCCTAAGATCAAGTTCTATTTCGGCATCAAGGGTTCTGATGCCGATGCAAAGAACGAGGCACTCAGAGCACAGTTCAGCAAATAGTTGAACAAGATATAAGACAGATCCCCATCAGTCGGAAAGCTTAGTTTCCTTCCCTGATGGGGATCTGTTTTATTGTCTGACAGGATGACTGACTGCAGACTATCTGTTCTGGATATATTCGTGGATTGCAGCGGCTGCCTTACGGCCTGCACCCATTGCGAGGATGACAGTTGCAGCACCAGTCACTGCATCACCGCCGGCAAATACGCCTGGACGGGTTGTTGCGCCGTTCTCGTCTGCCACAAGACATCCGCGTCGATTTGTTTCAAGTCCTGCTGTCGTCTTGGCAATCAGAGGATTAGGCGACGTTCCGAGAGACATGATTACAGTATCTGTCTCGATCTCGAATTCAGAACCCGGCACCTCAACCGGACTGCGACGGCCGCTTTCATCCGGCTCGCCGAGTTCCATCCTGATGCAGCGTATCGATTTCACCCAACCGTTCTCATCACCGATAACCTCTACAGGATTAGTCAGCATCGCGAAATTGATGCCTTCCTCCTTTGCGTGGTGAACCTCCTCCTGACGGGCAGGAAGTTCCTACTCGGTACGACGATATACGATAGTTGTCTCGGCACCAAGCCTGAGGGCTGTACGAGCCGCATCCATAGCGACGTTTCCTCCACCTACGACAACAACCTTCTTACCCGTATGGATAGGGGTATCGTAATCCGGACGATATGCCTTCATAAGGTTGTTTCTTGTAAGGAACTCATTTGCCGAGAACACGCCATTGTAATGCTCGCCCGGGATGTTCATGAACCTTGGAAGACCTGCTCCTGATCCGATGAATACCGCAGAGAATCCCTCCTCATCCATGAGGCTGTCGACAGTCACTGTCCTTCCGACGATAACATTGGTCTCGATCTTCACTCCGAGAGCCTTTACATCTGCAATCTCAGCTGCGACGATCTTGTCCTTAGGAAGGCGGAACTCCGGAATACCGTACTCAAGCACTCCGCCTGGACGGTGAAGGGCTTCGAAGATGGTCACATCATAACCGAGCTTCGCAAGGTCATATGCACATGCGAGGCCTGCAGGACCACTGCCGATTACGGCCACCTTATGGCCGTTCGGTGCAGGTATCTGAGGCTTCACTCCACCGTTTTCGCGGCTCCAGTCAGCGACGAAACGCTCGAGCTTTCCGATAGCCACCGGCTCGCTCTTGATACCAAGGATACAGCTTCCTTCACACTGCGTCTCCTGCGGACATACGCGGCCGCAGATAGCAGGGAGCGACGAATCCTGTGCGATCACAGCAGCAGCCTCCACAAAGTTGCCCTCAGCAACCTTTGCAATGAAATCCGGAATCTTCACGCTTACCGGGCAGGCTGCCACACAGCGTGGATTCTTGCAGTTGAGACATCTTGAAGCCTCAAGCTGAGCCTCCTCGACATTATATCCGTAGCATACCTCATCAAAATTGGTAGCACGTACTTTCGGATCCTGTTCTCTGACAGGAACTCTTGGAATCCTGTTTGCCATTATTTTCCCCTCCCTATTCTACATACATGATGCTCTGTAGCATCCTTCTCTTCCGACACATACATTCTCTGACGACGCATTGCCTCATCGAAATCGACAAGATATCCGTCAAACTCAGGGCCTTCCACACATGCGAAACGAACCTTGCCACCTACTGTCACGCGGCACGCTCCACACATTCCCGTTCCATCCACCATAAGGGTATTGAGGGATACGATTACCGGAAGATCAAGTTTCTTACAGGTAAGGGTCGCGAACTTCATCATGATCATAGGACCGATTGCCACTGCCTGGTCATAGACCTTTCCATCCTCGTTCACAAGCTTCTCGAGCATTGCAGTCACAAGTCCCTGGAATCCCTCAGATCCGTCGTCTGTACATATGTAAAGATTATCGCAGACCGCAGACATCTCTTCCTTGTAGATCACGAGGTCCTTGGTCTTTGCTCCGATGATCACATCAACTGCGACTCCCCTTTCATGGAGCCACTTTACCTGTGGATACACCGGTGCAGTACCCACTCCACCCGCAATGAATACATATCTCTTTCCTGCAAGTTCCTCCGCAGACATTTCCGTAAAGTCTGACGGAATGCCTAGAGGTCCTACGACATCCGCAAAGGAATCACCCTCCTCATATGAACATATCTCCGTAGTAGAAGCTCCGATACGCTGTGTCACGATGGTCACCGTACCGGCTTCCTTGTCATAGTCACTGATTGTAAGAGGAATACGCTCTCCATGCTCGTCAGCCCTCACTATGAGGAACTGTCCCGGCAGCGCTGCGGAAGCAAGACGAGGAGCCTCTACCTTCATTCGGCAGATTGTCGGAGTCAGCATATCCTTTGTAACGATTCTATACATTTTTATAATGCTTTAGGTTTATTACTACAAAACATACAAAGTTATTAAAAAATGGCAGAAAGTTGCTAACTTAGTAAATTATTAATTCAAAACAGTCATGCACACAAAATCCATATGCAAAACGGCAGCCATTGTCTTGATGACCGTTTCATGCACGCAGAACAAGACATACATTGATACAATCGGAGTAGAAGTCAGCGCTGAAGAGAACCGCGAATACTCCTATACCGACAAGAAATCGGGATACTGGTATGGTACCACCCACCAGGAAGAACTGCAGTGGTATTCCGGTTGGAACATTGCCAAGAAACGCATCCTTGCCGACTATACCATCAGTCTTGACGGAGAAGCACTTGACAGGTCGGAGGCCGAATGTACGGTCTATCCTGACAGGCTGGTCCGCAGATGGGACAATGCAGTCGAGACATTCCGCATGGTCGATGACCTTCCTATCATCCACATCTCAGTAGAGGCCGAAGACAAGATGGTCTCGATCAGCCTTGACCACAGCCTGCTTGAACATGAGTCATACATGAAGGGCAGCGGCAATTTCTTCATTCCGAAAGAGGCCCCGGACATGCGCATAAGACTCGGATGGGCAGGAACAAAGGATATCGTGCTCACTTACGGAACCGAGGAAGAATGCGAGAGACTTTACGAAGAGTTCCTTAAAAACGGGGACAGAATGGCAAAGGCAAGAAAGGAAAGGATCAACTCCCTTGTCACCGAGTACAACCCGACAAGATCGAACCTTCCGGAACTTGACAAGGCTCTGAACTGGATCACCATCACAATGGACGAACTCATCACTGAGCAGCAGGGCAACGGCATCTATGCCGGACTCCCATGGTTCAACGAATACTGGGGTCGAGACATGTTCATATCCATGCCGGGAGCCTGTCTTGTGACCGGCCAGTTCGAGGTTGCAAAGGCAATCCTCAACGACTTTGCAAAACTTCAGGATACCGACCCTGAATCGGAAACATACGGAAGAATCCCTAACAGGGCAAACCTTGAAGGCATTCTCTACAACACCACGGACGGCACGCCAAGGTTCGTCATCCAGGCACTTCAACTCGCTGAATATTCAGGAGATACAGAGTTCCTGCATGAACTCTACCCAGCCATAAAGATGAGCATCGATGCTTCCATAAAGAACTATATCGACGAAAAGGGATACCTTACTCATGCTGATGCCGACACATGGATGGACGTTAAACGCAACGGCATCCCGGGCTCTCCTCGCGGAAACAGGGCTAATGACATCCAGGCCCTCTGGTACGCCCAGCTGGTAGCCGGAAGCAAGATTGCCGCGATGCTGGACGACATGGCTTCTGCAGAGGACTGGAGCGGACTTGCCGTCCATATGGCAAGCAATTTCGAACGCGATTTCTGCAACAAGGAGGGATCATATATCTATGACCATATCAACGCAGACGGAAGTCCCGACCTGCAGTTCCGCCCGAACCAGCTCTATTGCTTTGACCTTGTGAGCGACGACGACTTCAAGCAGAAGGTCACCAGACGCACATGGGAAGAACTCGTATATCCATGGGGAGTCGCATCGTTGGCACAGTGGGACAGTCAGTTCCATCCGCAGCATGAAAACTGGCATTACTACCACAAGGATGACGCATACCACAACGGAACGATCTGGCTATGGAACAACGGAATTGCAATGCAGAGGATGATTGAATACGGACAGGTGGATGCTGCATGGGAACTTTTCAAGAACATGAACAGACAGGCCCTGCATGAGGGCGCAGTCGGAAGTCTCAGCGAAAATGCGGATGCCCATCCACGAGATGGTGAATCATGGGTGAAGCGTTCGGGAACCTTCCTTCAGGCATGGAGCAATGCGGAACATCTTCGCGTATGGTACCAGCATTTCCTCGGCATCAGGCCTGACCTCCTCAACGGAGTCATCGTGATCGAGCCTAAGCTTCCTGCCGAAATCACATGGATCGAGACCTCGGTCAAGATCGGTGACGGAACCCTTCACTACAGATACAAGGACGGAAAGGTCAATGTAAGACTTGAGGGAATCAACGCTGAACTGGAAGTCCATGAGCCTGCGGGACAGACAGATTCGCCAATATTCGAAGGCGTGGAATTCTGCACTCCAGATCCTCTTGAGAGCTACCCATGTTTCGACACCTATTACGAAACAGCCCTGACATACTAGGAACTTACAGGAAAACAGATTCCCCGGTTGTGCGTGAGCGAAGCATATATCCATGCTTCTGCGCAGCGAGCCACAACCGGGGAATCTGTTTGCATTTATCCACCTAACAGAGACGGAGTCCGATTCGGCCACGGTCCAAATCGACGGAGATGACCGTCACCTTGACCTGCTGATGGAGCTTGAGAACCTTCGATGGGTCAGCCATTCCCTTGACGCCCATCTGAGATGCATGGATGAGGCCGTTCTGCTTGATTCCGATATCCACGAACGCACCGAATGCGGTAATGTTCGTCACAATGCCTGGAAGTTCCATACCTGTCCTAAGGTCTTCCATGGTCTTGATATCATGGGCAAACTCAAAGGTCTGAGCGCTTTCACGAGGGTCACGTCCCGGCTTCTTGAGTTCCTGGATGATGTCATTGATTGTCGGAAGTCCAAACTCCCCTGTCACGTACTTAGATGCATCGATTCCCGAGCACAATTCAGCATTTCCCACGAGTTCCTTAGCAGTCACCTTCATATCCTTTGCCATCCTGTCAACGATATGGTATGCTTCAGGATGGACTGCCGAATTGTCAAGAGGATTGTCGGCATCCTGGATACGGAGAAATCCCGCACACTGCTCGAAAGCCTTGTCGCCAAGCCTCTTCACCTTGAGGAGCTCCTTACGGGACCTGTATGCTCCGTTGGCAGCGCGATACTCCACAATGTTCTCTGCGAGCGCAGGACCGATACCGGACACGTAGCTCAAGAGATAACTACTTGCTGTATTGAGGTTTACACCGACATTATTCACACAGCTCTCAACGGTATTGTCCAGGGCTTCCTTAAGAAGAGACTGGTCCACGTCATGCTGATACTGACCCACTCCAAGAGACTTAGGGTCAATCTTAACAAGTTCCGCAAGAGGATCCATGAGCCTTCTTCCGATGGATACGGCACCGCGGACAGTCACGTCATATTCAGGGAACTCCGCCCTTGCCACCTCGGATGCCGAATAGATCGACGCACCGTCCTCACTTACGGTAAAGACGCGGACGCCTGTCGGAAGCGGCACTCTCTTGATGAATTCCTCGGTCTCACGGCTTGCTGTTCCGTTACCTATGGCTATGACTTCGATTCCATATTTCTGGACCATGGCAGAGACTGCCTGAATGGCCTTTATCTTTTCATTTGCAGGCGGATGCGGGAAGATTGCCTCATTATGGAGGAGGTTTCCCTGCTCATCGAGACACACGACCTTGCATCCCGTCCTGAATCCAGGGTCGATTGCAAGCACCCTCTTCTGACCTACCGGAGGCGCAAGAAGCAGCTGACGCAGATTCTCGCCGAATATCCTGATGGACTCGATATCCGCCTTTTCCTTTGCTTCCCTGATCACTTCATTTGTAATCGAAGGTTCGATGAGCCTCTTGAAGGAATCATCGAAGGCCATATGAATCTGTTCCGCGAGAGCTGCAGAAGGATAGCGTCTTTCCTGACAGAAGTCATAATATATCTTCTTTCCGCACTTTTCTGCATCAGCATCGATCTTCACTGTAAGGAAACCTTCCTCCTCGGCACGGAGGATTGCAAGAAGCCTGTGCGGAGCAATGCGCTCAAGGGATTCCGAATAATCGAAATAAGACCTGTACTTCATAGCCTCAGGACCTGTTGCCTTCTTTGTAGCCTTGGCAACAAGACGTCTGGTCTTGAATATCTGTCTGACAGTCTCCCTTACTGAAGCCGTCTCGCTGAGTCGCTCCGCAATGATGTCACGTGCGCCTGAAAGCGCCGCGTCGACATCCTCCACCTTTCCCTTGACATATTTACGAGCCTCAGAAACAGGATCCGACACGGCAACGTCATACATCCTGTCTGCCAGAGGTTCAAGCCCAAGTTCCTTGGCAGCAGTAGCACGTGTACGTCTCTTCGGCTTGAACGGAAGGTAGATATCCTCAAGTTCACGCGATTCGACGCATGACTCGATTCTGGACTGTAGTTCAGGAGTAAGAGCCCCGGCCTGCCCTATTGTCTCAAGTACAGTAGCCTTGCGCTTGTCCATCTCCGCATAGACGTCTGTCCAATGTCTGATCTCAGCGATTGCAACCTCGTCAAGACCGCCAGTCCTCTCCTTTCGGTAACGGCTGATGAACGGAATGGTAGCACCTTCGTCAAACAGCTTGACACAGTTCTCCACCTGCCATTCCTTAACTCCAACCTTCCCCGCAATGCTCTTTATATATATTTCCTTCATATTCAATTAAAATAACTTCACACCCACTGAATCAATCATGCGAAACCTGTTTCAGCTGATCACGATAAGCCGAGAATATCTTGGACTTGGAAACAAATCCCACGTAGGTCCTGTCATGATCCACAACCGGAAGATTCCATGCCCGCGTCTCCTCAAACTTGTTCATCACGCTGTCCATCTTCTCATCCACATAGACATAAGCAGGTGCAGACATCATGAAGTTATAGACATGCATCTTCTCATAAAGGTCAGGATTGAACATGTTCTGACGGATGTTCTCAAGGGAGACATATCCATGGAAACGGTTGCTGCTGTCAACCACAGGGAAAATGTTTCTCTTGGAAGTCGCCACAACCTCTACAAGCTCTCCCAATGTAGCATCGATCTTCACGGTCATGAAATCAGACTCGATAAGGTCGCTTGTCTTGAGGAGGGTGAGGACGGCCTGATCGCTGTCATGAGTAAGCAGCTCTCCCCTCTTGGCAATACGTTTCGTATAGATGGAATAAGGTTCGATGGCCCTTGTAGCCGCATATGAAACCGTAGATGTAAGAATCAGCGGAATGAGAAGTTCGTATCCTCCGGTCATGTCTGCGATAAGGAAGATCGCGGTCATCGGAGCCTGCATGACACCAGCCATGAGACCAGCCATGCCGACAAGGACGAAGTTCTGTTCTGGAACGACACCGCCGCCACCTACAAGGTTGATGGTCCTGGAAACGAAGAATCCTGCAACTGCACCGATGAAAAGTGTAGGACCGAATGTACCTCCGACTCCTCCACCGGCATTCGTGAACGACATAGAGAACACCTTGAGGATCAGGATCAGCAGGAAGAATACAGGAATCGACCACTCACTGTTCATGAAGAACGCAAGTATGGTCTGACCCTCGAAATCGATCATTCCACCGTTGAGAAGGATATGGAGATGCTCGTATCCCTCACCATAGAGCGGAGGGAAAAGGAAGATCAGGAGACCAAGGCAGAAGGCAGAAACCAGCCAGCGTACATATGTTCCCTTGATCGAACGTATCTTGTCCTCAAGCCAGAGAGTCGTCCTGGTGAAATATACCGAACAAGCCGCACTGAAGATACCGAGGATAAGGTAGAACGGTATGTTGTGCATCGTGAACTCGGATATCGTACATTCAAAGGCCGGCTGGTCTCCGAAGAAGATATATGATATCACGGTTGCGGAAATCGTCGAAAGGAGAAGCGGAAGGATGGAACTCATGGAGATGTTGAAGAGGAGGATCTCCAGAGTGAAGAGTACACCGGCAAGAGGAGCCTTGAAAATGCCTGCTACCGCACCGGCAGCGCCACATCCGAGCAGGATGGTCATGTTCTTGTATGACAGACCCATGTACCTGGCCACATTCGAACCGATGGCTGCACCGGTATAAACGATCGGAGCCTCGGCACCGACGGATCCTCCAAATCCGATAGTGACAGATGAAGCGACCATCGACGACCACATGTTATGCGGACGGATCTTCGACTCATTCTTTGATACGGACTGGAGTACCTTGGTTACACCGTGACCGATGTTGTCCTTGACCACATATTTGACGAAGAGCATCGCAATCAGCATACCGATACCAGGATAGATGAGATAGAGGGCACTGTAGGCGACTCCGTCGAACCAGGATGTGATGGAATGGTGAATGAATTCGATTGCGCTCTTGAGAAGTACTGCCGAAAGACCGCAGGCGATGCCGACGACGAGGGAAAGAACCATCATCACATCACGTTCAGGCATGCCGCTTACGAGGCGTCTGAACGAAGACGATATCTTCCTTATGCTGAATTTCTTTCCCATAGGTTTCAAAAACATACAAATATAAGAAAAAAAGCCGACCTTGAATTATTCAGGCCGGCTTTTATATCATCATACTGCGCTTTATGCGTCTGCTCCGTCGTCTTCAGTTGAATACTGGGAAATGTTGTCGTCTGGAAGGCTTTCTCCTTCCTCTCCATCAGCATCATCATTATCCTCACCATCAAGCCAACGCTCAATGTCCTCTGCATCATCAGTCTTGACCTTGATCTTCACAAGGTAGATTGCCTCAGGTATCTCTACCATCACTGCATAGAACGATGTGCCATCCGGCTTGTCATACTTTACAAGATCCGGGAAATAGTCACTATATCCCTTAGGATACTTCTCCGCAAATGCTGCTGCCAACTCCTCTGACATGTTCTCAAAGCTGACAACTCCTCTCTTCTTAGTTGTAGTAGACATATTCTAAACTCACTTAATTCCTGTTAGTATTAAATCCGGTGCAAGTATAGGACACTTTTTTCAATTGAGCAACACCAGAAGGCATATTTTTAAAAAATTTCTTATTACTTGCTGAGTTTTTCCTTTGCATACTCGAGAGTAAGTTTGAATGTCTTTCTTCCCGATGATGGAGCGTCGTACATTGCATCCGTCATGATCTGTTCGCAGATTGAACGGAGACCTCGCGCACCGAGCTTGTTCTCGATGGATGTATCTACAATGAGATCAAGTACTTCCGGCTCTATTGTCAGCTTGATGCCATCAAGTTCGAACATCTTGTGGTACTGCTTGAGAAGGGCATTCTTCGGCTCTGTGAGGATCCTCTTGAGGGCATCCCTGTCAAGATGGTCAAGGTATGTGATGACAGGAAGACGTCCGATGATCTCAGGGATAAGTCCGTAAGACCTGAGGTCCTGCGCCTCTACATACTTGAGAAGGTTATCCTTGTCCACCTTCGGCTTGTTTGACGAACCGAAACCGATCACCTGGGTATTGAGACGCTGAGCGATCCTGCGCTCGATTCCCTCAAATGCACCGCCACAGATGAAGAGGATGTTCTGGGTATTAACATGGAGGAATTCCTGCTCAGGATGCTTGCGGCCTCCCTGAGGCGGAACATTCACAACGCTTCCCTCGAGGAGCTTCAGCATGGCCTGCTGAACACCCTCGCCTGACACGTCCCTTGTAATGGAAGGATTGTCGCTCTTACGAGAGATCTTGTCGATCTCGTCAATGAACACGATACCTCTTTCAGCCTTTGCAACATCATAGTCAGCTTCCTGGAGAAGGCGTGAAAGGATGCTTTCGACGTCCTCGCCCACGTAACCAGCCTCAGTAAGGACAGTTGCGTCTACGATCGTGAAAGGAACCTTGAGGAGCTTTGCTATAGTCTTGGCCAGCAAGGTCTTACCTGTACCGGTCGGTCCTACCATGAGGACATTTGACTTCTCAAGTTCGAGCTCGTTATCGTCCGAAAGGTTGTTGTTGAGTCTCTTGTAATGGTTATACACCGCTACGGACAAAAGCTTCTTCGCCCTATCCTGACCGATTACATACTGGTCCAGATGTGCGTGAATATCCTTTGGCTTGTACTCACTCTCGACCTTCTCCTGCACGACAGGAGCCTTCGACTTGTCGAAGTCCTTGATGTAGTCCTGGGCAAGTCTGATGCAATCCGAACAGATGCATGCGTCAAGTCCCTGAAGAAGGAGAGGCACCTCCTTTTCAGTCCTGCCGCAGAACATACAGTAGCTGGTCTGTTTTCTTTCCTTCGCCATATCAACGGGTCTTCTTTGTAAGGATTTCGTCGATCATTCCATACTCGAGAGCCTCCTGTGATGTCATCCAGAAATCACGGTCTCCGTCAGCGTAGATCTTCTCGACAGGCTGTCCTGAATGCTCGGAAATGATCTGATAGAGTTCCTTCTTAGTCTTTTCGATCTCCTGTGCAGCGATGAGGATGTCAGAAGCCTGACCTCTTGCACCGCCGAGAGGCTGATGGATCATGACTCTTGAATGAGGAAGGGCAGATCTCTTTCCCTTTGCACCAGCGCAAAGAAGCACTGAACCCATTGACGCCGCCATACCTGTACAGATGGTAGCTACATCAGGCTCGATAAGCTGGATGGTGTCATAGATACCGAGTCCCGATGAAACGACTCCGCCTGGAGTGTTGAGGTAAAGGGAAATGTCGCTTGTGCTGTCGTTAGAGGTAAGGAAGAGAAGCTGAGCTGTAATGATGTTTGCAACATCGTCATCGATAGGTACACCAAGGAAAATTACCCTATCCATCATGAGACGGCTGAACACATCCATTGAAGCCACGTTAAGTTTCCTCTCCTCAAGGATGGTAGGATTGATGTAACCATCAAGCACAGACTCATATCTATGCATTGTCATGGAACTGATACGATGCTCCAGACGTGCGTATTTTTCAAACTCCTTATTCATATGATATAAAATAAAAAGGTCGGCCTTGCGAGCCGACCTTAAGTCAATGATTATTTCAACTCGCGGAATTTCTCAACCGAGATCTTCTTCTTCTTGAGAGTAACAACCTCACGTACGGCGTCGAATGTCTTGTCATCCTCAACCTTGTCAAGGATTCTTCTGCCCTGCTCCTCCTGTGAAAGGATGTTCTTTGCAAATGCCTCAAGCTGCTCCTCTGGAACATTGTTCATTCCGTACATAGCGAACTGGTAAGCTGCAAAGCCCTTTGCGCTTGCAAGAAGGTCAGCCTCCTCGATCTTCACATTGTACTTGTTCATGAGGTAGCCACGTACCATCTGCCACTTGTAGTCAGCGATGAAGTATGCCCAATCCTTCTCGATGTCCTCCATTGAGAACTTACCCTCATTTACAACATATACCCATCTCTTGAGGAAGTTCTCTGCGATCTGAACGTCAGCCTTTGCAAGGAGATAGTCCTTTGCGTCCTTTCCGAAACGGAAGTCAGCCTCCTGTGCGTACTCAGCGCGGATCTTCTCCTCGATCTTTGCATCAAACTCCTCCTCTGTCTTAACACCGAAGATCTTCTCGAAAGTCTCCTCTGTTGCAGGAGCGTTTACGAATGTCTTCACGTGCTGAACAGTCATCTTGAACATTGGGTCGAGGTTAGCGAGCTCGTCCTTTGCAACCTTGAGCATAGAAGAACGGTCAGTCTCGTTCTCGAATGCCTCGTTTACGTTCACGTCAAGTACATCGCCTGGCTTAACGCCTACGAATGAAGCTCTAGCAGCCTCGGCTACGTTGCGGATTGCAACATATGTACCCTCAACCTTCATGTCACCCTGCTCGAAGTCAACGATGATGAAGTCATCCTCCTTTGCCTTCTTGCCATCCTCGAGTGAACCGTACTGCTTGAGGAGGTTGCTCTTCATCTCCTTCTTTGCAGCCTCAGTAACTGTGATGGTATAGTAAGGAACCTCATCCTCGCTTGAGAGCTCGAAAGAAATCTCTGGGTTCTGAGCGATGTCGAACTTGAAAGTGAAGTCGTTGCCTACAGTCCAGTCTGTCTCAGGCTGGTTCTCGCTTGGAAGCGGCTCGCCAAGAACGCGAAGATTGTTCTCCTGGATGAAGTTGTTGAGACCTGCAGAGATAACATCGTTTACAGCGTCAACAAGAGCAGACTGTCCATACATCTTCTCAACGAGAGACATTGGAACCATACCCTTTCTGAAACCCTTGATTTCAGCCTTCTTTCTGTAATCGTTAAGCTTCTTCTTTCTGTTTTCAGCATAATCCTCGCTTGTCACAGCAAGTGTAAGCTCGAGATTGAGATCATCAATTCTGTTCTGTTCAATTTTCATATCTTTATTCTTTTAATCATTTTCTGTTCAAACATTTCCGGCATCCCGGAAATAGCCCGCAAAATTAAGCAATATAAGCGAATTTTCAAAATCGCCGGATCAGGCTTTCTTTCTTCTTTTCGGATATGCCACACGCGAATGGTACATCTGCTGGAGATACACCTTCATGGTATCCTTGACAACTGCTATCTCCTTGAGAGACATCTCCGAATCAACAAGCTGTCCTTCCTTTATCTTGCCGTCGACGATCATGTCCACGAGAGACGATATATTCTCCGGCGAATAGTCCTTCAACGACCTTGACGCAGCCTCTACTGCATCGCAGAACATAAGTATCACCTGTTCCTTGGTTGTAGGCTTCACTCCGTCATAGTAGAAATCCGCCACATCTTCAGGATTGCCGCCCGCATTAAGGTATGTATTGAGGAAGTATGCGGTAGCCGTAGTGCCATGGTGTGTCCTGATGAAATCGCAGATCACCTCCGGAAGCCCGTACTTTTCCGCAAGGGCAACACCGTCGGAGACATGTCTGATGATTTCCTGTGCGCTTTCCTTAGGAGTCAGTTCCGCATGGAAGTTCACTCCTGGAGTTGCATTCTCAGTAAAGCACTGCGGATTTGCGATCTTTCCGACATCATGGTAAAGCGCAGCCGTACGTACGAGAGGCACGTTTGCATCCACGGAACGGGCCACGGCATCAGCAAGGTTCATGACCTGGAGCGAGTGCTGGAATGTGCCTGGAGCCTTGTCCGCAAGCATGCGGAGCAAAGGATTGCTTGTATCGCTGAGATCGACCAGCTTCGAGGTCGAAACCAGCCTGAAGATCTTTTCAAACAGGTATATGAGAGGATATCCGGCCACTGAAAGGACTGCGCCGAGAGCCATGTCAAGGACTGTCCTGTAATCGGCATATGTCATACCCTCCACAAATCTGAAGGCGAGCCATACAAGCGCCATCACGACAAACAGGATGAATGCCGTAACGAACTGAAGCCATCCCTTGTTGAAATACTCGAACACAAGGATGCCGACTGTTCCCGCCACAAGGTAGATCACGAAGAGTTCCATTCCGTTCGGCGCGAAGATGAGCATCGGCAGAAGCGAAATGAAGTAGACCGAGAAGACCATCCTTCTTGAGAAGAACGCCAGCTGATAGAATATGATCAGCAGGAACGGCATCATGTAGAAGCGGCCCGGGTCTATCCTTGCCACCAGAGACGATCCGACTGCGGAAAGCAGGAAGACCATCAGCAGGTACAGGTATTTGTTGTATTCCTCGAATATCCTGCTGTTGCAGTAATAGATTGCGAGGAAGAGAAGGAGTACGAGGAAAAATGCGATGAGGACGTTTCCTGTCCACTGAAGAGGACGAGGTCCGAGATAGCCCACATTGGCATCGTATTCAGCCTTGTATGAATCAAGCAGCTGCTCGATCTCTGCTGTCACCATCTCGCCTTCAGATACGATCACGAGTCCGGAGCGCATCACTCCTTGTGTCCTTGAGATATGGTCGTAACTTTCCTCATGTACCAGATCCGTGGTCTGCTGGTCGAAGATAAGATTAGGCTCGATAAGCCTTCCCAGGTCAAGCGCAGCATACAATGAATCCGAATCGAATCCGTCTGCTGCGAGAACCAGCCTCTCCTTCAGCTGTTCATGTGCATTGTCGAGAGTGAAGACCTCGCTTACAGGGACCTTGACGGCACGTCTGTCCTTCTGGACATAGATTACGCCTTCAACGGCATCCTGAGTTGCAGATGATGAAAGTACTCCAGTGGAATATATGTCGGAAAGAGCATCAGTCACAGCCTGTCTGGCAGTTTCCTCAGTCCCGAAGTCCATCGACGACAAGGCGTCCGCACTCTTTGTGGACACCCTGGCATCATAACGGTAATATGGGATGACACGGGAACCTGCATTCTCGAGTTCCCTCTGATACTGTTCGTCAGTCTTCAGGATAGGAAAGTCGAACTGCGAGATCAGCGTCTCATATTCCCATGGAGAACCTTTCCTGTAATCGTAGCTGAACCTTGAGCTTCTTGGCATGAGAAACACCAGAAGCACAAAGATCAGGATCAAAGGAAGGTAAACCTTGGAACTTTTCGGGAAATTGCTCTTCTCCATCGAATACTATGCGTCAATGTTTGCGTAGTGTGCATTCTGCTCGATGAACTCGCGGCGAGGCGGCACATCGTCACCCATAAGCATTGAGAATGTACGTTCTGCCTCGGCAGCATTCTCGATTGTGATCTGACGGAGTACGCGCTTCTCCGGATCCATTGTAGTGCTCTGGAGCTGCTCTGCGCTCATCTCTCCAAGACCTTTGTAACGCTGTACGTAAACTCCCTTGTCAGAGCCCTTTCCGAGCTGGAAGGTAGCCTCCTTGCGCTGCTGCTCTGTCCAGCAGTAGATCTCCTCCTTGCCCTTCTTCACGAGGTAGAGCGGAGGAGTTGCGAGATATACGTAACCGTTCTTGATGAGGTCGATCATGTAACGGAAGAAGAATGTCAGGATAAGTGTCGCGATATGGCTACCGTCGACATCGGCATCGGTCATGATGATGATCTTGTGGTAACGGAGCTTGCTGAGGTTGAGAGCCTTGCTGTCTTCCTCGGTTCCCACTGTCACGCCGAGTGCGGTGTAGATGTTGCGGATCTCCTCGCTTTCGAACACCCTGTGCTCCATTGCCTTCTCCACATTGAGGATCTTACCTCTGAGCGGAAGGATGGCCTGTGTGATACGGTCACGGCCCTGCTTTGCAGTACCGCCCGCAGAGTCTCCCTCGACGAGGAAGAGCTCGCACTCCTCAGGCTTTCTTGAAGAACAGTCAGCAAGCTTTCCTGGCATGCCGGCTCCAGACATGACGGTCTTTCTCTGTACCATCTCACGGGCCTTGCGTGCAGCGTGGCGTGCTGTAGCTGCGAGGATAACCTTCTCGACGATCATTCTTGCCTCCTTAGGGTTCTCCTCGAGATACTGCTCGAGAGCTGCGGCTGTAGCCTGAGAAACTGCAGACACAACCTCACCGTTTCCGAGCTTGGTCTTTGTCTGTCCCTCGAACTGAGGCTCTGCAACCTTTACAGAGACAACAGCAGTAAGTCCCTCTCTGAAGTCATCTGCAGCAAGGTCGAACTTGAGCTTTGCAAGCATTCCCTGCTTGTCAGCATAGTTCTTGTGGGTTCTGGTAAGACCCATCTTGAAACCCTGAAGGTGGGTACCACCCTCGATCGTGTTGATGTTGTTTACGTATGAGTAAATCTTCTCAGTGTAGCTTGTATTGTACTGGAGAGCGATCTCAATAGGAATGATCTTGTCTGTCTCGAGGTAGATAGGAGACTCGATGAGTTTCTCTGCACCGCCGTCAAGATAATCAACGAACTCGCGGAGACCATCCTTCGAATAGAAGATGTCGCTTCTATAGTGGCTTGTCTCAAGCTCGTTACCGTTTTCATCCATGTCAGGGATGAGGGTTCTCTTGTCAGTGAGTGAGAGATGGATGCCCTTGTTGAGATAAGCAAGCTCGCGGAGACGTGCAGCAAGCGTATCGTACTTGTAGATCTGAGTAACCTGGAATATCTCCGGATCCGGATGGAAGGTGACGATCGTACCTGTATCCTCAGCCTCACCGACAACCTCTACCGGCTTGTATGGCTTACCCTGAGAGTACTCCTGCACGAACACCTTACCCTCACGATGGATCTCAGCCTTGAGATAGTCAGAAAGCGCGTTCACGCAGGATACACCGACACCGTGGAGACCACCGGAAACCTTGTAGCTGTCCTTGCTGAACTTACCACCGGCATGGAGGACTGTAAGAACAACCTCGAGGGCCGAACGGTTCTCCTTCTCGTGCATTCCGGTAGGGATACCACGTCCATTATCCTTTACGGTAATGGAATTATCCTCATTGATTGAAACTTCGATATGTGAACAATAACCGGCAAGGGCCTCGTCAATACTGTTGTCAACCACCTCATACACAAGATGATGGAGACCTCTTTCACCTACGTCACCAATGTACATCGAAGGTCTTTTCCTTACGGCCTCAAGACCTTCAAGCACCTGAATACTGTTCGCGGAGTACTGCTCCGCTGAAGCGTTGTTGATTACTTCTTCGCTCATTATATAAAAATTACTTTATTGTCCTAAAAAGTGTCTAAAAACAAACGGACAAATTTAGTAATTTTTCTTATAAATTCAAGCAAATTCCGAGGGTAAAATAAGGGCCTTTCTGAGCAAGGACAAGTTCGCGTGGAATGGTCATTCCCAAAAGGTTTCCGCCCTTGATCCAGAACGAAAGATTACGGCTGGTCACATACTCGGCGGAGAGGCCGAGATCCGCATAACCAGGGACTGTCAGAGGTGATTTCACGCCCTTCAGCGCCGACGAGAATTCGCAGTCTACTCCAACAAAGATCCTCCTGCTGTAGTTATATTCAAAAGAGACACTACCTGTCACCGCAGCCGGCTTGAGAGAGTATGCAGAATCCTGGAAGGCATCTCCCCATGCTCCCGTATAAGTCACGACAGCATCGGCCGCGAAACGCTCGCTGTCCCATCGTGCATCAAACGAAGCGAAGGCTTTCTGATATTCGGCATATTCGATTCCAGTCGCCATGACACGCAAGACAACATACTCAGGTTCAAGAATTGTTCCGACATCACCTGCAGTGAAAAAGTCCATCATGGCATCAACAACACCGCTGGCATAGTTTGCATATCCACCGTTGAGATTCCAGCTGAAATGTCTGCCTAAACGGCCATCGAAGCCCGCTGCAAGAGACACGCGCTCGATGCAGAGACCCATGTGATATGTCGGAAAGATATCACTATGAGCTTCAACAGTCGCAAACCTGTTCCTCCGGATCATAGACGAGAGGGAGTTAAGGTGCGCCCCGCCTCCTGCCTTGAAATACGCCACGAGATGTTCCGGTAACAAAGAATATCTTACATCCACATCAGGATAAATGACCGGTTCCTTTGCATTCTTGTAGAAATCAGTCGGTTCCAAAGAATTGACAGTAGAGCCCATGATCTTCAAGCCCAGATCAGCCTTGAAACGTCCCCTGTCAAAAATATAATGAGGAGTTGCATACAGTACCGCAGCAGCATCAAGTACGCGTCCAGTGTACCCTGCCATATCCACACCAAAATCCAGCATCACCTTGTCGTTGCCATATACTAGGCCTCCAAGCACAGCATCGATATTGAAATTGTGCTCATTCAGAGACAGATCGCCACCATATTTACGTTCATTTGCAAAACGATAGCCGCCGTCCACACCGTATATGAAATTGGACACATGAGGCTTCGAGCCTACAGAGAACGAAGCATCTAACGCATTGTATCCCCTCCCGTATCTGCCTCCTGCCTCATTGAGGCTCTGATGCAGGCCGTAATATGAAAGGTCAAGAGAAGCCGCTCCCATGGTCCAGTCATACTTCATATCCACGCCGGCACGGGAATCAAGGTCATAACCACGGCTGCCCTCGCTTACAGGTTCCAGAACAGAATCATCATCCGGCAGCATAGTCCTATACTTACCCACGAACGACCTGTGACGGGCATATACATCCATGCTGAAGCCTTTGCTTTCCGAAAGCACAGGAGACCAGACAAGATCAAGTTCAGGATGGAGCTGATATCCGGCACCTGCCCTCAGATAGAACTTGCCAGGAGCCTGTGTCGCCGCAGACGGTTTCATCGAAAGCAGATATGGATTGAACTCATACGAGCTCTCATACGGGCTTTCAAATACTGAATAATCAAATTCCAGATCAAAACGCATCACGGAATCAGGCACAGCCATATCAAGCGACGGCTTGTGTACTTCCATAAGCTTTCCCTCATACGCACGGTCCACGACCACGGTAGGATCCAGGTTCTGAGCAGCCGCACAGAAGGATGCAACAGCAGCTGAAACCACACATATATATCGATATAAAACTTTCATGATCACTAAATTAATTCTGTTCAGACATCATCTCCTGCATCTTCTTCAGACGCATGTTCACATTATCCAGGACATCATCATCCGCACCGGAAGGAACATATCCGTCCCTCACGCTCTCGAAAGTAGCCTTGGCCTGTTCCAGTTCATCCCTTTCCGCAAATGAGTCTCCAAGAACGATGAAACTCTTGGCGAGCCAGTAAACCTGGTCTGACTCAGCATCAGCGAATGCATAAACCTTGTTCTCGACATTTGCAAAGTCACCTCTGTCATAGCAGTCCTGGATCACCATATAGGCAGCCTCTGCACCATAAGGTCCTGTCACATCCTCTGCAAGGCGCGAGAGAATGCTGAACGCCTCATCCCTTCGACTGGTTGCAAGATAAGACCTTGCCTTCACATATTCAGCCTCGGTCTTGAGGTCAGCATCAGAACGGGAATCAGCCAGGAGTCTGTCAGCACCTTCGATAGCCCTGGTCCACTGATGTCCGCGGTATGCAGAACGCATCATTCCGGTCTCTGCCAGGAACTTGTTGTTTTCAAGAAGAGCAGAAGAATAAAGAGACGAATAACCGCCATATGCATCCTCCCAGTTCTCAAGTTTGTACGAAATGTTCGAGAAATTCAGCATCGAGAGTTCAACAAACGAACCCTCGCCATCCTCGATGACCTTTCTGTAACTGTCGCAAGCCTGCTCATACTTCTCAAGATTCTTGTAAGACTCGGCCTTATAGAATTCAGCCTTGTATCCGTGTCTTCCGTCAGGATATCTGTCAAGATATGACTGGAGCGAAACAAGCGCACGCTCGTAATTGTCAGAAAGGAACACCTGCTCGGCCGCATTGAATATCATGTCCTCCTTCTCGTCGGCTGTCTTTGTAGCACCCTTGCCGATGGTCTCGATATAGGCAAGATATTCCTCAGGCTCGTTCCTGGTCTGATAGATCGATTCTATCGCAGCCAGAGCATCTTCGGCATAGCCGGACAGAGGCATCTTCTCCACCACTGTCTTGTAATATCCGAGGGCATCGTTGAACTGAGACTGGTTTCTGGCAATGGAACCCATCTCGATATATGCCTGAGCCACAAATGTACTGTCCTTGACGGTTTCTGCAAGCCTGCTGAAGCACATGAACGCATTGTCATCGTCCTCACGTACCGCATACGTACGTCCGAGTTCAAACAGAGCCTCAGGATAGAATCTGGCAGATGGAGAGGCCTCAAGCACATTTGAAAGCAGTTCAATCTTCTTACCCACATTCTTGTCCAGGCCATAGGAAACGGCCGCCTGATAATACGGATACACATCATCTGCGCTATAATACTCCTTCACAACCTGCTCATACTCAGCCGATGCAGTCTTATAGTCCGAACGGATGAAGCTACAGTCCGCACGTCTCTCCATAGCATCCTTCCTGTACTTCAATGAAGTCTCGCCAAGATACTCGGTAAACCACTTTGCCGCAGACTCATAGTTGTTCTCCTTGAAGAAACAATAGGCGATGTTATAAGGAATCTGAGAATATTCCGCCTGTCCGTAAAGAGCGGAAGTGTTATAGAGTTCCGTAAAGACCTCGCGGGCTTCCTTGTACTGGTCGTTTCTATAGTATGACTCCGCAAGCCAGAATCTGGTCAACTGGTTGAAACGGCTGCCCTTTTCAGAGTAATATGCAGCAACCTTGAGACAAGGAATCGCCATACGATACGAACCATTGGAAATCAACTGGTTGGCTCTAAGATAATTGGCCTTCATGTAATTATTCCTCATATCGTCATCCAGTTCATCGATCTGGTCGTATGCATTGACAGCACCTTCATAATCCCTGTCGTGAAGGGCTGCCACTGCGATGTAACTGTTGATCCTGTCTCCCCTTTCGAGTTCAGAATATTTCTTCAGATAATCCTGGAAGACCGATGTATCGTTATTGAGGTCAAATGCCAGTTTGGCCCAGTTGAAATATGCATCCTCAGAGATATTCTCATCGTATGGACGCGAAGTGGCCGCATCCTTGAACGCCTCCATTGCAGCGACCTTGTTCTTGGTCTGGATATAACTGAATCCCATCTGATAGTTTGCAATCTGACCGATGGAATCCGCTCTCTCCTCCATCATTGAATAAGCCTCGACCGCTCCCTTGTAATCCTCCACGCCATAAAGCACGGAACCGGTAAAGAACCAGTCAGCCCTTGACTTAGGCTTTCCTCCACCCTGCGTATTCAGCTCAAGATATTTCCTCGCATTGTCCGCATCTCCGAGAACAAGCCATGACTCGGACACGATCCTCGCCAGACGAGGCTGCAGTTCATCCGGCACAGCCTCATACATTTCATCTGCATTATCAGTGACGAATCCATGGTCATCAAGCATGAAACGGCTTTCCATGATATAATAGCCCGACATTGCGGCAAATCTGGAATCCCTTGACGACTTCTCAAACCAGTTCACTGCAGTCTTGAAGTCCTCATTGACATAACTGATGTATCCCAAGGCATATCTTGAAGGAAGGGTATAATCCGAAAACGGCTCAGCTTCCACAAGGAGGAAATTCTTCCACGCAGAATCCAGGTCATGGTTCTCAAGGTCACAGTAGCCCTTGCGGAAAAGATAATCCACACGCTGGGTCTTATACAGGTCATCAATCGAGACGGATGCAAGCATATCTCCGGCATCCTTGTAGTTATTGTCGTCGAACAGATTCATCGCATAATGCCACTTTATCTGCGGCACCAGCACCGAATGTGGATTTTCCTCAAGGAACGCATCCGCAGCCTTTGCATAGCCCGGTGTCTTTTCACGAACCTGGCCAAGCACCGAATAAGCCTCGGGGGCAACTGTGGAATAATCTTTCTCTATTTTATTGAAAAGAGTCCTCGAGCGGCTGTACATGCCATTCTCATATAACCTGACGGCCTCACGGAATTCCACTGAAGGAAAGCCTTCGGCCTTATTCTGGGCAGCGGTTTCAGCCGAAAACAAGGACATGATTCCAAGCAGGACCGCTGATAACGAAATTATTCTCATTCTAAATTCAGTTTCTCAATAATAATTTACAAATTTAACCATTTTCAACTATATTTGTGTGTTTGTAACCCATTTTTTAGTCATGACAGACAAGACTCCTATAATTTCATTCAGCAACGCGGATATCATCAACGGAGAGGCAACTGTAATCTACGGTCTCAACATGAACGTATATCCCGGAGATTTCGTCTACATCGTAGGTAAGGTCGGCACAGGAAAGACATCGATAATCAGGACAATCATAGCCGAAAACCCTCTTTTGACAGGAAGGGGAACCGCTTGTGGATTTGAACTTAAGGACATCAAGGACAAGGACATACCTTACCTCAGAAGAAAGATGGGAGTCGTGTTCCAGGACTTTCAGCTCCTGATGGACAGAAGCGTGGAAGAGAACCTTCTCTTCGTGCTCAGAGCCACAGGCTGGAAGGATGAGGACGAGATGAAGAAGAGAATCGTTTCCGTTCTTGAAGCAGTGGGAATGGAGCTCAAGGCACATAAGATGCCGCACCAGCTTTCAGGCGGAGAGCAGCAGCGCATCGCCATTGCAAGGTCTCTCCTCAATGAGCCTCAGGTCATCATCGCGGACGAGCCTACAGGAAACCTCGACAATGAGACTGCAGACGGCATTATGAAGCTCCTGACAGGCATCAACAAGGAAAAGGGAACCGCCATAGTCATGGTAACTCACAACAGGCAGATATTCGAAAAATATCCTGGCAGGGTCATGGTGTGCAGGGATGAGACCTGCAGCGAACAGGACCCGGATGAAGCCATCGACCTTGAACTGACCATCTGATGGAAAGGAAGGAACTATTTCATAGGATCACAGAATGGTTCTCGGCAAACATGGAGACAGCCGAGACCGAACTCCATTATGACACCCCCTTCCATCTTCTCATAGCAGTGATCCTGTCTGCACAATGCACAGACAAGAGGGTCAACATGCATACCCCACAGATATTCGCAAGATTTCCAGAACCTTCAGATCTGGCGGCAGCCACATTTGAAGAAGTCTATGAACTCATAAAGTCCATTTCATTCCCCAACAACAAGGCCAGACACCTCATCGGAATGGCCCAGAAGCTAGTTTCCGACTTCGACGGTGTCGTACCTTCGGAGCCTGACCTGCTGGAAAGGATGCCGGGAGTAGGACGCAAGACAGCCAATGTAATCGCCTCTGTGATATACGACAAGCCGGTCATCGCCGTGGACACCCATGTATTCCGAGTGTCGCGCCGCATCGGCCTTTCAGACGGAACCACGGTAGAGGCTGTAGAAAAGGACCTTACAGCCGGATTCGCCCCCGAACTCAGACCGAAGGCACATCACTGGCTGATACTTCACGGCAGATACGTCTGCACCGCACGCAAGCCTAAATGCAGTGACTGCGGCCTGCAGGACCTCTGCAGGGAATACCTTGAAAACAACGTCAAGGTATGATGGACCCAACCTCCTTCACCAACCCATTCAGATATGTACCGCACCCTCTTGTGAGGGAGGCGGCAGAGGCTGTCATCCGCGAGATCGACAGTTCGGAACACATGGCCACGCTGTTTGCGGAAGGAAAGATGATGGGAGTGCTGATCGCAGAAGACAAGGATGGCAATATGGTGACGCTCAAGGGATTTTCCGGATCAATAGGAGGACAGGGACGCCTGGATGGGTTCGTGCCTCCTATCTTCGACCTCACCCATCCCGGCGGATACTACAGGATACACGAACAGAAAATCAGCGATCTGAACCAAGAGGTAGCGGTTCTTGAAACACAGGAAGTACGACCTCTTTCTGCAGCCATACTGGAAGCTATCCAGAGCAGGGACATGGAACTGGAGAGACTCAGGGAGGAGAAGAAAAAGGCGTCCTGCATCAGGGAAAGTCAGTTTGCAAACGGAGAGATAAAGAGGGCAAAGGACAGATGGAAGGAGATGATTTCCACCAAGGAAGCAGAACTGCATGAAATTAAGGAAAGGTTAAATTCCCTGAAGAGACTCCGAGCAGGAATGTCCGATCAGCTTCAGCGATGGATCTTCGGGCAATACATAGTCCACAATGCAGCAGGAGAGCATTCTTCCATTCTTGATATATTTACAGGTCAAGGCCTTATGCCTCCAGGAGGAACTGGCGACTGCGCTGCCCCGAAACTGCTGAACCATGCATTCCGCAACGGTCTCAGACCTGTGGCGATGGGAGAATTCTGGTACGGCAAGTCTCCTGACACCGCTGTCCGAACCCACGGACATTTCTACCCGTCATGCACATCGAAATGCGGACCGCTTCTGGCATATATGCTGAAAGGATTGATGTCCACCGTCGGATGGGATGTAAAAACAGAATCTCTCCCGACCGAGTCGGAGGCAGGGATTGTATACGAGGATGACTGCATCATGGCAGTTTCCAAACCGTCAGGCATGCCTTCAGTGCCGGGACTCGACGGACGGGAATCATTACAGGAATGGATTCAGGACAGAATGGGCATCAAAGTCTTTCCTGTCCACAGACTGGACATGGACACCTCCGGTATCATCGTATTTGCCAAGACCGCAGAAGCAGAGGTTAACCTGAAGAGGCAGTTCGAAGAGCATACGGTAAGAAAGACCTACAAGGCCCGCCTCTCCCCTGCCGACACACACAGATTTGCCGGAAACACTCCTGTTCTCAAACCGGGAGACAAGGGAACCGTCGAACTCCCGCTCAGTCCGGATTATGACGAAAGGCCAAGACAGAAGGTAGACAAGTCACAGGGCAAACCGTCCCTGACCGAATATGAAGTCCTGTCTGTAAACGAGGACGGCACAACTGATATTCTGTTCCATCCGCATACCGGACGCACCCATCAGTTACGAGTTCATTCCGCTCACATCATGGGACTCGGAAGACCTATTCTTGGAGACCTGCTGTACGGAGGATGTTCAGGAGCATCCGAAAAAGGACTGAGGGCCGCAAACCTTTGTCTGCATGCCCTCAGAATCACTTTCCGTCATCCTTCATCGGATGAAGAAATCACTTTACAGGTGTGATGACTATCGTCCTTTCGTATGTTGTCGGATAAGCCTTGTATCCTGCAAGAATTCCTCTTGAAGTATCACCTACGCCGGTATCGGCATAATTGAGATTCAATGTAATGTCACCTGACCTTTCAAGCTGATATGTATAGACAGCCTTGGTAAGGTTCTCAGTAGTAAATGGATACGCATTGAAACCGAATGGTTCGTTCATACTGAACATCAATCCGACTCCTGCGTCATCGGTAAACGACACCCTGCGGCAGTCCATTCTCAGACCATAGTCCTGCGGAAGGAGATAAGGCTCATACATTTCGTCCACTGTAGTAGACCACTCTCCCATTCGATATCCTGTCTTTCTGTCAGGATATGATGCCTGAGGGCCTCGGCCATACCAGTCCACATTTTCAAGCGACGCATCAAGTGACAATGTCACTCCTACGCGTGGCAGCCATGCCGGCATATCTCCCTCTGGATAAAGGTTATGCTTCACTGTAATTGTTCCATCCGAATCGACTCTCCATGAGAAGATGCTTTCCATTCCGATTCTCTTACGTCCCATCACATAAGCATCAAGCTGAGTCAATGTATCGTTCGAACCGCCGAAGAGCACGAGTTCACGCACATCGATGTAGACAGAACCATCCTCGGCATGCGGCCTCACATAAACAGGAATCCAGTTCATATACTCCAGGCCGGCAGAATAATATACAGCTGCAATGACTGAACTGTGTCCTGTCGCACCGTATCCCGGCTGAGCGTTTGAGAGGGCCGAGCCTGCGCTCCATGAATTCCATCCGTCAAGTTCATTCGCCAACGGTGCCCTCCAGAGGTTCACCTTGATCGGTGATGAAAGCACCTGCTTTCCACCCACGGTCATGGACTCAAGCGCACCGCTGAATGCATTGAATACATATGTGAATCCTTCACCCGATGCTATGATCTTGCCATCCTTATTCTCCATCGTAACAGTTCCTGCAGGCTTTGGAGCAGGCATTGCCGGAACATTCCAGTCACTGAGTTCAAACTGCTCCCATGCGATTTCATGACCTTCGTCCGCCCAGATTTCATCCTGAGGCAGACATGCGCTGATTGTCAGACGATATTCCTTACCTGGAACAATCTCTGGCTTTTCGTAAGGAACATGTATGGTCACGGTCTCCTGAGGCTCGATATCAAGATCAAGGTCTCCGGTAGCTATCGTTTCACCATCGGCAGTCAGAATCCATGATGTCTTGTACTGGGATGCATTCGAGAAGAAGTTCCTGTTGCGGATCTGCACAAGTCCTGTACGGGTATCCAGCATCTGGAAAAAGAGAGGCTGCATACTCTTCTTCATCTGCCACATTTCAGGCTGAGGGACGCGATTCGGCCAAATGCTTCCGTATGTACGGGCACCAGCACCATAAGAGTAGTATGTACCTTCATTGATTTCCTCTTCAAAGTCAAGCCACAGAGCCGCATCCGATGGGTTGAATCCGTCCGCAGGAGTAACTGCAGAAGCGAAGATTCCGACATTGTCCACCAAAGCATCAATGATGTATTCGCTTATGTCCTGGCCATGCTTTTCCTCATTTCGGCCTATGCAGATAGACAGAGGAAGGTTACGTATCTTGCCTGAAGCAGCACCTGACGCAACTTCGTTTCCGTCTATGAACACCTTCATAGATGCACCGTCATAGACAGCAGTGACATTATGCCACTTTCCTTCCCAATCTGCAGGCAGATCTCCGCTTACGGTCAGCTGCCTTCCGGTATCGATATAGAATTCGATCTTGTCAAGGTTCTGTCTGAGACCGAACTGACGGCTTCCCTTTGTGATGAAATATCCACCGCTACGGCTGAAATATCCAGGAAGGATATCAAGAGTCAGGGTAAGACGGTCACCATCGATTTCGACATTGTCCGCCCTGTACACCTGCACCCACTGGTCTACCGGTCCAAGATCTATGGCCTTGCCGGTCCTGCCAGGCACAAGGCTGGCATTACCCATGATGTCCGCTCTTGTTCCATAAGGAGACTTATCAACAAGTTTCCTGATCGGTTCGGTAATTCCAGGACTTACAAAATCCCACAATGCACCGCCGAGGAGTGACGGATGCTCATCGATTTCACGCCAGAAGTCATCGAGGTTTGCACCGCCGTTACCGGCAACCGACATATACTCGTCCATGAACGAAGGACGCTTGTCGGAAAGATCCATACCATATGACATCTCATGCTCGATAGGGATAGGATAACGAGGTCCTACGATATCTTCCGCAGCATGCTTTGGAGCATTTCCTCCGTACATCCAGTACCTTGTGGGGTCATATTTGCGTCCTTCCTTCACCACTTCTGTGATGTTCGGGCCTTCTCCACTTTCATTACCGGCACTCCAGAACAGAACACAGGCATAATTACGGTCGCGCAGTACCATCTTTCTGACTCTTTCCTGATACATAGGGATGAAATCAGGAATGTTTGAAATATATTCGGTAGCGTGAGCCTCGACACCGGCCTCATCGATTATATAAAGTCCATATTCATCAGCCAGTTCAAGATACTCGTTGACAGGAGGATAATGCGAAGTACGCACTGCATTGAAATTAAACTGCTTGAGTATCTCCATATCCTTGCGGATGGTAGCTTCGTCCATCGCATGTCCCAACTCAGGATGCTGCATATGAGTACACTGAGCGTTGATCTTTATCGGCTCTCCGTTAAGATAGAATACGCCGTCGATTATCTCAGTCTTCTTGAAGCCGATCCTCTTTACCACTTCATCAACGACCTTGCCCGCATTGTCCTTGAGCGTCATCTTGAGATCGTAAAGGTCAGGGGTTTCCGCTGTCCATTTCTTAGGTGCGGCAACAGTGGTCCTGAAGTCAACCTGAGTGCTGCCACCCTTGGAAACCGAAATCTGCTTATTCATTGAAGCAACCTGCTTTCCCTTGTATGAGACCTCAGCTGAAAGAGTATAGTCAGATGCCTGGATATCATAAGCCTTGACATCCACCTTAAGGTCAAGATCCGAATCGGTATAAGTCTTGTCGAAATCGGTGATTACCTGCCAGTCCCAGATACGCGCCTGAGGAGTTGCAAAGACAGTAACATCGTCAAAGATTCCCGCAAGTCGCCAGTAGTCCTGACCCTCCATGTAAAATCCGTCACTGTACTTGAGTACAAGAACGGCAACTGTGTTGCGTCCTGGCTTTACGTATTTGGTGATGTCGTATTCCGCAGGCTCCTGAGCGCCCTCATTATAACCTACTTCCTGACCGTTCACCCATACGAAGGATGCTGAAGCCACCTTCTCGAATCTGATGAATATCCTGTCCCCTTTCCATGAGGCAGGAATGTTGAATGTAGTCCTGTATGCACCTGTAGGGTTATAATCCATCGGAACTTCAGGTACGGTCACACTGAAAGGAGGAGGTGTAGGAGCAGGGCCGGTCTGCCTCCAGCGTCTCTCATACTGGTCTGCGGAAGGCATCCTGTTATTCGGGAATGGTGCAGATACATTGCGGAACAATGCCTGTCCGAATCCATGCATCTCCCAATTGGAAGGCACTTCCATGTCTGTCCATTTACGGTCGTTGAAATTTGTACGGAAAAAATCCTGAGGGATTCCGCTCGGATTGTCGCTGTAATAGAATTTCCATTTTCCATTGAGCGACACATTTGCTTCAGGGATATGAAAGGCCCTTCCTTCCTCTTGATTAAGTTCAAAGACGGCGAGATTCTCCACATAGTACGAAAGGTCTTCCATAAAAGGCTTATCCTGCGCATCCATCGCCAATGAAGACATGATTGCAGCAGCAAAAGCAAGCATCAGGTTTCTCATAACGTCATCAATTATTGGTCAGTAAGGCAAATATACAAAAAAATAGGCCCGCAGTATCCTGCGAGCCGATCTGTACCGTATGTCTTGGAAGAATTACTTCTTCTTTGCGTATCTCTGATAGAATTTGTCAACGCGACCTGCTGTGTCGACGAGCTTCATCTTACCTGTGTAGAATGGATGAGATGTGTTAGAAATCTCAAGCTTAACAACTGGGTACTCAACGCCCTCGATCTCGATTGTCTCCTTAGTGTTCGCGCATGAGCGAGTGATGAACACTACATCGTTTGACATATCCTTGAAAGCTACAAGACGGTAGGTTTCGGGATGTATACCTTGCTTCATAACGTTATAAATATTTAGTTAACTAATTTTGCGCGGCAAATATACTGCTTTTTTTAATAATTCCAACACTTTTATTTAATTCTGTACGGAAGATCGTCGTAAAGCGTGAATTTCTTCGCCTTGCGGATCCACTTCTGTTCCTCTACCTTGACATGTTCCTTCATATCCTCAAGCGAAACGGTACCGTTTATATAATCCAGAAGCACTTGGTCGGAAAGTTTCGCCTCAAATCCATCCTCAAGACGGAATTCCTGATAACGCTCCCTGAAGTATCTGATCAGCTGCAATGTATGGATGAGTGAATGATACTCGACGCCCGGCTCCAGCATGATCTGATAACCGAAACACTTCTTACCCTCATAGCGGCCGCATGAAGGAGTGAACGAGCATGGACGCAGAAGCACGCCCTCGGCAAGCGGAACATTCTCCGCAGAGGCAGTCTTCACGAACGGCGCACCTATGTATTCATATGGACGCGCGGTGCCGATGGCCGGTGAAATGTTCGTGTTGTTCCAAAGTCCTCCACCGCTGTACATGTCGCAGGTGAAGAGTCCGGGGATGTCCGACGACGGAGCAATGGTCCACGGCATCAGCTGCTTGTTCGAATCCGTAGCCATGGCCGAAACCACATGAAGGGCGAACTTTGCACCGATCTCATGATAATAGAGGTTAGCCAACTCGCCAAGCGTAAGTCCGTGGCGATGAGCCACCTTCGGCACATTATCCTCCTGCACGGACGAAGGCATCGTACCCTCGACTACCCTGCCTGCGGGATTGATATGATCAACGACATACAGGGACGGGGCGTCATCCTTCATGGACTTGAGAGCATCCATGAGACGGAAGACATCCTTTGTATAATTGAAGTATCTTACTCCGACATCCTGGATCTCGACCACAACTGCATTGAGGTTCTTGAGTTCGTCAAGAGTGAATTCGATATGGTTGGTAAGAGGAGTAAGCTCAGTGTCGCGAGGCGAGAATATCACCTGGAGATTGCCTCTCTGGGCGAATATGTCATACATATAGCGTCCTCGCTCAGTATCCCAGCAGTTCTGGGTACAGAAGCATCCGACACGTCCCTCAAGAAGTGCCTTGTCGAGCTGATCCTCCAGCGATGTTGTCCTGAATGAAAACATTATCCTATCAGTTTGTCAGCGATGTCAATAATCTGCTGTGCAAGGGCATCAGCAGCCTCCTTTGTAGCGGCCTCAGCGTAGATACGGATGATAGGCTCTGTATTCGACCTGCGGAGATGAACCCATTCCTTGCGGGACTCGAATGAAATCTTCACGCCGTCAATCGTATTGATATCCTCTGCCGCATAAACAGATTTGACCTCATCGAGGATCCTGTCGATCACAGCACTGTCAGAAAGTTCGATCTTGTTCTTTGCGATCACATACTGCGGATATGTAGCAAGAAGCTCCGAAACCTTCATCTTCTTATATGCAAGGTTCGTAAGGAACAGGGCTACACCGACCATGGCGTCGCGTCCGTAATGAAGCGCAGGATAGATAACGCCTCCGTTACCCTCTCCACCTATAAGGGCTCCACACTCCTTCATCTTTGTAGTTACGTTCACCTCACCTACGGCAGCAGCAAGATAATCTCCGCCGTACTGCTCGGTAACGTCACGGAGAGCCCTTGAAGATGAAAGGTTTGAAGACGTAGCCATCACATAAGGAGCGGCGATCTCTTCCATCGACTTTCCTGTCCTGAGAGCCTCATCATATACCCTTGAAAGAAGATAGTCGGCAACGCTTACAAGCGTATATTCTTCACCGAACGGTGTTCCATCCTCGCAGATGAGTGCAAGGCGGTCGACATCCGGATCCACAGAGATTCCGAAATCAGCCTTGTTGGCCACTACAGCCTCAGAGAGTTCAACAAGATTTGCAGGAAGCGGCTCAGGATTGTGGGCAAACTGGCCTGTAGGTTCGCAGTTGACACATACGCACTCCACACCCATGCGCTCGAGAAGTCTCGGCATGATGATGCCTCCTACCGAATTGACAGCATCCAAAGCCACCTTGAAGCCAGCAGCACGTACAGCCTCCACATTCACTGTCGGAAGGGAAAGGACTGCATCAAGATGCTCGTCAGTAAAGTCATGTTCCTCGATGTCTCCGAGCGAATCCACGTCAGCAAAGGTAAACTCTCCGCTTTCCGCACACTCAAGGATGGCTGCACCTTCCTCCGCATTGAGGAATTCGCCCTTCTCATTGAGAAGCTTCAAGGCGTTCCACTGCTTTGGATTATGGGAAGCGGTAAGGATGATTCCACCGTCAGCACCCTCAAACACGACTGCCATCTCCGTTGTAGGCGTAGATGCAAATCCGGCCTTCACGACATCGACGCCGCAAGAAACGAGGGTTCCGCATACAAGCTGCTCGACCATATCGCCGGAAAGACGCGCATCCTTTCCCACCACTACCTTATATCTCTCACCTTCAGCCTTTGGGAGGCGCTCCTTCATCTTCTCGCAGTATGCATATGTAAATTTCACAATATCAAGCGGAGTAAGGGCTTCGCCTGGCTGGCCGCCGATAGTTCCGCGGATTCCTGAAATGGATTTTATCAGAGTCATAATTCTTTCTTTTAAATCATGCAAAATTAAAGTTTAAATATTACTTTTGCAACCCAAAACAAATGACGATGAAGGCACTCTGGACTATACTTCTGCTTATCGCTTCGAATGTATTCATGACATTCGCATGGTACGGACATCTCAAACTACAGGAGATGAAGATTTCTACAAGCTGGCCGCTTATTCTCGTAATCCTCTTCTCATGGGGAGTTGCATTCCTTGAATATTGTGCCCAGGTACCGGCAAACCGAATCGGATACGTTGATAACGGAGGTCCGTTCAACCTCATGCAGCTAAAGATCATCCAGGAAGTGATTTCCCTGACGGTCTTCACAGTCCTTGTAACCGTGATGTTCAAGGGTCAGTCGCTCCAATGGAACCATTTTGCAGCGTTCTTTTGTCTGATTTTGGCTGTTTTCTTCGTTTTTTTGAAATAATTTTGAAAAAAATGTCAAAAAAATTTGGATTGTATAAAAAAAGCGCTACCTTTGCAATCCCAAAACGATAAAACGCTCGGTTCGTATAACGGTTAGTACTCAAGATTCTCAATCTTGCAATAGGGGTTCGATTCCCCTACCGAGTACAAAGGAGACTCCAAAAGAGTCTCTTTTTTTGTATATTTGCATCCGTCATGCACAGGATTGTCATAGCATCAGATTCGTTCAAGGGTTCACTCCCTTCAATGGAAGTCGCAAAGGCGGCAGCCATAGGCGTAAATGCGGCATTGCCAGACTGCATGACCACGCTTCTTGAAATTGCAGACGGAGGCGAAGGAACATTCCAGACACTCACGCACCATTTCAACGGTAAGATCACAGAGACATCAGTCACCGACCCTCTCGGCAGGAAGATCAACGCATCATACGGCACAGCTGTCATAAACGGCAGAAAGACCGCCATCATCGAAATGGCACAGGCATCAGGCCTCACGCTTCTATCTCCGGATGAACGCAACCCACTCCACACATCGACATACGGCACAGGCGAAATGATCCTCGATGCATTCAGAAACGGATGCAGGAGATTCATCATCGGCATCGGCGGAAGCGCAACCAACGACGGGGGTACCGGAATGCTTGAGGCACTCGGATTCGTATTCAAAGACAGGGACGGTCAGGCAATGAAAGGAATGTGCGGCGGAAAGATCGGTCAGATCTGCAGCATCGAGCATTTGAACGTATCAAGGGATATCCTTGAAGCGGAATTCATCATCGCATGCGACGTGGAGACGCCTTTCTGCGGCCCGGAAGGGGCCGCTGCGGTCTTTGGGCCGCAGAAGGGAGCAACGCCTGAAATTGTGGCCAAACTGGAAAAGGGAATGCAGAACCTGAATTCCGCAATCACCAAGGCATACGGAACAGACCTGTCCGACATGGAAGGCTCCGGAGCGGCAGGAGGATTGGGCGGAGCATTCAAGGCATGCCTCGGAGCGGAGCTCAGGAGAGGCATAGACATAGTCCTCGACACCATAGACTTCAAGGAAATCATCAAAGACGCTGACCTCATAATAACAGGAGAAGGCAGGATAGACAGCCAGACAGCAAAGGGCAAGGTCATTTCAGGCATCACTTCAAGAGCTGCCGAAGCGGGCATTCCCGTAATAGCCATGGCAGGCATCGTCGAATTGTCCGACAAGGAAAGATCGGAAATGGGACTTGCAGGAGCATACGCCATCGGTCCCCGTCCAGAAAACGAAAGCGACCTCGAGTACGCAATGCGTCCCGAAGTCGCCTCAAAACGTATTTCAGAAACAGTCGCTAAAGTTCTGGAATCACTTTCTCCATCCTTGTTCCGCGCGAACCCTTGACCAGGACAGTGGTACCGGCCACAGGATTGTCCTTGAGCCACTGTACAAGTGCATCTGAAGAATCGAAGCATTTCACAGCCTCAACGCCATCACATACTTTGGCAAACTCCTTTCCCACCAGACATACAAGGGAAAGGTCCATCGACAGAAGTTTATCTACCACTTCCTTATGCAGAACCTGCGAATCCTCGCCGAGTTCGAGCATATCTCCTAGGAATGCTGCCTTGCGTTCAGCCTCAACCAATGAAAGATTGTTCAGTGCCACCTCCATGCTTGACGGATTTGCATTATAGGCATCTACGATCAGCACGTTCGACTCCGTCTTCACCATCTGCGACCTGTTGTTTGAAGGTACATATGATTCGATCGCCTTCACTGCCTCCTCGAACGACACTCCGAACTGGGCACCCACTGCGATTGCTGCCATCACATTGTCGGCATTATACGAACCGACGAGATTGGTATTGATCACACCGGCCGATACTCCCCCAGCCTGCTCCGGATATGAAACCCTGAGATATGGGTGGTCTGCATCAGACGGCAGCACGGAGAATCCCTGATATTCCACTCCATATGGGATAAGCAATGAATACGGACGTTCCGGATCGCTCTGGAGATTTCTTTCTGACGCCATCCTGCACAGGTAAGGATTATCCGCATTCAGGAAGACCTTGTCCGAAGTCCTGCGAAGATAATCATAGAGTTCTCCCTTTGTAGCCATCACTCCCTCGAAGCTTCCGAAACCGAGAAGATGGGCCTTTCCTACATTTGTAATAAGGCCATAGTTCGGAAGGGCGATGTCCACCAGTTCCTTGATGTCACCAGGATGGCTTGCACCCATCTCAACCACCGCGATCTGGGTCTGCGAGTCAATCTTGAGAAGAGTCAGAGGCACTCCGATGCTGTTGTTGAGATTGCCTTCTGTTGCTGTCACATTGTATCTTGACGACAGAACCGCCCTTATGAGTTCCTTGGTGGTGGTCTTTCCGTTTGTTCCGGTAAGAGCCACTACAGTCAGAGGCTTTCCGTCCACAAAGGTCATGGACCTATGCCAACGGGCAAGTTCCTGCAATGTCTTCAATGTATCCTCCACCTTGACAAGGCGAGGATCATCCGACTGTCCGGCAACCGAGTCGGCATTCACCACTGCGTATGCCGCACCTGCCTCAAGAGCCTTGAGAGCATATTCGTTTCCGTCAAAGTTCTCACCCTTCAGGGCAAAGAACATCTGACCGGCCTTCAGAGTACGGGTATCGGTATTGACCGAGCCGCACTGCCTGAATTTATTGTAAATGTCCATTATCTGCATGGCATCATCCCCTATCGTCCTGTAGATCCAAACCCACCGGCGCCACGTTCAGTCTCGTCAAGCACCTCTACCTCATCCCATTCAACCTTCTCATAACGGGCAACAACCATCTGCGCGATCCTTTCGCCCGGATTCACCACAAACGGTTCATTGGAAAGGTTTACAAGGATCACCTTTATCTCACCCCTATAGTCCGCATCCACTGTTCCCGGAGCATTCAGGACAGAGATTCCGAACTTGGCGGCAAGTCCGCTTCTCGGCCTTACCTGGGCCTCGGTTCCGTCCGGAAGGGCGATGAAGAGTCCTGTAGGAATCATTGCCCTCTCGAGAGGTCCGAGAGTTACCGGTTCATCAATGTTTGCCTTGAGATCCATTCCGGCTGACTTTTCGGTAGCATATGCCGGAGTCGGATACTTCGATCTGTTTACTATCTGTACTTTCATATTGCAATATTAGTCTATGTTAGGTTCGTCCCAAACGATTGTTTCCACGCATCTCACACTCTGAGAAAGCTTGCCTACAGCAAGGATGAAGTCTCCCTCCTCAAGAGTCCACTTGCCGTAATAGTTTGCAAAGGCAAGATCCTTTGCAGGAACATCAAACTCCACGGTCACCGTTTCTCCCGGCTCAAAAGCAACCTTTTCAAAGGCACGGAGACGACGGACGTCAGGAGTAGAGCTCGCATACAGGTCGGAAGAGTAGAGAAGGACGCTTTCCTTGCCGGCTCTGTCTCCGACATTTGTCACATCCACGGTAACCTTAAGCACATCCTCGCTTGCAAACTCAGTCTGCGAAACCGTCATGTTCGAGTATTCAAAAGCCGTATAGCTCAGGCCATGACCGAAAGGCCACTGGATGTCCATCACTGCATTATAATTATATGAACCGGCCATCATGCCCTGGCTCTCCGAAGGCTTGTAGTCATATACCGCGAACTTGTTTACATACTTAGGATAAGTGAACGGTAATCTTCCGCTGAAGTTCTCCTCACCGCTGAGAAGCGCCGCGAGGGCATCTCCACCGTAGTTGCCCGGAAGGAGCATGTCCACGACAGCTGTCGCCATCGGCTCTATATCGTTGATTATACGTGGACGTCCTTCATTGAGAATGAGGATGATAGGTCTTCCTGTTGCAGCCAGGGACTTCACAAGTTCCTTCTGGTTTGCAGAAAGGTTCATGTCCACGTCATTTCCAGGGGTCTCACAATATGTATTCTCACCGACGCACACCACGATCACATCAGACTGACGCGCAGCCTTCACTGCTTCCTTCACGCTTGTCTGGCTGTCGAACTTCCAGTTCGTACCGTCAAGATCATACTCGACGCCAGGAACATATGTAAGGTTCTCGAACTTCTCCGACATAGCCTCATAGATGGTATTGTATTTACCGGTGAACTCCTCTCGGGAAGCGCCATGTCCCTGCCAAGTATAAGACCATCCTCCGTTCATCGTCCTGATCGAATGTGCATTCGGACCTGCGAGAAGGATACGGAGGTCCTTTCTGAGAGGCAGGATTCCATTGTTCTTGAGAAGTACCTGCGACTCGACCGCAGCCTCGTATGCAAGCTTCGCATGAGCCTCGCCTCCGAATTCCGGATAATCCTCGAGCACGGTATCAGGCTGGTCAAAAAGACCCAGACGTACCTTCATCCTGAGGACGCGACGCACTGCATCGTCGATTCTCTCCATTGAAACCTCGCCTTCCTCGACAAGTTCCTTGAGGTCAATCGCGAACTGGCAATTGTACGGAACCATCGACATGTCGATGCCGGCATTCACGGAAATCTTGACTGCCTCCTTGAGGGACGAAGCCACTCTTTCACGTGTATAAAGGTTTACGATATCAGCCCAGTCCGTCACGATCATTCCGTCCCAGTTCAGTTCTTCCTTCACCCACTGGGTAAGAAGTTCCGCGTTGCAGTGGAAAGGCATTCCATTGTTGCTGCCGGAATTCACCATGATCGAAAGCGCGCCTGCCTGCATCGCCTCCTTGAACGGCTCGAAATGCTTTTCACGAAGCTCGGAAGCAGCCACCGAAGACGGAGTCCTGTCCTGACCTGACACCGGCACACCATAGCACATGAAATGCTTTGCACATGCTGCGATATTGTATGGACCGATATGGTTAGGGTCGTCTCCCTGCATTCCGCGAACCTCCGCCACTGCCATCTCTGCATTGACATAGGTATCCTCGCCGAAGCTCTCCCACATTCTAGGCCATGCCGGATTCCTTCCGAGGTCCATCGTAGGAGAGAATGTCCATGGAACATTGGCAGCACGGCTTTCATAAGCCGCAACCTTGCCCATATTATATGCGTGTTCACGGTTGAATGTCGCAGCGATGGCAATTTCCTGAGGGAAAAGAGTACCTCCAAGGACATAGGAAGTACCATGTATATGGTCAAGGCCATAGAGGGTCGGGATGCCCGTCTCCTCAATCGCAATGCTGTTTATTTCCTTGACAAGCCTGTCATAATCCTCCGGCCTCTGAGCCACATCGCCAGGAGTATTCAGCACGGAACCTACTTTATAGGTACGCAGTATGGAGTCTCCTTCATGCGTGAGTTCAGTTCCTCGTGCCACTGCGGTTATGGCAATCTGGGTCATCTGACCGATCTTCTCTTCGAGAGTCATGCCTTTGAGAACTTTCTCGACCTTCTGTTCTACCGACGCGTCATAAGGTATTGCAGGATCTGCCGAAGGGGACGTGCAGGCAGCAAGAGACACCATCAAGGCCAGGAGACCGGAAATTATTCTAGACTTCATATTCGAATGCTTTTATGCAAAATTACACAAAGTTAAATAAAGGACCAAATCGCGTTGTTTTTAAATATTCTTAACAAATAAAATTGTGTTTTTAAGCACTTTTTCTAACACTTTCATAAAGTGATTACGCTGACCTAAAAGTGCAACAATTGTAACCAAATTTAATAAAGACGGGGAGCTTAATTTTATAAATTTGCTTAACAAAACTAACTAATTATGAAAAACCTGATCCTCAAACAGAAGATTCTTGAAATCTGCATCACAGAAGGAAGTCAGAGTCTTGCAGACATCAGCAAGGCACTCAACAGCAGCATCCCGACCATAACAAAACTCGTAGGTGAACTCATAAGCGAAGGATATGTAGAAGACTTGGGCAAGATAGATACCAGCGGCGGAAGACGCCCAAGCATCTACGGCCTCAACCCGTCAGCAGGTTATTTTGTCGGAATAGATGTCACACGAAATGGATTTGCAATCGCGACAACCGACTTCAAGGGCAACATCGTGGACTTTACAAGGAACCAGGAGTTCATACTGGCAAACAACGAAGAATCATTCAAGGACTTCTGCAGACTGGTACTGGATCATATTGACAGCATCGGCATCAGCCAGGGCTCAGTACTCGCATACGGCATGTCATTTTCAGGTCGCGTAAATTCCCATACCGGGGAAAGCTTCTCCTATTATATAAAGGATGGAAAGGACATAAGGTCCCTCATGGAAAGGGAGCTTGAGAAACCTGTATTCATCGAGAATAACTCCAGGGCCATGACCTACGCAGAATACCTCTGTGGACAGCATGGAAAGAAAAGGGACATTCTCTTCATAAACGTCTCATGGGGACTTGGAATGGGAATGATAATCGACGGCAATCTTACGTTCGGAAAGTCAGGATTTTCAGGAGAGATCGGACACTTCCCTATCCTGGACAACAACCAGATATGTCAGTGCGGCAAGATCGGCTGTCTTGAGACAGGCGCATCGTGCTCGGCCCTCTATAGGATAATTACCGAAAAACTCCGTTCGGGAAGGTCTTCGATGCTTTCCGAAAAGTTCAAAAACGACGGAAAGGTCACCATGCAGGACATCATGGACGCAATATACGAAGAAGACATCCTTGCCATCGAAACGGTAGAACAGATCGGACACACACTCGGCAGAGCTGTTGCCGGCCTGATCAATCTCTTCAATCCTGAACTTGTTGTCATCGGTGGTCTGCTTGCATCCGCATCGGAGTATCTGAGGCTTCCTGTAATGTCAGCAATCCAGAAATACACGCTCAACATCATCAGCAGAGATACGGAAATAAAATTCTCCAGCCTGGGTGAGCAGGCCGGAGCTATGGGTGCGTGTATGATTGCAAGGAGCAGACTGCTCGAGATCCTCTGATTATCTGCGAGGAGCAACAAGCTTTACATCCTGGTCAAGGACCTTGCGGGCCTTGGCCTCAGGGATGAACTTCCATTCGCCGATAAGGGACTTATCCCCTATCGCCTCTGATGAGATCTCTCCGTTTTCAGCAAGATATGCATCGATCAGGCTTCTGATGTCGGCGTAGCGTGCTGTCATCCTTTCCTCGATGTTCTTTGTATCGACACCAGCCTTTTCAAGGAGTTCACCACCTCCGCGGGCACGATATGAAGTCATCGCCACCTTGTATTCTGCAGACTCGTCAAACGCACTTCCGTCAGCAAATGAACGGATGGCGATGCGTTCGCCTACCGGTTTTGTCACGTCGACATCATAGACAAGTCCTCCGGCAGAGTCAAGATTCGAAGCGGTTGCAGTAAAGAACCACATCTGAGTTCCCGTACGTGGGTTCGTAAAGCCTCTCATCTTGAGGATATGCTCCTGGTCCTTGTCAAGCGTATTGATCCATCCGTCATATGAATGTTCAAGGTACGACTTGATTTCCTTTCCTGTCATCCTTACCTCATAGAGTTCATTCTCATATGGATAGAGGGTAAAGAGATCGTTATAGACCATCTTGCCGGACTTGACCGAAACGTTTGGAGAAAGCGGTGCGGCAAATGAAACCTGGGCCTCCGAAGCATTCAGGCAGATGGTATGGAGAAGATTGACATAGTCGGACATTCCTGCAAGGGCATCAGATCCATTGAGGTCTGTCTTGAGTTCACCTACAGGTCTTGTGGTATAGGCCTTGACCTTGGCATAGTCGTCCTGGAAGCATGACTTCATTTCCTCGTCCACATTGTCCTTATTGACAGGAATGAGTTCTGCAGAAACCTTCTTGCCTGTTACCTTGCCATTCTCGACAGTCACTGTCACAGTAGCATATCCGAGGTTAGAGCAATAGTTTCCAGTATTTACCATGGCAATGGTCTCGCTCTGCTGGGCATTTACCCTATGGTCGTGGGCCGACACGATCACATCTACTCCCTCAAGACTCTTGAAGAGATCGAGTCCCTGCTGCTCGAGCTGCGATCCGTCACCGCGACCGGCACCAGAATGGATTGCAACTATGACAACATCCGGGTTTTCCTTCTCCCTTACGCGATTCACGACGTTCTGCGTAAAGTCAGGAATAAGCGACTCGAAGTCGATTCCCGACCAGAGGACAGGCTCATAGGCATTCTTGATGTTAGGGTTGGTGAATCCTACAATGGCGATCTTGAGACCATGACGCTTCACGACTACATATTCCCTGAAGTAAGACTCGCCTGTCTCCACCCTGATTGCATTGGCTGCAAGTACAGGCACATCAAGACCAGCGACAACACGGTCATATACAGGATGTCCGGTCTCGAAATCATGGTTTCCTGGAATCCATGCATCATAGTCGAGATACTCGAGCATACGCGCGAAGACATGCTCCGACTCAGTATCGACATAATTGAAGAAGTATGAAGCATTGTCACCGTGCATCGAGTCACCGGCATCGATGAGAACCACATTCTCCTTGCCGGCAGCAACACGTACGCTGTCGATATACCATGCAAGTGCCATCATTGACGGGCCGGTCTGGTCAGAAGTGTAAAGAGAATCGAAATAATGTCCGTGTACATCGTTCGTAGTGAGGATACGCAATGTATACTCACCGTCTTTCGGACCGCAGCAGGAAGCCGCAACGGCAACGGCTGCAATGATAAGGGATATGATTCTTTTCATGGTTATATTGGTTTTCATGTAATTTCCACCAAAGATAATTAAAATTCGGTCTATATAAGCAGTATGTCATATTTTTGATAAATTTGCACCATGTTGAAGCTACAGACACCAGTTGCCGACGCCCCATGTAAGGTAGGCATCTCATACAATGACAGGATATTGATGCTTGGAAGCTGCTTTTCCGACAGCATCGGAAGACAGATGGCAGACTTCGGATTCGACGTATGCGTGAACCCATTCGGCACGCTGTACAATCCGGCTTCCATACTCCAGAGCATTGAGATCCTTGCCGGCAATAGGGATTTCTGCACAGATGACTGCATACAGATAGGAGCAGGCGACGAGAGATGGTGCTCCTTCTCGCACCACACTTCATTCGCCCGCGGATCGCAGGAAGAATTTCTCTCAAACGCCAACTCATCACTTTCCGAGGCAAGGGAATTCTTTGCGTCATGCAACAAGGTCATCATAACACTCGGTACAACATGGTGCTTCAGGAACGTGAATTCCGGAAAGATAGTTTCCAACTGTCTGAAAAGACCGGCAGCCGAATTCATAAGGGAACGTCTGTCATCTTCAGAAATTACCGATATGCTGCACAGAATCTCAGAATCATGTCAAGGCAGGCAGATCATATTCACAGTAAGCCCTATACGCCATTTTAAGGACGGGGCTCATGGCAACCAGATCAGCAAGTCAGCACTCCTGCTGGGCATAGAGGACTTCCTCTGCGGATGTCCAGTGGACCTGAGCATGAACCCCAGATACCCTGCCGACTACTTCCCTGCCTATGAGATAATGATGGACGAACTGCGTGACTACAGGTTCTATGCAGAAGACATGTGCCATCCGTCACAGCAGGCAGTAACCTACATTCGAGAGAGATTCCTCTCATGGGCACTTCCTGCCTCCGAACACCCATTGCTTGAAGAAAACATCCGCACATTCAAGCACGCATCCCACAAAAAGATCTGAAAAAGTTTGGAGATTGAAAAATCATTGCTACATTTGCAGTGTATTAGTTCGCTAATACGCTAAAACAAGGAGACAATTTAAGACAGAAAGCAATGATAACTATCAAAGACTTAGGGTTCTCATACGGCGACAAGGCTGTACTGAAGAACATTTCAATGAATCTCGAAGAGGGACGTATCTATGGTCTCCTCGGAGAGAACGGAGTGGGAAAGACCACTCTTCTGACGCTACTCTGTGGTCTGAAGAAGCCAAAGGTCGGAAGCATCGATGCCGACGGAAGAAACCCATACGACAGGCAGCCGTCCCTCCTCAGCGACCAGTACTACCTGAGCGATGAGGTTCCTGCAATAAACATGAAGGCAATCGAGTACGCATCATATTATGGAAAGTTCTGGGAGAACTTCGACATGGAGAAGTTCAACGGAGTGATGGCTGTACTTGAGAATGATCCGATGAGGAAGATGAACCACATGTCCTTCGGACAGCTGAAGAAGACATATATCGCGTTCGCACTCGCCTGCAACACGAAGTATCTCTTCATGGACGAACCGACCAACTGCCTCGACATTCCTTCAAAGGCCCAGTTCAGGAAGGCCGTCACCAAGTACACCCGCGAGGACTCAATCATCCTCATCTCTACCCACCAGGTGCGCGACCTTGAGAACATCATCGACCCGATCATCATCCTTGACCGTCAGGACGTAATCCTCAACGCCACCCTCGAGGAAATCTCGGAGAAGCTCTATTTCGACTACTCAAACGAGAAGGTCGAGGATGCCCTCTACTGCGAGATGATCCCGGGAGCATCTGTACAGGTGTGCCTCAACCAGAACGGAGAGGACAGCAGAGTCAACATCGAAGCACTGTTCAACACAGCGCACAAGCACAAGGAACTCATCAAAGGAATCTTCAACAAGCAGTAATCATGAAAAGTGACATCTTCAACTTCCGACGTTTCGGAAAATACTTTCTTACAGACATCAGAGGCTGCTGGGCCAGCTATGGCCTTGGCATCCTGACCATATGCATACTCCCGTTGGTCATCATGTACGCCCTTACAGGAGCAGGAAGCATGGTATTCAACCTGACATGGAACGGTCCTGCACTCGGGGCAAGGACTATGGCGGCAATAGTATCATTGGTCTGCCTTGTGCTTACAATGCCCGCAAAATGTTACGGCAGGATAACAGAAAAGAGATACGGATCCTTCTGGCTTACCCTCCCTGCATCAAGGCTGGAGAAATTCCTGAGCATGTTCCTGATTGCATGCGTCATTGTTCCATTTATAGGTATAGTCATCACATTGGGTATCGACGCTCTCGTATGCGCCCTTGACCACAACTGCGGAATGACCCTCATTTCAGGAATCAAGGAAGCCGGCATCAGCATGATGAGCTTAAACAACGGACTGGAGGGTTTGGCGACAGACGCAGAATCTCAGGCAGCAGTAAATGAACTGATCAAGACAATCGAGAGAATGGAAAAAGGCCTCACTTCGCCATGGACGATAATCACCGGCTTCCTGTCGATGACACTTCCGTTCCTTTGCGGAGCAGTATGGTTCAAGAGCGGCAAGACCGTCAAGACAATCCTTGCAATAATGGCATTCGGCGCGATATGCAGCTTCATCATGACACCGTTCATCACCGGATGGGTGAAGGAGGGAATGGAAATCACGAACGACCTTGAGTCCATGAAGTGGATTACCGAGAAGGGACTCTTCAACAAGGTCATATTGCTCAACAACATATCGAAGAGTGCGACCAACATAGCATTAATGCTTGGCATATGGTTCAGAATCAAAACCTTGAAGCATTAGACCATGGAATTCAGCAACAACAAATCCATATATCTGCAGATCTGTGATGCAATATGCGAACAGATTCTGACCGGTGCTTTGAAATCGGATGAACGCATCCTTTCCGTACGTGAGTATGGTGCTGAAATCGGAGTCAATCCGAACACCATCATGCGCTCATACGAAAAACTCACTGCAGACGGGATCATCTACAACAAGCGTGGAATAGGCTATTTCATCAGTGCAGACGCACGTGAGACAGTACTCACGGCGCAACGCAAGGAGTTCATTGAAAACGAACTGCCTCAGATACTCCGCAGAATGAAACTTCTAGGAATAGCCCCAGACATGCTGACATCTATAGAAGATCAATGACTATAGACAATACGTTTCATCGGTCATCATTCATTTTCAAGTTGCATGATAACTAAAAATGCGTACCTTTGCAACATCTGAAACCTAAACCGGCTAAAGAACCGGACAATGATAAAAACATTCACAAGACTACTGGCACTGATTGCTTTAGCGACAGCCACACTATCCTGCAGCAAGGCATTTATCAACGGCGAAGAAGCCGTCCTTGACGGAGACCTTACGATAGTTGTGAGCGGAGTCGCTTCGGACGTTGCAACCAATACTCCGCTGACCGGCATAAAGGTCACCTTTGCCGCATACCCTTCTGATAATTCACTTTCCGTACTTCCTTTGGCAACAAAGACAGTCTACACAGACAGTAACGGAGTCTATGCTGTCGAGGTCACAGGTTTCAGCGAAAACGTAACCTGCACACTCACAGCCGAAAGCACAGACCAGAATGATACCCGATACGAAACAATGACCAACAAGATAATTGTTTCATGGAACGGAAACTCATTTGACCCGATCAGGGGAAGGTTCGTTGTCAATAACTGCAACTTTCAAATGAAGGAGACAAGATGATGAAGGCGTTGAAGACATTGGCAATGACACTAGGCCTTCTTGCAGCGGCAGGATGCTCGGATCACGGCTTTATCGACGAAGGCATCGGTCCGGTTGTAACAGGAAGCGTCACAACAGAGGACGGCTCTCCGATAGAGCATATTCAGGTCACACTGGACTGGACCGATTCGGGAATAAAGGGAACATCCTATACGTCAAGCGAAGGCATATTCACATCTTCCGCCTATCTGTCAAGAAAAGGAGAGACACTGCTGAAAATCAAACTGGAAGACATTGACGGCGAAGAGAACGGTGGCCTGTTTGAGACGCTTGAAGAGACTTTGACCCTGCTGGAAGAAGAATACGCAGGACATGTAACGGAAAGTGGAGAGATCAATCTAAGGATGGCTTTCCGTCTGAATCGCGCCACTCCTTAGGTGAACATCCGACCATCTTGACAAACTGTCTATGGAAATTCGACTTATCGCTGAAGCCAGAAGCTTCGGCGATAATCTGTATTGACGCCTCCTTATTTACGAGAAGAAGCCTCTTGGCCTCTTCCACCCTCAGCTGAGTCCTCCATGTCCTGAAGTCCATTCCGACCTTGGTAGTGAAATAAAGCTGGAGGAATTCCTTGGTAGTTCGGAGTTCCTTGGCAATTTCTTCGCGTGTCTGGTCAAGCTCGCAGTACTTCTTGGCCTCGACCCATCTCTCAAGCGCCTTTTCAAGACGGACTGAATCATTGGTGGTAAATCCAGGCATCTTCTCCTTTTCCTTCCTTTCCGCCACTTCAGCCTTATGGCCCTTGACCTTCTGCTGGATCTCATTGATCTTCCTCATGAGTTCCTGACCTGAAAGGGTCTTGTAGGCAAATGCCTCGACCACGAACTTATGGCTTCCGACGTATGAAAGGAAATTGGCCATGAAATAAAGCTGGAAGAGCGAATACCAGAAGATCCACACCAGCATGAGCTCACTTGGAAGCGCCAGATACACAAGTATGAAGACCTGGGTAAGCATCATCAGGACATAACAGAACTTGACCTTCCTCAGACGCTTGTCTTCATCCTCGTCATAATACAGGGACAATGCCTTGGAACATTTCCTATATACCTTTATGAAGTAGAGGCTATGGAGTATGCACTGTATGAAGAACAGTACGCCGCAGATGATCAGCATCATGACCTTGGACGAAATATTATCCCACCAGAAGGACCTTATCAGAAAGAATCCTACCGTATATACGGCCACCAGATTGACATGATACTTGTCACGATCGATGAATCCCTCTTCAAGGACATTCATCATCGCTGCAGAAAGGATGACGGTGGTTTCGGCAGTGATGACGAACATCACAAGCGAAACAAGACGGGGATAGTTGGGTGTACCGGAAAAATACAGCGCAATCGTCATGAACAATGTACAAAGGAAATAGCATACCACGATCGATCTCTTTGCTGCCCAGAGCTTTCGTGTATTGTCATTATTAGGCACCTTGATGAGCAGAAGCAGCGCACCAAGTATAAAAGAAGTCACGACGCCCACGAGAAGGGACAACTCGACCGTAAAGATTTCACGCAATAAAAACAAAGACGGCATGCCTAGTTAAGAATTATTCCTTTTGATTTATAGAGACTGCGAAAATACGGATTTTTTCGTTATTTTTGCAATCGTTTTTGCGTTTTCTCAAAAAACACTAAGAAACACACAACATTTTACACGACAATATGCTGGATTTCAACACAATAGAAAAGCTTGACAAGATAGCTACTCCGTTCTATTACTACGACATGGACCTCTTCTGCAAGACAGTGAGCCATGTAGCGGAACTTGCTGCACAGCACAACATTAAAGTGCATTATGCAGTCAAGGCCAATGTAGAGCGCAGGCTTCTTGAACACATCAGTGCGACAGGCTTCGGTGCGGACTGCGTCAGCGGCAATGAAGTGCTTCATGCCCACAGCTGCGGCTTCCCGGCTGAGAAGATCGTGTATGCAGGAGTTGGAAAAAGCGATAAGGAGATCTACAATGCCCTGATGCTCGGCATCGAAGCATTCAACTGCGAGTCTCTTCAGGAAATATACGTCATCAACGAGATGGCGCACAGATATGGCGTAAAGGCAAATGTATCAGTCCGCATCAACCCGGATATTGATGCCCATACCCACAAATATGTAACAACCGGTCTCTATGAGAACAAGTTCGGAATCTCACAACATGAATTCGAGAAACTTATCGAGATCATCGGAAAGAGCGAGCACATCAACTTCATCGGTCTGCATTTCCACATCGGTTCGCAGATCACGAGAGTCGACGAGGTATTCGCCCTGGAGTGCAAGAGGGTAAACGAGATCGTTGCATACTTTGAAAGAAACGGACTTAAGGTCAACAACATAAATCTCGGTGGAGGACTTGGAGTGGACTATGACGATCCCGACGGTTCGCCGATAGCCGATTTCGAGACATGGTTCCGTACGATTTCCGAGAACATCGTTCGCCGTCCGGACCAGAACGTACATGTCGAGCCTGGTCGTTCGCTCGTGGCACAGTGCGCCACACTCATATCACGCGTACTCTTCGTAAAGAGCGGTGAGACAAAGAACTTCCTCATCATGGATGCAGGTATGAACGACCTCATCCGTCCGGCCCTCTACGGTGCATACCACAAGATTGAGAACCTCTCTGCCGAAATGAGGACATTCTTCCCTACACATCAGGCATACGACATCGTCGGCCCGGTCTGCGAGTCGAGCGACGTATGGGGTGCAGGCCGACTGCTTCCTCTCAGCGTACGCGGTGACCTCATGGCCATCAGAAGCACAGGAGCATACGGTCAGGTGATGGCAAGCCGTTACAACATGAAGGACCTTGCGCCGTCCGTGTTCAGCGACATGCTTGACGAGGCGCCACAGGTCGTTGATTACTTTGAATAATAAGATTTGAAATATGTTTGAAAATTTAAGTGAAAGACTTGAGCGATCGTTCAAGATCATCAAGGGAGAAGGAAAGATCACCGAGATCAACATCTCGGAGGCGATGAAGGACATCCGCCGTGCGCTTCTTGACGCCGACGTAAGCTACAAGATCGCGAAGCAGTTCTGCGACGATGTAAAGAAGAAGGCAATCGGTCAGAACGTACTGACAGCTGTGAAGCCTCAGCAGATGATCGTGAAGATCGTACACGACGAGCTCGCAGCCCTCATGGGAAGCCAGGCATCCGACATCAATGTCAAGGGTTCTCCTGCAGTCGTGCTCGTAGCCGGTCTCAACGGTTCAGGTAAGACTACATTCTCAGGTAAGCTCGCCCTCAACATAAAGAGCAAGAGAGGCATGAAGGTCATGCTTGCTGCCTGCGACTACTTCCGTCCTGCAGCCATCGACCAGCTCAAGGTGCTTGGGGAGCAGATCGGAGTTCCTGTGTATGCAGAGGAAGGCGTAAAGGATCCTATCCAGATTGCAAAGAACGCAATCGCAAAGGCAAAGTCTGAAGGATATTCAGTAGTGATCGTCGATACAGCCGGACGTCTCGCAGTGGACCAGGAGCTTATGGACGAGATCTCTGCACTCCATACAGCGGTTCAGCCTACAGAAACACTCTTCGTAGTCGATGCGATGACAGGTCAGGATGCAGTGGAGACTGCCAAGGCATTCAATGACCGACTCGACTTTGATGGAGTGGTCCTCACGAAGATGGACGGTGACACCCGTGGTGGTGCCGCTCTCTCAATCAAGGCGGTTGTAGGAAAGCCTATCAAGTTTGTCAGCACAGGCGAGAAGATGGAGGCGCTCGACGTGTTCCATCCAGCACGTATCGCAGACCGTATCCTCGGCATGGGAGACGTCGTTTCCCTCGTTGAGAAGGCTCAGGAGCAGTTCGATGAGGCACAGGCACGCGAACTCAAGAAGAAGCTCGCAAAGGATCAGTTCACCCTCTGGGACTTCTACCAGCAGATCCAGCAGATTAAGAAGATGGGTAACATCAAGGATCTCGCTTCAATGATTCCGGGCATGGGCAAGGTCCTCAAGGATGTCGACATGGACAACAACTCATTCAAGAGCACAGAGGCAATCATCCTCTCGATGACACCATATGAGCGTGAACATCCTGAGGCAATCAACGGAAGCCGACGCAAGAGAATCGCAGACGGTTCAGGTACTTCAATCCCTGATGTAAACAAGCTCCTCAAGCAGTTCGAGGGAACAAGAAAGATGATGAAGACCGTAATGGGAGCCAACATGAGCAACATGATGCGTCCTGGCGGATTCCACGGCGGAAAGAAACGCAGATAAGGGGATTTCACCCCACTGATTCATAATACTGTCGGCTGAGTGCATTACAGATCGCACTCAGCCGACAGTATAGGTTTCATCGGGACCGTAAACGGGTCAGCCTCGGATGTAGTGAGGCGTGTCGAATGGTATTACCATGGAGATCTCCACAAGACCAGCAACTACGCCCTCCTGTTTCCACGCTGTCTGATAGATCATCTTCTTCAGACCGTTCTTCTCTATCGTATAGGCATTTGAACCTCCGGTTTCCAGCAGGTTACGGATTATCTCCTTCGATCGTTCGTTATGGCATCCCATAAGGTTACGTCCGACCAGGTCGCCATGGGACGCAAATGTCTCCTTTGCCTTGTCGTTCATATAAAGAATCACGCCGTCCTTATCGCAGACAGTTACAGCGCAATTCATTTCCTTAGCCCAGTCAGGTATCATATCAGTCATTCTTTTTAGCTTCCTCTTCAAGTTTCTTACGGTAAGCGTCCATTCGCTTCTTCCAGGCGATCTGCTTTGCCCGAGCCTCCTTGGCCTTCCTTGCCTGGAGTTCTTCCATCTTTTTCTCAAGGTAGTTATCTGCCATAGCCTAAATCAGTTTCAAGAGTGCAGACACCGGCATCTTCTTCTTGGACACGACTCTTGTCGCACCGGAATCCAAGGTGATGCGCACGGTCAAATCTACGGAATAGTCCTCGGGATCAAAGGCGATCAGAGCAAGCACACTCCAAAGGGAGGCATCCGGACTGAGGGAGGCACGTCCGTTGACGGTGACGCGTCCTGTACCTGAAGGCACATGGACATCTGATGCGGAGCCGCTGACAAAGGCAGTTCCATTCTTATAGACGGTACCTTTAATCTCCGAAACAGTAAATCCCTCCATTGGATTGGTCACATCTATCCACGCTGCGCCACGGACCGCACGCAGGCTCTCCGGCCTGATGGATGATATGCCATACTTTCCGAATGAAAGCTTGCTGAACTGTGCATGACATGTTTCAGACGAAACGAATGCAACGACGCACAGTACCAGAACTGCAAATAGTCTCTTCATATTACTTTGTAAAATCCTTTATCCTTTGTTCTTCGCTTAGACGGCAGATCAGGATACGACCGTTGCGTTCCACGATTATGCTGTCCTCCAATCCTTCCAGAACCACACTGGCAGCATTCGGCGCATGCACGATACAGCCCCTGCATCCATAAAGATGCACATTCTCCCCTACCACTGCATTTCCGTTCTCATCCTGTGGAAGCAAGGTACGGAGAGAGCCCCATGTACCTACGTCGCTCCATCCGAAACTGCCCGGAATCGTATAGATGCAAGGTGACTTTTCCATGACCGCATAGTCAATGGAAATCTTTTCGCATGTAGGGAATATTTCCTCGACAACGGCGTACTCGTCCTCCTTACCGAATGCCTCTGCCATCCTGTCCATCTTCGCAGCGATGTCAGGAACATATGATCGGATGGACTCAACGATGGTAGAAACATTCCAGACGAAGATTCCGGCATTCCACAGATAATTTCCGTCCTCAAGATACTGCTTGGCCACCTCAAGAGAAGGCTTCTCGCGGAAGGCTGTCACATGGAACAGTTCATCTCCCGACTCAGGCTGACTGTCGCGATGGATATAGCCGTAACCTGTCTCAGGACGGGTCGGAGTGATGCCGACAGTCACAATGCGCTGTCCTGCAGCCGTAAACTCAAGCGCCTCCCCTATCACACGACGGAATTCCTCACCGTCTATAACCAAGGCGTCGGAAGGAGTCACCACTATGTTTGCTGCTTCATCCCTCATACGTATCTTCCAGCACGCATAGGCTATGCACGGAGCTGTATTTCTGGCACATGGCTCTGCAAGAATGTTTCCTGCGGGGATGCCGGGAAGCTGTTCACGCACGGTATCCACATATGAAGCTCCGGTAACGACCCAGAAGTTCTCCATCGGGCAAAGCGGGGCGAAACGCTCCACGGTCATCTGTATCATGGTCTTTCCGCAGCCCATCACATCGATGAACTGCTTAGGACACTCCGGGGTACTCATCGGCCAGAATCGGCTGCCGATGCCTCCGGCCATTATCACTACATGATTTGCCATAAACTAGTCTCTATTGAAAATATCTCTTGTATAGACCTTGCCCATCACATCCTCAAGGGAAGCGTCGTAACGGTTTGCGACGATGGCATCAGACTGTGCCTTGAACGCCTCAAGGTCATTCACCACCTTGCTGCCAAAGAATGTAGAGCCGTCTTCGAGAGTAGGTTCATATACGATTACGGTAGCTCCCTTGGCCTTCACTCGCTTCATGATGCCCTGGATCGAGCTCTGACGGAAGTTGTCGGAATTGGACTTCATTGTCAGTCGATATACTCCAATAACACACTTCCTCTCCATTGTAGCATCATATTCAGGACCATCGTAATATGAATAGTACCCTGCCATCTGAAGCACCCTGTCCGCGATATAGTCCTTTCTTGTGCGGTTGCTTTCTACGATGGCCTGGATCAGATTCTGCGGCACATCGTCATAGTTGGCAAGGAGCTGCTTGGTATCCTTCGGAAGGCAGTATCCGCCATATCCGAAAGATGGATTGTTGTAATGGTCACCGATACGTGGATCAAGGCTAACACCCTCGATGATCTTTCTGGTATCCAATCCCTTTATCTCAGCATAAGTATCAAGTTCATTGAAATAGCTTACTCGAAGGGCGAGATATGTATTGGCAAAGAGTTTCACCGCCTCTGCCTCGGTAAATCCCATCAGGACAGTCCTGACATCATCCTTGAGCGCTCCCTCCTTCAGGAGTCCTGCAAATTTCTCTGCTGACTCAACAAGTCGTCTGTCATTCATGTCTGTTCCAACTACGATACGGCTCGGATAGAGATTGTCATAAAGAGCCTGTGACTCCCTGAGAAACTCCGGACTGAAGAGGATGTTCGCGTTGCCGGTACGCTCTCTCAAAGCGGATGTGAAACCCACAGGAACCGTAGACTTTATGACCACCACGGCCTCAGGATTCACCCTGGTCACCAGGGCAACCACGTCTTCGACTGCAGACGTATCGAAGAAATTCTTCTTGGGATCATAATTGGTCGGAGCAGCAACTATCACAAAATCAGCACCTTCATATGCTTCTGAGGCATCCAGGGTCGCTACGAGGCTAAGCTTCTTCTGTGCAAAGTAGCTCTCAATATACTCATCCTGTATAGGAGACTGGCGACGGTTGATCATATCCACCTTCTCCTGCACGACATCGGCCACCGTCACATCATGCTTCTGTGAAAGCAGAGTCGCCATCGACAGACCCACATATCCTGCTCCTGCTACTGCAATTTTCATATCTAAAAAATTTGCTGTTGTTACTTATTCAAAGATAGCGAAAATCAATGAAAGCACAAGGCTAATACAAAGCCTCATATTGAGAGGTTATCCTCTTCCATGTATATTCATTTTCCGCAATTTCCTTAACACCTGCACCATTCAGGTCTTCTCGGCCAAGCAATGCTGCAAGTTCCTCGACATTACCCCAGTAATATGACATGCCATGGGTGCTTTCACGGTTGTACACCACATCATAACACAGGATCGGACGTCCGAAGAACATGGCCTCGACAAGAGAAGGATTCGTACCGCCGGCGCTGTGTCCATGCACATACAGTCCCGCGTTGCTTCTCAATACATGAAGTATGTCTACATCGTATATCGGATCCTGGGTCAGGATATTGTCGTATGAAGCGTATGTTTCCTTGAGTTTCCTGCCATATTCGCTACGGTCCCAGTTTCCGATGAAGAGTAGCTTCCTGCCAGTACGGGCAAATGCTTCCAATGTCTGATGGCAGTTGTTTTCAGGCTCAATCCTGCATACGGAAACGGCATAGCCGTCGCGCTCAAGTCCGAATCGTCCAAGTACCTCGTCCTCAAACTTCGGATCTGTCGTCCTGACCGCATGGTCGCCGCCATATGCTATGAGGACAGAATCCTTGCCGTACTCTTCCTTCACATAGTCCTGGATTCCCTTGTTGTCAGATATGATGACATCTGCATATCTTACGGCAAGACTTTCCGAGAACTTGAGGAAAGCCTTCACCATCCTTCCCCACTTCTCCCTTCTATGCTCAAGGCCATCAATATTGATGACAAGCTTCTTCCTTGAAAAGATTCGGTACAACGGCAGTATGATGCATCCGGAAACTCCCAGCACGAGGATTACATCCGAATCCTTCGGCACCCTCAGGAATGACCAGATATCATACGGAATACTCTGTGCGCCATTAGCCCTCAGCGGTATATATTTAAGTTCAGCCCCCTTGTATTCATCAAGCCTCTCCTGCATATCCTTACCGCTGCAGAATACCGTATACCTGATATCCTCAGACTTGTTTTCCCCGATGATGTTCTCCACCAGAGATTCAAATCCGCCATAGTTCGCAGGTACGCCTTGGGTGCCTATTATTGATACTTTTTTCATATTATATCAAGAATATAATTGTTTCTTAAAGTCATTAAGAAATGACACATATATAGTTTCAGTGGAGTATTTCCTGGCAGTTTCGATACAATTATCAATCATCTGTGACTTTTCTGCCTCATCAGCATGTATAAATTTCTCAATCGACTTTACAACTCCTTCCACATCACCTTTTGCCACTAAATAACCATTATGATTATCACGTGTATATGTTGCAACACCTCCGATTTCCGTAGCAATTATTGGAGTTCCGCATGCCATGGATTCTAATCCGACCAAACCAAGGCTCTCGGGTAATTGAGTGGTAAAGATCAAAAGGTCAAACATAGAGTAATAATGCTGCAACCTACTCTGCGAAACACCTTTGATAATTTCGATTTTATCATTCAGTCCATATTGAAATATGAGTTCATGCATCTCCGGTTCCAAAGATCCGTAGCCAATAATATATCCATGGAAACTTACAGAAGTATCCATCATGCTTAGAGCCTGAATATATTCTTTCCAGCCTTTGCCATACTCAATTCTTCCCACATATCCTAATTTAAGGACATCAGATTTTATCTTTGGAGAAGGATAGAATGTCTTTGGATCAATACCTCCGGACGGAAAGACAATTATCTTTTCTTCGGTACAGATAGTTCTTTCAAGCAGTACCCCTTTAAAAAAATCAGAGGGTACTACGACAATATCTGCATATCTCCTTACAAAGTCTTCTGTCATCCTGCCTAAAATTGTACCCAAACTTCCGGAATAAAGCAGATCTTCACCATGATAATTGACTATCAGTTTTCTGCCTTTAATCATAAACAAAGGTACCAGCACCGGTATTGCCATATTCGGATAATGGATATAAATCGCATCATACTCTTTGAAGAACGATATGATAATCCTATAATAGAAACACAGGTACTTAATTATCTTGTGAATTACATTTTTGCTGCGGCCTTTGATAACAGCACTGCATGAGACATGTATGCCATTGTCACTGAGATACTCAGCAACATTCTTGACAAATACGCCATACCCAGGAGACTTCTTGTCAGGATACATGTTTGATATCAGGAACAGCTTCATTTTCTATTAAGAAATATAGGAAAAACAAAGAATAGATAATAGCTCCATCGGCTGAACATATGAATGGTCCCATAGCCGATGTTATTATTAAATATATAAATGTTATATTAAACCATGTCTTGCAGGCAGGAGCGACCGACCCACTTATAAGCTTATATATTCTCACAACCAGTATTCCATATATGACCATTCCTAGAACGCCAAGCTCCGCAACAACACTACCGAGATAGTTGTCAAATATTTCGGCACCGCCTTCTTCAAAATCCAGGATCCAACGTTCTAGCCCTACTAAACTATATACATCAAGCGTATTGAACTGAGAATAAACACTTCCGAACGTAGCTGCACCTGTTCCAAACGGAAAATTCATGAATGCAAGCCGGAAACCATTATAGAACAGCAGTCCTCGTATATAATTGGAATCACTGTTTGTAAAGTTGGTAAGGTCTTGTAAAGTATTTTCTAGGTATGATGATTCAAGAATATATGGCGTTATCATCAATATGCCGAGAACAAACAGCACAATATTAAAGGTACGTTTCTTATATCCCAAAGCATTGTTATAAAAATACCAGAGCGGAAGACAGAACAGAATTGTCTTTCGATATGAGGATATATAGGATAGAAGGATTGCAACAACTGAGATAATGATTACATTTTTCAAGGTTAATTTTCTAGACAGCTTGAAAAATATTAATGTCGTGACAATAAAAGCTATATAATAACCATTTGCGCCACCTTCCTTGAACATACCAAAGACTCGCAACATATCATTACGATAAAGTATCGGTTGTCCCCACATATCCAGCCACGATGTTCCTAAAAAAATGTTCAGGAACAATGCGATAAAGAATATAATCGTGAATATATATACTGTAAACCTTACCCTTTTCTGCAATTTCCTCTTACGAAACTCATTTAAGCTCGTATAACTCAGGAAAAGCGATAGCATGACTATAAAGACCTTTAATGTTATACATGACTGCAGAAACATCATGTAGAATGAATTCGAATATGGAGATATGTAATAATTGATGATATTATATATAAAGTATATTATAAATATGCCATACACTTTCTTATATTTTATCTTGAATAATGGATAAACGAATACCAATATCATCGAAAACCCCATTAAAGCCTCATCCAGAAATCCAGTAAATGGAAGTGGGATAAAGAGCTGTAGTCCAATGAGGTAAATACAGGCAAGTGTAAAATTAATAAATATATATGGTATATTTATATACATGAAGATCACTGAATATATTTAATGACTTTAGCTGGATTTCCGCCTACTACGGCATACGGTTCCACATCTTTTGTAACAACAGATCCGGCAGCTATGACAGCACCATCACCAATAGTGACTCCTGGCATAATAATCGAGCGCATTCCTATCGAAACATTATCTCCTATATATGTATCTGCCTTCAGATACGGCAGGTCATGCTGCAACACACCTCGCTTATAGTCTGTTATATCTCGTCTATGCATGAGAATTAAGGACTTGGCCATAATCGAACAATTATCCCCTATATGCAATCTTTGAGCGCCGTCAACATCAAGATACACACCAAATCCTATATAAAGGTTCTTTCCCGTTTTGACTCCTATCATTCTCCATAAGAATGCTCTAATTGGACTGAACATAAACGAAGGGAGAAGTGGGAAATATGCCGCAACTGACCATATAAAATACTTGATTTCTCTCCATATGAAACGTAGTAGTTTAGCGAAGACTTTCATAAGTATTATTTATTTTTAAGGTTATAGTAGAAATCCACAAATCCTATGGTCTTCAACACCGACCATAGTAACGGTTCCTTATCTCCAAGACATACTCTATTTATATAATATGGGCTGGCATAGTTGACATCGCCCCATTTCACAGTAAAAGCATTACTAATGTTCGATTGCCTAAGCATACCTTCAAAAAAAGATTTATCCTTAGGTAGGAATCCAAAAGGGTATGCAAACTTAGTCACTTCTACACCCATTTCCTTCAACAGGTCAAGTCCGTTGAAGAAATCATCCCTGACCGCTTCATTATCTGCCTTGGACAAATTTACATGTGTTCCGGTATGATATCCTATGGTATGTCCATGACTCTGCAACAATAAAACTTCTTCTTCAGTCATAGTTGATTCATTAGGATAACAACTGTTCTTGATAAGAGACGGATGATTGGCTTCCAAACCCAACAGCATAGGAGCCACAAAAAAAGTTGCCTTGATATTATACTCCTGAAGAATTGGAAGTAAAGATGTTATACATGTTTTGTAACCATCATCTACAGTAAGGTGTATATACTTACCGGACTTGGTTTCGTCAAGGATCTCATCCATTGAAATAAACTTATACCCCAGTTTAATCATCCAGAATATATATTTTCTGAATTGACTGACCGGTAAAGCATTGTCACTGGTTGAATGTATACATATTATTCTTTTGTTGAACATAATGATTCCTTTAAGAATTGTTTCGAAGACTCCACGTGTTCAGATATCAGTACATTTGTAATTTCGTAATCAACACCTTTTTGCAGGCACATTCTTTCATGCAGTTCAGAGGCGGAGGATATGATGGCATTATCCAGTTTATACCTGTCTCTTAAATCAATCAACCGGGACGCACGACTCTCCTGAGCAAAATATGCAATGAATTGCTTATTGTATTTAAGTGAAAACATACAGCCATGGAATGAATCAGTGTAAACAAAGGCGGCATGTCTCAGCAAGTTCAGCCACATCTCAGGAGAAGCATCATATATCACTTCATCTGCAAACTTTTCAACCTCCTTTGATTTGTTAGGTATGGCTACGCCTATAACTTTCATTTCGCCATATTGTTTGCGGATTTCCTTGATCACAGAGTCATGTCCTCCATCTATTTCCGAACCAAGACAATAAGCAAATATGTATGGTTCCTTGACCTGATCTGGACCAACAAACTCGTTGAAATCATACAGCAATGTAGGATCCACAACTATAGATGTCTGACGTCCACAGATCGATTCGACCCATTTCATTGTATAAGTATCGCGAACAGACACTTCATCGAATCTCATAAGTTGCTTGGATATGCGACTTCTGTTGTACCATGGAATATCCATGTCTGGGCTACATGCTGCGTATGAAAGTAATAAGCCTGTATATGCCGGAGACCATTGAGCAAAAAATATCAGGGGTCTTGCATATTTATAGCACCAAACCTGATCGCTTCCTACAATAATTGCATCATACTTATTTGCAACAGCTCCAATATTGTCCTCCTGAACTTCTTGAGAGTATTTCATTTTTGCTGAAATTTTGAACTCGGTAAATTTACGCAAGAAACCAGCAGGGGGCAGCGTTGACGATTGGGCAACCTTTGATTTCCTTAGCTTACCGATAGTCTTTATCGGAGTCAACAAAGCTCTTGCAATACGCCCAGTTTTAGTACCCGACAATTGCATCTTATCTAAATTGATAATTTCCACGGAGAATCCTTGGGATGTCAGCCAACGTTGCAATGCCAATGCCTGCAACAATCCGCCATAATTATAGTTACCCCTATGCGTGATTATACCTATTGTCCTTATCATTTTCTCGCTCATTACACGTCAACAAACAATTAGCGTCTTAAACGTCTTTTTACAAAACCTATCATTTTTTCGCAAAAGTTCAATACAAAGCCCTTGATCGGAACAAATTCCTGAGCAGATAATGTTATGCTATCGAAATGTTCCAGCTTTTCAAAAAATTCCTGTCTGCGCACAGGTCTGATGCTCGATCTGTAGTAACTTCGATTATGTTGTTGCAAATAATCATACGGTAATAACAGGTTTCTCGAATTATGAAGGATTATATCCTTCAAATAATTTTCCTTGTTGATAACACACACTCCTACACCTTTATTATCATCAAATGTCTTTTCTATCCTTTTAATACCCCAGCAATCACCTAACGTAATGTCACTACCGGAACGTCCAGCCTTTGCAGGACAATTGTAGCATGAAGGACGCAAAGAATAGTTTGCAATAAACAATCGCATATACGGATCCTTGTGATGATTGATCGAGACCGTTTCTTCGTCATTCTCATATCCTATAGTATAAGAACATGAATAATTATCCCAACCTCTGGTCTTATCTCTAAAATTCACCTTCTTTAATGAAACTATACCTTCACCTTCCTTTAATTCATCTTTATATTTTTGCCATACAGCCGGACTAGGAACACCATGACATATGATATCCAATGTCAACAGATTATCATATTCCTTCTGAAGGAAATTCTTCAGACCTGCAATCTGGCAAGGAGTTCCTGTAAATAAAACCTTGCGTCCATCAACAAGAAATTGCTTCGCATGACTGAAGGTATCACCTATGAAACTTTGTACATATTTACTTCCTTGGAACATATTGAGTTCCTGTATTTTCTCTGTATAGCCATGCACCACATTGAATTCTTCATCATACTTTGCTCCAAACACAACACCACCTTCTGTTAGAACATGTTCTGCCAATAGACTGAATACACCTCCTGAAGAACTATTCATACGCGTCTCATGATTTGTATGCTTAGTCGCATATATTGCCAATGGTTCTCTACAGTCTCTTTGATTGATCACAGGACAGACTCTCTCGCAAAGACCGCAACCTATGCAAACGTCTCGATCCACCTTCGGATAAGAGAACCCCTCATTGTCAGCAATGAGTTCAATACATTGTTTCGGGCATATCTGTGCACAAGCGTAACAGCCACAACAATCTTTCTTATCTTTTACATCTATCATGAGAAGCCCAAATATCTATTTAAATAATCGGGTAATATCTTACGGGCAGATACTACAACAGCGGAAGTGACAGTCAATACAAGTAACCAAGAGAAAAGCCATGACTTAATTGGTAGAAGAATGTCAAATACCTTTATGGGGAAATAATGTATCAGATATATTCCAAATGAAATCTTGCCAAGATACGCTATCATCGACGTTATAATATTGGTCTTATAAGCTTCCTTTAACTTTGGAGACAATATTAAAAGTACGATTCCAATCGAATACAGAAAAGCAGAGAACTTGATTCCATATCCTCCGCCATGATATGTATTCAGCCAATATGTCTCGACACATTCAAGCATTAAGCCCATGATAATCAAGAAAATTACATGCTTGATAGTATAAGTTGCCGTACGGTTTGATAAATAAACCCCAGACATAAAGAAAACAAACCAGGTTGTAAATGGTCCTGCATATAATATCACAGGTAATTCAACTCCTTTTATTTCAGTTACATAAGTAATGGATATAATTGAAACGAAAGATAATATGACTGATATTGGCATCATTACAGATCCATGCTTCTGCAGTACCGGTAACAACAAATAATATTGAATGATTAGAGCGATAAAGTAGTAAATGCTGTAACTGCATGTAAATAGTGCCAATATTTGCTCCCCTATCCCAAATACTCCATCATTACCTATAATATTAAGCACAAAATATGGAACTGACCATATAAGAGCCGGGATATATATTTTGGGGATCTGCTTCTTCCAAAAAGCAAACTTCGCATTCTGGTCACGCAATATTTTTTTACCACAGAAGAAACCTGATATTGCCAGAAAAATAGGAACAGCGCAATTGAGTACTTCTCTTACAAGCATGGAAATAAAACCATAGATTGAATCTAATGAAGAAGATGCAAACGTATGGATACCGACTACCATAATAATGGCAACGCCTCTCAAGAAATCATAATATTCAACTCTGCTGCTCATTATCTTCTGGTTATATATTTCTTTAAAATTCCGGTTACTGGATCTTTAATCAATCCACGTTCGTATTCATTCATACTGAACTTCCAGAATAGAGGAATGTAAAAAACGCAGAATACCATGATTCCTACCAACAATTCATACCATGTCTTTACTGAGAAATGATTCAAAACAAAGATTGATAACAGAGTCACAACAACAGGAACAACTGACATTTTAGCAATTTGTTTCCAGAACATGACTATATTCAACTTCTGCTTTACATGGTAATAAATATTGAGTATTAGACCTTGTCCTAACAACAAGGCACTGGAAATAGCAATTGCACAGCCGATACCTCCCCACTTTTTTGCAAATAAAATCTGCAGAACCAAAGCACACAATGCAATGACGATATAAAGGAGACTTCTGAACTTCATCTGATTCCTTGCCTGAAGTATAGTGACGCCAAGATTCTGTATAAGTGGTATAAGCAGAGATATGAAAAACATGATTGTAATCACATATACATCCTCATACCCAGGTCCGGCCCAAAGTGCAACAAACGGTTTTCCAAAGACAATGAAACCTGAGAGGATCAGCGCCATTATGGAATATTGGATCCTTCCGGTCTTTATGAATAGATCAGAAACCACTTGGGTATCGTTACTTTTGGTCACTATAGCCGTAACTTTAGGAAGAAACACGCTTGAAATAGCCGTAGAAAACTGCATGTACAAATGCTGCAGCTGAATAGCAACTGCAAACACGGCAACAGCAGCCGTACCGACTATCGCACCCAACACAAACTGTCCAGTACTCCAGTAGATCCTGTCCATGATTACATTCAGGAATATCCAGAACGAGTATATGGCAACTTCCTTGAGAAATCCCCATTTGAACTTCCTGAAGTACATCTTTATCTTGAGGTTTCTCTTACAGTATATGAAATTGAGAAGAAGCGTAAGAAGATTGAAGGCAGTCTGGACCACAACCATTGCAATTGCCTTATATCCCATATGGAGCAGGCATATCATCACGACTGTGTTAAGCACTATCCTGCATATATTCACTATTCTCGGAAAGATGAAATGTTCGTATGCCGTAATGATGGAGCCGAAAATGCTCATCGGGAAAGTGACCGCAAGATTCAGTACGAGAAATACCATCATTACTCTTGCCTTGTCAAGTTCCATAACAGTCATCGTACTTCCGAACATTGCATCCACATTGAAATACAAAGCAGTACCGGCAACGAGTGCAATGAATCCGATGACAATGTACAGTATGAAGAACATTCCAAACATTTCATACTGCTCTGTCTGCTTGCCCTCTGCACGGAATTTAGCGGTATATCTGATTACTGCATTACCTAATCCGAGGTCCAGAACGGTAAGATATGATATTACAGAAGCAACCAGGGCATAGAGTCCATATTCGCTCTGCCCCATCATCCGCAACATGTACGGAGTATATAGCAATCCTACCAAAGTATTCAGTAGGATCACCACATAATTCAGTATTGCTCCTGACTTAAGTTGATTCACGACACTTCTGATTTACCTCCCCTTATACATCTCCTCATAATACTTCTCGTACTCACCGGAAGTGATGTTGTCCATCCATTCCTGGTTGTCGAGGTACCAGCGGACTGTCTTTTCGATGCCTTCCTCGAACTGGAGAGACGGTTCCCATCCGAGTTCCTTCTGGAGCTTGGTCGAGTCGATTGCATAGCGGGCATCGTGGCCAAGGCGGTCGGTCACATATGTAATCAGACCGAGGCTCTGACCTTCAGGATTGCCCAGGATCCTGTCCACAGTCTTGATCATGACCTTAATCAGGTCGATGTTCTTCCACTCGTTGAATCCGCCGATATTGTATGTCTCGGCTACCTTGCCTTCATGGAAGATGAGGTCGATCGCACGGGCATGGTCCTCAACATAGAGCCAGTCACGGTCATTCTCGCCCTTGCCATATACCGGCAGCGGCTTACCGTGACGTATATTGTTGATGAAGAGAGGAATAAGCTTCTCCGGGAACTGATATGGACCGTAGTTGTTCGAGCAGTTGGTAACGACTGTCGGAAGTCCGTATGTGTCGTGATATGCGCGTACGAAGTGGTCTGACGACGCCTTTGCCGCACTGTATGGAGAATGAGGATTGTACTTTGTGGTCTCGTAGAAGAAGTCATCTCCATAGGCCTTGTGGCCCTCTGAAGATGCCACAGTCTTGAATGGAGGCTCAATTCCTTCAGGATGGTTCATGCTGAGGGCACCATATACCTCATCGGTCGAAATATGGTAGAATCTCTTGCCCTCATACTTTTCCGGAAGGCTTTCCCAGTAAAGTTTGGCAGCCTGGAGAAGGGATAAAGTACCCATGACATTGGTACGGGCGAATGTGAACGGATCCTTGATCGAACGGTCCACATGGGACTCGGCTGCAAGGTGGATGATACCATCGACCTTCTCTTCCTTCATAAGTTCAAGGAAGGCCTCGAAGTCGCAGATATCCATCTTCACGAACCTGTAGTTCGGCTTGTCCTCGATATCCTTCAGGTTGGCCAGGTTTCCGGCATATGTCAGCTTGTCGACATTGATTATCCTGTAGTCAGGATATTTGTTGACAAAGAGTCTCACAACATGGGAACCGATGAATCCGGCACCTCCGGTTATCACTATATTTCTTTTCATATTCATTTTAAGTTTTCAATGCATTTCTTCAGGGAATCCGTCCAGTAAGGGATACTGATGCCGAAGGTTTCCTTGATCTTTGTCTTGTCCAGAACCGAATATGACGGTCTTGTCACCGGGCTCGGAAATTCGTTGCTGTGGCATGGCTGAACATCACATGCTGTTGTACCGTTGAACTCCGCAATCATCTTCGCAAAGTCAAACCATGAGCATACGCCCTCGTTACTGTAGTGGTATATGCCAGTCCTGCCATACGGAGATCCTGTCCTTGAATAGTCTTCAATCATGACCTTTATCGCCTCGGCAAGATCCAGGGCATATGTAGGAGTTCCCACCTGGTCAAAGACCACCTTCAACTGAGGCTTGGTCGCCGTCAGGTTCATCATGGTCTTGCAGAAATTCCTGCCGTATTCGCTGTAGAGCCATGCTGTGCGGATAATGACATGGTCACATCCTGAGGCAATTATCTTCTCCTCGCCATGAAGCTTGGTCAGGCCGTACACACCGGTAGGGGTACCTTTCTGATCTTCCCTGCACGGAGTGTTGTATGGATCGCCACCGAATACATAGTCTGTAGAAACATGGATCAAAAGTCCACCGGCTTCCTTCATTGCCAGTGCAAGATTCTCCGGCGCCTTCGCATTGAGAAGTTCAGCAAGTTCCTGATTGGTTTCTGCAGCATCGACATTGGTATATGCAGCACAGTTCACGACCACAGCCACATCGTAGTCGGTCACCATCCTTCGCACAGCATCGGGATCAGTAATATCAAGGTATTCTGTCTCAACACCTTCCACCTGATTTACATCAGTAAAGATATACTTATCCTGACTTCCTGCCGAGATGAGCCTCATCTCATTTCCCAACTGTCCGTTGGCTCCTGTAACCAATATCGTCATGTTATTCAAGATTCACTTTTCCGTACTGCTTCACCTCATCGATAACTCGAAGAAGGTACTGTCCATACTGGTTCTTGATCATAGGCTGTGCCAATTCGCGCATACGTTCCTCGGTAATCCAGCCCTGACGGTATGCAATTCCTTCGAGACATGCAACCTTCAATCCCTGACGCTTCTCAAGCACTTCAATGTATGTCGATGCCTCTGAAAGGGAATCGTGCGTTCCTGTATCCAACCATGCGAATCCCCTTCCAAGGGTCTGTACCTTGAGCTCTCCAGCCGAAAGGAAGCACTGATTGACTGTTGTGATCTCATACTCGCCACGGGCAGACGGCTTGATGTTCTTTGCCACCTCGACCACCTTGTTCGGGTAGAAATAGAGTCCTACCACAGCATAGTTGCTCTTAGGCTCCGCCGGCTTTTCCTCAATGCTCAGGCAGTTGCCGTCTGCATCGAATTCAGCTACTCCATATCTCTGCGGGTCGCTTACCCAGTAGCCGAACACTGTCGCCTTTCCATCTTCCTCTGCCGAACGTACGGCCTCCTTGAGCATCGGCACAAAGCCGTTGCCGTGGAAGATGTTGTCTCCAAGGACAAGGCAGGCACAATCATCTCCGATGAACTCCTCACCGATTGTGAATGCCTGGGCCAGTCCGTCCGGTGAAGGCTGCTCGGCATACTCGAAATTGACACCATAGTCACTGCCATCGCCAAGTAGCCTCTTGAATCCCGGAAGGTCATGCGGAGTGGATATGATGAGGATATCACGGATTCCAGCAAGCATGAGCACGGAAATCGGATAATATACCATCGGCTTGTCAAAGATCGGCATCAGCTGCTTTGAAATGCCCTTTGTGATAGGATAGAGACGTGTGCCGCTACCTCCTGCAAGAACGATTCCTTTCATATGAGTTAGAGATTTTGCTTAAACTTCTTCCAATAGTCTTCTCCGAACAGAACCCATGCAGCTGCACAGCATCCGGCAAGGAAAGTAAAGACAACGAGCATCTTGGCCTTGCTTGGGGCCGCCTTTCTGATCGGCACCGTAACAGGATTGATGATTGCAAATACCGGCTTTGCCTGCTCGGCCTGGATACGTGAACCCTCAAGCTGAGTGGCCACCTGCGAATACACCTGATATGCAAGGTTCATCTCCTGCTGGAGACGTTCACGCTCTGCCTGGGCACTGTGGCGGATGACATTCTTGTTCGCGTCAACATAGTCCGCATATGCCTGCTGGGCCTTGTAATAGTCTTCCTTGCGCTGGCTGCATATCACTTCAAGGTTTTCGATATCCTGACGGGCCTTTGATGTTCTGTAATCCGACATGTAGGCCTTGAGGTTCTCAGTTACAGCTTCCATTGTCGCAGCAACGACAAGCGGATCCTGAAGCATGAGGGACATGGTTGTCTTGCCTGTCTTCTTGTCCACGTTGACCATTATGTTTTCGGCAAAGTACTTCACGACGCCTCTTTCCTTCTTTGGAAGATTTGACGGGTCGAGTTCGGCCACAGGAACATCAGCAGGCTTCTCCTTTCCAAGAGAAAGCACCCAGCCGAGCGCCTTGAAAGGAGCATCGATCACATGGTTCCACCATGGCTTCTTCTGATATTCCTTCATGTACTCCACGAGAGGAGCGGTAATCACGCTGTCCTTCCTTTCGAAGGTCACAGGGAGATCGAAAAGTTCATAGATGAACGGAGTCGAATGCACTACATCGGGGAACATGTCCACGCTGATCGCATCCACGCTGTTGTTCAGGTTGACTCCCATCATCGAAGCGATGGAACTTACTCCGGAACCCACCTTCTGCTGGGTCTCCGGTGCAAATGTGACACCTGCCTTGTATGTCTTCGGGATACTGAATCCTACGACAAGTCCGATGACTGCGCCGACAACGCACCACTTGATGATCAGAGACTTCTTCTTCCACAGCTTGGACAGAAGTTCCATGATATCGATTTCCTGTGCATCATCGATGAAGGGCTGATTGTTGATATTGTTTTCCGTCATAAGAAACTATTTCAAAAGATTACCGATTGTTGCCATCATTGTCGCAACCGAAGAAGCAGTAGTAGCTACGCCAAGGACCTCCTGAAGGGCACCATTTCTCTCGCGCTTCTTAGGCACTACGATCTCGCAGCCAGGTTCCACGACATTTGAACTCATCCTTCTTGCCCTTGTGACCGTACCGTTCATGTAGACGATATAAGCCTTGTTCTTCTTTGAACGGAAGCCATATCCACCAGCCTGGATGACATAATCCTTGACTGTCATGTTCGGACGATAGGTCACTGTATTCGGATAAAGGACGTTTCCGGAAATCTTGACCGTATTGTTGTACTGAGGCACGACGATGACATCACCTTCACGAAGCACGAGGTCAGCATCCGAACCAGGATTATTCAAGGCTGCCTCAAGATCGATTCCGACATAATATCTCTCTCCCATGTTCAGCATGCTGAGTTCGATGCTGTCCTTGGCCGAATCCATGACTTCGATGGTAGACTTGAGTCTTGCCCTTTCCTCTGCATCCATCTTTCTGCTGAGACGTGCACCCTTCACATATGCCCACTGGTTCAGGCCACCAGCCTTTTCAACGACATCCGAAAGGCGCTCTGTACGGCGTGTAAGCGTATAAGTTCCCGGGAATACCACCTCCCCGTCTATCGACACTGAAATCTGCTCCCTGTATGATGGGCTTCTGCGTACAAACACATGATCATACGGCTCAAGTATGAATCCTGCCTCGCCGTCAAGCACATAACCGTCCTTGAAAGAGAATGTGAACACCTCGGCAATGTTCTCAGTCTGGGAAGTGCTGGCAGCATCCTTGATTCTTCTTGTCACATCGATCCTGACTGTCGAAGCCGATTCAAGAAGACCTCCTGCCATCATTACCGCATCCTCAAGAGTCATGTTGTCAGCATAAACGAATGTACCCGGACGTGCAACCTCGCCTTCAACCTCGATGTTTCCTATGTCATTGAGGTCATGGATGCTTGGTATATAGAGAACGTCGTTCTTCTGAAGCACGACATCAGCCGCCGAGCCATCAAGCACGCCCTTCACATCGACAGGAATCACCTCAAGGGTAAGGTCCTCACGCTCCCTGTGGATCAATGCACGGTTTGTAAACGCATCACCTTTGAGACCGTCAGCCTTTGCAATCAGCTGCGACACCGTATTGACACCGTCACCAAGCTGGTATATTCCCGGACGATATACGGCGCCCTTGATTTCAATCCTGTTGGCAAAACGATCGAGCATCTGTCCCACAGTAATCTCATCTCCATCCTGGAGCACGAAAGACTCATACTCCGGAGCATCGACAGTATAGACCTGATACTCTCTTCCATCCTGACGGACAACGCGGAGATTCTCCTTGTAGGCATTGCCCGCAAAACCTCCGGCATACTCGAGAAGTTCGGCAATTGTCTCTCCGTCCTTGAGTTCATAGACCATAGGACGCTTGACATTTCCGATCACCTCGACAAGACGGTCAAAAGCCGGAACCACGACGATATCACCTTCCTGAAGCGTGATGTTGTCAGGTGACTTTCCATTCAGGATAAAGTCATAGACATCAACAGTCGCTATCTTCTTTCCGTTTCTGACAAGTTGGATGGCACGGAGGGATCCGAGTGAGCTTACGCCGCCTGCACGGTAAAGTGCGTGATAGAGATTTGAAAGCGACGACAGGTAGTATGTTCCCGGTACCGCAACCTCACCCATGATGTTAACCTGGATTGTCCTGATGTTTCCGAGGGTAAGCTTGATCTCAGACTTTGCATCTTCGCCGTCTACGGAATAGATCTGTCCGAGCTTGCGTTTCATGTACGAGTCAGCCTGCTTGATCGTCATGCCATTGAGGCTGACAAGTCCGATATCAGGAATGTTGATCGTACCATCAGGAGAGATGGTCTGACGGATAGTCGCCTGGTTGTTGCCCCAGATGTCGATGATTACCTCATCACCAGGTCCAAGCCTGTAATCCTCCGGAGTCGGAAGATTTGTGCTCGGAGCAAATGTCAGATTGCTGTTGGTGAAGATATTACGACCAAACACATCGTCAGTGCCAGGCTTGGCGACATCGCCAAGAACGATATTGACATCAGCAACAGGGGTCTCGATCATTCCGTCGTTCATCCTCCTCGAACGCTCCTGAGTGCCTGGAACCTTCGATACGGCACCTGCATCAGAACCGGACTGAACCGAATTCCTGATACGCTCGACCTGCTGTCTGGTAACACCTTTTGCGGCAAGCTCCTTAGCCATTTCCGACTGCGATTTTCCGTTTGCGATGCCAGTTTTCACATATGCAACGACCGCATCATCAGACATTTGAGCCCTCGCAGGCATGGAAGCCATAGCAAGGGCACACAAAATCAGAATTACTGAAAGTAATCTTTTCAACATATCTATCATTTCTTAATTATCACTATCGTCTTCGGACCCAGGGGTCAGATCATTACACCCCTTATCCAGGAATCCGCGCAAGTCCTTGAACATCTGCAGATGCTTGACATGCGTACATGCACCGACCTTCTGCATGAAATGGAAGAACTTCAGGTCCTTCTTCTGAGACACCATTACCAGGCCGCAGAATCCGAACGTCGCCAGAACACTCATGATCACGACCACATAAAGCTGGACATCGACCGAAGCTCCGGACCTGTATGCTATCCACCATCCAAGCACGATCACCAGATTGGAAAGGAGTTCGAACAAGGTAACCCCGATGTGCGAGAAACCCAGATTGAACAGAAGATGATGGAGGTGGGTCCTGTCAGGGCTGAACGGAGACTTGCCGGTGGACATCCTGAGCGCCATAACCCTCAAGGTATCGAATACCGGGATCGAAAGGACTGCCAAGGCAAACGGAATGAGACCGAAGTCTGCAGGCACCTTTGCGGCCAGAAGGGAATCAGAGTTCAAAGCGCAAAGCACAAATGTCGACATCACGGTTCCCATGAGCATCGTACCTCCGTCACCGATGTACATCTTCGACCTCTTGCCGAAAACATTATGGCAGAAGAACGGAACAAGGGCACCGATGGAAGCCACGGCTATGGAAGCGGCCTGAACGTCTCCGGCCCAAATGAACACGGAAGCGAAGAGCGCACATGCCGTTATGCAATATCCGGATGAAAGACCGTTTACGCCGTCTATGAGATTTATCGCATTGAGAATTCCGACACAGGCAAAGACCGTAAGAGGAACAGCCACATACTTGGAAATCTCATGAATGCCCCACAAGCCATGGAAGTCATTGAGCGAATATCCGTTGCAGAACATCAGCATCAACACGCCGAGTACTTCGACAACGAAGCGGGTCACCGGCGAGAGGGAAAGGATGTCGTCCATGATGCCTATGTAAAGCATGATGACAAGTACACCAAGGACAGCATACAGCGAGGCTGTTTCACAGAAAAGTCCGGTGGCCGTCATCGACACGACAATACCGAAAAACACCGCCGCTCCACCAAGAACCGGCACCGGCACCTTCTGAAGCTTTCTCTCGTCAGGATTGTCAACTATATTTTTGGTCAGTGCAATCTTAAGGACCTTCTTGAAGATCCACCAGGTAGCACATAATGCCAAGGCAAAGAGTATAAAATAATACAAAGTCATAAAACAATCATTCATATCGGAAGCCGGCCAAAGTCACAGACATTTGAGTCTGTTTGGAATGTGCTATCCATCAAGCACATACAGCCCAACATCAAAGTTTGAATAAATTCATACAAAGTTAATTAAAAACGATAATAAATCAAAACCTTAAGCAGTCTAAAATCAAGCCAAACGGAAAAAGCCCAGCCGAATGGCTGAGCTTTTTCCGTTTGTGGAGATGGGCGGACTCGAACCGCCGTCCAAACACCGCACCAGAGAGCTTTCTACACGCTTAGTCCTGCTTTGGTTTTCGACCAGGGGCTGCCGCCGGACAGGCTACCCAAGGCTTATCCTTTAAATCTTGGCGGAGGTTAAAGGAGTCTCTCCGTGCATCCGATTTGAATGATACCCCGGATTCCAGACATAACCGGCTTAAAGCCTGGAGGGATACTCGTCGGCGACGCAGCCTTGGCGTCGCGGATTAAGGTAGTGTGCTTAGCAGACTACGCAGCGAGTGCATAAGAGTTGTTGCCAACTAAAAGTTCGAAGGCCGAGATTAACGGGCAAACCTACAACGCCCGACGTGCTTACTGTCCAATGTCTGATGCTGTCAAAACCAAAACATCCCCATTGAATCTTCTGCAAAGATAGCAATTTTCGCATCATTTTGCATGAAACTGCGAAATCTTTGTCAAAAAAGTTTGCATTTTCAAAATTTCATCGTACATTTGCAATCCTGTTTCGGGAGCATAGCTCAGTTGGTTTAGAGCATCTGCCTTACAAGCAGAGGGTCGGGGGTTCGACTCCCTCTGCTCCCACTAAAAAAGCGATTCAAGTCTGAATCGCTTTTTTGTTTTTATATCTTCATCAGTCCCCTTGCGAACTGATATATTCCGGTCAGGAAGTACAGTATCAACGCAGGAATGACCTGAGACGGATAAACCGGCATTATCCTGAAGAAACGTCTGATCGTAACCTTCATCGAATGCAGTTTTCCACCTACATATCCATCCGGACTCTTGCTATCCCGCTCCGAATACCTACCGAAATTGCCGTCCGTCCATATCACATCCATCATCCTTTGGGCATCATCCGAGCACTTACCCGAATAAAGCGGACACTCATGAGAAGGAAGCCCCAATTCATTGACTGCTATCCACGAGAACATGTGCCATACCCTTGTCAATCCGAAAGCATCAAGATCAGCCTTCAGGACATCTGCATCAATACAGGAATGGAACTTATGCATATACATGGCCCAGTCGCACATCTGTCTCAATCCTACGCCTCCTTCCAGAAAATGGTGCCATGCATGTACCATGATGTAAATTGCATCAAACCGATGCGACGGAAGCATGGCCTGAACGCCCTCGATATCGACCTTTCTAAGCTCAGAAGGAACCATGCGACTGCAGGTCCATTTCTGGAATCGGGCGTTCTTGAAAACACCTGGAATGATGGCGGCGATCTTATGAAGTTCTATGGTAATACCTTGATTATCAAAATGATAATGTTTAAGATTTACCATCTCATGGTCACCTGACCCAAAACGCTTCAGACACACTTCCACAGCACGCGGATACGCTTCCTTTCCAACATGGAAATCCACATCTCCGCACTGACGGCTCAGCGGATCCGGGTAGTTCTGGGCAAGGCCATGTCCCTTGAGAAGCACAGGCTCGATCCCCTCTTCACGAAGAGCATCAAGCGTCTGCCTGAGCCTTTCAGTCATCAGGGAATGTGCCTGTATGTTCTTCACGACATAAGCCTGAAGCTGACGCAGAAGCCTGCTGTCCGGTTTCCTGTCCGAAGGAAGATTCTGCAGTCCGGCCGCAAGTAGTCCGAGCATAGTCTGCTGACGTGCCAATCGGAAAACATTCTCCCATTTCACATCAGATGGTACGGGACCTACCGGAACGTTCCACAAGGCGCTCCTTACAAGAGATAGAAGTATGTCGCGGGACCTAATCATCACTCAGCCAATCCGACCTCACACCACTGAGCAAGGATCACTGCCGCATCCTTGGATGCAAGTTCGGCATCGATGCCATACTCGTCCATGAGGAGCTTCGCTACCACATCAGCATCGAAATCCCTTCCTTCAAGCGACCTCCAAAGAAAAGCCGCGGACTCATTGAGAGTTATAAGTTTATTGAAATTAACCTGTCCGGCACCCTCGCCGATGACTGTCGCCTGTCCCATCACATCACGCAGCCTGAATCCTTCCACAAGTCTCATAACAAATTATATATCAAAGAAATACCCTTCTATAAACAGCCAATATCCATCGTCTCACGGGAAGCAGTCTCTTCCAGATTGCAGCCCTCCTCTGATGCTTCGTTCCATGACAATCGATCTCCCGCGAAGGAGTGATAATCCTGGATGCAACAGCCTTCACATCCGATCTCCTGCAGATCTCGACACCCTTGAGATTTCCGTCTCCCATAAGGGTGACCTTCTCGCCTTCAATAGCAATTATCCTATGAAGAACGTACCTCTCACCCATCACGTGCGACAGGACAATCATACCGATTCTGAGCTCACCCGGACGTTCCAGGACAACGCTGTCCCGACCTCCGACAATGAAAGGAAGCATGCTGTAACCCTTGGCCATAAGAGCAACTGTCTCCCCTGTCTCAACGAGGCGGGAGACTTCTCCAAGCAGGACATCATTTGGCAGAGTTTTCTTCATCATCAATCCTCCTTATAAAACGATGTTACAGCCTCCATGCAGACTCTGGCAGCCTCCTCTTCCGGAAGACATTCCATCACCCAGCATGGAGTACGGGAAATGATTCCCTGAAGCGTACGATCCTTACCGTCAGCAAGTTCCCGATCCCACGTCATTCCCGAACAACTGGTCATCAGGGATGCATATGCCTGTATCGGAGACAGCCGAACCGCCCTGTTATGCAGAGCGCGGGATATCCTTATTATGCCTCCAAGAGGCGCAGAAACATTCTTGTAGCACGGAGTCTTTCCGCTCCATGGAGAGCCATAGGCGACCGTATTGCCGTCTTCGTCGACACGAAGCACCGGATGGTCGTCATTCATCAGTTCAACGCCTTCCAAGGCAGTCTGCCACATACGACTGTGCGTGCTTTTTCCGGTACCGCTCTTGCCAAGGAAAAGGTATGCCCTACCCTCATATATGACAGACGAGGCATGGGTCAATACGGTATTCCTACCCGCTGTTGCAAGGAGGAAGCAGAAATCCACGGATGAATTGAAGGCAAGCCACTGCTCTACCGGACGACCGGCAAGACTCAGTTCCGCACTCATGAAGTCCCCGCTTACAGACAGACGGGCATTCACTTCCTGAGATCCAGGCTGGGTAAGTTCGAAAACATACCCGTCCGCGGTCTTGAAGACCTCAAGAGCAACAAATCCGGGCTCCACGCACGACTTGTTGGAATAGACAAGAGAAGCACCTTCCGCTTGTATCCTTTCACAGACGACAAGCGAGAAGATGCAGTCATTTACATTATCAGAGACGACTTCAAAGGGCCCATACGACATCTCCATCCTTCCCCAAAGGAAATGATCCTGAGGCAATTCGATGGAGAAAAGATGTCCGGCTACCTTATATGTACGCCTTATCATCATTTAGTTTGCAGGAGCAGCTGCAGGCTGAGCCTTCTGTTCCTTCGCTCCAGCTACACGGTCAAAATCTGTCTCAGAAATCATCTTGCAGTTACCGTTGAATGTAGAGCCGAGCTCAACAGAAAGTTTACGGATATTGAGGTTTCCGTTCACTACGCAGCCATCCTTGAGGTTAAGAGTATCCTTTACGAACACATTGCCCTCAACCTTGCCCCAAAGGTCGATGCTGTCACATACGATATCACCCTTGATGTGTGCGCTTTCGCCCACTACAACGCGACCCTTGCTCTGGATCTTTCCCTCGAATGTACCATCGATACGGATATCACATGGAGACAGGATCTCTCCCTTGATTATAGTACCAGCAGAAATCCTGCTGATTGCATTTGCATTAACTACCGGTTCCATTTTTGCCATAGTCTTCTATTATTATTTCATTTATTACAAACCTTTTCCGTGGCAGTTCTTAAATTTCTTGCCACTTCCGCATGGGCATGGGTCATTACGTCCCACCTGCTTGTCCACATGGACTGGAGCATTGCTCTTTGCCTGTCCTCCGTTGGTAACGAGGTCAGTCCTGCTTGTCTGGAGTTGTGTCACGTCCGGAGTCTGACGACGCTGAGGCTGAGGAGGTGCCTGACGAGGTGCCGCATTGGCATCAACGAGAGGAATCTGTGCCCTGAGAAGGAACGAAAGTACATTCTTGTTAAGGTCCTCAAGCATCTGGCTGAAGAGGTTGAAGCTCTCGAACTTATAGATAAGGAGCGGATCCTTCTGCTCATATGTCGCGTTCTGCACCGACTGCTTCAGGTCATCCATATCACGGAGATGCTCCTTCCACTTGTCATCGATCTCAAAGAGAGTGATGGTCTTGCTGAGCGCACGAGCAATCTCCTTTCCTTCTGATTCATAAGCCTTTGCAAGGTTGATTGGAAGGTGGAGTCCCTTACGTCCGTCAGATACAGGAATATAGATGTTGTTGGACTTGGCAGTCTCCTCATGCTTCTTGTACATGTCCTTGATGAAAGGAAGCGCCCTCTGCGCCATTGTATCCATACGACGCTGATAAGTCTTGAGCATGTTTCCACGAAGAGCCTCTGCAAGGGTCTTTGCATTTGCGCTGTTGTAGAACTCCTCATCAAAGCCAGGCTCGATTGAAAGCGACATCATCACGCTCTCCGCGAATTCATCATAAGGCATTCCCTCAGACCTTTCAACGATGATCTGGGCGATGTCCTGCATCATGTTCATCACGTCGATCTCGACACGCTCGCCTGAAAGAGCGTTACGTCTCTTTGTATAGATAACCTCACGCTGTGAGTTCATTACGTCGTCATACTCAAGGAGTCTCTTACGTGTACCGAAGTGGTTCTCCTCGACCTTCTTCTGCGCGTTCTCAACTGTCTTGCTGAGCATTGATGCCTCAAGAGCCTCATGCTCCTCGAGTCCGAGCCGGTCAACGATTCCTGCGAGCTTCTCACCACCGAAGAGACGCATGAGTTTATCCTCGAGAGAGATAAAGAAGATTGAAGAACCCGGGTCACCCTGACGTCCTGATCGTCCACGGAGCTGACGGTCGACACGACGGCTGTCATGACGCTCCGTACCGATGATTGCAAGTCCGCCTGCAGCCTTCACTTCCTCAGGAAGCTTGATATCGGTACCACGACCTGCCATGTTGGTAGCGATGGTCACTGTACCAGGCTCTCCGGCATGCTTTACGACCTCTGCCTCACGGGCATGCTGCTTCGCATTGAGGACCTGATGCTCGATGCCACGGAGACGGAGCATACGGCTGAGGAGCTCAGATGTCTCCACGTCTGTAGTACCCACGAGCACCGGACGGTTCTGCTTTGTAAGTTCAACGACCTTATTGATTACGGCATCATACTTTGCCTTCTTTGTCTTGTATATGAGATCATTCTGGTCGATACGGGCAATCGGTCTGTTTGTAGGGATCACGACTACATCGAGCTTGTAGATAGACCAGAACTCACCTGCCTCAGTCTCAGCCGTACCGGTCATACCGGCAAGCTTATGATACATACGGAAGTAATTCTGGAGGGTGATGGTCGCGAATGTCTGAGTAGCAGCCTCAACCTTTACGTTCTCCTTCGCCTCGACAGCCTGATGGAGACCGTCGCTCCAGCGGCGTCCTTCCATGATACGTCCTGTCTGCTCATCGACGATCTTGATCTTTCCATCCTGAATGATGTAGTCGATCTCCTTGTCGAACATCGTATATGCCTTGAGGAGCTGGTTCACTGTATGTACACGCTCCGACTTGAGTGCGAAATCCGCGAGGATGTCATCCTTCTTCACCTGCTTGTCCTCAGGACTGAGGCTTGCATCCTTCTGCACCTCCGCAATTGCGGCACCTACGTCAGGAAGCACGAAGAAGTTAGGGTCTGAAAGGTTGCCTGTGATAAGGTCACGGCCCTTGTCCGTCATGTCGACAGAGTGCATCTTCTCGTTGATGACGAAATAGAGTTCATCGGTGATGAACGGCATCTCGCGCTCGTTGTCCTGGATATAGTAGTTCTCGACCTTCTGGAGAAGCTGCTTCATGCCTGGCTCGCTGAGGAACTTGATGAGCGGCTTGTACTTAGGATAACCCTTGTATGCTCTGAAGAGGAGCACTCCACCGTCCTTCTCGTTTCCTTCGGCGATGAGTTTCTTCGCCTCGTTGAGAAGTTGGGTCACGAGAGTCTTCTGATTGCTGTAAAGGCGCTCTACAAGCGGCTTGTACTCCATGAACTGCTGGTCCTCGCCCTTAGGCACAGGTCCAGAGATGATGAGAGGAGTACGTGCGTCATCGATAAGAACAGAGTCGACCTCATCGACGATTGCGAAATGATGCTTGCGCTGAACAAGATCCTTCTGCGACATCGCCATGTTGTCACGGAGATAGTCGAAACCGAATTCGTTGTTTGTACCGAATGTGATGTTGCATGCATATGCCTTCTTGCGGGCGTCGCTGTTAGGCTGGTGCTTGTCGATACAGTCTACGCTGAGTCCGTGGAACATGTAGAGAGGTCCCATCCACTCAGAGTCTCGCTTTGAGAGGTAGTCGTTCACTGTGACAACGTGTACACCCTTGCCTGCGAGGGCATTGAGGAATACTGGAAGCGTTGCGACGAGGGTCTTACCCTCACCTGTAGCCATCTCGGCGATCTTACCCTGATGGAGGACGATACCACCGATGAGCTGCACGTCATAATGAACCATATCCCATGTAACCTCATTACCGCCGGCCATCCAGTGGTTCTGCCAGATGGCATGGTCACCGTCGATGGTCACGAACTCCTTTGTCGTGCTGAGGTTGCGGTCGAATTCAGTAGCCTTTACCTTGATCTCTGCATTCTGCGTGAAACGGCGGGCAGTAGACTTCATGATTGCGAAAGCCTCAGGAAGAATCTCCTCGAGAACCTTCTCGATGGTTTCGTCAATCTTCTTGACGAGTTTGTCCTGCTCTGTTGCAAGCGCCTCCTTCTGGTTGAGCGGAATCTCCTTCTCGAGTTCAGCCTTGATTTCAGCAACACGCGCCTCATCCGATGCGATTGCTGCCTGGATCTTATCCTTGAGAGCCTGACATCTATCTCTGAGTTCGTCATCCGAAACCTTGTCTATAATCTTGTAAGCTTCAAGCACCTTGTCCAGGGTAGGCCTGATGGCCTTCATGTCACGGTCTGCCTTTGTACCGAAAATCTTTTTGAAAACGTCTGTAAATGACATATCTTGTTCTGTTTATATACTAAATTTAGGTTGTCTGTACCACACAGTACAAACAACCTACAAATATAGTGACAATTAGTCAATTATCAAAAATCAGACCGTTAAACTGCCATTTTGGCAGAAAAAAGGTCTAGAAGCGGACACCTACGGTGATGTAGAACTGCTGACGACGCATCTTGAGGTCTTCAAGGGTTTCATCCTTGTATTTATTTCCGACACCCCAGTCGTAGCCGATCTGACCTTCAAGGAACTCGCTGAACCTTACACCTGCCGACAGGCCAAGCTGAAGGTCAGCCCTTCTGTATCTAGAACCTGGAAGCTGGCCGTTGATAAAGGTCTTCAAAGGTTCCGACATGGCGTCGTTTGTCCTGACCTTTCCGCTGTAGACATTGTATGAAAGCGCAGCATTGACAGAGTCGCCGATGCGCGCACGATACTTCATTGAAGAAGACACACCACCCACAAGAGTAGGGCCGGCCATTGCAAATACGCAGAGGTTATCTGTCACAGGCACCTCGTACTTGAGCTTGATCGGAATGCCGACATAATGCTCATTCCAGTCGCCTACCACCCTTACACCTGCCTCGGACATATTCCTCGAATCATTCAGGTATGTATACACGATACCAGGCTGAAGGAAGAGCATGTGCTCATATATGGAGAAATCCTTTGTAACCCCAATATTGAATCCGTCAAGTCCGTCAGATTTCCTGACATCGTCGGTAGCCCAATCAGACACCCTGTAAGCCGAATGGACATAACCGAACGACACTCCCATACCGGACGTAATCGTATAGAGATCATATTGCCCCATATGTCCATGTCCTGGTCTGAATCCTCTTGCAGACACCGATGTTGCACAAACCATCATGGCAAGGGCAACGATTACAGTACCCAATCTTTTCATGTCTATTAATTTTAACGTTTAACTTATTTCTGTCCGTATTCAAAGAAATCCCCAAGATCCTTGAGAAGCGGTGATTTCGTATCCTTCTCGGAAAGAATAACTTCATCCTCGGGAATTCCCCAATCTATGCCGATCTCAGGATCGTTCCAAAGAACTGATCCCTCACTCTGGGGAGCATAGTAATTATCACATTTATATTGGAAGACAGCCTCCTCGGAAAGCACGGCAAAGCCATGTGCAAATCCACGCGGGATGAACAGCTGCCTGTGATTATCCTCCGTCAATTCCACAGCCACATGTCTTCCAAAAGTAGGTGAACCCTTCCTTATGTCCACCGCCACATCAAGCACGCGACCCTTCACAACCCTTACAAGCTTTGCCTGGGCATGGGGTGGCTTCTGAAAATGAAGTCCCCTGAGCACTCCGTAGCATGACTTGCTCTCATTGTCCTGAACAAACTTCGTCTCACACACATTTTCCGAAAAGTCCTTCTCGGAAAAAGACTCGAAGAAGTAGCCTCTATGATCCCCGAACACCCTTGGCTCGATTATCACGACATCGGGTATATCTGTCCTTGTTACATTCATACGATATGCATATTCTATAAAATGGACGGTTCATCCGGGACATATCCCGGATCCGGCGACAAGGTCTTTCCTGCCGCTACCGCTCCTGCTCCCGCCGCAACAGCAAGGGCGTCACACCTCTCATTTTCAGGATGTCCGGCATGTCCCTTGATCCAATGGAACGAGACACGGTGCATCTCATACAGACGGGAAAACCTCATCCAAAGATCGGGATTCTTCACCTTGGCGAAGCCCCTCCTCTTCCAGTTCTCGAGCCAGCCCTTGTTGATGGCATTCACCACATATGAAGAATCGCTGTAGACATGTACCTCCGCATTCTGCCATCTGATGGACTCAAGGCCCTTGATGACAGCCAGAAGTTCCATCCTGTTGTTGGTGGTAAGCGAGAAACCGCCTGAAAGTTCCAGCTCCCTGCCTGCGCATTTCAGCACTACACCATAACCTCCTGGGCCTGGATTTCCGCTGGACGCACCGTCAGTGTAAAGGAAGATGGGAGGCCTCTGCTGAACTGTTTCCACCATGCTTACTCGATGATTCTTCCGCCTTTCGGCTTGATTTCAGTATCCGGCATCTTGATGGTCATGCGGTTCTCCACAAGATCATCGTAGTCCATTCGATTGTTGTAGATGTCGATTGCCGTATAGATAGCTGCCATCATCGAACGAGGATCCGCGAGGTCACGTCCTGCCATCTCATAGGCAGTTCCATGGTCCGGAGACGTTCTTACGATCGGAAGGCCGGCAGTAAAGTTCACGCCGTCCTCGAACGCAAGCGCCTTGAACGGAGTAAGTCCCTGGTCATGGTACATGGCAAGGACCGCATCGTACTTGCTGTAGTTGCCCAGACCGAAGAATCCGTCCGGAGAATATGGACCGAACGCAAGGATTCCCTCCTCGTTTGCAGCCTTCACCGCAGGAAGGATGATCTGCTGTTCCTCATCGCCGAGGAGGCCTCCGTCACCGCAGTGAGGATTGAGACCGAGCACCGCGATCTTAGGTTCATCGACACCGAAATCCCTCTGGAGGGCAGCCTTGATAAGGCGAAGCTTCTTGAGGATCTTCTCAGGAGTGATGCTTGAGCAGACGTCCTTGAGCGAGATATGACCTGTAACCACACCCACCTTGAGACGGTCGCAGACCATGATCATGGCCACCTCATCCACACCGAATTCCTTCTCGAGGTACTCGGTATGTCCGGTATATCCGAAGCCCTCGCTTGCCATTGCCCTCTTGTTGAAAGGAGCAGTTACGAGGACGTCGATATATCCGTCCTTGATGTCCTGCACTGCCCTTTCGAGCGAAGTCATAGCCGACTTGGCAGACTCAGGAGTTGGCTGTCCAGGCTCCACAAAGACGTTTTCAGGAAGACAGTTCACGATGTTAACCCTCTTCTGATGTACGTCCTTTGCAGACGATATCACGTTTGTGTTTATCGGTTCGAGATTATGTATGTGCTTCTTGTAGAAACCGAAGATCTTTGAAGATCCATAGATCACAGGAGTGCAGAGATCGAGCATCCTTTCGTCAGCGAGAGCCTTGATGATGACCTCATAACCGATGCCGTTTCCGTCACCCTGGGTAATTCCTACAACTAATTTCTTTGCCATATACCTTTTACATTAAATCATTCAACCCACAAATATAGTCATTTTTTTCAACCCTCAACATTATGTTTTTACATCTACATTCATTATATTTGCCGTAGTATGGCACATGGACTCGATATGGAAATTCAATTTCTGCCTGGAGTCGGCCCAAAGAGGGCTGAACTGCTGCGGAAGGAACTGGCGGTAGAAACCGTCGGTGACCTTCTCAGGCTCTATCCGTTCAGGTATATCGACAAGACTTCCATAGTGCGCATCTGCGACGCCAGACCGGACATGACATACCTTCAGATACGTGCCAAGGTGACAAGGATCGACCTTTACGGCAGTCAGGGAGCCATGGATCCGGGCACCTCCGATGCCCCGAAGTTCAACATGATCAAAAGGATGAGCGTCTGGGTCACAGACGGCACCGGGGACATGGAGATGGTCTTCTTCAAAGGCATCAAATGGATGTACGGAAAGATCAAGCCGGGCATGGAGTTCATATTCTTCGGCAAGCCGACCGCTTTCAACGGACGAATGAACATAGTGCATCCTGAAGTGGACGCCGCAAGTCCTCAGGACCCCATCTCCGGCGCGGCGGCACAGTCCGGAGGAAGCATGACCGGTGTATACCCAAGCACGGAGAAGCTCAAGAATGCCGGGGTGACCGGAAAGGTAATGAACAAGATGATGGAAGCAGCCATCGAACGAGGTCTTCCGGCAATGGAAGAGACGATGCCGGAACATCTGATCAGGCAGTTCGGACTGGTACCTTTGCATTTTGCCGTCAGGAACATCCACTTTCCGAAGGACATTTCCTCGCTGGAGAAAGCGAAGTACAGGCTCAAGTTCGAGGAACTTTTCTATCTGCAGCTGTCGCTTCTCAAACAGAAATACATACGGAGCCGCGCCGATCAGGGCATCATGATGCCAAGGGTCGGAGAGGCTTTCAACCTCTGCTACAACGCCCTGCCGTTCCCGTTGACAGGAGCGCAGAAACGAGTCATCACCGAGATCCGCAACGACATGAAGAGCGGAAGCCAGATGAACCGACTGCTGCAGGGAGATGTGGCCAGCGGCAAGACTATGGTAGCAGTGCTTACTGCGCTGATAGCCATCGGCAACGGTTTCCAGGCATGCATAATGGCACCTACCGAAGTCCTTGCCCAACAGCACTACAAGAACATACAGAAGTTCCTTGCCCCTACAGGCGTCAAGTCAGCTCTTCTGACCGGAAGCAGCAAGACTTCGGAGAGAAAGGAGATACACGCAGGACTTGAGGACGGAAGCATAGGAATCATTGTGGGTACCCACGCCCTGATAGAGGACAATGTGATATTCAGGAATCTCGGTCTCGCCATTATCGACGAACAGCACAGGTTCGGCGTCGAACAGAGATCGAAACTTTGGAGGAAGGCTTCTTGCGGAGCGCCTCCGCATGTGCTCGTAATGACTGCGACACCTATTCCGAGAACCCTTGCGATGACCCTTTATGGAGACCTCGACGTCTCTGTGATTGATGAACTTCCTCCAGGAAGAAAGCCGGTGCAGACCATCCACGCCACTGAAGGCAAAAGACCTGCCCTGTACCGCTTCATGAGGGACGAGATCGCAAAAGGAAGGCAGATCTTCATAGTCTACCCGCTCATCAATGAAACAGAAAAACTTGACTATCAAAGCCTTGAAGCGGGAGCAGAGGAGATCATGCAGAAGTTCCCGTTCCCGGACTACAAGACTGCCGTCGTACACGGAAAGCAGCTCAATGATGTCAAGAAGTTCAACATGGACGCATTTGCAGAAGGACGTGCGGACATCCTCGTGGCGACATCGGTGATCGAGGTGGGAGTTGACGTACCTAACGCATCCGTAATGATCATCGAGAGTGCGGAAAGATTCGGACTCAGTCAGCTGCATCAGCTTCGCGGACGTGTAGGACGAGGTAGCGAAAAGTCGTACTGCATACTGATGACCGGCCACAAGATGAGCAAGGAATCCAAGCACAGGATCGAACTCATGTGCGCGACTGAAAACGGATTCGAACTGGCCGAGGAGGACATGAAGATGAGAGGTCCGGGCGATCTGGAAGGCACCCAGCAGAGCGGACTGCCGATAAGCCTCAACATTGCCTCCCTTGCAAAGGACGGACTCATCCTCAACGCAGCAAGAGACTGCGCAGACGCGGTACTGAAGGAAGACCCTACACTGACAGCTGACAGAAACCAGCTGCTCAGAAAGGAATTGAGAAAGGATAAATACCAGATAAAGGACTATAGCAAAATAAGTTGACGATGGTAACGGAACTATTGAAGAAATACATCTGGCTGGTACAGACATTCATCCGTGCCGGAGAAAAGGGCCTGAGCCTTGACGAAATCTCCGACAAATGGGAAGCAATGTTCGACAGCAGCTATTCCAGAAGGACATTCAACAACCACAGGGAAGCGGTCTATGAAGTGTTCGGAATACATATCGGATGCAACCGCAGCACGAACAGGTATTTCATAGACTATTCGGATGACGTAGCAGACGAGAGTGCGGAAACCGCCTGGCTGATCAACACATTTACGGTTAACAATATGCTTTCGCTCGGCAAGGAAAGACTCTCCGGAAGAGTTTCGGTCGAGGACATTCCGTCCGGACACAGACATCTGACCAGCATCATGGAAGCAATGACCGAAAATCTCGAGATCGTGATTTCGTACCGCAAGTACACAAGCGCTGAGGCTGACACCTACACCATCAGACCCTATGCGGTCAAGGAATTCGCAAAAAGATGGTACCTCGTGGCTTACTGCGTGGAAAGGGAAGGACTGAGAGTCTATGGCCTCGACCGCATCAGGGAAATGGAAATCACAGGAAGGACTTTCAAGATGGACAGGGACTTCGATGTAGACGAACTTTTCGCCACAAGCTTCGGAATATACATACCGCACGAGAAAGGCAGGACCATCACATTCAGGGCCACACGCAAGGAAGCCAACTTCCTCCGGGACCTTCCTATCCACAAGAGTCAGAAAGAACTGAGCATCAGGGAAATACAAAGAAACTTCCCTGACATTACGATCGGAGAGGACGAAGTATATTTCGAAATATTCGTATGCACCGACGATGCGCTCATAATGGAGTTCTGCAAGCACGCAGGAAGGTTGGAAGTGCTCAGTCCGGAACCGGTCAGAAACGCAGTGGCGGAAGAACTCCGAAAAGCACTTGAGCTATACAGATAATAACAAAGTTAAAATACACACATATGAAGACAACCGGTAAAATCGTCAGCTTCACGGCACTGGCGGCAATCGCAGTCGGCTTATTTATGTTTATGAAAAAGGAAAAGATCGAAATCAGCAGCGAAGGCTACATCGGAAAGAGCGACATAGCAATCGCAGACGGAAAGATGAGTCCGGAAGCCCTCCTGGCTTTCGGCCGCATGTCAGACCCGCAGGTTTCTCCTGACGGCAAACATATAATGTATGGAGTCAGCTACACTTCGGTAAAGGAAAACAGAAGCGTACGAAACCTTTTCATCTGCAACATTGACGGATCCGACAACCAGCAGATCACAAAGTCAGGTAAAAGCATCAGCAACGCACGCTGGAAGAAGGATGGATCCGGAATATACTTCCTCATGCAGGGCCAGATCTGGGAAGGAAATGTGGACAAGAGGAAAGGTGGATGGGAACTTGACGACATCAGTCAGGTTACAGACATTCCCGGAGGAATAAGCGAGTTCAAGATATCCCCGGACGAGAGCATGTTCATGTACTCGGCATATGTCAAGAGCGCTGTAAAGTCCCCTACCGACTGCTACGAAGACCTTGACAAGGCGACAGCCTACACGACAGACGACCTTATGTACCGTCACTGGGACCACACTGTGATGGAGATCCCTCATACATTCGTTGCAAGGCTTGACCCATCCGCAGGTCCTGTGACCGAAAGTACGGACATCCTTGCCGGCGAGGACGGACTTTACGAACTTCCGACCGAGCCTTTCGGAGGCCTCGAGCAGCTTTCATGGAGTCCGGACAGCAGATACATCGCATACTCATGCAGAAAGCTGGCTGGAAAGAAGTACGCATTCTCTACCAACACAGAGATATACTTATATAATGTAAAGACAGGTACAACGGGAATGATCGAGATGGGAGGCGGCTACGACACCGACCCCGTATGGAGTCCTGACGGAACAAGAATCTGCTGGATAAGCATGGAACGCGACGGATACGAGGCTGACAAGCAGAGACTTATCATCGCGGACATCGACATGTCAGGAGACATGCCTGAGGCAAGGAACATCCAGGATGTGACTGTGGACTTCAAGTACAATGTATCTTCTCCTGTATGGGCAGATGATTCGAAGAGCGTATATTTCGCATCACTTGCAGAAGGCCTTCAGGGCATGTTCAGAGCATACGAAGAGGCAGAAAGCTGGGAGATCGAACGCATTACAGGCGAGGACATGTGGTATGATTTCGGTTCTCCGTTCCACGTTGCAAAAGCCGAAGACGGCACCACGACCTTCTACACCACATGGTGCAGCATGGACTTCCCTACCGAACTCGTAGCGGTTACGACAGGCGAAGGAACAGAGACTTCATACAGACAGATCACCGAAGAGAACGCACACATCCTCAACCAGTTGGCATCTCATGAGACAGAGGCACGCTACGTTAAGACCGTTGACGGAAAGGACATGCTCACATGGGTTCTCTACCCGCCTCAGTTCGACCCGTCAAAGGAATACCCATCCATCCTCATCTGCCTCGGAGGCCCTCAGGGCACATTGAGCCAGGGCTGGTCATACAGATGGAACTACCGTCTCATGACATCCCAGGGATACGTTGTCGTACTTCCTAACAGACGTGGAACCACTGCGTTCGGACAGGAATGGACCGAGCAGATTTCAGGTGACTATCCGGGTCTCAACATGCAGGACTACCTCGCTGCAGCAAAGGAAATCAAGGCTGAACCATATGTTGGCAAGATGGCTGCATGCGGAGCAAGCTACGGCGGATATTCAGTATACTACCTCTGCGGAACCCACGGCAATACATTCGACGCATTCATCGCCCATGCCGGCATCTTCAACGAAGAGCACATGTACATGACAACCGAAGAAATGTGGTTCCCTAACTTCGACAATGGAGGTCTGCACGAGACTGTCATCGATCCAAGAGTAGGCACACCGGAAGGACCTGTCGGACCGGCAGGAGACGGCGTTACATTCGGAGGAATCAAGCAGGGAGGATCGCCATGGAGCAATGATCCTAAGGCAGTACGACACTACGAACTGTCACCTCACAAGCTGGTAACCAGGTGGCACACTCCGCTCATGGTCATCCACGCAGGAATGGACTACAGAGTGCCTGTAGACGAAGGAATGGCAGCATACAACGCCGCACAGATGATGGGCGTACCTTCAAGACTCCTCATCTTCCCAGACGAGAACCACTGGATACTCAAGCCGCAGAACGCAATGCTGTGGCACAGGGAATACTTCAGATGGTTGGAGGAATGGCTCTAAGGAACAAGACGTCACGAAGTTCACTTTGCTTCGTGACGTTTTTTATCTAAATCAGCGGAAGAACCTTCATCAGATATCATCACTCCCACTGCGATGCAAAGTCCCATCGTAAAGAAATGACGCCATAGACCGAAGACAGCAACAATGAAGAATGCCAGACCGGCAATAAAGCAGATGGCGGAGAAAACCTTCTCCAAAGACAGGTTCTTAACCTCTTTTTGTGTTTGAGTTGCCATTTCTACTACACACTAATATTACACTATATGTGTATTTTCCGTGAAGAATACATCAATTTATCCTTAAAAGGTGCTATATTTGCACTGAGTCACAGAAACTGATGCAAATATATAACCATTCTGTAAACTCACAACACTTTTGTAAAATATTTTTACACATTTTTTGTAAACTTAACTAAAAAACATGCTTAACACCATTGGCATAGGCCGCAAGATCAAGGAATATTTCTCGGAAGCAGGCATCTCACAGACAGAGGTCGCCCAGATCCTCAACGTACAGCCCGCCGCAGTGAGCAACCAGCTCAACGGACGCAGGTTCGGCAAGAACTCTGCCGCAAAATGGAGCAACGCTTTTGGATTCAGGACCAACTGGCTCATCACAGGCGAAGGTCCGATGTTCGACACGCAGGAGACCCCACATACGGACGGCATGCTTGACGACCATCCGGAACTCAATCACGAAGAAGACATTCCCGTTGTACCTGCGCGACTTTTCAGGGCGCCTGACATCAACATATATGAATATGTCATGAACTCTTCATCTGTGGATAGGCTGCCTCCGGTACCGCATTTCCAGAAGCACGACATGTTCGCCACATGCCCTGGAGACGCCATGGCACCAAGGATCTGCAGAGGCTACCTCCTTGCACTTCGCAGGATGCCGTCAGACTCAACCATCATCAACGGAGAAGTGTATGTAATCGACACCAAGTCAAGCGGTATGTTCCTCAGAAGGATCGTCGATAACGGACCGGAAGCGGGAACGCTCACATTCATAGCTGAGAACCAGCAGGATTTTCCGGATTTTGAACTCCCGTACGACGACATCATGAATGTTTTCCGTGTCGTAGGAGTGCTCATCACCAACCTTTAGAAAGATAGTACCCCCACGCAGAATCGAACTGCGACCACCAGAACCGGAATCTGGTATTCTATCCATTAAACTATAGGGGCGGACAGGACGACAAAGGTAAGCAAATTTTTGCTCTTAAGTGAAGACCGGTGCGTAAAAATGCATCAGGAACATATCATCAGGATGGAGACTCGGGAATCTTCGTCTGAAATTATTTTACGGATTTTTGCTCGGTTATTCGGCAAAAATCCGTAAATTTGTATGATTGCGTCATCGTGCATTGACGCAAAAATCATAAAATCTTGAATATCAAGTAAATACAACATAAACTATTAACGAATTATGGCAAACGAAAAAAAATTCGTCACTTGTGACGGTAACTGGGCAGCGGCGCATATCGCTTACCTTTTCAGTGAGCATGCAGCCATCTACCCTATCACGCCTTCTTCGACTATGGCAGAGTACGTAGACGAGTGGGCAGCTCAGGGCAAGAAGAACCTCTTCGGAGAGGTTGTCAAGGTAACCGAGATGCAGAGTGAAGGTGGTGCAGCAGGTGCTGTTCACGGTTCACTTCAGGCAGGTGCCCTTACAACTACATTTACTGCTTCACAGGGACTTCTCCTCATGATCCCTAACATGTACAAGATCGCAGGAGAGATGCTTCCTACAGTATTCCACGTGTCAGCCCGTGCTCTTGCTTCTCACGCTCTCTCAATCTTCGGAGACCACCAGGACGTGATGGCTTGCCGTCAGACAGGTTTCGCAATGCTTGCTTCGGCTTCTGTACAGGAGGCTCTTGACATGGCAGCGGTTGCACATCTTTCTGCAATCAAGTCAAGCATCCCATTCCTCCATTTCTTCGACGGCTTCCGTACTTCACATGAGATCCAGAAGATCGAGCTCATCGACGAGGCAGCCCTCAAGGACATGGTAAGCACAAAGTCTCTCGCAAAGTTCCGTGCGAAGGCTCTTTCACCAGACGCTCCTGTAACACGCGGTACAGCTCAGAACGGAGACGTTTACTTCCAGGCACGCGAGGCTTGCAACCAGTACTATGACATCGTTCCTGACGTAGTTGCACGCTACATGGGCGAGATCAGCGAGCTTACAGGTCGCAACTACCGTCCGTTCGACTACTACGGAGATCCAGAGGCTGAGAACGTAATCGTAGCAATGGGCTCAGTAACAGAGACCATCAAGGAGACTATCGACTACCTCGCAGCTCAGGGCAAGAAGGTCGGCGTAATGATCGTACGTCTCTACAGACCATTCTCTGCAAAATACTTCATGAAGGCTCTTCCTAAGAGCGTGAAGAGAATCGCAGTCCTCGACAGAACCAAGGAGCCAGGTGCTCTCGGAGAGCCATTGTTCCTTGACATCAAGACCCTCTTCCAGGGCGTTGAGAACGCACCGCTCGTAATCGGCGGACGCTACGGTCTCTCATCTAAGGATACAACTCCTGCACAGATCGTTACCGTTTACGAAAACCTCGAGATGGCAGAGCCAAAGGACGGTTTCACAATCGGTATCGTTGATGACGTTACATTCAAGTCACTCCCACAGAAGGAGGAGTTCTCAATCGTTAAGCCAGGTACAACAGAGTGCAAGTTCTTCGGACTCGGTTCTGACGGTACTGTAGGTGCAAACAAGAACACCATCAAGATCATCGGTGACAACACTCCTAAGTACTGCCAGGCATACTTTGACTATGACTCGAAGAAGTCAGGCGGATACACTTGTTCACACCTCCGTTTCGGCGACCTCCCTATCAAGGCCCCTTACCTCGTAGGTACTCCAGACTTCGTGGCTTGCCACGTTCCTTCATACCTCTCTAAGTACGACGTACTCAAGGGCATCAAGGAGAACGGTACACTCCTTCTCAACAGCCTCTGGGATGAGGAAGAGACTCTCAAGAGAATTCCTGACCATGTAAAGGCTATCATCGGAAAGAAGAACATCACCCTCTATATCATCAACGCTACAAAGATCGCTGCAGAGATCGGACTCGGCGGACGTACAAACACCATCCTCCAGTCTGCATTCTTCAAGATCACAGGCATCATCCCTTACGAGGAGGCCGTAGGATACATGAAGAAGGCTATCGTCAAGAGCTACGGAAAGAAGGGTGAGCACATCGTAAACATGAACTACGCGGCTGTAGACAGAGGTGGCGAGTACACCAAGGTCGAGATTCCAGCTGACTGGAAAGACATCACAGCCAAGTTCGAGAATCCTAACGCAGCACGTCTTGCTCCGGTCTTCGTGAAGCATATCGCTGACGTAGTGAACGCACAGGCAGGCGACACTCTCCCTGTAAGCGCATTCAAGGATCAGGCAGACGGCACTATCCCTGCAGGCACAACAGCTTACGAGAAGCGTGGCGTTGCAGTGAACGTTCCTGAGTGGCAGGCAGACAAGTGTATCCAGTGTAACACTTGTGCATTCGTTTGTCCTCACGCTGCTATCCGTCCGTTCCTCCTCACTGAGGAAGAGGCTGCTAACGCACCTGAGGGCGTTAAGCTCACACAGGGCAAGGCAGTGTTCAAGGACTACAAGTACGGTCTCAGCGTATCAGTTCTCGACTGTACAGGCTGCGGCAACTGTGCTGACGTATGTCCTGCAAAGGAGAAGGCTCTCGTGATGAAGCCTCTCGGAACACAGGAAGCAGAGCAGGCAAACTTCGACTACCTCCACGCACATGTAGGCTACAAGGATAACGTACAGAACAAGGCAGGCAACATCAAGAACGCTCAGTTCGCACAGCCTCTCTTCGAGTTCTCAGGCGCTTGCGCAGGCTGCGGTGAGACTCCATACATCAAGACCATCACTCAGCTCTTCGGTGACCACATGATGGTAGCGAACGCTACAGGATGTTCATCAATCTACGGTGCATCATTCCCAGCAGCTCCTTACTGCAAGAACTCTGACGGTCACGGTCCGGCATGGGCAAACTCACTCTTCGAGGACTTCTGCGAGTTCGGTCTCGGTATGAAGCTCGGTTCTGACAGGGCACGTATGACAGTGGCCAAGCTCATGGAGCAGGGTCTCTCATGCACATGCTGCACAGACGAGATGAAGGCTCTCTTCACTCAGTGGCTCGAGAACAAGAATGACGCTAAGGTTACACGCGAGGTTGCAGACAAGCTCATTCCTCTTTGCGAGGGTTGCGGATGCGACGTATGCAAGG
>JAZRLI010000028.1:0-4568 GCA_045646785.1 Candidatus Cryptobacteroides sp. | reverse complement strand
CGGATGGCATCGTAGGCTTCGCGCGAGCCGTAGTATGCCTCGAACTTTTCGGGGTCATTCTCAACCCACCACTGCGTGCCGAGCCCCTTCTCGAAGGCGAACGGCTTCATGAACATACGCACAGCCCATGCAGGAGCGAGGAAGGCCAGGTTGTAGTACCACGGAAGCTTGGACTTCATTGTTGCAAAGTACTCATCCACAGGAACATTCTCCCTGAAATGAAGGATATCGTCGAGAATGTCTGCGTCCTTGTACCACATTCCGTGGAAGTTCTTGAGGGCAAACCACTTAGGTTCGAAGACCTTTTCGGGCGACGGCAGTCCGAGAGCCGAAAGCATACGGTTCATGAATTCATAATTGGTCATGCGGTACTGCGCTCCGCTGCTGATGTTGTACGCCTTGTTCCAGAAGTCCTCCGGCACCCAGTCTTCACACACCTGCGCCAGCAGACGTCCTGAATCTTCAATGGTCGCCCATTCCAGCACTCCGCCCATAGGGACATGGAAGGCTGTCGGGTTCACGACACTCAGGATGCCAGGATAGAGGATACCGCTCTGACGTAATGAAACGAGATTCTTGAGCCCTGCAGAGGCAAATATCTGCTCGGCACGGATCTTTGAAAGGGCGTACATGTCAAACTTGGCCGGAACCTGCGGTTCTGAGGCGCATCCCCAATGATATGGAGGATTCCTGTCACCGTACTGGGCTACAGAACCTATGTAGACCACCTTTATTTCAGACGCGTTCGGCTGCTGGAGAACAGCCTTCACAACGTTTTCCGCGGAAGTGATATTGACCTTCAGCGTCTTCTCCGGATAATAATCCGCTGCAGGAGAAACCATGCCGCCTACATGAAGCACATAATCCGCTCCGGTAACCCCTTCCAACACATCCGCATAACGCATGAGGTCTCCCCACACGACAGTAACTGAAGGATCACCAAGATATGGTTTGAGCATCCTGCGGTTCTTCCTGCTGTCTCTAGCCAGAATCCTTATATCGAAACGGTCCTTACGTGCATATAGTTCCTTAAATCCGGCCCATCCCATGTTACCTGTGGCTCCGGTAAGGAAAACAGTCTTCTTTGCCATAAAAAAAATTTGCAGTCTGAAATTCAGACTGCAAATATACTAAAGATATTTCTGAAGCACATATACCATAAAGGTCTTTGGAGCGATTGCGGCCTCGAGAACCTTTCCTTCGAAATCAAGAGCAGATGTCTGAGGAACAATCTTCTCCGGTTCGTCAAGAGTATTATCGGCATCAAGATCGTTGCTGTGGTAGCTCACTGCTTCAACACCTTTGAGGACTTCATTCTTCTTAAGCCCGTCGAAGGCTATCTTCACCGGCTGAGTCTCATCAGATGTGTTTATCACTTTTATATATATCTGATTCTTGTCTGCATCGTAAACAGAGCTTGCGAAAAGGCCATTCTGACCTTCTGCTCCTGTGATATTCACGTCTGCCATATCCGTAAGTTTGAGAGTATGGGTACCCTTATATTGGGTATAGATCTTCTGCACATACCAGCTGCATGACTTCATGCTGCGAAGATTATCGAACCAGATGAGGTCAGGTCTCCACTGCCAGCCTTCCACATGAGCGAAGAGAGGCGCATAGGTAGCCATATGAACGATATCCGCATTTCTTTCGATTGTTGTCATGAAAGCCGCCTCAAGAAGAGAGGCCTCGAAGTGGTTCCACTTCTTTCCGGCACCATGACAGGCATACTCACCGGCAAACACCTTCGGGCCTTTGCGGTCATAATTGTCATAACGTGCACCCTGGGCAAGGAACCATGATTCAGGACGATAGAAATGTTCATCGACCAGATCAGCTCCAAGTCGCTTCATTTCAGGCCATAGATAGTCAAACTGATCACCCTCCGAGTTAGGACCAGATGATCCTACAATCTGGATTTCAGGATATTTCGCACGGATTGCCTTGATGAACGGCTCAAGATGCTCTGGATATTCAGGTCCCCACTGTTCGTTTCCTATACCGATGAACTTGAGATTGAAGGACTCAGGATGGCCCATTTCTGCACGGAGCTTGCCCCACTCAGAGTCAGCCGGGCCGTTTGCAAACTCTATAAGGTCAAGAGCGTCCTGAATATACTCATCAAGATCGCATACAGCAACATGGGCATCCTCGGTCTCATTCTGGAATTGGCATGCCAGGCCGCAGCTGATTACTGGAAGAGGTTCTGCTCCTATCTCCTCCGAAAGAAGGAAATATTCATAGAACCCGAGTCCGTATGATTGAAAATAGTCAGGATAATAACGATGCTTGAATGTATGCTGCCATCTGTTTTCGTTAAGAGGACGGTTCTCTACCGGACCCACTGTATTCTTCCAGTTATATCGGGTAGGAAGGTCTGTTCCCTCAACAATACATCCGCCCGGAAAACGGAAGAGTCCAGGATTCAGATCATAAAGAGCCTGTGCAAGATCCTTGCGGAGGCCATTCTCATGACCGTTCCATGTATCTACAGGGAAAAGTGACACATGCTCCACATCGACTGTGACATGATTGTTGAGGAAAATACGTAGAGTTGCCCTCGGATCTGTCACTGAAGATGTCATAATGATTTCATACTTCTTCCATTCCTTCGAGTCGACGGTAATTTCTGAGACAGTATGAGCCTGTCCCTCATCCATCGAGGCAGTATTAATGAATTCTATTCCTAGCTTTCCTGCTTCTTCTCCGTCAGGAATACGTGCCCATACAGTGAAACGGTACTGTTCTCCCTTCTTCAGACCGATGCCGAAGAAGCCATTGTTCTCCATAGCTGTATGCTTATGAGGATGGCCGGGGTAATAAAGTCTCACATAGTGAGGGTTGCGTTCGAAAGGTCCGTTGTCCATTACTTCGAGACGGCCTCCGACAGTCCAACCTTGAAGACGGTTGTTTGGAAACTCGAAAGAGCGGTTCTTCACCAGCTCCGCATAAAGTCCTCCATCAGCCGCAAAGTTGATATCTTCTATGAAGATTCCGTACATGGTAGGCTGGATTTCAGCACCAGGCTTGTTTACGCGGACCTTCATTTCATTCGTCTGCGCAGCAACGGATATCGCTGCAGAAATCGCAAGAAGCGACAGAATGATCTTATTGACTTTCATTATGGGTAACTGTTAGTAAGGTCATATAACAAGTCTGCCCCTCCTGATCTTTCAGAGGGGCAGATCCATTAAATCAAATGTATTCCGTTAGAATTCGAGACATACAACTGAAGCAGCTGGGACTGTCAATGTCACAGACTTGCCGTTCTTCTTGAATGCTGTGAATTCCTTAGGAGCAACTGCAGGAGCCTTGCCGAAGTCATTGTAAGACTGGATTGTAGGACCGGCGAGAACCTCACCCTTGATATCCTTCGGCTTGAGTTCGTCGAAGTTGAGGGTAATTGTCTGTTCCTTGTCAGCAAGAGGGTTCGCGATTGAAACATGGAGCTTGCCGGCTGCATCCTTTGATGCTGTTACGCTGGCCTCAGGCATGATGCGTCCTGAAGGAGCAACCATGTCAGCAGCATCGCACTCTGTAGGAACGAACTGTGCATCCTGGTGTACATTGTACATACGGAACACATGGTAAGTAGGAGTAAGGACGATCTCGTCACCCTGTGTAAGTATCATAGCCTGGAGCACGTTCACGATCTGAGCGATGTTCGCCATTGTGAGACGGTCGGTGTGGCGGTGGAAGATGTTGAGAGACATTGCTGCAACCATAGCGTCGCGCATTGTATTCTGCTGATAGAGGTGACCTGGGTTTGTACCTGGCTCTACATCGAACCATGTTCCCCACTCGTCAAGAAGGAGGTCCACCTGATAATCAGGGTCATACGCCTTCATGATAGCCTTGTGGTTCTCGATAACCTCTTCAACCTCAACAGCCTTTGAAATCATATTGTACCACCACTCGGTGTCGAAATCAGTTGCCGATCCCTTTGAACCTTCCCAACCTTTTACAGTATAATAGTGGAGTGAGATACCGTCCATCTGGTCAAGGTCAATATTGTTCATAAGCACCTTTGTCCAGTTGTAATCATAGTCAGATGCACCGCTGGCAACTTTATAAAGAACGTTTCCGTCATAGTTACGGCAATAGATAGCATAACGACGGTAGAGGTCTGAATAGTACTCAGGACGCATTTCTCCACCGCAGCCCCAGCTCTCGTTACCTACACCGAGATACTTGAGCTTCCAAGGCTCCTTGCGTCCGTTCTTTGCACGGAGTTCTGCAAGTGTTCCGCCCTCTGCAGTGATATATTCCACCCACTTCGCAAGTTCCTCTACAGTACCCGAACCGACATTACCTGAGAGATAAGGCTCGCACTCGAGAAGTTCGCAAAGGTTGAAGAACTCATGTGTACCGAAAGAGTTGTCCTCCACAGTACCACCCCAGTTGTTGTTGATCATCTTAGGGCGGTTCTCCTTAGGACCGATACCGTCCATCCAGTGATACTCGTCTGCAAAACATCCGCCCGGCCAGCGAAGTACCGGAACCTTGAGTACCTGAAGAGCCTCGATGAGGTCCTTTCTATATCCGTTGATGTTAGGAATGCTTGAATC
>JAZRLI010000027.1:0-2443 GCA_045646785.1 Candidatus Cryptobacteroides sp. | reverse complement strand
TTAGGTCCCTTCTTTACGCAGCACATCTGCTGCACTTCGTGTGAATAAACCATAATAGTACTATTGTTTTATAAAACGTATTTTCAAAACCATGCAAAGATAATAAAATTTCTGAAAGAGGAATGAATAAGTATGACTATCTTTGTGAAAGATTTCAAGACAATGGCAAAATTCAAGATAGACAGCGAATACAAGCCGTCCGGCGACCAGCCTTCGGCAATCAAGGGCATATGTGATGCGCTTGACAGTGGGGTGGATTCAGTTACACTTCTTGGAGTGACCGGATCCGGCAAGACGTTCACGATGGCCAATGTCATCGAGAAACTTCAGCGTCCTGCCTTGATCCTGAGCCATAACAAGACGCTCGCTGCCCAGCTGTACGGCGAATTCAAGTCTTTCTTCCCGAACAACGCCGTCGAGTACTTTGTCTCATATTACGACTACTACCAGCCTGAGGCATATCTTCCGGTCACCGATACATACATCGAGAAGGACCTTAGCATCAACGACGAGATCGAGAAACTCCGTCTCAGTGCAGCATCCTCGCTTCTTTCCGGCAGAAGGGATGTGATTGTAATATCCAGTGTGTCATGCCTTTATGGTATCGGTAACCCGGCCGACTTCCATGCCCAGACCGTGCATGTGAAAAGAGGGGAGAGCCGCAGCATGACAAGGTTCCTATATCAGTTGGTCGATGCGCTCTACAGCCGTACGGAGACCGACTTCAAGCGAGGTACATTCCGTGTGCGTGGTGATACCGTAGATATCTGCATCGGCTACGGTGAGAACGCGGTAAGGGTGGAGTTCTTCGGTGATGAAGTGGATGCCATATCAGTAATCGAGCCGATGACCGGTGCGTTCATCGATGAGCTTGATGAAATATCCATCTATCCGGCGGGTAACTTCGTGACCACGAAGGAGCGCAGCGCAAAGGCGATCAGCCAGATCCAGGACGATATGATGGCTCAGTGCGAGTATTTCCAGGAAATCGGCAAGCATCTGGAAGCCAAGCGATTGAAGCAGAGAGTGGAATATGATCTTGAGTTCATCAAGGAGATGGGATACTGCCCTGGAATCGAGAACTATTCCCGCTATTTCGACGGACGTTCCGAGGGAATGAGACCGTTCTGCCTCATCGACTATTTCCCGAAGGACTTCATAACATTTATCGACGAGAGCCATGTGACCCTGCCGCAGATCAGGGCCATGTACGGCGGTGACCATTCGCGAAAGTCGGTGCTCGTGGACTATGGTTTCCGACTTCCTGCAGCAGCGGACAACCGTCCGTTGAAGTTCGACGAATTCGAAGCCATCACAGGCCAGAAGGTGTTCGTGAGTGCTACTCCGGCAGACTATGAACTTGAAAAGTCTGAAGGTCTGGTGGTGGAGCAGGTGGTCCGTCCGACAGGTCTTCTTGATCCTCCGATCGAGGTACGACCTATTGAGAATCAGGTGGATGATCTCCTTGAGGAGATTCAGAAGAGGGTGGAACTTGACGAGAGGGTACTCGTTACGACCCTTACCAAGAGGATGGCGGAGGAACTTGAGAAGTACTTCACCAAGATGGGCGTGCGATGCCGTTATATCCATTCCGACGTCGATACGATGGAGAGAGTGGAGATTATCGAGGATTTCAAGAACGGACTCTTTGATGTGCTGGTCGGTGTCAACCTTCTCCGAGAAGGACTTGACATTCCGACTGTCTCGCTTGTGGCGATCCTCGATGCGGACAAGGAAGGCTTCCTGAGAAGCGGAAGGGCATTGACCCAGACAGCCGGACGTGCTGCCAGAAATGTCAACGGACTCGTAATCATGTATGCAGACACAGTCACTGATTCGATGCGTCAGACCATCTACGAGACCGACCGTCGTCGTGCCAAGCAGATGGAATACAATAAGTTGCATGGAATTACCCCTACGCAGGTCGGAATCAAGAAGAACGTGCTTCTCGAAGAGGCAGGAGTCGACCAGAAGCAGAGGAATCCTCGACTTTCGAATACTGTCACGGGAAAGGTCAGTGCCGCCAATTCATACGACGACCCTACATACATCCCTGATCCTACCGACCTCGGAAAGGGTTCGGTCAGCGTAGGACTTGGACATGATTCCAAGCGTGAATCAAATTCGGCTTATGTGGACGGATATCTCCAGGCCGACCTTGCGGCAGTCCTTCAGGACCCTGTCATCCGTTCGATGTCACGCGAACAGGTGGAGAAGGCCGTGGAACAGGCAAAGCGCAATATGCAGAAAGCTGCAGCAGACCTCGACTTCCTTGCCGCAGCCAAGTACCGCGACGAAATGTGGTCCCTCCAGCAATATCTTAAAGTCTGGAAAGCATAGCCATATAGATAGACATCGACCGCTGGATTTTGAAACAATCCCTCCCACTTCGTGGGCCCCTCCCTCTGCGGCCAGAGGGGTAGCACGGTTTCAAAATCCAGCC
>JAZRLI010000026.1:0-6272 GCA_045646785.1 Candidatus Cryptobacteroides sp. | reverse complement strand
GATGGTTGCGGTTGTTGAACACGGCTCTGATGCTGTCTGCACCTGTGCTTTCGCTGATGGTACCGCTGATCGCGTTGATCTTACCAGTGTGCTCATATTTTTCGCCGTTACTCATGATCAGCTCGACCTCCGGCATCTGTCTGATTGCATTGTTGAGCGAGCCATACTGCTGCACCATGTCAAGCATCTGATTCTCCGCCATGGAGAAATATGCATATACGCGGCTGTCGTCCGATACGGTCACAAGCGGCTGAGCTATGCTACTGTTCACGAGGGCACCTACACGATATGGGATCATCGATGCCACGCCGTTCACAGGAGAGCGCACCTCGGTATATGAAAGGTTGTTGCTTGCATTCACTTCCTCTGCCTTGCAAAGGGCTAGACGAGCCTCTGCTTCTGTAAGATCGTTCTGGGCTGTCATCAGGTCGAACTCCGAAACCACGTCCTGCTCATACAGGTTCTTGTTGCTCTCGAGGATGAGTTGTGCGGTGGAGAGGGCTGCCTCAGCACTCTTGACGTTAGCTACAGCAATCTCATAAGCTGCCTTGTAAGGGGTCTGGTCGATGATGAAGAGGACCTGACCCTTTGTCACGCTTTCTCCTTCCTCGATGAGGATGTCTGTAATCATACCGCTCACCTGGGGGCGGATCTCCACGGTCTGCACACCGCTTATTGCGGCAGAATAGCCTGTTGTAAGTGTGCGGTCACCGAGAGTGATCTCCATGGTTTCATAGTAATTTTCCTTTTGGGCAGTCTGCGTCTGAGGTTGTTTGCAGCTTGCCAGCGCGACAGCGCACAAGATGATAGCAAGTACCTTGTTCTTCATAATTTTTAAGCAATTTCCACAACCCGCAAAGATACATCATAAATTTGTTATTTTTGTGAAAATTTTAATGTCGTGATGGAAGATATTATTGCAAGATGTGCGGCTGAGATGCAGGAAGTTGCCGCTTCTGGAAAGATGACTCTTCAGGCCCAGGTCAGGGCTTATGATCTGCTTCAGGCCCTGTCTGGAGAAAGCGTGCCCGTTGCAGCTTCTGCAGCAGAAAACTACTGCAGGACCTATGAACAGCTTGCAGAAAAGCTGGAAGCCGCTTATGATGCTGACGCATTGAAGCTGGAGATCGAGTCGGTGCTTGCTCCTGCCAGAGAGGCAGTCAACGAGGCCCGTTTCGAGGCAGCAGCTGCAGCAAGTCTTCACGAGTTTGCCAAGGAGGTCTGGCAGACATGGCAGACAGCCGGCATCTTCGCACGTCGCAGGGCGCTGCGCGACCTTCGCGAGCGCGCCGGCTTCCGCCTGGAGTCGCACCGTATAGGCAACTATGTGGCCAAGACTTATGACCTGGCCAACGAGGCTCAGATGAAATTCGGCCACGCCCAGCAGTTGCTGTTCGCGGCCGATGTGTCCTATAAGTGCCGTCCCGGCATGTATTGCGATATCTACAATATCATTACCTCATCGGTGGACGACCGCCCATCATCATAGGAGGTCTTCCTCCACCCATATTGGCGCCTCTGCGGTTGCCTCCGAATGTTCCGAATCTATAAGTGAATGAGACAACAACGTAACGTCCGAGTGTGTTGTTGCGTCTCTCCTGGTGGTAGTTGGATGCATCTGTCACCATCAGGTTCTTTGCCTGGTTGAGAACGTCATATGCGCGTAGGGCTATGGTTGCCTTCTTATTGAGTACTAGCTGTGTGATCTCTGCGTTGAGGATGAACTCAGGAGTCTGTGCTGTCGAGTATCCTTTATACCAGTTGTAATGCAGGTCGCTTATGAGATTCATTCCGAATGGAAGCGTCCAGTTCATCTCAAAAGAGACGTTATTGTTCCATGTCGCGTTCGTGTTGGCAGACTCGAGGGTGTACCATGACTTGGATACATTCGTACGTCCTCCTGCGATCAGTTCCACGAAATCGTTCCTGTAGGTCAGACGGAGCGACTGCATGATGTTCATTGTCTGTATCTTGTTGGCTGTGAATGCGTCTGTGTTGCTCAGGTCAGGGTAATCGTTGTTGAACTGGTCATAGTTGAAGACGGCGTTTTCAGAGTCATAATACAGGCCGGACTCAAGTTTTCCTGTGCCGATGTATGAGGTTGATGTGTTATATCTTCCGTTTGTCATCGACATGATCGAGAAGTTTGACTTGCCAATAGGTGAGTTGACCATAACCATGGCATTGGCAGAGCCTGTTCCTGGACCGTTGACAGGGATCGAATACTGTGCTCCTGATGTATCATACCACTGTGCATTGGTGATTGCATCCTGCACTATTCCTCCGTTGATGTTTGCATTGACGGAGGTGAAGGTCTTCTTGTTGGTGAACCTGAAGTTTGCTCTCAGGTTATGGTTGAAATAAGCTTTAAGGTCAGGATTACCGAGTGATACATTCAGAGGGTCGGTATTGTCCGGTACCGGCATCAGCTGTGAGGTTGAAGGTTGTGCCGAGCGTCCGTTGTAGAACACCGTCAGGTGTGAATTTTCACCGATCATGTATCTGACCCTCGCAGTAGGCGCCCAGTTCACCACTTTGCTGTCGTATACTTCTCCGTTGGTCTCGTTGTGGGTGTTTGTAGGATTGACCTGTGCTCCGACCTGGGCGTTCAGCTTGTCTGTCTGCCATGTGAGGCTGACTCCTGCCCTCTGGTTGATGTAACGGTTGACGATCGAGTTTGAATAGATCGGGTCTGCCATTTCTCCATCAGGGATGTATGTGAGGTGTGTGGAGTTTTCATCGAAGATCGAACGGCCGCTGTTATATGTGTCCTTGCCGCTGACATTCCTGTTCCATGCATATTCGTAATTTGCTTCAAGGAAGAGGTTCTGGGTGAACGGCTCGGTATAGACGAGGCGTCCGCTCAGTGATGAGCCCTTTGATATCTGGTCATATCTCTGGTTGATGGCCTCGAACTCATAGTCGCCGTTCCGGTCTAGGTCAGTCATGGTCAGGGACTGGTTAAATCCGTCCAGCCTGTTGTCGCTGAAGTTGTAGTTCACCGATGCGGAGAGTGTTGTTCCGCTCTCGTTAAGGCGCTGACGCAAGAGGAAGTGTCCGCTTGTGGACCAGTTGTTGTTCAGGCCGTTGTTGTCGCTGAAACCCTTGTTCGTGAAAGTAGTGTCAGCATACATGGCGGTTCTTGTAGAGAAGTCTGAATGCTGGTTGAATGTGCCTGAACCGAAGTTGAACTGAGGCTCGAAGAGGATGGATGTATTTTCCGAGAACTTATGGTCAACTCTGATTCCGAAACGATGACCCTGCGAGCCTGTGGTGCTGAATCCGTTGTTCTCGTTGAGAAGCTGGCTTCCGTTCTCCATGAAGGTCACCTTGGAGCTTGTTTCCTCCACAAAGTTATCGGATCCGTTGTACAGATAATTTCCGGCGAGTTCCATGTCTCCGTCAAACAGGTCCCATGCTCCGTTCAGACCACCCATCCATGAGCTTGTTATGCCGTTTCCGCCGCCCATACGGCCCATTCCGCCACCGCGCATTCCTCTCATCATATTTCCTGCGAGGTCATTGAATCCGCGGTTGTTCGTATTGTTGGCGTTGACGATGAGACTGATCTGGCTATCCTCCTTGAAGTTTCCGAGGATGCCGGCACCCTGATATCTCCATCCGTCATTCCAGAATGTCTTGTCTCCGTTGTAATATCCGTTGTCCGGCACGTCATGTCCGCCTCCGGCCATCAGGTTTCCGAACCATCCGTTCATCATTCCCTTGTATATTGAAAGGTCGATGATGGTCTCCTCCTGACCGTCATCGATGCCTGTGAATCTGGCCTGGTCTGATTTTCTTTCGACAACCTTTACCTTCTCGACCATCTTTGCCGGGATGTTCTTTGTGGCAAGCTGCGGGTCATCAAGGAAGAATGTCTTTCCGTCGATGGTTATCTTGTTGATGGTCTCACCGTTGGCTGTTACTGTGCCGTCTGCCGCAACCTCGACTCCAGGAAGTTTCTTCAGGAGGTCCTCCAGCATGTCGTTGTCAGAGACCCTGAACAATGAAGCATTGTATTCGATGGTGTCTTTCTTTACGATGATCGGGTTGCCGACAGCTGATACACTTGCGGCGTCAAGGACCTCTACGTCCTCTTTCATTTTGATCGTACCAAGGTTTATGGCCTTGTCTACAGTAATTTCCTGCTCATGAGCCTTATAGCCCATAAGTTCAGCCTTGAGGATATATGTTCCCTTGCGGACCTTTGTGAGTGAAACCTCTCCATCGCTGTTCGTGAGGGCGTATTTTGCCGCTTCCTTCTCTCCTTTGACAGTGAGTGATGTAGTGGCAAATCCGACAGCCTCGCCAGTCTTTTCGTCGACCAGCTTAAGGCTTACAGAGAATGAATTCTGTGCATAGGATGCAATGCATGCGAGTGCGAATACTGCTGTGAGGAATATCTTGCGGAGATGTGCCATGTCAGTTTTTCAGGTCTAGTTCCGGTTTCCTTAGACAATCAATCTTTTCAAAGGTTAAATATAAAATAAATTATTTGAAACTTACAGGCTTTGGCTTCTTCTTTCTGAATATGAGCAGGTTGTTGATGAGGAAATTAATGATACCAGAGAGTCCTCATACCAATACTGACTACCTACCTTTTACCGGGCCAATAGCAATTCTCGTACATTTCCCTTTCTTGTTGAAGACTTCTGACGGTAATTTCAGCAGACGCACTCTCCAGTCCAGAAGTCCAAGCATATAGTAGCAGTCGGAATTTCTGTCAAGGAAATGTACAGGAACGACCGTGACATTGAGCTTCTTGATCAGTCGTATGACAGGCTCCTGCCATGCTCTGTCCCTGATAGATTTGTCTTTAAGGCTCAGGTCAGACACAGCTCCTGAAGGGAATATTCCAAGCGGATGTCCGGCCCTAATGTGGCCGACAGCATCCTTTATGCCCTGTATGCTGTCTTTTGTCGGGGCGGTCCGTTCTGAGCCGGTAGGAGTAACGCAGATGAAATTGTCTTCAAGTGGCTTGATGCGCCCAAGAAACTTGTTGACCATAATCTTGAAGTCGGGCCTGATATGCCCGAACAGGTCGACAAGCATCATTCCGTCGATATGTCCGTATGGATGGTTGCTGATGGTGATGAACGGGCCTTGGGGAAGTTGCTGGAGAAGATCGGCGTTGAGTATTTCATGTTCAACGCCGATATCCTTCAGAACGGCATGGGCAAATTCTGGTCCGGAATAACAGAGATTTCTGTCATAAAGCTCATTGATCTTGTCAATAGCCAGTATCTTCATCAGCCCATGCCCTAAAGCACGTCCTGCCCGTCCTCTGAATATGGGATTCGCCTGCTCCAGCTCTGAAAATGAAAGTAAATCCATAATTCCACTTTAGAGCTTCTGCAGACAAATTTCTGGCCGTTCTTAGTATTGATTTAGTGGGACTCAAGACCTTTTGTTGCCCTTCGGGTATGACTTGATGTCTATATACGAAAAAAACACAGCGGTTTGCTGTGCTTTCTTGTAGCGGGACGCAGGATTGAACTGCGGACCTCATGATTATGAATTGGTTTAGGTGATAATTCTAGAAAATGTTAGAAATAATAAAACGCTGTAAATCAATTCTTTAATGCTTTTGTGAAATTTGGGAAAATTGCAGAAAATGTCCAAATAAAATAGTTTGTGTTCCCTCAGTGTTCCCTAAATTTAAAGAAAAATCCTTAACTTAGCTGCGCGAAATAAGGATTTTGTTTTGGTATGGCTAAGTCAAATGCTAATTTGTGTTCCCAAAACCTCGATATGAGGGTAGGTAAGGTCGCCAACTGCACTATAAAGCTCAAGTTGGACGTCCGTCATGAGCAGAGCGATGAGTTCTGTCCGGTATCTCTTTACTTCTTCCTTGATGGCTCCAGATGGTACTATCCGGTAGGGGATAGGATGACACGAGAAGAGTTCTATATCGTCTCGCATGCCACCGGTAAGGGACGCATAGCCATGAACTCCCAGGGTGAACGACCGTACGATATCAAACTGCGCCTTGATGAACTGTTCGATTCGTACTTTGCCAAGCTGCAGCAACTTCATAAGCGTGGAAGGCTCACCATGAATGCTATCAAGACGATGATTACTGGAGGAGTCACCAATGATGGTCAGGATTTTATTTCCGTATGGGATGCTGAGCTGCAGAAGAAGACGGTCGGCACACGTAATAATTATATGAATGCAAGAAATTCATTCGTGAAGTATATGGGTGAAGTTCGAGGCTTCAATGTTACAATGGCTGAGGTTCAGAAGTGGCATGACAAGATGGTGGAGGATGG
>JAZRLI010000025.1:0-12121 GCA_045646785.1 Candidatus Cryptobacteroides sp. | reverse complement strand
TACAGCAGGTGCAATCGTTCCGGGCAACTCTCACTTCGACACCACAAAGGGTCATATCGAGAGCCGCAAGGCATTCGCTGTCGACTGCACAGTTGATGAGGCAAAGGATACGCAGCTCGAGGTTCCTTTCAAGGGTAACGTGGATCCTAAGAAGCTTGACAAGGTGCTTGCAGAGAACGCTGACAAGGTTCCTTTCATCATCGTTACAATCACAAACAACACAGCCGGAGGACAGCCTGTATCAATGCAGAACCTTCGTGAAGTACGTGCAATCGCCGACAAGTATGGCAAGAGAGTGATCTTCGACTCTGCACGTTTCGTTGAGAACGCATTCTTCATCTATGAGCGTGAGGAAGGCTATGCAGACAAGACCATCAAGGAAATCTGCGCCGAGATGTTCTCATATGCCGACGGTATGACAATGTCTTCGAAAAAGGACGGTCTCGTTAACATGGGTGGCTTCATCGCTACACGTCACGAGGACTGGTACGAGGGTGCAAAGAGATTCTGTATTCCGTTCGAGGGCTTCCTTACATACGGAGGTATGAACGGCCGCGACATGGCTGCGCTTGCTGTAGGTCTTGACGAGAACACTGAACTTGAGACAATCGAGACACGTATCCGCCAGGTACAGTACCTCGCTGCAAAGCTTGACGAGTACGGTATCCCTTACCAGCGTCCTGTAGGTGGTCACGCCATCTTCGTCGATGCAGACCGCGTCCTCGATCAGATCCCTAAGGAGGAGTTCCCTGCGCAGACTCTCGCAATCGAGCTCTATATCGAGGCTGGCGTTCGTGGCTGCGAGATCGGCTACATCCTTGCTGACCGTGATCCTGTTACACGTGAGAACCGTTTCGGAGGTCTTGACCTTCTCCGTCTCTGCATCGCACGCCGTGTCTATACAAACAACCACATGGACGTGATCGCTGCCGCTCTCAAGAACGTTTACGACCGTCGTCACGAGATCACACGCGGTGTTAAGATCGTTTGGGAGACTGAACTCATGCGTCATTTCACAGTGAAACTTGAGCGCCTCTAACAGAAAATATATATTTTATATATATTAAACAGAGATTTCGTAACAGAAGTCTCTGTTTTTTTTATTACATTTGCTTGTTTTATGGCGAAATCCAATTAAAATCTATTATAAACTAATAATCAATCATTATGAATTTTGTACAGCAATTCGGCGAAACAATGAGATCCATCGATCTCGGTGCCGCCATCGGTGCATCAGGATTCAAGACAATCGACCTTCTCATCCTGGTCATCTATCTTGTAGTCCTCGTGGGTCTCGGTCTCTTCCTTGGCCGCACAAAGAAAGGTGAGGAAAAGAGTGCAAACGATTATTTCCTCGCAGGTAACACATTGACATGGTGGGCAGTAGGTGCCTCCCTCATTGCCGCGAACATCTCTGCGGAGCAGTTCATCGGTATGTCAGGTACAGGTTTCCGTGACGGTATCGCAACAGCAGCATACGAGATCATGGCAGCCATCACACTGATCGTCATCGGTAAGTTCCTCCTTCCTGTGATGCTCAAGAGAAAGATCTTCACTATCCCTCAGTTCCTCCGCGAGAGGTACAGCGACGGAGTGGGTCTCGCATTCTCTATCCTCTGGCTCTTCCTCTATGTATTCGTGAACCTTACTTCAGTGGCATGGCTTGGTGCTCTTGCAATCGAGCAGATACTCGGCCTCCAGGGAGTGTTCGTCACATTCGGAGAGACTATGATCTCAATGAGAATGATCATCATCGTATTCCTCTTCCTCATCGCAGGTATCTACTCTATCTACGGCGGTCTCGCATCAGTTGCATGGACAGACGTAATGCAGGTGGTATTCCTCGTGGGTGGTGGTCTCATCACAGCGTTCTTCGCTCTCAAGGCTGCCGGTGACGGTGCCGCAATGGAGGGTCTCAGAAACGTCTATACTACCCTCACAACAGGTGAGTATGCAAAGGATACCCACTTCCACCTCGTCATCCAGGAGTCTCACAATCCTAGCGCATTCGCAAACGTACCTGGTCTCGTGGCTCTCGTAGGTGCTCTCTGGGTAACCAACCTCGGTTACTGGGGATTCAACCAGTACATCATCCAGAAGGGTCTCGCTGCAAAGAGCATCGATGAGGCTCAGAAGGGTCTCGTGTTCGCAGGTCTCCTCAAGCTTTTGATTCCTTTCATCGTAGTGCTCCCAGGCGTATGTGCATACTACATGACTCAGAACGCTGACCAGTTCACAATGCTCCAGGGATCGATCAATGTGGCTGACGACGCTTATCCATGGCTCATCCGCAACTTCGCACCTCCTGTAGTGAAGGGTCTCTCATTCGCAGCGCTTGCAGCGGCGATCATCTCGTCACTCGCTTCGATGTTCAACTCGACTTCGACTCTCTTCACAATGGATATCTACAAGAAGTACATCAACCCTAAGGCTTCTGACAAGAACCTCGTGAACATCGGTCGTCTTACTTCTCTTGTTGCTCTCGTTATCGCTGCTATCGCAGTGAAGCCTCTCCTCGGCGGTCTCGACCAGGCGTTCCAGTACATCCAGGAGTACTCAGGATTCATCTATCCAGGTATCGTGATCGTATTCGGTCTCGGCCTTCTCTGGAAGCGTGCTTCCAACAAGGCTGCAGTATGGACTGCAATCGCAACAATCCCTATGGGTGTCCTCTTCAAGCTTACAATGCCTCAGGTTGCCTTCCAGCTCCGCGCAGGTTACGTATTCATGATTCTCGTTTCGATGTTCATCATCATCTCCCTCATCGACAAGAAGTTCGTTTCATGCGAGCTTCCTGAGCAGAAGGACAGAGCGACCATGAACAAGTGGGCGAAGATTCTCGGCTTCTCAGGCATCTTCTTCATTGTGATCGCTGCTGTGGTTACTATCTGGGGTGCTTGCCTCCCTGCTACTGCAACTCCTGAGACAAGCTTCATCGCTTATCTCAACGATATCGGATTCCAGGCATTCTTCTTCTTCGGCGTAATCGTAGGATGCAACGCTGTATGGCTCTGGTCTGACGCAAACGACAAGAAGATCGACCCTAAGGGTACAAGCCTTGACCTCAAGCTCTTCGAGACAAGCAAGACTTATGCATGGGGTGCTCTCGCAATCGGTATCATCATCGTAGTTCTCTACGTTGCTCTCTGGTAATCTTCTAAACATATAAGGATATGCTGGAAGCACTCAAAGAGAAAGTCTGCAAAGCCAATCTTGAGCTCGTAGAGCATGGCCTCGTGATCTTCACATGGGGCAATGTGTCTGCAATCGACCGTGAGAGCGGCCTTGTAGTCATCAAGCCAAGCGGAGTTTCGTATGACAATATGAAACCATCAGATATGGTAGTGGTCGACCTCGACGGAAACATCGTCGAGGGAGACCTCAACCCATCTTCGGACACTCCTACCCACCTCGCCCTCTACAGGGCATGGCCGGAAATCGGCGGTGTCGTCCACACCCACTCTACCTATGCGACAGCATGGGCACAGGCAGGAATGGACATTCCGAACATCGGAACAACCCACGCCGACTACTTCCACAACGCAATTCCATGCACAGACAGCATGACTGAGGAAGAGGTGAAGGGAGCATATGAACTCGAGACAGGAAACGTGATCATCAAGCGTTTCGAGGGCCTCAATCCGGTTCATACTCCAGGCGTGCTCGTGAAGAACCACGGCCCGTTCTCATGGGGCAAGGACGGCTTCGACGCTGTCCACAACGCTGTGGTCATGGAGCAGGTTGCCAAGATGGCCTATATCGCATTCGGCGTGAACCCTAACCTTACGATGAACGAACTTCTCATCGAGAAGCACTTCAACCGTAAGCATGGTCCTAACGCTTACTACGGACAGAAAAAGAAATAATACTTAAACTGATATTGAAATCATGATCAAAGCATTTGAAAATCACGAGATATGGTTCGTAACAGGAGCACAGCTCCTTTACGGAGGTGATGCAGTGGTACAGGTTGACGGCCACTCATCAGCAATGGTAGAGGGAATGAACGCATCAGGCATCCTTCCTGTCAAGGTCGTTTACAAGGGTACAGCAAACTCTTCAAAGGAAGTTGCTGACATCATGACTGCAGCCGAGGCTGACAAGAAGTGCGTCGGTGTAATCACATGGATGCATACATTCTCGCCTGCAAAGATGTGGATCCACGGCATGCAGATCCTCCGCAAGCCTCTCCTCCACCTCCACACACAGTTCAACAAGGAGATTCCTTGGGATACAATGGATATGGACTTCATGAACCTCAATCAGAGTGCTCATGGTGACAGAGAGTATGCTCACATCCTTTCACGCCTCCGCAAGGGCCGCAAGACCGTTGTAGGTCACTGGCAGGACCCTAAGACCCTCGAGCGCATCGCTGTATGGCAGAGAGTTGCTGCGGCTTGGGCTGACTCACAGGATATGAGGATCATCCGTTTCGGAGACCAGATGAACAACGTGGCCGTTACTGACGGTGACAAGGTTGAGGCTGAGATCCGCTTCGGTTTCCATGTTGACTATGTACCTTTCAGCGAGGTTATGACTTACTTCGAGAAGGTTGAGGACAAGGCAGTCGACGAACTCGTACAGGTTTACTTCAACGAGTACGACCATGCTCCTGAGCTTGAGGACAAGGCTACAGAGGCTTACAGAAAGGTATGGAACTCTGCAAAGGCCGAGCTTACTCTCCGTGCCGTTCTCGAGGCTTACGGTGCAAAGGCATTCACATCTAACTTCGACGACCTCGGTGACGTGAACGTTGAGGAGACAGGAAAGGGCTTCGACCAGATCCCTGGTCTTGCTTCACAGCGCCTCATGGCTGACGGTTATGGTTTCGGTGGAGAAGGTGACTGGAAGACAGCCGCTCTCGTACGTACTGCATGGTACATGGGACAGGGCCTTCCTAAGGGTTCATCATTCCTCGAGGACTACACAATCCACTTCGACGGTGCAAATTCTGCACTCCTCCAGGCACATATGCTCGAGATCAGCCCTGCAATCGCAGCTGAGAAGCCGAAGCTCGAGGTACACCACCTCGGTATCGGTGTCCGCAAGACACAGACTGCACGTCTCGTGTTCACAAGCAAGACCGGTGACGGCGTTGCAGCTACAGTAGTAGACATGGGCAACCGCTTCCGCCTCATCGTGAACGAGGTACGTTGCATCGAGTCAAAGCCGCTTCCTAAGCTTCCTGTGGCATCCGCTCTCTGGATCCCTAAGCCAAGCTTCGAGGTGGGTGCTGCAGCATGGATGCTCGCCGGCGGTACACACCACACAAGCTTCTCTTATGACCTCACTACCGAGTACTGGGAGGACTATGCTGAGATCGCAGACGTCGAGATGCTCGTAATCAACGACGACACAACAATCTCTAACTTCAAGAGAGATATGAGAATCAACGAGGTTTACTACATGTTGAACAAAGCGCTTAAGTAATCATGGCAGACACTAAATATGTTATCGGTCTGGACTACGGTTCAGATTCAGCACGTGCGGTAGTTGTAGATGTTGCTGACGGAAAGACCCTTGCAACAGCTGTCAAATACTATCCTCGCTGGAAGAAGGGCATGTACTGCGTACCTTCTGCAAACCAGTGGCGTCAGCATCCTCTTGATTATATAGAGGTGCTTGAAGGCTCTGTAAAGGAGGCTCTTGCAGCTTGTCCTGCAGGCACAGCCGAGAACGTGATCGGTATCGCCTTCGATACAACAGGTTCTACTCCGGTATTCACTGACGAAAATGGTACACCTCTTGCTCTCAAGCCTGAGTTTGCCGAGAACCCTAACGCAATGTTCGTCCTCTGGAAGGACCACACTGCTGTAAAGGAGGCTGCTGAAATCAATGAGAAGTCTCATGCGAACGAGATAGATTACACTGCATATGAGGGTGGTATCTACTCATCAGAGTGGTTCTGGGCCAAGGCTCTCCACGTTCTCCGTGAGGACGCATCTGTACGTGAGGCTGCATACTCTATCGTAGAGCATTGCGACTGGATGCCGGCTCTTCTTATCGGTGCAAAGAACCTCGACGAGGTTCCACGCAGCCGTTGTGCAGCAGGTCATAAGGCCATGTGGCATGCAAAGTGGGGCGGTCTTCCTTCTGAGGAGTTCCTCTGCAGCATCGATCCTGTTCTCGCAGGATTCCGCGACCGTCTCTATTCAGAGACAACTACAGCAGAGAAGCCTGTAGGCAAGCTTTGCCCTGAGTGGGCTGAGCGTCTTGGCCTCTCTACAGACGTAGTTGTTGCCGGCAGCGAATTCGACTGCCATATGGGTGCCATCGGAGCAGGTGCAAAGAACAATACTTTCGTACGCGTTATCGGAACATCTACTTGCGATATCATGACAGTATCTCCTGAGGAACTTGGCGACAAGCTCGTAAGAGGTATCTGCGGTCAGGTGGACGGCTCTGTAATGCCGGGCATGATCGGTCTCGAGGCTGGTCAGTCTGCATTCGGTGACATCTATGCATGGTTCCGCCGTGTACTTGAGTGGCCGCTCAAGAACGTTTCAGGTCTTGAGGGTGAGGAACTCGAGAAGGCTTGCGACAAGATCATCCCAGCCCTTACTGTTGAGGCTATGAAGATTCCTGCAGGCGAAAGCTCTGTAGTGGCTACAGACTGGATGAACGGTCGTCGTACTCCGGATGCAAACCAGCTTCTCCAGGGTGCGATCAGCGGTATCAACCTCGGTACTACAGCTCCTATGATCTTCCGTGCGCTTGTTGAGGCTACAGCATTCGGTTCACGTGCAATCGTAGAGAGATTCAAGTCGGAGGGCATGCGCATCAACGACGTGATCGGTATCGGCGGTATCGCTCTCAAGTCACCATTCGTAATGCAGACACTCTCGAACGTTCTCAATATGCCTATCAAGGTCTGCAACACAGACCAGGCTTGTGCTCTCGGTGCTGCAATGTTTGCTGCAACAGCTGCAGGTGCATATGCGACAGTGGCTGATGCTCAGGATGCAATGAATTCAGGTTTCGCTAAGGAATACTTCCCAGAGCCTGACCAGGTAAAGATTTACGACGAGGTTTACCAGCGTTATCTCAAGCTTGGTGCATATTGCGAGGAAGTAGCTAAATAATGATTAAACAGATGAAAAGAATTTTCAAGACACTTGCAGGGGTAGCCATGGCTGCCCTCTGCATGTCTGCTTGCGCTGAAAAGCAGACACTTACCCTTTCAGGTCTCGATCCTCAGGCTTTCGTAGGCGAGAAGGACGGAAAGGCAACAGCACTCTATACATTGAAGAATGCCAACGGCATGGAGGTGTGCGTAACCAACTTCGGTGGCCGTATCGTTTCAGTGATGGTTCCGGACAAGGACGGCAACATGGTTGACGTAGTCCTCGGTTTCGACAACATCAATGACTACATGACTCAGTCAAGCGACTTCGGTGCTTCAATCGGACGTTATGCAAACCGTATCGCAGGCGGTAAGTATGAGCTCGACGGCGAGACTGTACAGCTCATGCAGAACGACGGTACAAACTGCCTTCACGGCGGTCCTACAGGCTGGCAGTATCAGGTTTATGAGGCTAACCAGATCGATGCTCAGACTATCGAGCTTACAATCGTTTCTCCAGACGGTGACAACGGTTTCCCTGGTACAGTTACAGCAGTCGTGACTTACAAGCTTACTGACGACAACGCTATCGACATCTCTTACAGAGGTACTACTGACAAGGCTACAGTATTGAGCATGACAAACCACTCATACTTCAACCTTTCAGGAAAGCACGACCAGGAGGCGACTGACCACGTCCTTTACATCGCTTCAGACGTGATCACTCCTGCAAACGACATCCTCATCCCTACAGGCGAGTTCGCTTCAGTCGAGGGTACTCCAATGGATTTCCGCACTCCTAAGGTGATCGCTCAGGACATTGAGTCTGACTATGAGCAGGTTGTTCTCGGTGCTGGTTTCGACCACAACTGGGTACTCAACACTGCAGGTGACATCACCAAGGTATGCACAACCCTTTCTTGCCCATCTACAGGCATCGTTCTCGATGTTTACACAGACCAGCCGGGTATCCAGGTCTACACTGGTAACTTCCTTACAGGCGAGGTTGCAGGAAAGCACGGTACATACTACCCAAGAAGAGCGGCTGTCTGCCTCGAGACTCAGCTCTATCCTGATTCACCAAACAAGCCGGAGTGGCCATCGGCATTCCTCCGCCCAGGTGAGACTTACACACACCGCTGCATCTACAAGTTCAGCGTGAAGTAATAAAAAATGCCCGGCACCGGCCGGGCATTTTTCGTATGTTCTGGATATAGCCTTATTATTCGTCCTGGGTGTCGTATCTTTCGTAGAGAGGGCAATTGAGGTATCCGTCAATGATATATTCTCCGAATGAGCAGGTGAATTTTACATTGTCAAAATGTATGATGACCTGTTCTGCACTTTTGTCTGCGAGCGAAATGGTACCCTCGTACTCATGTGTGGTTGCATTACTGTCGCTGGAATAAAAGAAAGAGAACATGCATCTTGAAGGGATTATCGTATCGCCGACATTCAGATTGTCTATGCAGTCAAAGTAAATGCTGAGCATGAATGCATCATAAACCATCTTGCCTCCGCTGAGCGCAGTGAGCCAAGACTTGCCTTCCATGGAACTTTCCCTGTAGACTGCCATCTCTTTGAATAATGTCACGGTTTTGTCATTGGAACCATCCTTGGTTATTGTGACCTTTGCAGTTACAGACATGTCGTTGTCGGGCGTATGGATTGTTCCGTCGTCCTTTCTGCATGATGTTGCGGCAAATGCGAATGTGCAGAGCGCAATCAGTATAAGCGTACGTTTCATAAGTAATGGAATTTAAGTGTTTTACTTATATAACTTGCGATATGCAAATATACTGCTTTCAAAGATCAAAACGAATTCCTGCATTCAAGGAAAATGTCATCGGATTCTCTGTCCGGTAAGTGATCAGGTCGGTTTTGGTAAGGTAGTAGGAGAGGTCTGGCTGAAAATACAGATGTGTACGTCTGCCGATGCTGTACTGTAAGCCTGCAAATGCCCCTGCTGACCATTGCAGGCTTATTTCTTCGCACTTGACCTGGCCAAGGGATGCGGCGATGCACTTTTCCGCCTTTATGCCCAATCCTGCATAAAGGTCGAACCCTTTCCATGACAATATCCGAGTGTCAAATCGTACTGGAATACCTATGAAATGCAGGGTCTGAGAAAGTTTTTCTTTTTCAGTCTCGACACTTGAATGCATGTAAGTGTATTCGATTCCACATTCCGCACCGAATCTGGAGTTAAGGTCGATGCGAGCGCTAAGTCCGAAGGTTATCGGAAGGTCATGTAGGTAATGGTTTTCAGCATCATTTCCCACAACTTCAGCAGCATCATTTGCCGCCTCTTCACTCTTGGATGTGTATTCATCAAACCATGGAATAGCGTTGCCGGAATTTGATGCCCAGGCAGGACGGTCGCTTGGGTCAATCACGTTCATATATGTCACCGCGGCAATATATGGCGATGATTCCAGTGTAACCTTTTCATTCCTGCGGCCGGATCCTGATCCCGCTCTGAGGCTGAACGACACCTTCGGACGCGAACGGCGTGTCTTTTCCGGAAGGATAGGGAAGTCGTCTCCCATGAATGTTTCATTCATGGAAGGACTATAGTCATGTTCATTTGGATCGATAGTGTCGCATCCGTCAGAACCGGAATCTGAAATTCCTGGAGCATCACTATAGGTATCAGGGATACTGTCCTGAATGTCGGATGGGGCGTCCGTAATGACCGTTGTCCTGTCAGCAAGGACACGAGGACTCTGGAGCGTATGAGGAATGATGACTGCCGGATGTTCTGCATCGACCTCTGAAATGTACGGTTCGACATAGTTTTGGCTTTGATGAGGAAGCATCCAAAGCAACATAGATGTCACAGGTATGAGGAGTGCCAGGACTAATATGATACTGCGAGTGATTTCTGCTCTACGCATCTTTCTGAGGATAAGCGTCCATCCCTCCGGTGACGCATCATCGTCAAGATAGCGCCAGTACTGCCTGATTGCCTCAGCGAGCATTGCCTTGGCCCTGGACAGGCTGGCAGATGAACTTTTTTCCTTGATGCCGAGAAGTTCGCCGATTTCGCGATGGGAAAGACCGTCTATGCAGTACAGTCTGAATACGGTACGATAACCCTCCGGAAGGGACTCTATCATCTCGTTCAGCACTTCTGAAGGTACGGATGCCGTTTCATTATAGGCAGGTTCCTCCGGAATGTCTTCTCCAAGGTTGTCCACATCCACCAACTGACTTGCGAGTCTCCTGCGACGTTTGGCCGTATCGAAAGCAAGGTTGATTGAAACACGAGACATCCATGAGTACAGCGAACCGGGACGTGTCCATTTGAAGTTGCCGATGACCTTGAATATCTTGATGAATGCATCCTGCATCAGATCCTCGGCGTCTGCAGGATTCTCGGCATAGCGACGGCACAAAGCAAGAATCCGGGAACGATATTCTTCATAAAGTTCTCGTTGTGCCGCCCTGTCTTTTCGTGCGCATCGTAATGCCAGTTCCTGCTCTTCCATTTACTTTATAACTGCCATGTAATTTATTTCTTGTTTCGAGGATCGCTGTATCCATCTGGAGTAAAATTCCTTCTAGGAACACCGGAATCTATATATGTATATGTCCGCGCCCATGGGTATTTGCGCGAGATCCTGGCACCGAAGATGCCTGCTCCGCCGTTTATGTTAGAAAAGATATTGTCTCGGAGATAGATGTCAGGCATGGATGTCGATTGCTGTATGTCAATATATCTATACGCTTCCTGCAGATATCTGTCATAATCACGTGACGGGGTTATGCAGAGAATATATCCCTTATCATCCGTATCTTCGGCAAATCCCCAATTTCCGGTACCTTTCTCACAATAGTCTCCGCTGAAGTTTCCAGACAGATAAAATACCTGGGTTCTATTTTCCGGTAGCCTTATATATGACTTATACATAGGCATACCTGCAAGTGACGGATAAAGTTCCATCTGATGGGCAGCATAGAATGAATCTTTGTATTCCTGAAAAGGAGATTGCTCATTGAACTTATATGGATTTGGAATATCCAACTGAGGGGGCTCATATCCATAGCTTGCATTATTCATCATCGTAGTCACTGCATTCGTACAGATAAGCTCAACAGGCTCATGACGGCCGCTATCCTTATTATAGTCCATTGCATATATCCATGCAGGCATAGAATTGAGATACATAATATAGAAGATCTCATACGGAGGATATGATTCATCAGATGGCCATACCTCATTATACCAGTCACCGGCAGGATCCCACACAATCTCCCATCCGGACCATGGTTCTATATAACCGGCGAAATGAGTATATTCCTTGGCGCAGAGAGGCGCATGCTCCTGTGGCATCTCCTGCTCGGCATAAATAATGGAATATCCGGGAACCTGCACTTCAAGACGATACTTAAGCCCAGGCACCGCAGCATATTCCAATGTCCATTCTCCGCTTTCCTGCCTTGTGAATTCGCCTACCTGCACATCCTTTTCATACAGTATAGCCTTCGCTTCAGTCAATGCAGGAACTTCGGAAAGGGACGCACCTTTCGTGAAAGAGAGATTCAATATCTGTATGGGATCATCACTTAAAATGCACTCCACAACCACCTGAGGAGTCTCTTTCGCATCAAGAATCACATCCCTGACACATGAGGTCAGGCATGCGAGCGAGATGATCGCAAATATGATTATGCGGGCTAAAAATTTCATGTTAGAAGCTGATTCTGTAGCTGAAGTTAGGAAGGATAGGAAGCAATGCAATCATCTTCCAGCCCTCGGTTGCAGCATCAAAGTAGAGCATGAACGGGTTGAAGTGGTTTGTCGCGTTGCATACTCCGACGTTCACGTCGTGCTTCACCTTTCCGGTCTCGAACGAGAACATGTAGCCGAGGTCGAGGCGGAAGACTGTCGGCATGTGGTAGTTGTTCACGCCAGAGAAATAGTCCGCTGTCCATTCTGCGCCCGGTACATGCATCGGGTACGTCTCCGCCGCACCGTTTTCCCAATGTCCGCTCTGCAGGGTAACAGCTGCGCTGAATCCCTTCCACTGTGCCACGGCATTCAGCACATGCCTG
>JAZRLI010000024.1:0-38807 GCA_045646785.1 Candidatus Cryptobacteroides sp. | reverse complement strand
TTTTCTCGCTGATTAACATATCTTTGGACAGGTTCCCTAAGTTCGATGCGAACGTGGTCATGGTCATGTCTTCGTATCCGGGAGCCAGTGCGGAGGATATCGAGACCAACCTTACGAAGGTGCTCGAGAACTCCCTGAACGGTGTGAGCGACCTCAAGGACATGACGTCCACATCTAAGGAGAACATTTCGCTCATCACTCTCGAATTCATCGAGGGCGTGGACATCGACGTTGCAACCAACGACGTACGTGACAAGCTCGACATGGTGAACTCGGTACTTCCTGACGGAGCGACACTTCCTGTCATCTTCAAGTTCAGCGCAGACGACATGCCTATCATGATCATGGCGGCTACCGCGGACGAAAGCTACCAGGCTCTTGACAAGATCCTTGATGAGAAGGTTGCGACACCTCTCGCACGTGTATCTGGCGTAGGTACAGTATCGATTGCAGGTGCTCCTCAGCGTGAGATCCAGGTATATTGCGACCCTAACAAGCTTGAGGCTTATGGACTTACAGTGGCTGGAATCTCGCAGATTCTCGCCGCAGAAAACAAGAACGTGCCTTCAGGAACAATCGATATCGGATCTAATGCATATGCACTCCGTGTAGAGAAGGAATTCAACTCTGCAGAGGAAATGCTCAATGTCGTTGTCGCTCATGTCAACGGCAGGACCATCTACCTCCGCGACGTTGCAAGAGTCGTTGACGGAGTTGAGGAGAGATATCAGGAGTCATACATCAACGGTGTGCAGGGTGCTCAGATCGTTATTCAGAAGCAGGCTGACGCCAACACCGTAAACGTGATCAAGGGTGTGAAGAAGGCAATGAAGGACATCGAGAAGGGCCTTCCTTCAGACATCAAGATCAGAACCGTAGTCGATGGTTCGGACAACATCCTCAATACACTCAACTCATTGAAGGAGACCATCATCGTTACCTTCCTCATCGTGATGCTCGTCGTTTACCTCTTCCTCGGAAGATGGCGTGCGACATTCATCATCGTGCTTGCGATTCCTATTTCCCTCCTTGCATCCCTGATGTACCTTTGGGCAACAGGAAATACATTGAACATCGTGTCGATGTCATCGCTCTCGATCGCCATCGGTATGGTTGTGGACGACGCCATCGTGGTACTCGAGAACATCTCGACACATCTCGAAAGAGGTGCGAAACCGAAGGAGGCAGCCGTGCATGCGACCCAGGAGGTGGGTATCTCGGTTATCGCTTCGACGCTCACAATGCTTGCCGTGTTCCTCCCGTTGACAATGATCAAGGGTATGGCAGGTCTCATGTTCAAGCAGCTCGGATGGATCACCAGCATCATCATGATCGTTTCGACAGTAGGTGCGCTTACGCTCATTCCTATGCTCTGTTCGCAGTATCTGCGCTTCAAGCCTAAGCATGGCAAGCTTCATGACCTCATCTTCGGAACATTCAACAGATTCCTCGACCTGATTTCAGCTGGCTACGCACGTCTCATCAACTGGTGTCTCAACCACAGGACAATCGTGGTCGTAGTATCCCTCATCATATTCGTGGGTACAGTAGGCGGTATCGCCCCTGTAATGAAGACAGAGTTCTTCCCTAAGGGCGACGACGGACGTATCACAGTACAGCTCGAGCTTCCAGCCGGAACAGGCCAGGACGTGACAAGGGCACTCGGACATGAGATCCACCAGAAGTTCGCTGCGGCGATTCCGGAGATCGTGAACTGCTCTTATTCACTCGGTCAGGCTGACTCGGACAACTCGTTCGCTGCAATGCAGACCAACGGTACACACGTCGTTTCATACAACATCAACATCGGAAGTATGGAAGACCGTGAGCGCTCATTGGCCGAGATCGCAGACGTCGTACGAGGAATCCTCGCCGATTACCCTGAGTTCAAGAAGGTTCGCGTTACCGAAGGTGGACAAGGCGGTATGGGTGGTGCTTCGACAGTCGACCTCGAGATCTACGGATATGACTTCGAGACTACCGACCTCGTTGCGAAGGAAGCCCAGCAGAAGATGCTTGCATCAGGCGTGTTCGCACAGGTACTTCTCAGCCGTGACGAGTACACTCCTGAGTATCAGGTGGACTTCGACCGCGAGAAACTCGCTGTAAACGGCCTTAACAGCACGACTGCAGCATCATACCTCAGCGCGGCAATCAACGGATCTACAATGTCATATTACCGTGAGGACGGAGACGAGTACAGCATCCGCGTACGTTATGCTCCTGAGTTCCGTACAGGCATCGAGGACATCGAGAACATCCTCATCTACAACAACATGGGCAAGGGCGTCCGCATCAAGGACCTCGGAACCGTTGTGGAGTCTCTTACTCCTCCTTCGATCTCGAGAAAGAACCGTGAGCGTCTCATCACCGTTTCAGGTGTGGTTGCCGACGAAGTGGCACTTTCAGATGCGGTAGAGGCAACAGATGAAATCCTCGCAGGCATGGTGCTTCCATCAGAGATATCGACAAAGGTAGGCGGTACATACGAGGATCAGAAGGACATGTTCGGTGACCTCATCCTCCTCCTCGTCATGATCATCATCCTCGTGTACATCGTGATGGCATCGCAGTTCGAGTCGTTCATGAGCCCATTCGTGATCATGTTCTCGATTCCGTTCGCGTTCGTAGGTGTACTCCTCGGACTCTTCGTTACAGGAACACCTCTCGGTGCGATGGGTATGATCGGTATCCTCATCCTCATGGGTATCGTGGTGAAGAACGGTATCGTGCTCATCGACTACACCATCCTCATGCGTGAGAGAGGCAAGAGCGTTGTGGAAGCTTCTGTGATTGCGGCGAAATCACGTCTCCGTCCGATCCTCATGACAACCCTTACGACTGTCCTCGGTATGATCCCTATGGCTGTCGGCACTGGTGAGGGTTCAGAGATGTGGCGTTCGCTCGGTATGGTAGTGGCTTGGGGTCTTTCGATTTCGACTCTCGTGACCCTCGTCATCATCCCTACAGTCTACGCTTCGATGTCTTCATGGCAGGAGCGTCGTGCAGCCCGCAAAGCCGCAAAGAAGGCATAGTGTTTACTTTTAAAAGCTGAATATCATGAAATCAATTTTCATAGCATACGACCAGGCATACAACATGGAGATCGCCGATGCCCTCGAGGAAATGGGCTGCAGAGGCTTCACCATGTGGCAGGACATCGCCGGCAGGGGAGGATATGAGGGTCTGCCTCATCTCGGAAACCACGCCTGGCCAACAATGAACAACGCCATCCTCACTTTCGTACCGGATGAGAAGGTGGATGATATCCTTGCAAAACTCCGCACAATGGACGAGGAGACCCCTGATCTCGGTATCAGAGCCTTTGCTTGGAACGTAGAAAAGTACTATTAGTTTTTAATAGGTATCAATATTGTAATTCCAGTCGTAAATCTTTATATTTGCGACTGGAATATTTATTTTTTATACTATGGCACATGTAATTACAGATGCGAATTTCGCAGAGACATTGAATACAGACAAGCCTGTGCTTGTGGATTTCTGGGCAACATGGTGTGGCCCTTGCAAGGCTATCGCGCCGGTAATCGATGAGGTTGCGGCTGAATATGAGGGCAAGGCTCTCATCTGCAAATGCAACGTGGACGATTGCGAGGACGCTCCGATGAACTACAACATCAGAAGCATCCCGACTCTTCTCTTCTTCAAGAACGGTGAACTTGTTGACAGACATGTAGGCGTCATCACCAAGGCAGAACTTACAGCAAAGCTTGACGCGCTGGCATAATTGTCTTAAGCCTTTAAAATATGAAAAAGTTTCTTTTGGCACTGGTTATGACCATCGTGCTCTCTTCGGTGTCGGCAAATGCCGTGAGCAGATGGGGCGTTACAGCCGGTCTTGGATTCAATACGTCCAAGTTCGTGGAAGTAAGCGGAGAGACCAGGACAGGTTGGAATGTGGGCCTTACGGGTGCCTTTGACCTTCCTTTGGGATTCTCAATCCAGCCTTCGCTCATATACAACGAGAAGGTGATGGACATCACAGACTTTGCTACGCAGTCCATGGGATATCTTGAACTTCCTGTTTCCCTTCAGTGGGGACCGGATCTTCTTATCTTCAGACCGTTCGTCGATGTGACTCCTTATGTTGGATATGCCCTTACAAACGACTTCAGGGCTGATATCGCAGGCCTTGTTTCCTTCACTGACGGAAGTTGGGACGGAAAGAACAGGCTCGAGTACGGACTTGGACTTGGTGGCGGAATCGATGTGTGGAAGTTCCGTGTTGTTGCGAGATACAACTGGAATTTCGGACCTCTTTACAATGTCAAGGGCTGGGGTGACATCAAGGAGACTCTCAAGCTCAGTGAACTCAATGCCGAGAACCCTAATTTCGGAGGCGTTTCAGTTTCACTCACTTATTTCTTCTAGGATTTCAGATGAAAGGAAAGATAGCGGTCTTCTGTTCCGCAAGTTTTGAAATAGATCCAAAGTACAACAAGGTCGCCCGCGAGTTCGTCAGGGCGGCTTCGTTGCGTGGATACGGCATTGTTACCGGCGGTACCATAAAGGGCACGATGGGTGAGGTGTCGGATGAGCTGGCTTCGATGGGAGGCTGGCATCTCGGCGTTATTCCACGTTTCATGGAACAGTATGTATATCCTTACCTTACCGAGGTAATATGGACGGATACTATGGCGGAAAGGAAGATCCTGCTCAGGGACGGAACCTGTGCAGTTGTGGCCTTGCCGGGCGGTATCGGAACCCTTGACGAGGTTGTGGATACCTTCGCGCTTGTCCATCTCAAGAGATACTTTGGAAAGATCCTGATGCTCAATCATGAGGGCTTCTATGAACCTTTCAGACGGCTGCTCCAGCATTATGTGAAGGAGAAGATGCTCTCGGAAGAGACCATGTCGAAGATTTATTTTGCAGATACTCCGGAGGAACTTCTGGACATGTTGGAGGAATAGAATGGATATAAAGGCTATACAGGAATATCTCGGTGCTGACTGGCAGGCGGTGAAGAACCGCATGACAGGCGCCCTCATGAGCGACATAAACCTGCTCAACTCTACGAATGAGTCCATTCTTTCCCATTCGGGCAAGCAGCTTCGTCCGATGCTGTCCCTGCTTATGGCGAAGGCATGTTCAGGCGGAGAGGTGAACGGTGCTACCGTAAACTATGCGGCGGCATCCGAACTCCTGCACAATGCGACCCTTCTCCACGATGACGTGGCGGACGGAAGCGAGAAGCGCAGGGGAGCGCCAACCATCATGTCTCTCATGGGACCGGCAGTATCGGTACTGGTCGGCGACTATTGGCTCGTGAAGGCCATGGAACTTATCCTCGAGGCTTCTGATGACAATTCGAATGTCATGAGGATATTCTCCAAGACCCTCAGCGACCTTGCCGAAGGTGAGATGCTTCAGCTGCAGAAGGCCCAGCTCGGAGATACGGACGAGGACGATTATCTCAGAATCATATACAGCAAGACCGCATCCCTTTTTGAGGCGGCTTGCGCATCCGCTGCGATTTCGGTAGGAGCGGACGAAAGGATGTACAAGGCGGCTACGGATTATGCAAGGATGCTCGGAATCGCATTCCAGATCAAGGATGACATCCTTGACTATGCGGGAACTGAGGCCGTAGGAAAGCCGCTTGGCGCTGACATCCTTGAACAGAAGATCACCATGCCTCTGCTTGGAGCCCTTGCCGGCGCCGATGCGGAGACTGCAGCCGGAATCAGGAAAATGGTGTCGGACATTCCGGGACATCCTGAGTACAGGGATGAAATCGTGGCCTTTGTGAAGGAGAACGGCGGCGTCGAATATGCAGTCGAGCAGCTCAACCACTATGTAAACCTGGCTGTAGAGGCTCTGGAACCGCTTCCTGACACTGTGGCAAGGAAGAGCCTTGTGGAACTTGCATACTTTACGGCTGAAAGAATAAGTTAATGAGATTTGCAGACATCATAGGAAACAGAAGTGCGGTCGATGCCCTGACCTCAATGGCGGACAGCGGCAGGGTCGCGCATGCCATGCTCTTTTATGAAAATGAGGGCTGTGGTGCCATTCCTCTTGCCCTGGCATACATCCAGTACCTGAACTGTACTGATCCGAAGGACGGCGACTCGTGCGGTGAATGTCCTTCATGCCGGCAGATGTCCAAGCTCATCCATCCGGATGTACATTATGTATTCCCTGTAAACAAGGGACCTAAGGCCTCGGATGACAAGCCTACGTCCGAGTCGTATATAAGATACTGGCGTGAGCTCGTGCTCTCTAATCCGTATTTCCTGGAAGCAGACCTGCAGAAGGCCATCGGCATCGAGAGCAAGACAGGACTTATCGCTGTGGCAGAGGCGAAGTCCATAATCAGCAAGCTGTCCCTCACGGCGGTTGCCGACGGGTACAAGGCTGTCATCTTCTACCTCCCGGAGAAGATGAACCAGGAGACTGCCAACAGGCTTTTGAAGATGGTGGAGGAACCGCCGGTCAAGACTGTGTTCCTTTTCATTACACATGCCCCGGAGAAGGTGCTCCAGACCATATTTTCGCGTTGCCAGAGCCTCAGGGTCCTGCCTTTGGAAAAGGAACAGGTCCAGGCGGTGCTTGAAGAAAAGATGGAAGTGGCTCCGTCGGAGGCCCAGGCCAAGGCAGCCCTTTCAGGAGGAAGCGTCGGAGTGGCCCTGAGCATGATCGGAGACAAGGAGGAATACAACAGGTTCATGGACATGTTCGCCGACCTGATGCGTGCCCTTGTGGGCCGCGACCTTTCGTCTGCCCTCGATTGCGGCGAAGCCATAGCCTCGCTGGAGTCGCGTGAAAAACAGAAAGCTTTTTGTACCTTTGCGGGAGAATGCATCAGAAAGATATTCATGCTTCAGCAGAAACTGCCTCAGCTGGCCGGCGTGCCTGAAGAGGAGGAAGCCTTCTATGCCGAAATGGCACAGAAATGCGGCAGGAAGTTCTGCTCTAAGACAATAACCAATATAGAGAAGGTTGCATATATGATAGACAGGAACGTGAATTCCAAGATCCTGTTCTGCGACCTTGTCAACCGTATGTTTTTAAGTATATGACAGAATCATCAGAATCAAGGAGATATGACTGCTCACGCGGATGTGTAGTGGAGCGCTCCGAGACAGGGGAGCTCGACTGTACATATCGTCAGGGATGCTGCAAGCTCGAGGTCTATGACTGGCTTGCGGGCATCAACCAGGAGCAGTACAGGGACTATTTCGAAGTGCGCTTCAAGAACACCAGAAAGGGTCTTTACCGCAATGCGTCGGGCCAGAGCATCAAGACAGGTGACCTTGTCATTGCCGAGGCTGCAAACGGCCATGACCTTGGTATCGTGACCCTCGAGGGTCCTATCGTGGGCAGACAGATGAAGTGCAAGAGGGTGAATCCGGAGAACTTCGAGTTCAAGAAGATCTACCGCAAGGCAAAGCTCTTCGATATCGAGAAATGGCAGGAGGCAATTGCCCGTGAGCATGAGACCATGATCCGTTCGAGACAGATTGCGGCGGAACTCGGTCTTGACATGAAGATCGGAGACGTGGAGTTCCAGGGCGACGGAACCAAGGCCATCTTCTACTACATTGCAGACGGTCGCGTGGACTTCCGTCAGCTCATCAAGGTGTTCGCCGAAGAGTTCCGTATCAGGATCGAGATGAAGCAGATCGGAGCACGTCAGGAGGCTGGTCTCATCGGAGGCCTCGGCGTCTGCGGACGTGAGCTCTGCTGCTCTAACTATATTTCAAGTTTCCAGTCGATTACGACTTCTGCAGCACGCTGCCAGGATCTTTCGCTGAACCCTCAGAAGCTCGCGGGTCAGTGTGGCAAGCTCAAGTGCTGTCTGAACTACGAGACTGCGGCATACATGGACGCTCAGTCACGCATTCCAAAGGTTTACAATCCTCTCGAGTTTGAGGATGGACTTGCATACCTGATGAAGACCGACATCCTTCGTGAGATCATGTACTTCTCGTATGACCCTCAGTCACTTGCGAACCTCTATCCTCTCTATGCCGAGGATGTATGGGACATCATCAGGATGAACCGCAACGGCGAGAAGCCTTCGTCGCTCAAGGACGATGCGTCTCCTGTGGCTCCTGAGTTCGTGACTGCGGTCGGCGATGATGCGATCAACCGTTTCGATGAGGCCCGCAAGCGCAAGAAAAAGAAGAAGTCACGCAGCGGAAAGGGCGGCGGACAGAACAACGCAAGCGCTCAGAATGCAGGTCAGGAAGGTCAGAGTGCGGGTCAGGGAGCCAAGGAACCTCAGAACGCCAAGGGCGGTCACGAGGGCAAGGGCGGACGTGGCGGCAGAGGCGGTCGCGGCGGACATGGCCATGGACATGGCAACAAGCCGAAGAATACCGAAAAGAAGTCCTGAATCAACTGAATCCTATGGGAAAAGACAAACTTCGTAAATTCAAGGAAAACGAGACCTTCAGATGTCTGGTGCAGCCGGCTACGTCTGAGGTCTTGAACTGTGACCATCCGCTCAAGGGCAACTGGGGCCGTGATTTCTTCGGAAACGACAATCCCATCATCGTGGAGCTCGGATGTGGAAAGGGTGACTATACCGTAGACCTGGCGGAGAGGAATCCGTCATTCAACTACATCGGCGTCGACATCAAGGGCGCACGTCTGTGGAAGGGTGCGAAATACGCTGAGGAACATGGACTTAAGAACGTCGGTTTCCTCCGTACACGCATCGAGTTCATCGAGTCCCTCTTTGCCGAGGGTGAGGTTTCCGAGATCTGGATCACATTCGCGGATCCGCAGATTGGACGTGAGAAGAAGCGCCTCACAGCTCCTCTCTTCATGAACCGTTACCGCCACTTCCTCAAGACCGGCGGCATTGTCCATCTGAAGACCGACAGCCGTTACCTCCATGAGTATTCACGTGCCATGGCAGAGCAGAACTCCCTTGAGATCCTTGCATGCGCTACAGACATCTACGGCGCTGACCGTGAGCGTCTCTATGAGAGCGGTCTTTCTTCGCTCTGCGGACGCGATGCTGTGGATGCCCTCTTCGAGGTACAGACCTTCTATGAGGCCCAGTACCTTGCCCAGGGTTTCGAGATCACCTACCTCTCGTTCGTGGCCGACCATGCAGGCGATTACATCAGTCCGGAATGGGACGAGGACCGCTGGAAGGACGAAGGTCACCATTTCGTGATCCCTTCAGGCCTTCCGGTAGCTTCCAAGTTCTATCCTGAGGCGTAACATATAGCGTTAAACAGACATCCTTATCTTCGGTATTCAAATCTTGTGAAGGTAAACAGGACCGGAGCACTCCATTCTGCTATATCTTCACCGCTGCCTTTATGGACAGTCATCTCTTTCCTGAATGAGACCAAGCCGTTTTCGATTAATGTGAAGTCATACAGTTCTCCACGAAAATCAAACTTCGTTACAGCTTGATTGTCCTGTATAAGAACATCATATCTGGCGCGCAGATAATGGGTGGATTTTTCAACATATCTCCACTCTCCATAACCATGTATCCATGTATAAGGAATACCTATGGTTATGTTTTCTTTAAAAGTAGACTGGTATTCTGATCCATTGCCGCCAAACTCTTCGAGGTAGTCATTCGTGGCGACACCGTCATCATTCAAGTCTATCGGTTCGCCTTCCCATACGGCAGAGGCAAGTTCATATCTTCCCCTGATCTTATCCTCTTCCATTTCCGTCAGGTCCTCTATCCATATATCTTCGCTGCAGGACAGCAGGCAGCTGGCACACAAAGCCATATATAAAATCTTCTTCATGATCAATTATAGTCAATCCATTCTGTTTCACTTGATGTCACTGCCGCAAACATTCCCAAGCCTCCTTTCACGTTGGTGTATGCATACGTCACCGGAGAAAATCCAAGATGAAGCGGCGCATCGGAATTTTCTTTTATGTACTCAGACCTTAAGCTATGGTACATCTCATGGGGTATTCTGAACACTTTGATCTTGTATTCATAATACTCATAGCAGGCGTATACCAGTTCATCACCATGCCACTCTGCATTGGTCATATACCTTGGCTCGTTATCAACATACACATCAAAAGCCATCTTACCATCCTCGTCAATCATCTCTGCCACAAGCAGTTCACCACCATTATGGTCTATGATTATCTCATGCTTGACTGATGATAGTTCTGTCATTACCGGATATTCGTAAATGTTGTCATATTCTTCATTGCCATAGAGACTCTCATCAATCGGGTCTTCCAGAGTACCAACAACCTCAATCTGCTTCTTTTTCAAAACCTGGACTCCATAGAATGCATCTTTAGAAAACTCTTCATCAATCACAACATGGAACTTGGATAAAGTAGAGAATGTGCCGTATAGCAGATCACCATCCTTTACCCTATAGCTTTCTTCTACAGAATGACTTACAGCGAACTCCGGAAGAGGCTCAGGAATCACTGTCACAGCTTCTGCTGACGGAAGCCCTGCTGATTCCGCCCTTATGGTCAGTTTCTGTCCCGATGCAAAAGGTTCATTGACTAGATAGGCGATCTCACCGTCTCCACTTGAAACATATTCTACATCGCGGGTCAGTTCTACTTCATTTCCGTCGGCTTCAAGCGTAATGCTTACATCTTCAGGCATGGCTGCCTCCACACCGAACACCGGACGGGAGACATTGACCTTGATCAAATCGTCCCTGCCATCAGACACGATTCCATATAGGTATATCTTTCCGGTATCATCCGGATTGAACTTGGCATCACGCTCGCATGAAACGAGGATCAGCAACAACAGTAATATATATTTTCTCATACACTAAAATCTTAAAGTATAACCAAATGTCGGAATGATTGGAATTGCCGCCATTGTCTTGAATGTAATCTTATCTTCATATTCACCAGTATTCCAATCTATCACGTTTTTATAGTGATCATACTGGGCAAACATCGGATTCATCCTGCAATAAGCATTATAGATGCTAAGGTTCCAGATGCTCTCGTTTCCTCTCTTGGTGGTCTTCCTGAAGTTGAATCCAAGATCGAGGCGATGGTAATCCGGGAGCTTATAATTGTACGGGCTGGCATAATACTCCGTGAATCCGATCTCCTGCGTTGGGACTGTCATCCTGTTTCCTGTATGATAGTTCCAGGCAAGGAACATGTCAAAACGCTTGCTGAAGCGGTGACTTGCATTGAGCGTGAACTTGTGACGGTTGTCATTTCGTGCAGGATACCAGCTGTGCCAAAATCCTTCAAAATATCTCTCCGTCCACGAAAGCGTATAGTAAGCAGAGATGTCTGTGCTCTTGGTACGCCATGCAAGCTCTACCTCTGCACCATAGGACCTTCCCTTTCCCTGCATCAGCTCATTCTCCCAGTCTGACATGTCAGGGTAGATGCTGTCGATGCCGCAATACTCATAAAGGTTATCCATGGTCTTCCACCATCCTTCCACATTCAGATAGAGATTATGTGGAAGATTGAAATATGCTCCTCCCGCCACCTGCCTTGACCGCATCGGAGCAACGCTTTCCGTCGACGGGAGCCATGTGGCCATCGGGATGTCGAGATAGTGAGCAGAAAGAAGATGTGTGAACTGGCTCATCTCAGTGTATGACATCTTTGCGGATATGTTCGGCGCGAGCTGGAACCTTAGGGCAGCACGTGGCTCGAGGGAATGATAAGTATTCCCTTCAAGAGCATTGAGCACATAACGCAAACCTATATTCGCCTTCATCCATGAGGTCAGTGTCAATTCATCCTCGGCATATAATGAGGCCTCAAATGAATCATACGCCACAGAATAGGAGTCTGTATCCTCAATGTTCTTTTTCTCATCTGTGTTAGTCCTCAGAATGGAAGAACTAGAGGATGGACGGAAGAAATGCTCCACCAATGACACTCCTGTCCTAAGGTGATGATATTCAGACGGAATCCAGTCAAGGTCAGCTTTAAATCCGGCATCATGGAGAATTGAAACGGTACTTTCTCTGATACCCTCATCCTGAATCCAGAACTCATACTCTCCCGCGCTCCATTCATTCTCATACAGGCTGACGTCCGTGTTTGTTCTAGTATAATAGAGAGATGTATTCAGATGTAGATCGACAGAAAATTTCTTCATCCAAGCAAGGTTACCGAGTATATTGCCCCATCTGACGTCGATTTCATAACCGTTATTGCCGGTATAGCGAACTCCATCCCACCATGCGACCTGCTTGACGCTGTTTTCAAATCCTATATAGTCGGAACCGGCATAGAAATTCATCGACAGTTTACTGTCCGGCTTGACCATATGGGTTACCGATGCATTGAGATCGGTCATCGCATAACGGAAGTCATATTCCTCCGGGTACGGAAGAGTGCTGTTGTATATGGCAAGGAAAGGTATGCTCAGGGCATCGAACCAACTGCGGCGCAGGGCGATGTTGAATGAAGTGCGTCCCGGAACAATGGGTCCCTCAAACTGCAGACCGCCATTAAGAAGACCTATATTGAAGGATCCGTGATATGCATTCATATCTCCTGGACGTGTATTGATGTCTACAACAGAGGACAGCTTGCCTCCAAATCTTGAGGGGAAACCGCTCTTATAGAAATCAAGACTCTCGATCACATCCGTGTTGAAAGAGGAGAGAAGTCCGCCGAAATGGCTGACCTGATACATCGGAACACCGTCAAGAAGAAAAAGGTTGTCGTTGCCATCACCTCCATGGACATACATGCCGGTAAGCATTTCCGTACCACCGCTTACACCAGGGAGATTCTGAAGTTCCCTTATCAGATCAGGTGAGCTGAATGTGGCGAATCCTTTATTGAATATGCTTGCATCAATTTCAGTCAGGCCTGTCTGGGTGGTGTTCCTAAGCCTGTTTATATAAGCCGTAATACTAGCCTCATTGATGGTGTCATGCTGTTCTTCAATGAAGATTGTGTAGTCCTTTGGCTTCTTCCTTTTGTCAGCCTGGGTAAGGACTATATATTTCTTCATCACTTCGTATTCGATGTCGGTACCGGCAAATAAAGCCTTCAGACATTCATCGAGCAGAATGGAATGTTCCTTCCTGTTGCCTTTGATGACATCCTTCATCGGCTTGCCCGAGTATGGTACGGTGATTTCGATTGCCGAGTCATAGACGAAGTTCACACCCAATGATTCATGGATGACCTCCATTTCTGACTTTAGAGTCCTGCTCTGCTGTGCGTGGACAGGAGCAACGGCGGAGAGAGCCATTACGATGACGGTTGTAATTAATAATAGTACATGCTTCATTGTCAAGTCATTTGGGAATGACAGTTCCATTTCCCAAGAACTGCCTTTAATTCGATATAAAGACGGAAGCATTTTGAAAAAGTACTATTGTCAGCAAGATAAAACTTGAAAATTTGGGAATCTCTCCACAATTCATTGGTTTTGAGGTGTTCGGCAACCTTTCAATGAGATCTCATTCCGTATGCATGCGGGCGTTCGCTCAGTAGATTGGTTCTGGGAAACAGCATTTCATTGATGATCTGAACCATTTCTGCTGGGGTGACAACGAAGGAACGCACTGGGAAATGTTTAGTGTTTCCAGTTACTAAGTACGCCCCATCAGTGGACAGCGTGACTTCATAGAATACTATGTCTTTTGGATCAGACATATCTTCTTCGCAGGTTATCCTATCTGCTGTGACGCCGACTGTTTTTATGGTTTCAAGCATTGTGTTTATCAACCTCTCTGGAAACTTGAACTTGGGTCTTCGGAGAACAGCAGAGTATTCGTTGAAGATCTCATCATTATAGATTGGCACCAACACCCCGTCATAAAGAAAATCCATCAGTTTTACTGTGGCAGAATCGTCGTGACGTGATAGAAGGGCAGAGATGATGACGTTGGTGTCGATGACTGCGTAAATCTTCATGTTATTCCCCTCTTCTAGCCATTCTGATTTCTTCGTTGATTTCGTCAAGGCTCATTCCGGCTATGCCATTTTCCATAGCCATGCTGCGCATTGCATTGAATGCTCTTCTGCCATTGTCTAACGTGTCTCCAATCGAGTTACCCTCAATCTGAAAAGGTATGCGTCTCTGTCGGACTACGGCTTTGACATAGATATTGAATGCTGTATTTGCACTCATACCGAATTCGTCGCAAAGCTTGTCGAATTCCGCCTTCAGGTCGGCATCCATTCTTATGGTTGTTGCAATCTGTCCCATGATATCGTCATTTTATGCAAATGTATGTAAAATGATATCATTATGCAATATATATGACATTAAATCTACAGCACATAAGTAAGTCCGAAGTATGATCCTCGAGAATTGTCGGTGTTGAAGTGCTGTTCAAAGAAGAACTTTACTCTAGTTTTGATCTCAAAGCCGGCTCGTAGGGAGAAGACGGCAATCGGTTTGCCTGATAATGAATATGTTGCGCGTGGATATCCATCTTCGGCGTCCTGTGTGAATCCGGAAACCGTTCTATAGGAACTTTTGCCGGCTCCGACTCCCAGACCGACATATGGGGTGAATCTATACCATCTGTAATAGTTGTAGTCCGTTACGGCCTGGACTGCCCAATAACCGAAACTCATCACCTCTCCTATAGGTGTGTCAGGACTCGCTTCTGGCGGTTCCATGGTGAACGGAAGCGAATATGAGAAGTTGAGTCCGACGTCCATCGGAATACGTCTGAAATTATATCGTCCCTCCAGACCCAAGATTGTCTGCGCTGCATCCATGACGTTAGTGATTCCTAATGTATTGAAGAATCTTGCGTCAAATTCGAAGCGCTTTGGAACATACGAGCGGAAAACAGTCTGGGGCTCATATGGCATCAGCGCGCAATTGACTGTCGTGTCGGTTTCTGTGCTGATGTTTACCGTTTCTTTCTTGTAGCCGACCGAATTGAAGCTGAGTTCGACCTCTCCGGGGATGACACTGATGGAATATCTGCCATCTGAATCCGACATTGCGTAATTCAACCTATCCCCATTTGCCACAACAGAGGCAAACTGGATTCCCTCTCCTGTAATGTCGTCCGTAATGACTCCGCTCACTGTCACGGTCGGGTCCGAAGTCTTGAACCATCTGGTCTGCTGGGCGTTCAAGACGGATGAAAGCAGGATTGCCGTCAATAATATGCAGAACCTCTTCATGTTATGGCTTCATATACTTTGAAAGAAGGTTGAAACTCAATGAGCAGTTGATTGAATATGGGCTCATTGCATTTGAATACGATGTGCGGGCCACATATACCTTCAGTCGCAGGCTGTGCTCGTTGATGCCGCCGTATATCGACGACCATAAGGTGTCTCCCACCAGGTAGAGGGAACGCAGGTACTTGAATTCAAGGCTGACTCCTGCAAGTAGTCTGAGTCCGCCGATCTCGTCCGTCACGATGTCAGCATCCTTGTCCGGATTTCTATAATCCATGAATCCGACTCCCAATCCGGCGAATGGGCTGATCCTGAACACGTCGCCATCATAGACATCGTATCCATACTGAATTGTCATTTCTCCATAAGTCAGCTTGTTGTCACGATACCATGTGTCGATCTCGTCTCCAGGCATGTCCTTGAGAAGTCTTGATCCTCCTCCCATGATCAGGTCCATATATATCGCTGAGCGTCCTATGCCGAAATTGAAGCCCCACAGGAATCCATAGGCTGGGGAGAAATATGACTGCTGCCCACCTATATGGAACTGGGATGAGGCACCGATATAGGTTCCTATGGCAAATTTCCTCAAGGTGTATTCCGGGATTTCATCCGATGTCTCTGGGAGGAATGCCATTTCCTCTGCTATGATGCTTTCCTGCATCTGAAGTTCAGCAAGGTTCTTGCCTTCTTCCGTTACCCTTTCGATTTCTGCAGTACGCGCATCGGCAATGTCGAAATATCTTCTGACAACGCTGTGATAATCAGGCTTGAATGGGTCTTGAGCAAGATAGCTCTGCATCTGGCGTCTGGTAAGTTCGGTAGCGTCGAATATGAGCTGTCCGTATCTCACAGCCTGGTCAGTCAGGGTATCGCTTCTCACCCATGAGCGGATCGGGTCGAACACTGTCTTGGATTTGAGGCGCTTTACCCTCAGGTTCCAGCCGACCTTTTCCCAATCTCCCGGATATGTATGGATTCCGGTGTACACCTGGCCGATGAGATTGCCGGAAGATCTTCGTACTGAAAAATCCTCGATCCTAAGCTTGTCCTCACTCCATTCCTTGTATGAAAGGTCGGTCTGGGCGGACAAGGTGAATGCTGAAAGAACTGCAATGGCAGCGATGGATAATGCTCGTTTCATATTCTGTTTTAAATCATTTGATCAGACTTCTGTCCAATGGATGCGGATGCCTTTGCGTTCCATGCCGCGGAACCAGGTCATCTGGCGTTTGGCGAACTGATGGATGGCTGTGGCAAGCTGGATGCGCATTTCCTCCAGGGTAAGTTCGCCGATTACGTGCTGCGTAACGAACTTGTATTCAAGACCATAGTAGATGAGGTCTTCGGCCGGGACCGGCTTGTGGTCCGGTGCGAGTGCCGGGTGGGTGCCGTCGATCAGTCCGCGGATTTCCTCGACCATGCCTTCCTCAATTCGGGCGTCGAGCCTGCGGTCGATCCTGGCGTTCCTTTCGTCGCGGGTCACCAATGTGCCGATGTAATATGTGTTCTTCGGCAGGTATGAGGTGCGGTTTACCGGATGCTCGGCTTCGTAGATGGCGATTTCGAGGGCGCGAATGAGGCGTTTGCGGGTGTCGTAGTCGGTGTTGTTGTGGAGGGGCTTGAGGGATGCGAGCTGTGCTATGAGCTCATCGTCGCTTTTCTTTTCAAGTTCGGCCCTCAGTTCCGGGTTTGGCTGGACTTCCGGGAGCGAGTATCCGCATGTTGCGGCTTCGATGTAGAGGCCGCTTCCTCCGCAGAGGATCGGTATGCCGCCACGGTCGCGGATGTCCTTGTATGCCTTTTCGAAGTCGCGCTGGTATTCGAAGATGTTGTATTTTGTTCCGGCGTCGACTATGTCCATGAGGTGGTAGGGGATTTCCTCATATTCTGACAGGTCCTTTCCTGTTCCTATGTCCATGCCTCTGTAGACCTGACGGGAGTCAGCAGATATTATCTCAGCGCCTGCACGAGGACTCTTGTCTCTCGGACGTTCGCTTCGCTCACCCCACCACTGCGCTTCGCTTGTGGTCCCCCCGCTTTCGTGCCGCGGGTGGCACGGTCCTCGATGACAAGAGTCCTCATGCAGGCTCTCATGCTCCAATAAAGCGTTTATCTGGCGGGCGAGGCGGACAGCATAGCGGGTCTTTCCTGAGGCTGTGGGGCCCAGGACGCATATGAGGTCGATTTCTCCGGCGAGGTATTTGTCAAGGATCTCTCTGACGTTTATTTCTTCTGCCGGCGGAAGTTCTGCCATCGGCGGTATGGGTGTGAAAGGTTTCTTTGCCATAATTGTACAAAGATAACGAAAAAGCAGTAAATTTGCGGTCCTTAACAATTGAAGATTATGCCTAAAGCAAAAAGCAGTGTAGAGATCAAGAACAGGAGGGCTTCGTTTGACTATGAGTTCATCGAGACCTTCCAGGCGGGAATCGTGCTTACAGGCACTGAGATAAAGTCCATCAGGGCGGGTAAGGCCTCGCTGGTGGATACGTTCTGTTATTTCAATAGCAATGAGCTGTATGTCAAGAACATGCACATCGCGGAGTACTGGTGGGGAAGTTGGGGAAAGCATGATCCTCGACGCGACCGCAAGCTTCTTCTCAGCCGCAAGGAACTGAACAAGCTCCAGAGGGCCGTGAAGGAGAAGGGTCTTACCATCGTCGGTGTGAAGCTTTACATCGCTGAGAACGGCTATGCGAAGCTGCTCATCGCCCTCGCCCGCGGTAAGAAGGAGTACGACAAGCGTGCTTCGATCAAGGAGAAGGATCTCCGCCGTGAAATGGAACGCATCTAGTATCCGGACCATAACAGATAATACAACAGACCCCGTCGGACAGGCGAAGCATATTCCTATGTTTCTGCGAAGCGGTCCGACGGGGTCTGTTGTCTTATGATTTCCGGATCAATACATGCTAGAGATTGAATGCCTCCTTGATCATGTCTACTGAGTCGAGGAGCTCCCATCCGAAGAACTGTACGAGTTCCTGCACATCCTTGCCATTGCGTCTGATGGTCACGGATGCCTTGTAAGGGTCGCGACCTACGTGGCCGTATGATGCTGTAGGCTCATAGATAGGCTTCTTGAGGCCGAACTTCTCGATGATCTTTGCAGGACGGAGGTCGAAGAGGACATTGATCTTCTCTGCGATCTCAGCGTCGCTGAGTCCGTTTGCTGCTGTTCCGTAAGTGTTTACGAAGATGCTGAGCGGACGCGCCACTCCGATGGCGTATGATACCTGGACGAGCATCTCGCGTGCTACGCCTGCCGCTACCATGTTCTTAGCGATGTAGCGTGCTGCGTATGCTGCAGAACGGTCAACCTTTGAAGGATCCTTGCCTGAGAAGGCTCCACCGCCGTGTGCGCCCTTTCCGCCGTATGTATCCACGATGATCTTGCGTCCGGTAAGACCGGTGTCTCCGTGAGGTCCGCCGATCACGAACTTTCCTGTAGGGTTCACGTGGAGGATGTAGTCACCCTTGAAGAGGGCTGCAGTCTCCGGTGCGAGGGTCTCGATGAGCATAGGAAGGAGGATGTTCTGTACGTCCTCGCGGATCTTCTTCTGCATCTCCTCGTCTACTCTCTTCTGACCGAACTGTGCGCATCCGTCAGCGTAGCTCATGTTTCCGAGAGTGGTCGGTGTGAACTCGTCGTGCTGTGTCGAGATTACTATTGTATGTACGCGTACTGGCTCGTTGGTGTCGCCGTCGTACTCGATTGTGAACTGTGACTTTGAGTCAGGACGGAGGTACGGCATGAGTTCAGGCTGCTGCTTGCGGATCTTTGCGAGCATGAGGAGGGCCTGGTGCGAGAGTGCGAGAGGGAGAGGCATATACTCCTCTGTGTCGCGGCATGCGTAGCCGAACATCATTCCCTGGTCGCCGGCTCCCTGTGCGTCGGCGTCTTCTCCTACCACACCACGGTTGATGTCCACGCTCTGCTCATGGAGAGCCGAGAGGATACCGCATGAGTTGCCGTCGAACATGTACTCAGCCTTGTTGTAGCCGATCTTGTTGATTACGCGGCGGACTGTCTTTGGAATGTCGACGTATGCGTCTTCCGAGCGCACCTCACCTCCTACAACCACGAGTCCGGTGCTGCAGAATGTCTCGCATGCTACCTTTGACTCAGGGTCCTGACGGAGGAATTCGTCGAGGATTGCGTCTGAAATCTGGTCAGACACCTTGTCTGGGTGTCCCTCAGATACTGATTCTGAAGTAAACAAGTAATTCATATCCTGTGTTGTTTTTATATAATTCAGTTTGGGTGAGGAATGTTCCTCTGTTCACGGAAGGGCATAAAATAAGCCCCACAAGATATGCGGAGCCGTCACAAAAACACAAAACATAGATGATATTTTAGCATTTTTTAACGTGGTTGCAAGCAGGCAAATCTCTCCACATATCCTATTTCGGACGGCAAAGTTAGAGTAAAAATTTCTAACTGCAAATTTTCTTTAACATCTTAATTGTTAAATATTTGTTGCAGCTTTCTTAAATTCCTTTATAAAATTTCAAATGTCATTAAAAAATAGTATCTTCGCGGCATTGAAACCCTATTATTATTATCTAAAGTGTTATGAAACAAACAATTAAGTGTCTTATTGCTGCTTTCGCAGCGATGCTTATGGCTGTAGTTGCCTCTGCACAGGTGACTACATCTGCCCTTGGTGGACGCGTTGTTGACGCTAACGGAGAGCCAGTGATCGGTGCGGCTGTTGTCGCTACCCACACTCCTTCAGGTACTGTCTATGGCGTTGTCACTAACGAGGCTGGTCGTTATACCATCAATGGTATGCGTGCCGGTGGTCCTTATTCTGTTGAGGTTACATGCCTCGGCTATCAGCCAGTAGTCTACACTGACCTGACACTTCAGCCTGCTGAGACATTCTCTCTCAATGCAGAGCTTAAGGATGATTCAGAATTGCTCAGCGAGGCGATGGTAATCGCGGCAGCTGCATCAAAGTTCTCGGCTGAGAAGATGGGTTCTGCGACTAACATTTCAGGTCGCGACATCACATCAATGCCTACTGTAAGCAGAAGCATTACAGACGTTACAAGACTTTCTCCATACGGAGGTAACGGCATGAGCTTCGCTGGTCAGGACGGTCGTACTGCAAACTTCACAGTCGATGGAGCCAACTTCAACAACAACTTCGGTCTTAGCGATGGCCTCCCAGGAGACGGTAGCCCAATCTCTATCGACGCTATCGAGGAGATGCAGGTGGTTATCTCTCCATATGATGTTCGTCAGACTAACTTCATCGGTGGTGGTGTAAACGCCATTACAAAGTCTGGTACAAACACATTCAAGGGATCTGCATACGTATATCACCGTAACGAGAACATGCGTGGTAACATGGCTGCCGGTAAGGAAGTTTCAGGTGCACGCGACAAGGACCGTAACACTACATACGGTTTCACTCTCGGTGGTCCTATCATCAAGAACAAGCTCTTCTTCTTCGTGAACGCTGAGTACGCTGAGGTTCCTACAGTGGTTAACAGATGGCGTGCTTCACAGGACGGCGTTGCCAACCCTGATGCATACATCTCACGTACTACACTTGCTGACCTCGAGAAGGTTTCCAACCACGTAAAGGAGAAGTACGGATATGACACAGGTTCATGGACTGACTATCCTGCAACAGAGAGCAACATGAAGCTCCTCGCTCGTATCGACTGGAACATCAACGACAACCACAAGCTTGCTGTCCGTTACAACTATACTCTCAACAGAGCATGGAACTCTACTAACGGTTCATCAATGGACGGTGGTGTACGTTCAGGTTACTCACGTTTCTCTCAGTACGGTATGGCTTACGCAAACTCATTGTACTCAATGGACAACATCGTAAGCACAGTGTCTCTCGACCTCAACAGCCGTCTTACTGACAACCTCTCAAACCAGTTCCTCGCAACATTCTCAAAGCTTGACGATATCCGTGGAACAAACTCAGAGGATATGCCATTCGTTGACATCCGCAAGGATGACGGCAGCGCTCCGCTTCCATACATCGCTCTCGGTTACGAGCTCTTCACATGGAACAACGGTGTGCACAACACAAACATCAGCATCAAGGATGACCTTACATACTACGCTGGTAACCACAAGATCACAGCAGGTCTCAACTACGAGTACCAGATGGCCGACAACTCATACATGAGAAACGGTACAGGTTACTATCGTTACAACAGCCTTGAGGACTTCCTTTCAGACGCTGCTCCTGAGGTTGTCTGCCTTACTTACGGTTACGACGGCGAGGCTAACCCAGCTGCACGTGTAAGATTCCACAAGGCAGGTATCTATGGCCAGGACGAGTGGAACGTAAACGATGACTTCAAGCTCACTTATGGCGTTCGTCTCGACGGTCTCTTCTTCGACAACCAGGACCTTATGAGAAACCAGGCTATCTACGACCTCGAGTACGTAGTGGATGGTGAGAAGCGTCACATCGACACAGGCAAGTGGCCTTCAGCTGCCCTTACAGTGTCTCCACGTGTAGGTTTCTCTTGGAATGTACTTGGCGACAACAGCCTTAAGTTCCGTGGTGGTACAGGTCTCTTCTCAGGCCGTCTCCCACTCGTGTTCTTCACAAACATGCCTACAAACTCAGGTATGGTTCAGTACCAGGCTAAGCTTAACGGCACAGGTGCAAACGGTGGTTCACTTACTGACATGTCAGTATTCGAGGGTGGTCTTCTCAAGCGTGAGGAGCTCCTCAAGAAGCTCCTTGAGCTCGGATATCCTAACACAATCTCTCCAGAGGACGGTACAGTTCCTTCAGAGATCTCTGCAGTGGATCCTAAGTTCAAGATGCCACAGGTATGGAAGACTTCACTCGCTATCGACTACAACTTCCCTACATCATTCCCATTCTCTATCAGCGCTGAGGGTATCTTCAACAAGACAGTGAATGGCGTTATCCTCCGTGACTGGAGCGTGAAGAGCGCTGACGGATTCGCAAGATTCAACGGTGCTGACAACCGTCCTGTATTCCAGGATTACAAGCAGACTTATGTAAATGAGAAGGGTAAGGTTGCAAACATGCCTGCTGCTTACGTTCTTGAGAACACAAACAGAGGTTACGGTTACTCTGCAACAGTGACAATGAACATGCGTCCTATCGAGAGCGTTGCTATCATGGCTGCATATACTCACACTGCTTCTAAGGAGATTACAGGTATGCCTGGTTCAAACGCTTCTTCAGTATTGAACTACATCGGTACAGTATACGGTCCTAACGATCCAGGTCTCCACAACTCACAGTACGTGACTCCAGACCGTTTCGTGGCATCCCTTACTCACAACGACAAGAGCGGTAACCACTACAGCTTCATCTATGAGACTTGGAGAGGTGGCAGCAACTACACTTACATGACTTCAAACGACATGAACGGTGACGGTTACAACTACGACCTTATCTATATCCCTACAGATGAGCAGGTTGAGAAAGGTGAGTTCCGTTTCGTATCTGACAGCGACGCACAGCGTTTCATGGACTTCGTTCACGCTGACAAGTATCTCAGCAAGAACCAGGGCAAGTACGCAGAGGCTTACAGCGTTTACTCTCCATGGGTACACCGTCTCGACTTCAGCTACAAGCATGACTTCAAGGTGAAGGCCGGCAACACTACTAACGTTCTCCAGCTCAGCCTCGACATCAAGAACATCCTCAACATCTTCAACTCTAACTGGGGTGTGTCTAAGTACATGAACCCAGCTCTTGGTGAGGGTCGTATCCTCAAGTACGAGGGTGTTGACAAGGAGGGTTATGCTACATTCTCAACTCCATCTGCAGTTAACGGAAACGTTCAGATGTGGAATCCAAGCGTAAGCCTCGGTCAGTGCTGGTATGCATCTATCGGTATCAAGTATATGTTTAACTAATTTATATCGGGAATAAAATGAAACTCAGAAATATTTTCGCAGCTCTCGCTATCGCAGCCCTCGCATTCGTGGGATGTCAGGAGAAGGAGAGATTCCTCGATGAGGTTAAGGTGTCTCAGTCTTACCTTGCTTTCGACAAGGCAGGCCAGAGCATCGACGTTACTGTCAACGCAATTGACAAGTGGGAGTTTACAGAAGTTCCTGAATGGATTACTGTAAATCCTGCAAGCGGAAACGCTGGTGAGACAAAGGTAACTTTCACAGCAGGTGCTGCAGAGTCTACTCGTGAGGCTCTCTTCTACCTCAACTGCGGTGAGGCTACCCAGGTATTCAGCGCACTCCAGATGACTGAGAAGGTAGAGCTTCCTGTTTCTACTTGTGCTGAGGTAAACGCAGGTGAGGATGGAAAGACTTACCGTGTATCAGGTACTGTGACTTCAATCGCAAACACTGAGTACGGTAACCTTTACATCAACGATGGTACAGATGAGGTATATATCTATGGTACGCTTTACGATGGCGCTGAGAAGCAGTTCTCAAAGCATGGCATCGGCGTAGGTGACCTCATCACAGTAGAAGGTCCAAGAAAGACTTACAACGGTACTATCGAGCTCGTTAACGTAACTGTAATCAGCATCGAGAAGTCACTCGTACTCGTTGATCCTAAGGAAGTTTCTCTTGAGAAGGAGGCTGGTTCATTTGAGATCTCTGTTGACAACAAGGGCTTCTGCACAGTTGACGTTGACGCTGACTGGATCCAGTTCGCAGGTATGTCTACTTCAGCTGCAAAGTTCACTTTCGATGCATACGAGGTAGAGGGTGCTCCACGTACAGGTACTGTTACATTCACAGTGAAGAAGGGTGACCGCGAGTCAGTGGTTCCTGTAACTGTAACTCAGTACGGTATCACTCCTGACCCAGTTGCAATCGCAGATGCAGTCAAGGAGGCGAAGGGTACATGGCTCAGCGTGACAGGTATTGTTACCGGTGTTCACGGTGACGGTATCGTAGTCATGGACGAGGCAGGAAACGCTCTCTATGGTTACAAGGCTACAGGTGCTAAGATCGGTGATTCAGTGGTCATGACAGGTAAGCTCGGCAACTACAGACAGTTCTATCAGATCGAGACTCCTGTAATCCGCGTAAACAAGTCAGGTGAGAAGTTCAACTATCCGACTCCAGCAGCAATCACTGAGGAACTCCTCGCAACAATGAATTCAAATATCCAGACTTCAGTGTTCATCACTGCTACTGGTGTTGCTGACGGCGCTAACTATGGTGCAGTTACTGTTGCAGGTCACACAATCTCTCCTTACAAGATCTCTTCAAGCTTCAAGATTGAGAGCCTCTATGGAAAGAATGTTGTCCTCGAGGGTTATGCTCTCCAGTATCAGGGTGGTACCAAGAATGACCTCCGTATCCTCGTTACTTCAGTAAAAGAGGTTGCGGCAGAGTAATCTCTGAAACAAACTGAACAATTCATATTACGGGTGGCTCAGACGAGCCACCCGTTTTTGTTAAATTTAAATAATTGCCCGTTGTTTATTCATTGACAGTTTGTTATATTTGTAAATTCTATTTTTATAGAAGAATAGCTTAAGAAAATTACAATATTAACAAAACTATCATGAGAATTAAGAATCTGATTCTGGCTTCTCTTGCTGCCTTGTTGGCTATTGTGTCATGTAAGGAGGAAGAGAACCTTGGCATGCCGTCAATCAAGCTTGATGGCAACGGAACTATGACTTTTGAGGTCGCAGGTGGTGACCAGCAGGTCAATATTACTGCTACCCGCGACTGGATGGTAGAGACTGAAGCAGACTGGGTGATGGTATCTCCTGAGAACGGAAAGGCATCTGCGGAGCCTCAGACCGTTACTGTTACAGCCCTTGAGAACAAGGGTATGGACAGAACTGCTGAAATCAAGTTCACTATCGGAATGTCTTTCCAGACTCTTACAGTAACACAGGCAGGCCCTGGTGGTTCTGTAGAACAGCTCATTGTCTATGCAAACGACTTTGACAAGGAGGAGGCAACCAAGACATATGGTTCAGGTACAAGCTATCCATATCTTGATCAGTTCGACGGCTGGATGAACGCTACGGGAACAGGTGCTTCGACTGCGACTTACAATTTCAAGGGTATGTCGACACGTTCGAACTCTACTTCAGACAGCAACTACTCAGACTATCCTGGTTCAGGTACAAACAACCTCTTCTTCGGTTCTTCGGCTTACTTTGCCGTAAAGAACATCTCTGTAGGAGAGGCGACAGGCTTCAACCTTTCTTTCGGTACAGAAAAGTATGACGTCAACAACAAGGAAGCACTCTTTGATCCAAATGAATTCCATGTTTATCTTAGCTCTGACAATGCAAAGTGGGTGGAGATAGATTATGTTTACGCTGGAACAGCTGCAGGCCGCTGGAATGTGGCTTCGACAGATTTCTCTATCCCAGCAGGCACATCTTCGCTTTCTGTATGTATCAAGGTTGACGCAGCAAGCGTATATAGAATCGACGACCTTAAGCTCCTCATCTCAGAGGGTGGAGACGTTGTAGACTTTGCTGCAGGTGCGGACATGAGCTTCAATGACGGTACCCTTCCTGGCGGCGGAAACGAAGGTGGTGAAGGCGGCAGCGAGTCTGATGCTACTGCAATCTTCCACAATAACTTCGACAAGACAATTTCTTCGAAGAATTCAGATGGATATTGGCCTTACCTTAGTGACTTTGACGGTTGGATGAATGAGGCTGGAACAGGTGCAGACAATGTTGTGTACAAGTTCAAGAACGCATCTGCACGTGCTTCTTCAGACAACAACAATATCTGGCTTCCAAAAACAGGTGCATATTTTTCTGTTCAGGGAATCGCTTTGAACTCAACAACGGATCTTCAGTTGTCATTCAACGTTATCTTTGGATCTCCAGGAAACTACAAGAAGACCTTCGATGCAAATGTATTCAAAGTATATGTAAGCTCGGATAATGCTAAATGGGTAGAACTCACATGCAATGTTACAGCAAATGACAAGGAGTTTGACAACGCTGTTACAACATTCTCGGTTCCTGCAGGTACAAATTCTCTTTCAATCTCTTATGAAAAGGTTGCGGATGAGACAGATGGATATCGTGTCGATGAGGTGAAACTTGTTGCAAGTTCTAAGACAGGAGTATCTGTCGACTTTACCCAGGGTATAGAAAAGGACTTCAGCGAAGGCAACGCACAGGAAGGTGGCAACGATGGTGGCGAGGTGACTCCTCCTTCAGGCGAGGGCTCCCTCATGACCATCGCAGAGGTTCTCCAGGCAGGTTCAAGCGCTCTTCCAAGTGGTGCATACATAGAGGCTGTAGTAATCTCCAACAGAGGACTCAGTAACCTTACTTCGAAGAAGGGACTTTACGTTCAGGATGAGACTGCAGGTCTCCAGTTCTATCTTGCAGATAACCATGAATTCAACTTCGGTGACAAGGTGAGCATCGATCTTTCAGGTGTCAAGCTTGGCGCATACAACGGTGCAGTACAGGTAAGCGGAGTTGCTCTCGACAAGATATCAGTTATATCTACAGGAAATGCTGTTGCTCCTAAGACAGTGACAGTCGCTGATTTCCTTGCAAACAAGTACGAGGGTCAGTATGTCGCAATCGAGGGTGTACAGGTGGCTGCATCCGATCTTTCAAGGACTTTCGTTGAGAGTGGTTCACATACAAGCATCAATGTCGAGACTGCTGACGGCGACAAGTTCGTGATCTTCTCGTCTAAGTATGCGACATATGGAACAGAGACAGTTCCTCAGGGTTCAGGTACTCTCAAGGGTATTTCTTCAATCAACAACGGAGCCCTCCAGATCATCTTCGCTCAGACTTCAGACTATGCAGGCCTTACAGGCGAGCGTTTCGACGGAAATCCAGGTGGCGGAGTGACTCCACCGGATGGCGGCGATGAAGGTGGCGAAGGTGGCGAAGGCGGAGATGACGTGACTCCACCGGCAGGTGCGCACACAGCTTCAATCGTATTCTCTGAGCAGGGATTTGCAAACGCAGAATCGGTTGAAGGCAGAGAAATCAAGGTTGATGAGAACATTTCAGTGATCTGCAGAAAGGCGGCGGCAAGCACTGAGCCGGCATACTACGACAGCGGAAGCGCAATCCGTCTCTACCAGAACGGAGCTACAATGGAAGTGAAGGCAGCTTCAGGCATGACAATCAAGACCATTGAGATCACATTTGCAAACAACCACTACTACATCGCTCCTGATTCAGGTTCATTCACTGAAGAGGCAGCAGTACGTACATGGTCTGGCAGTGCTTCGACAGTCAAGTTCACAACAACAGGAACAGACAAGAACCACAGAGCGTACGTAGCAGCCATCAAGGTTACTTACGAATAGTCTGAATGTTCAGTTTTATCCGTATATCCAAGGTCGCAGCAGCCGTGATGGCTGTCTGCGCCTTGCTTGCATCTTCCTGCAACAAGACTGAACCCGAGGTGAGCCTTAGTGTAAAGGCTCAGTATGAGGAAGTTACGGCAAAAGCAGGTCAGATGTTCATAAGTGTGAAATGCAGTTCCTCATGGACGGCATCCCTGACTGACGAAACCGGCGGAAACCCGGTTGAATGGGCGTCTCTCAGTGCATATACCGGAAACGGCGACAGGAACCTCATACTGACGTACGATGGCAATCCTTCAGAGGACCAGGTCCGAAAGGTGCGTGTGACAGTGGTTTCCGGTGACAAGACTGCCTTTGCAGTTTTGGAACAGCGAGGCTCAGGCGTAAGGCCTCCTGAGCCTGAGGATCCTCCCGTTCAGAATGGAACGGACCTTTCCAAGACCGGCTGGATGGAGCTTCCTGCGCTGGACAATCCGGACCTGGAGTATTATACCCACAGTTTCAGGATGAGCGGTAAGACCTACAGGAACTATTCGTTCGGATGGAGTCAGAAGGATTATACAGCCGTATGGGTGGCTTATCCTTTGTGCAGGATGTACACCAACGGAAATGTCGGCCGCTCGGAAGACTGGAACTTCGACCCTTTGCTGGGTGCATTATGGTCACCGGCTCCGTTTGACGGATATGCGGGTTCGTATGACAGAGGACACCAGATCCCTTCTGCAGACCGTCAGTGCTGCTATGAAGCCAATGCCCAGACGTACTATGGAACCAACATAGTCCCGCAGAGCAACCCACATAATACTGGAATATGGCAGAATCTTGAGACCAAGGTCAGGACGATAGCGAACAACTCGGATACGACCTATGTGGTGACCGGTGTGATGATCGAGAATCCGAAGGAATATACGACAGACTCGACGAAGGACAAGGACCGAGTGACCCGTCCGAAGTCCGAGTTGAAGACCCTCCCTGTCCCTACCCATTTCTTCAAGGCCGTACTCCGTTACAGTAAGTCCTCGACCCTCGGACAGTGGAATGCCGCTGCGTTCTACCTTGAACATAAGTCTTATTCCGGAAACGTTGCAAAAGAGCATTCGATGTCCATCGATGAGCTTGAAGAGATCACCGGCATCGACTTCTTTGCGAATCTTCCGGCTGCGGTAGGAGAGAGCATGGCCGCTAAAATAGAGGCAGTCGATCCTGCCACCTCATCAGTGTGGTGGTAATGTAATTATATGAATATGAAGAGAATAGTAATGATAATTGCGGCCCTGGCGCTTTTTGCTGCAGGTGCCGATGCCCAGAAAGGACAGCAGAACCATATCATCGGATTCTACAACCTTGAGAATCTGTTCGATATCTACGACGATCCTGCAAAGAACGACGAGGAGTTCCTTCCTGACGGAGCAAACAAATGGACTGAGGCCAAGTACCAGAAGAAACTTCAGAACATGGCGAAGGTCATCAGAGCCATGAAGGACGAGAACGGTGCATGGCATGCCCTCCTCGGAGTGTCCGAAATCGAGAACAGGCTTGTGCTCGAGGACCTCGTGATGGAACCGCAGATCGCTGAGGCCAACTATCAGATCATCCACTATGACGGTCCGGACCGCCGTGGAGTCGATGTGGCCCTTCTCTATAATCCGAAGGTATTCAAGTACCTCGACAGCGAGTCGATTCCGTTCACATTCGAGGGAAGTTCGATCGACTGGATCCAGACCCAGGAGGAAAGGGACTACTTCAGGACCCGTGACATTCTCATGGTGCATGGAACCATCGACGGCGAGCATTTTGCGGTCTATGTGGCCCATCTTCCATCCCGTTCGGGCGGCAAGAAGGGCGGCAACCAGCTCCGTGACCGTGGAGGCGAGATCATGTACGAGCATTCGATGATGATGCAGAAGAAATATCCGGGCATCAAGATCGTCTGCATGGGTGACATGAACGACAACCCTACCGACATGAGCATGGCTCACTACCTCCATGGAAAGGAAAACAGGGGAGATGTGACAGATGCAGACTTCTTCTCGCCGTTCACATCGATGCTCAAGGCGGGATTCGGTTCCCTCGCATATCAGGGAGTATGGAACATCTACGACCTCCTCCTTGTGAACAATGCCCTTGCAAACCCGCAGGATGGCACATTCGGCATCCGACAGCTCCACAAGAAGGGATACTACGGACGTATCTTCAATCCTAAGTTCATGACCCAGCAGACCGGTCAGTACAAGGGAACACCGTTCCGTACATTCTCTAACGGAGCCTTCATCGGAGGCTACAGTGACCATTATCCGACCTATATCGTGATAACTAAATAAACAATATGATGAAGAAATTGTTTTTGATTATAACTGCAGTGCTCTGCGCCCTGCCGCTCTTCGCCCAGAACGACTGGGGTGGAGTGAAGGGTACGGTCGTGAACCGTTCAGGCAGACTGCCGATCGCGGATGCACAGCTTGTCATCACCCAGCGTGGCGAGAAGATCGCTTCTGCGGTTTCGGATGCAGCCGGAAAGTTCCTCATCGAGGATCTTCCCAACGGCATGTATGACATGACAGTGAAGGCTCCAGGCTTCCTTGATGCCAATGTCAACGTAACGGTCGAGGGCTATGTGAAGGACCTCATGTTTGTCGGCATGGTCATCGAACAGGTGGTCGTGGATGTCGATGACTCCAACTTTGCGGAGTTCGATATGGAAGATTCAGGCTTCGAGGATGCACCTTCGATCCTTTTCGGTACCAATGACCCTTTCAATGAAATCGTAAGTTACGGATTCAGCAACATCCGTTTCAAGAACAGGGGATATACCAGCGAGTCCCAGGACGTGTATCTTACCGGCGTGAGAATGAACGACGCCATCACAGGATATTCTCCGTTCTCTCTCTGGAGCGGTCTCAACGAGGCGATGAGAAGCACCGAGGCAACTACAGGAAACGAGGTGTCTGACTATGGCTTCGGAGGCTACAACGGTGTGACCAACATCCATGCGATGCCTTCGACAGTGCGTTCAGGATGGCGCTTCAGCGTATTGACCAACAGTGCATTGTATCGTCTCCGCCTCATGGCTACATACGCTTCAGGCGAGCTTGACAACGGCTGGTCATATGCTTTCAACGTATCTGCCCGTCTCGGTGGAAACGACTGGGTTCAGGGTATCTACTACCGCAACTTCGCATACTACGCAGGCGTTGAGAAGAAGTTCGGCGACATCCACAAGCTCAGCCTCGTGACATTCGCGGCTCCAGGCCAGCGTGGTGCCCAGAACGCTTCCACACAGGAGGTATATGACCTCATCGGCGACAACATGTACAACAGCAACTGGGGATATCAGAACGGCAAGCTCCGCAACTCGCGCGTGCGCAAGACCTTCGAGCCTATCACCATCCTCAAGTACACAGTCGCTCCAAGCGACGACCTTGAGGCGAATGCAACCTTCCTCTGGCGTACAGGAAAGAACGGATATACAGCCATGGACTGGTACGATGCACCGGATCCACGTCCTGACTACTACCGCAATCTCCCAAGCTACTACTACATGGAGAATGAGGACTACAACCGCAACAACTTCGAGAAGGCTGCATGGGCAAAGGATGCATGGATGAACGACATCGCTGAATATACCCATCTCAACTGGGACCGACTCTACAACATCAACTGGAACAACTACGATGCAAACGGCCTCCGCCGTTCGAAGTATGCGGTCGAGGAGCGCAGGGTGGACCAGAACGACATAAACCTCAATGCAAGCGTGAAGTGGGCTGCAAGCAGGCTCTTCACCCTTACGGGAGGATTGAACTACAAGTGGAACCGCACAGAGTACTACAAGAAGATGGACGACCTCCTCGGCGGTGACTACTATCTCAATATCGACCAGTTCGCCGAGCGTGACTTCGCTTCATCTCCTACAATGGTCCAGAACGACTTGGATTACTACATGGAACATGGTGAGGCTCAGGTGCTTAAGCAGGGCGACAAGTATGGATATGACTACTATGCACATGTAAGGAAGGCTAATGTATGGGCCAACGGTTCGTTCGATTTCGGAGGATTCAAGGCCGACCTCGCAGCCGAGGCCGGATATGAGACATTCTGGAGAGAGGGTCTCGTGAGAAAGGGTCTCTTCGCAGGTCTCGACGACAACGGAAACGAACTCATCTACAACGGCCATGTGCTTACTACATACGATCCTAAGACAGGAGAGGCCATCACATCGAAGGGCAATTCGGATGTTTCCAGCTTCTTCACATACTCTGCGAAGCTCGGTCTTCAGTACCACTTCACAGGCGGACACAGAATCTATGCAAATGCAGGTTACTTCAACGATGCTCCTACATTCGCACAGTCATTCATCTCGCCTCGTACAAGAAACTCTCTCGTTCCGAACCTCACTACAGTGAAGACAATGTCGGCTGACCTGAACTACCAGTACAGCAACAACGGCTACAATGTGCGTGTAACAGGATTCTGGACAAACATTGCAGACCAGACAGACATGATGAGCTTCTATGACGACTCGCAGAACTCGTTCGTGAACTTCGCGATGAGCGGAATCGATCAGAGGCACATCGGACTCGAACTCGGATTCAGCATTCCTGTATTCGTGCAGGGGCTTTCTGTTGATGGAGCGCTCAGCTGGGGCGAATACATCTATACTTCGATTCCGCGCATGACCATGACGGTGGACAACAGCGCAGAGATCGTATATGACAACGAGGCTGTTCCATATTGGGCAGAGAGTCCTGTGTTCAGCAAGTCGGTAGTGGACGGCCAGACATTCTACCTTGATGAGGCAGGAAACCCTACTACAGACATCAACGAAGTCAAGGTTACAGGATACCAGAAGCATTATGTGCCTTCGACTCCACAGCTCGCTGCAGACCTCGGACTCAACTACCGTACGAATTCATACTGGTTCTTCGAACTCCACGGTCAGTATTTCGCGAATTCATATCTCGATATGAACCCGCTCTACAGAACCGACATGATCACTGCGGGACCTGATGGAATCGTTACCCCTGTCGAGATCGACGACCTGACTGCACAGGAGAGATTTGCCCCTGTATTCCAGCTCAATGCAAGCATCGGAAAGTCGTGGTACATCGACCGCAAGTACAACTTCGGATTCTCGCTCAACCTCCAGAATCTCACCAACCACCGTGCCGTGAAGACAGGAGGATATGAGGGTACACGTCTCATCGACAGCAAGACCATGGAGAGATACTACAAGTTCGACTCTAAGTATTTCTACATGCAGGGCTTTAACTATATGTTGAACCTCTATTTCAGATTCTAAGCGTATGAAGAAGATTTTTACAGCAATATTGACTGCGGCGGTCCTCTTTACCGCTTGCGAGGAGTTCCAGCCTGTGTTTACCGGAAAATATCCTGATCCTCAGGAGCAGAAGATATATACCGAGGCTGATTTCCCGGCAGGATTCACGACTATCTCGGATCTGAAGGATATGTACAAGGCCAACGGCAACAAGCCTTTCGTTGTGCAGAAGACAGTTTTCATCAAAGGTCAGGTGACTACATCCGACCAGGTGGGCAACCTCTACAAGAGCCTCTACATCCAGGACGAGACAGCCGGAATCGAGATCAAGATCGGAAAGAATGGCCTCTACAACGAGTACAAACTCGGCCAGTGGCTCTATATCGACTGCACAGGTCTTACAGTGGGCGACTACAACGGTATGATCAATGTGGGTTATGAAGATCCTTCAGGACAGTACGAGACAGCATATCTCGAGCATTCATACATCATCGATGCACATGTGTTCAAGGGTGCATACGGAGACCCTGTGGAGCCGGTGGTAGTGACTGAGGCAGACCTCCACAAGAAGGTGAACCTCGGACGACTCGTGACCATCAAGGACCTCAAGTATGACGACCATATCTTCATCCTTGCCTACATAGATCCTAACGGTGACAGAAAGGACTACAACAACAACGGCATCTTCATCGACGAGGAAGGTCCGGACAACTACGGCGTGACCACATGGGCATGTTCGGAGTCAAAATGGAAGGAGTACCTCAATGCCGGCAACTTCGACAAGGTAGAGGCCGGTGGTTCGACTGTCGGACAGGTCCGTCAGACCAGAGGAATCGGCTTGATGGCATATTCTGTCAGCCAGTACTTCAAGATGGGCAAGACCGATGTCCAGGTACGTACAAGCGGATATGCCCGTTTCGCAGACACTGAAATTCCTCAGGAAGTCCTTGACGGCACAGCAACTGTGACATTTACAGGTATCCTTACAGACTACAAGGGTGCTGCCCAGTTCACTCTCATCGACCTCGACGGCGTGACCAAGGCCGACGGTACAAAATGGTATAATTAACCCAAACGTATATGAAACGATTTATCATTACACTTTCAATCATTATGGCAGCAGTATCCTGCACCACCAAGAATCCGTTCTTCTCGGAGTGGGACACTCCGTACGGAATTCCTGATTTCGGCAAGATTCAGGAGAAGCATTACATTCCTGCAATCGAGGAGGGCATCCGTCAGCAGGAAGCTGAAATCGCGGCGATCATCGCCAATACTGACGCTCCTACATTCGAGAATGTAGTCGAGGCTTATGAGAACTCAGGCGCCGTTCTCGGACGCGTTACGGCCGTTCTCTTCAACATTTCGGAGTCAGACGCTACAGAGTCGCTCCAGGCTATCGTGGAGGAGGCTCTTCCTCTCATCTCTGTCCACAGCGACAACATCATGATGAACCCTGAGTTCTTCGCAAAGGTAGACGTGCTCTTCAAGGACATCGAGAACCTTGGCCTCAACCAGGAGCAGAAGATGGTTCTCAAGAAGCTCCACAACGGCTTCGTGATGAACGGTATCGCCCTCAGCGCAGAGGATCAGGAGCGTATGCGTGAGATCAACCTCGAGCTCTCGTCTCTTTCAAACACATTCGGAAACTACCTTCTCGCAGAGAATAATGCATTCGCCGAGGAGTTCGGAGTGACTATCTCCGAGTACCCTGTGGCAATGGCTGCCGAGCAGGACCGTGCCGTAAGAGAGAAGATGTTCAAGGCATATTCTTCACGTGGCAACAACGGCAACGAGTACGATACAAAGGACCTCATGGTGAAGATGATCGCTCTCCGTATCGAGAAGGCGAAACTCCTTGGCTATGAGAACCCTGCACAGATGATCCTTGCCGACAAGATGGCCGGCAACCCTGAGACTGTGGACGAGTTCCTTGCAAGCCTCATGGCGCCTGCAATCGCAAAGGCAAAGGTTGAGATCAAGGACATGCAGGAGATCATGGATCAGGACATCAAGGCAGGCATCGTTCCAGCAGGATCGAAGATCGAGCCTTGGGACTGGGCATACTATACAGAGAAGGTGCGTATGGCAAAGTACGCTCTCGACGAGGAGCAGACAAAGCCTTACTTCCAGATGGAGAATGTACGTCAGGGCGTGTTCGACCTTACTACAAAGCTCTGGGGCCTTCAGTATGAGAAGCTTGAGGATATCCCTGTATATCACCCTGATGTAGAGGGCTTCAAGGTGACTGACGCTGACGGTTCGCTCATCGGAGTTATCCTTACAGACTACTTCCCGCGCAGCACAAAGAGAGGCGGTGCATGGATGACTAACTTCGTTGAGCAGGAGTATGGCGTACGTCCTGTGATCGTGAACGTGGGCAACTTCGCGAAGCCTACTGCAGACAAGCCGTCACTCCTTACCCTCGACCAGGTGGAGACTCTCTTCCACGAGTACGGACACGCACTCCACGGCCTTCTCAGCCAGTGTACATACGTAAGCGTGGCTGGTACTTCAGTGGCACGTGACTTTGTGGAGCTCCCTTCGCAGATCATGGAGAACTGGGCTTTCCAGAAGGAGGTTCTCGCAATGTATGCACGTCATTATGAGACAGGCGAGGTAATCCCTGACGAACTCGTTGCAAAGATCGAGGCCGCAGGTACATTCAACCAGGGCTTCATGACAACAGAGCTCGCTGCAGCGTCTATCCTCGACATGAAGTGGCATGAGCTCACTTCTGTAGAGGGACTCGATCCTATGGCATTCGAGGCTCAGGCATGCAAGGAGATGGGTCTCATTGACGAGATCATCCCACGTTACCGCAGTACATATTTCGCCCATATCTTCAGCGGCGGATACAGCGCAGGTTACTACAGCTACCTCTGGGCAGAGGTTCTTGACAAGGATGCATTCGAACTCTTCATGGAGAAGGGCATCTTCGATCCAGAGACTGCAACTTCATTCCGCAAGAACATCCTCGAGAAGGGTGGCAGCGAAGAGCCTATGGAACTCTACCGCCGCTTCCGTGGCGCAGATCCTGATTCAGGCGCCCTCCTTCGTGGCCGTGGCCTTTAAGGTCTGACATTTAACTTTATAAAGGTCAAGGGACCAAGTGCGATTTACCCCTTATATTGCACTTGGTCCCTACTTTTTTATGGGGATCTGCAGCGGTTTAGGGGTGTTTTTGGCTCTATGTCTATAATATTTTTACACGGTGGTGGTTTTTACCGACTACCGTGTGAGCCTGATATTCTTTTACTGCTTTGACAAGCATGTCAGATATCTCCTCCCAAAATTAGCATCCCTCAAAATAAATCACTAACTTAGGCATCGTTAAATAAGATGCCTAATGGAAGAATACAAGTACGCACCTTTCCTTTCACAGGTACAGTCTCCCTCTGCCCAGGAAATGGGCCGTTATGGTAGGACTCCTGTCAGTTATTTCCATGGTCTTCCCAACATATCGATCTCATTGACGGAGGTGAGGGGCAGGGGGTTCACCTTGCCTATATCCCTTTCGTATCATGCTGGTGGCAACAAGCCCCAGCAGCATCCCGGCTGGGTGGGCCAGGGATGGTCTCTCAATGCGGGAGGATGCATTGTGAGAGTGGTAAACGGTAAAAGGGACGAGGTTTCCAGCATCGAGTTACCCGGCCGCCCAGCCAATCCGGATTATCTCTCACGTATTGACGAAGTGCAGACTGAGACTGACTGGGAGTCCAAAAACAAGGATAATGTCAGTATCATTCAAGATAAGACCTTTGACAAGGTGGTGGATTATGCACCGGACGAGTACATAATCAGTGCTCCTGGCATTCATGCATCCTTTTTCTTTACTGGAGAAGGAAAGATATCCGTGGTCTCAAAGGATGAATCAGCCATTGAACTTGAAAGCTATGATCTGGGTGATGATTCGAGCAACCCAGCTCTTGACATGTATCCCGGCAAATGTGACAAGCCGATCAAGGCATGTCGATACAGATACTTCAGGAGATTTGTCATAAGGGACAAGTACGGCAATCGATATTTTTTCGGAGGCAATGACGATGCTATAGAGTATTCCGTAATTCAGGATCTTCCAGGCATCCCTATAAATCCCATCAATAAACGTCTTGATATCAACCTGAGAAACAACGGCATATGGAATGCCATTGCTACCGCCAACGCATGGATGCTGACCAGAATCGAATGCGCTGATGGTGAGATCATAACATTTGAATATGAACATAACGGTGTACCAATCGTCCTCAATGACATTCATCATGGAGAGATGTTTGTATTTAAGGAATCTCAAAACTATTATTTGAACTATCATCTTGATACTTATAAGGATATGCTTGCAGGAATAAAGAGCAACCTAAACTTCTCTTTCCTCATGCCGTCATATCTGAAGCGGATAAAATGTCATCTCTCCGGCGATGAACTTTCGTTTGAGACGGAGGATGCCAAAGAACTCGCTTATGACATAAACGAGGCGGACTTCAATCTTTATGTCTTCCATCATAGTTCGCTCCATGATACGGTAGGTCCATTCACTTTTGCTGAATTTCAGTCGGAAAGCCGATACAGGCAGCTGTCAAAAATCCATGGAGTCGGTCGTGATGTCCGTTTCAGCTTCACAAGTGATCTCGGAACAAGGCTTAAGTTGAAGTCCGTGTCTTTGCTTAAGGATGAAGATGTGTATGGCATGTATACCTTCTCCTACAATGGAACTTCTTTGCCTCCATACAATTCCCGCATGACGGATGTATGGGGATATTACAATGGAATCTCCTATGCCGATCTTCTTGCCGGAGACTGCAAGAACATGAAGAATCGGAGAGTGGCTGTAGAAAGTAAAATGCAGGCAGAGATTCTAACCTGCATCACATATCCTACAGGTGGCCGCACTGAATTTGAATATGAGGCCCATCGCTATTCCAAGATGTGTCTTCCGTCTGATTTCTCCCTTGTGGATTGTCCGTCTGGGTGTATTGCCGGCGGACTGCGCATCAAGTCCATAACCGATTATCCTATTTCTTCAAAGCCTAGTACAAGAAGCTTCGAATATGTCGATGAGTATGGGTGTTCGTCAGGAATACTTACCGTCGACGGTGAGTGCAGGACAGAAGGAGAGTGCAAGTTCTATGATGCGGACGCAAATTTCATTCTGTTTGGAGAAATGCCGATCCTTCCTCTATCCATGACAGACGGCAGTCATATTACCTACAGCATGGTTCGCGAACGTTTTCCGGATGGCAGTTTTGTGGAGTATCACTATTCGAATTCAGACGACCCGTCATATCGTGACTGCCCTCCAACCGTGGAAGCCATAAGGTTCGAACCTTGCCCTCTATATCCGGAATTCACATCGAAGGAATTGTCCCGCGGCCTTCTTCTCAAAAAGGATACATTCAATTCAGAAGGAGCCTTGGTTATATCTGAGCGGATGACCTATGCGGATGCTGGAGATGTATATTTCAAGAGCGTACATCAACGCGACTACTTCAGTGGACGATCCTATCTTGCGTCATACATCAAGCACGACTGCGGCTATCCCGGTCTTATACAAAAGATCGTGACTAGGGCTCTCGACGAGGAAAGCACACTGAGTGAGACATATACGTACACCTACAATGAACAGAGGCTGCTGGAAAGCATCCAGTGCAAGCGTGGATCCGAGACCAATGGAAATCGGTATTATTATCCGAAGGACCGCTCTGGCGATTCTTATGCCCATATGCTTGCTAACGGAATGTATGGAGCTGTTGTAGGAAAGGCAGCTTTGAGAAATGGCAAGGTAATCGGAGGAACAGAAACGGTTTACATTCAGAGGGAGATTTCTGACGGAGATTCTCAGAGAAGTACCCTGATTGTCCCCCACAAGCAGTTCTCCTCGGAACTCACGTGGCCGGAATCGATCAGCGGCTATTCATCCTCTCCGATGACATACATGAAGTCCACTCCGGATTTCGAGGCGAAGACATGGGATTCCCGCGGCAACGCCAAGTTCATCGGCTTGAGGAACGGAAGCGCTGTGGAGCAGCATTGGAGCGTCCGTACCGGCCAGCCAGGCATGAGGGCCGTGACCCTCGGCAATCCTCCGGCCATCCATGACCGGAAGAGCATCAACATAAGGGTCAACACGGAGGAAACTACATGCTTCAGCACCACCTTCATCACCACTGAGGACA
>JAZRLI010000023.1:0-5259 GCA_045646785.1 Candidatus Cryptobacteroides sp. | reverse complement strand
ATGCCATCCTTTATATATATAGTAGTCTCATCCTGCTTGCAGTAGTCAGGTGCGGCATTGATGGCTTCCTGTACTGTGAAGAAGTCACCGCTTCCGTCCTTCGCTACAACAAAGTCATAATTGACGATATGTTCTGCGAGCTCCGGAATAATCTTAACGATTTCAGGCAGGAGAAGGTTTACGATCTGACGTGCTCCTGCGCCGTTAGTGTGAGTGTTATCTACCAGTCCTTTAGGATGTTTAGCGATTTTGCCTTCAGGGAGCCACATGTAGTATTTTCTTGAACCCTCATCACCGAGTGAAATGAGCCACTCCTGTGTAATCGTGTTTGCATCGATGATAGGAAGTCCGTATTCCTGTGCAACCTGAGTTACAGCAGCAGGATAGTCTCCGTGGCAATTCCTCTTGAGATTTCCTTCGTCATCGAACCATCTGCGCGACACCGGAGTGAAAAGCACCGGCTTCGCACCGACGCTGAGCGCATAATCCACAAAAAGACGGATGTTGTCCTGATATGCTCCGAATGCTGCGGCATAACGAGTCGTGTCAGACTCCTTTGCATCATTGTGACCGAACTGGATGAACAGATACTCCCCTGCCTTGAGGTCAGCCTTAACCCTGTCCCAGATTCCGAGAGTCTGCACGCTTTTGGTGCTGCGGCCGTTCTGTGCATAATTTGCAATCACGACATTGGTATCGACATGAGATTTCAGTCTCTGGCCCCATCCACGTTCAGGGTTCTCATAAGAGAGATCCTTGTCGGCCATGGTAGAGTCACCCATCAGACGAAGGACGATCTTGTCCTGCGCAAAGGATGACAGCGCCACAAGGCATGCTGCTGCAAATGTTATGAACTTCTTCATGATTACTTGATTGTCACGTCGTTAGAGTTATACTGGAAGACTTCCGGAGTGTCTTTGCCGGTAGCATCAGTGCAATCGTCGATAACGACATCCTTGCAGTTTGCCACGCTGTAGCCATCTCCTTCTGACTGCATGATGTTCACATCACGCAGAACAACGCCAGTCGAATATCTGAGGTCTGCTCCCTTCACGGAAACAATCTCGCAATTCTCCACAACAATGTTCTCAATGTTCTTTTCAGGGATACCGTTGAAGTACATCGCCCTCGCAGCACCGCTACATACTACATCCTTGATATAGATGTCTCTGAACTGAGGCGTTGTCTCATCTGCCTCTACGTATGCCACATCAAACGGCGACGCACCCTCTGCAGCAGCTTCTACGGCCGATTTACCGCCATAGTGAAGATCGAAAAGAAGCGGCTCGGTAGGAATGTTCATCATGACGATGTCTTCGATGTAGATATTCTTCACGACACCACCACGTCCGCGGCAGCTCTTGAATCTCAGACCGACGTCAGTTCCGAGGAAGCGGCAGTTTGAAACCTTGATGTTCTCTACACCACCAGACATCTCGCTGCCCACAACGAAACCGCCGTGTCCATGGAACACGATGCAGTTGTCCACAATCAGATTGCGGCAAGGCCTTGCCCTTCTTCGGCCGTCCTCGTCCTTTCCTGACTTGATGCAGATAGCGTCATCACCTACGTCAAAGCTCGAGTTGATCACAAGAACGTTTTCGCATGAATCGACATCAAGTCCGTCTCCGTTCTGCGAATACCATGGGTTGCGTACCGTAACATTGTCGATGATGACGTTACGGCACATCAGCGGATGGATGTTCCAGCATGGAGAATTCTGGAAGAGACAATCCTCTAGAAGAACGTTTTCGCATTCCTTGAATGAGATCATCACAGGACGGAGATATGTCTTCACGCTGTTCCACTCTTCTTCTGTTTCCAGGCCCTGAGGTACGTTGAAAGCGTCGCTCACTACGGCACCGCGGAATGAAGATGAATCCGGATACCAGAGGTCTCCCTTCTCGTTTGTGAATCCACCGCTCTTGAGCAGGGCCTTCCACTGAGAAGGAGAAATCTTTGACTTCTTGACCTGTCTCCATGAGTCACCGTTTCCATCGATGGTTCCGCCACCGGTGATTGCAATGTTCTTAGCACCTACGGCATTGATCGGTGAGATGCAGCGCTTTGTGTCGAGTCCTTCAAAGACTGTCTCCACGATAGGATAGAGATCCCTGTCAGTTGAGAAAAGAAGCACTGCGTCCGGTCTGATATGAAGATCGATGTTGTCCTTCAGCGTAATAGGACCGGTAAGCCATACTCCCGTTGGCACGACAAGACGTCCACCTCCCACTTCAGTCAATGCATCGATCGCCTTGGCGAAAGCTTCGGAGTTCAATGTGACGCCGTCGCCAACTCCGCCAAAGTCACGGATGTCGACTGCGCGTACCGGAATCGTTGGTCTCTCGACCTGCGGCATTTCAAACGGCAGGTCTTCATAGAGATATGCATATCCTTTGCTGCATGAAGCTAAAGTCAGAGCAGCGAGAAGGCATGATAATATGGTTCTGGTTCGTGTCATTATGATTGTTCTGTATATTATAAGGTTACTCCGGATTTGAATATCGCGATCTCGCTGTAGCCTGATTTCTCATTGTTGACCTTCTCGCCTGAAGCGACACCGATGACGAAATCGACGAAAGCCTTGTCGACTTCTTCTGCAGGCGCTCCTTCTACGATCACTCCGGCATTGAAGTCGATCCAGAGAGGCTTGTTGGCAGCCAGAGTGCTGTTTGTCGAAATCTTGGCTGTAGGCACGAAGGTTCCGAATGGAGTTCCACGACCGGTTGTGAAAAGGACTATCTGACATCCTGCAGCTGCAAGAGCAGTAGACGCCACGAGGTCATTACCTGGAGCGCTGAGCAGGTTCAGTCCCTTGGTCTTGAGTCTTTCTCCGTAAAGAAGGACATCGCGCACGATAGAGTTTCCTGATTTCTGCGTACAGCCCAGAGACTTCTCCTCGAGAGTCGAGATGCCGCCGGCCTTGTTACCCGGTGATGGATTCTCGTACACAGGCTGGTCATTCTTCATGAAATACGCCTTGAAGTCATTGATCAGGTGTACTGTCTTATCGAAGGTCTGCTCGTCCTGGCAGCGGGCCATGAGGATAGTCTCCGCACCGAACATTTCAGGCACTTCAGTAAGGACAGTGGTACCTCCCTGAGCGACAACCCAGTCAGAGAAGCGGCCGAGGAGAGGATTCGCGGTAATGCCGGAGAATCCGTCGGAGCCGCCACATTTCAGACCGACCTTGAGCTCACTTACAGGCACATCCTCACGTCTGTCATCCTTGGCTGCCTCGGCGATTTCGCGAAGAAGGTTCAAGCCATGTTCCACCTCGTCGCCCTGGATCTTCTGCGACTCCATGAACCTGACTCTTGTCTCGTCCACAGGGCCTACGAGTTCTCTAAATGCGCTGAGCTGGTTGTTCTCGCAGCCGAGAGCTACGACAAGGACGCCGGCTGCGTTCGGGTGGTGCACCATGTCGGCAAGGATGTTCCTTGTGTTTTCATGGTCGCCGCCAAGCTGCGAACAGCCGTAATTATGAGGAAATGCAATGACCTTTTCGATCGAAGGATACTGGTCCAGTTCCTTCTCGAAAAGCTTCTGGATATTCTGCGCAACACCATTCACGCATCCTACTGTCGGGATGATCCAGAGCTCGTTGCGGACCCCGGCCTTGCCGTCCTTCCTTTTATATCCTTTGAAATAAGCCTGCGACTGTGCAGGGGCGATTTCAGTGAGTTCTGGTCTGTATGAATACTCCAGAAGACCTTCAAGATTGGTCTTGAGGTTTGTATGGACAATGACTTCTCCTTTCTTTACCGGAGCAAGAAGATGACCGATCGGGAAGCCGTATTTTACAATGTCAGTTCCCTCTGACATGTCTTCGAGAGCGACCTTGTGGCCTGCGGGAACAGGGTTTACTGTTGTTATTGATACACCATTGATGTCGAAGCTGACTCCAGCCTCGACATCGTGTATTGCAACGGCGACGTTATCCGCCGCGTTTATCTTTATGAATTTCATGATTATCCGATTACGGTTTCGACTGCTGCACGCATTCCTTCATTCTGGATGATTTCGAGATCTGCCACCACGAGAGCAGTAAGGCCAGGGATTTCATTGAGGTTCTCTCCCCATATGAACTCGGCTGCAAGTACGCCTTCAGCTACCTTGCGAAGATCTCCGGTTGCCCAAAGGTCTTTGAGGAGAGCCACGATAGCTGCATCATCGTTCGGAACGATCTCCACGTCGCCTCTCTTGCCACCCTTGTAGTATGTGATGATAGCTGCAAGACCGAGAACGAGTCCCTTAGGAAGCTCACCCTTACGCTCAAGATAAGTCTTCAGGCCCGGAAGGTCGCGAGTCTTGTATTTAGGGAACGAGTTAAGCATGATGCTTGTCACGAAATGCTTCACGTATGGATTGAGGAAGCGCTCCACAACTGAATCCGCGAACGCCTGAAGCTCTTCTTTCGGAAGATTCAGAGTCTCCATGAGCTCGCCGTACATGACCTTTCTGACGAACTGTCCGACCTGAGGGTCTTCGACGCACTCCTTCACTGTATCGAGTCCTGAGAGATAACCTACAGGAGAAAGCACTGTGTGAGGACCGTTGAGCAATGTCACCTTTCTTTCATGGTATGGAGCCTCGCTTGGAACAAAGAGCACATTCAGACCAGCCTTATCTGCAGGGAACTCGGCAGCAACAGACTCAGGAGCCTCGATCACCCAAAGATGGAAGATCTCGCCCTTAACAACCAGATTGTCCTTGAAGCCGATGCGCTCGTGGATCTGGTCGATGGTATCCTTAGGATAACCCGGAACGATTCTGTCTACGAGCGTGCAGTATACGCCGCAAGCCTGCTCGAACCATGCCTTGAAGCCTTCTCCGAGATTCCAGAGGTCGATATACTGATAGATGCACTTCTTGAGCTCCTTGCCGTTGAGGAAGATGAGCTCGCAAGGAAGGATGACGAATCCCTTGGTCATGTCGCCGTTGAAGTGCTCGTATCTGTGATAAAGAAGCTGAGTGAGCTTGCCCGGATATGAAGATGCCGGCTTGTCATCGAGCTTGCATGAAGGATCGAAAGCGATACCCGCCTCAGTTGTGTTCGATATAACGAAACGGATCTCTGGATTTTCAGCCAAAGCCATGAACTCGGCGTTCTGAGTGTATGGATTCAGACCACCGTTGATCACGTCGATCATCTCTATAGAGTCAACAGCCTGACCCTTGTCGATACCCTGAAGGTTCACATGGTAGAGGCCATCCTGAGAATTCAGCATGTCCACCATTCCCCTGTCGATAGGCTGG
>JAZRLI010000022.1:0-3683 GCA_045646785.1 Candidatus Cryptobacteroides sp. | reverse complement strand
GAAGACCAGCCAATCCTCCAATCCATAGAATATGTTGAACCCATTTATTGCACGCTGATATATGTGCATCACCTCCCCACGATAAAATTTTCTGTTGCCGTTTTTCATAAACATGATGTTTTTGGTCGGGGCAAGGTCTGCATTTTCCAGAATATCAACAAGGGACTTTGCATGGCAACATAAAATAAATTGCTTTTTTTTATGTTTTTGCATTTTTTTAACTTTTGCATTGTGCGCCCGGCAACTGGGTGTCCATCAGCGTGATACGCGAAAGGCGATTCCCCTGTAGCGGGGAATCGCCTTTCATGCATCTCATTGAAAATCAACACTATGCCGGAAGAAGACTGATGGCAAATCCGCCACCACGGGCCATTGTGATCGGTAGTACTGTGTCGGATGTCACGTCGAGTTTCTCGATGACATAGGCCTGAGGGCTGTCCTTGTAGTCGGCATTGTCGGCATCACGGTATATCGTAGCTTCGTAGGTCTTGCCCGGCTCGAGGAAGCTGAACGGAACATCAAGTGTCCGCTTCTGGTCATCTGTCACCCCGCCGACAAACCACTGGCCGTCCTTCTTGCCCTGACGTGCTATCACGACATACTCACCCGGCTCGGCAAGCAGATACTTCGACTGGATCCAATCGATATCGACATCCTTGATGAACTGGAATGCATCCAGGAACTGAGCATAATGCTCAGGAAGGTCTGCTGCCATCTGGAGAGGTGAATAGAGGGTTACATAGAGCGCAAGCTGGTTGGCAATTGTCGCATTCACCCAAGAATCATTCTTTCCGCCAGTCACAGTAGCAAGATCCTGGAAGAAGATACCAGGGGTGTAGTCCATAGGACCGCCGTTGAGACGGGTGAACGGAAGGATTGTCACGTGGTGAGGCATTGTACCACCGAATGCCTGATACTCTGTACCGCGGGCAGACTCGCTGCCGATGAGGTTAGGGTATGTACGGCAAAGTCCGGTAGGACGAACCATCTCGTGACCGTTGAGCATGATCTTATGCTCTGCCGCCTTCTTCACCACATACATATAGTGGTTGATGAGTGACTGGCTGTAGTGATGTTCTCCGATAGGAAGGATATCACCCACATAACCGCTCTTGATGGCATTGTAGCCGTATTTGTCCATAAGATCGAGGGCCTGGTCGAGATGACGCTCGTAGTTGCGTACCGATGAAGAGGTCTCATGGTGCATCATGATCTTGACACCCTTTGAATGAGCATATTTGTTCAGTGCGTCAATATCGAAGTCAGGATATGGAGTAACGAAATCGAAGACATAGTCCTTGTTGCAGTTGGCCCAGTCTTCCCATCCTTCGTTCCATCCCTCAACGAGAACCTGAGAGAAGCCATGCTCTGCCGCAAAGTCAATGTAACGACGAACCTTCTCATTGTTTGCTGAGTGAGTTCCGTTAGGAGTTGCTGAAGCGTAGTCAGTCTTGCCAAGCTGAACAGAAGCGAAGTCATTGGTGTATGACCAAGAGCCCTTTCCTGTAATCATTTCCCACCATACGCCGATGTACTTCACCGGTTTGATCCAGTCTGTGCTTTCAAGGGCGCAAGGCTCGTTAAGATTAAGGATCAGGCGTGAAGCGAGCTGAGCTGTAGCGCTTGGAGCCACCTGAACTGTACGCCAAGGCGTGTTGCAAGGAGTCTGCATACGGCCTTTCCATCCCTGTGCATCAGGAGTAAGATGCGATGTGAACGTCATTGTCTCAGGGTCAAGCTCTAGGTGCATGCAAGGATAGTCGAGAAGGGCTGCCTCGTGGATATTGATGTAAAGGCCGCTGTCAGTACGCATCTGGAGAGATGTCTGCACACCGTTCACAGAGTATGGAGTCTGCGAGTCATTTCCGCAGATGGCATCCTGCATCTTTCCTGCAATCTCCGAGAGACGGCACTCTGTGAAATTGTACTCCTGGGTATCGTAATCACCCGGTACCCACCAAGCTGTATGATCACCTGCGAGTGCAAACTGAGTCATCTCCTCCTTGATCACGAAATAGCTGAGCTTGCTCTGATATGGGAACTCGTAACGGAATCCGAGACCATCGTCATAGAGGCGGAAACGGATAGCCATCTTTCTGTCTGTAGAAGTCTGGACGAGGTTTACGAGAAGCTCGTTGTAATGGTTGCGGATCTGTGCCTCCTCACCCCACACTGGTTCCCATGTCTCGTCAAATGTAGAAGTCTCCACACTTTCGAGGGCGAATCCGTCATAGAAAGAATTGCAAGGCTGACGGTCTTCCTTCGAAATGGTGCCATCTGCGTTGTAGACAATCTTCTGCGCCTTGAGCACTCCACGGAACTCGAATCCGAGGTCTGAAGGAAGGATCACCTTCTGGTCACCATAGTTAAGGGCGTACTGCGGAGTACCTTCTGCTGTGAGCTGGAAGGTCATTTCCATGTTTCCGTCCGGAGACTTGAGAGTCTGGACATCAGTTACTTCGCCGGCAGGCTGCGTTGCTGTGCAGGCTGCGAAGAGGGCGAGGGTTGAAATTGCTGAGAGTATTCTTTTCATTTATAGTGTTATTTATTGAATTCAACTATGAGAACCGACTGTGGTTCTACAACTGTGGCATCCGAGACATCGTAAGGCTCGCCTGTCATTACATTGACTCCACCTGTAAGGCCCTCAGATATCTCATTGTAGTATGTCCAAGGGATATTCTTCGGCTCGAGGGAGTTATTGATATACACGAACACCACGTCGTCGTCATCATAACGGAAATATCCGTAGGTGTTGTCGCGGGTCATGAAATGCATTGTCTTTCCATTGTGGATGACATCTTTTGTCTTTCTCCACTGGAAGAGATGGCTTGTGAAATCGAAGAGGTCGGCAGCCTGGCCCTGTGGAACTTCGAGACCGTCTGTGTTCTTTGTGGCATTGGCACGGCCTTCTGCAGTAAAGAGGTTCATCTGGTCGCCTTCCCATCCGCCAGGGAAATCCACGCGGAGTCCGCCATGGTCACCTGCATCCCTGAGATTGTTCGAGACGAACATAAGCTCATCACCTGCAAAAATCTGCGGATAACCTCGCATTGTAGCCATCATTGCCATGACGATCTTCACACGGTCCGGATTCTTGCGAAGTGCGTCGCCAAGACGTGCGGTATCATGATTTCCCGGGAAGATCATCATATTGGAGAGATCGTGATAAACGAAGTCATGAGAAAGAATGTCGTACACACGAAGGATACCCTGACCCCAGCCCGAATTGTCTTCCACCAAGCCCGCACGAAGAGCATCGTGGAGTGGGAAGTCCATGATAGACTTGAGGTGCGAGTCAAAGCCGTCCTTGTTTGCGTTGCCTCCCTGCCAGTATGCAAGCTGAGGGATGGAAGTCGTCCAGCATTCGCCCACAATATTGAAGTTCGGATACTCGTTCATCACCGCGGCACACCACTGCGCCATAGGATCCTTCTCATTGTACGGATAAGTATCCACACGGAAGCCGTCAAGCCCAGACCACTCGATCCACCAGATAGCCCACTGCTGGAAGTACCTGAGCATGAACGGATTGTCGAGGTTCATATCGACCATCGAGGTGTCGAACCAGCCGCTCTCCTGGATATAGAGGTCCTGAGTAGAGGCGTTCGGGTCCATGTTGGTAGAGAACACGATGTTCGATCCTGTGTATGTATCGAAGACATGGTACCAGTCCTTGAAAG
>JAZRLI010000021.1:0-21044 GCA_045646785.1 Candidatus Cryptobacteroides sp. | reverse complement strand
ACTCCGCCTTGAAGGCGAAGAACTGCTTCATCATAGGTGTTTCGGTCGGTTTCTTTTCTGCCATTAGCTACTTGTTTTATATCTAGGCAAATTTACTAATTTTTGTTTAAACATAAAACAGGTGGAACGCAAGTCTCTGTTATACAATATCTTACCTACCCCTCCGTGCTCCCCTTTGGCGGCACGGAGAGTATAAGAAGTAACTGATTATCATAACATTAGGCGCCACCATTCAGTTTCTCATGGTTTTTATCTATCTTTGCATGTTTATGAAAAGAGTGCTGATAATATCGTACTACTGGCCACCGACCGGAGGATCGGGGGTGCAGCGCTGGGTGAAGTTCGCCAAATACCTGCCGTCCGAAGGTTGGCAGCCTGTCATCTATACCCCTGAAAATCCGGAACAGCTTGCGGTTGACCACTCGCTGGAGGCGGAGATTCCGTCCGAGGCAGAGATCGTAAAGGCCCATATTACAGAGCCTTATGAACTTTACAAGAAGTTCCTGCGCCGTTCGGGCCACAGCAAGGACGCCGTTGAAGTGAACCCGGTCAATGCCCAGGACAAATCCTTCGCACAGAAGGCCGCAATGTGGGTGCGAGGCAACTTCTTCCGCCCGGATCCCCGATGCATGTGGATCGGTCCGTCCGTAAGATTCCTGAAGAAATATCTCGAGGAACATCCTGTGGACCTGATCGTAAGCACAGGACCGCCTCAGTCCATGCATCTCATCGGCCTCAGACTCTCTCGGGAGACCGGCCTTCCATGGATTGCAGACTTCCGAGATCCATGGACAAAGATATTCTATTTCAAGCACTTATCCATGACAAAGGCAACCGAGCGCTGGCATCACAGGATGGAAAGGAAGGTGCTTGACGAGGCAACATCGGTGGTAGCGGTATCCCCTCTTGTGCAGAAGGAATTCCAGGAAATGACACAGACTCCGGTGGAACTCATAACCAATGGATTCGACGAATGCGACTTCCCTGAGGGAATGAGCAAGGGTGCGGCCGGAGGCCCTGGAAGGGATTTCACCATAACCCATACGGGACTTTTCGCATCGGACGGAAACCCGGAGGCGCTGTGGGATATCCTTGCGGAAATATGCAAGGACGACCATGATTTCAGAAAATCACTCAGAATCAAGCTGATAGGAAAGACCGACAGGCAGATTATCGGCTCAATCGAGAACGCCAGACTGAAGGAGAACCTGGTGGACATGGGCTACCAGTCTCATAATGTAGCCGTCGAAGAACAGAGGGAAGCATCAGTGCTTATCCTGCCTCTGAGAAAGGAACCGGAATACAAGGCCGTCCTGCCTGGCAAGCTTTTCGAGTACATCGCTTCCGGAAGGCCTATCCTCGGCATAGGACAGCCTGACGGAGCCATGGCGATGATCCTGAAGGACACAAATACGGGAGTCACCATCGACTGGAACGACAGGGAAAGCCTGAAAAACCATATCCTGGACTGCTGGAAGAAGCATCAGGATGGAAACCTTACTACGGAGGGAGCCGACATTTCATGCTTCACACGCAGGAACCTCACCCGACGCATGGCAGAATTGTTTGATAAAATCACGAAGAAATGAATAAGGAACTGATGAAAAAGATCCTGGTCTACGCCGGAATCATCCTTTTTTTCGCCGTTACTGCATACGGTTTCGTACCGCAGGTGCTTGACGGCAAGATAGTGAACCAGAGCGACATAGCATCATGGAAAGGCATGGCAAATGAGGCCATGACCCATAACGAGGCACATCCCGAGGATCCTACTGCATGGACCAATTCCATGTTCGGAGGAATGCCTACCACTGCGACGATCGACGATTTCGACGGCGACTGGACAGACAAGCTCTACGACCTTCTCCTGACAGGAAGAAGACCGGCAAGCTACCTCTTCCTCACCCTCGTTGGAGCGTTCCTGCTCATGCTTTCGATGGGCGTGAACGGCATCGTAGCCATCGCCGGAGCCATTGCAGTCGCCTTCTGTTCATACAACATGCAGATCATCCAGGTGGGCCACAACACAAAGATGCAGGCCATCGCCTATTTCCCATGGGTGCTTGCGGCTGTGATATATACATATAAGGCAGCCCTCACAAAGGCGGATTCATGGAAAAAATGGCTTCCAAAGGCCATTCTGGGCGCCACCCTCTTCGCTTTTGCCCTCAGCATGCAGATAAAGGCGAACCATATCCAGATCACATATTACCTCGCAATCGTAATCTTCGTCTATGCAATCGCGCTTCTCGTAAGCATCTGCATGGACAAGACCAGAAAGGAGCAGATCGGACGTTTCTTTGCGACTTCGGCCCTTCTTCTCGTGATCGGATGCATAGGAATAGCCACAAACGCCAACAAGCTCATCCCTACATACGAATACACGCCGTACACAATGCGCGGAGGCTCGGAACTTTCGGGCAGCGGCAGCGGCCACAGTGCTGACGGCCTGGACCTTGACTATGCGACCGCATGGTCATACGGAATCGAGGAAATGCCTAACCTGATGATCCCTAACTTCAACGGAGGATCGTCTGCAGGCCCTCTGGACATGGATTCCGAGACCGGAAAGCTCCTGAAAAGGGCAGGTCAGCCAAACCTCCGACAGACCCTCAAGTCAATGCCTCTCTACTGGGGTCCGCAGCCTTTCACTGCCGGTCCTATGTACATGGGAGCCATCACCGTATTCCTCTTCGTCCTCGGTCTCTGCCTTGTGAAGGGACGCGAGAAGTGGTGGATGGTCGTGGCTACCGTGATTGCGGTTCTCCTTGCATGGGGAAGCCATTTCATGTGGTTCACAAGACTCTGGTTCGAATATGTTCCGCTCTACAATAAGTTCAGGACGGTTTCAATGGCTCTCGTAGTGCTTCAGGTTACCCTTCCTCTGCTTGGTTTCTACGCCCTCGACAGGGTCATCAAGGAGAAATATGAAAGGAAGGAGTTCTTCAAGGGTGGACTCATCGCATACGCAATAACAGCCGGATTCTGCCTTCTCTGCGTACTCATCCCAGGCATCGCAGGTACATTCACAGGTTCGGTGGATGCAGGCCAGCCGGACATCCTCATCGATGCGCTCATCGCTGACAGACAGTCACTTATGACAAAGGATGCATTACGTTCATTTGTGCTTGTCAGTGTGGTATTCGCCCTTCTGGCATGGGCGTTCCGTGCTCCAAAAAGCAGGATGACGATCGCAGCTTTCGCCATGATCATTCTTGTGGGCTTCGACCTTCTCCCTGTGGGCAAGAGATATCTGAACAAGGAACATTTCGTGACACCTAAGGACTTCACGTCGCAGTACGACCTCCGTCCTGTGGATGAGGTCATCCTCGAGGATACATCGCTTGATTACCGTGTTCTGGACATCAGTGTGAACACGTTCAACAGTTCGATTCCAAGCTACCACCACAAGACCATCGGCGGATACAGCCCTGTCAAGCTTCAGCGCTATCAGGACCTCATAGAATGGTATATCACGCCTGAAATCTACGAGTTCTACGATGTTCTTGAGAATGCAGAGACAGTTTCGGACGTAGAGGCCAACCTCCCTGAAATGAAGGTCGTATCGATGCTGAACGGCAAATACATCATCCTGGGAGCGGATTATCCACCGGTTGTGAATCCACACGCATACGGCAATGCATGGTTCGTTTCTTCTGCAGTTCCTGCAGCCACTCCGGATGAGGAAATCGCCCTTCTCGGAGGTGCGGATCTTCGCAATTCAGCCGTGATCGGAGCAGATTTCGCATCATTCATTGACGACATTACAGAGACTCCGGACAGCGTCATGTCAAGCATAGCATTGACCCATTACGCTCCTAATGAACTGCGCTACAGCTACTCGACTGAGGCCAAGCGTGCAGCGGTCTTCAGCGAAATCTACTATCCTAAGGGATGGAAGGCCTGGATCGAGCCTGCAGGGGCGTATGGACAGGTGAAGAACGGCCATTATCAGCCGACTGCAGATGCGCGCGAAATCGAGCTTTTCCGTGCAGACTGGATGCTCCGCGGTGCCATTATTCCAGAAGGTGAAGGCCAGCTGATCATGCGTTTCGAGCCTGAGTCATACCAGTTGGGAGAGAACGTCTCAAGAGCAAGTTCAATCCTGCTCATCCTTCTCCTTATAGGTTCTGCAGCTGTCGCTGTCCTTGCTGACCGCCGCAAATCATAATCTATTGACTTTCATCAACTTACTTATACAGGTTAGATATAAGACAAAAATCACCGGCCGTGCGCGAGCGAAGCATTTCCCTATGCTTCTGCGAAGCGAGCCACGGCCGGTGATTTTTGTCTTGCTGTGAGGAAAATCCGTTAAAGAAGTCCTGAAATGAAGATGAAGATGATGACAAGCGGGCAGACGTAACGGATAAGAAACCAGAGGACTCCAAAAAGCTTTACGTTACGGCTGAGGCTGCCTCCGTTGGTGAATTCATCATATACATCCGTCTTCTTGAGTCGCCAGCCCACGAAAAGTACTGTAAGAAGGCTGCCGAGGGTCATGAGGATGTTGGAAGAGAGGTTGTCAAAGAAGTCGAAGAGGTTGCTTCCTGCTATCTTCACATCCGAAAGCGGGCCGAATGAAAGTGAGCAGAGCGCTCCTACCAACCAGCATAAAATGAAGATCGCTACACATGCACGGACGCGCGTAAATTTCTTCTCCTCAACAAGATAGGCCACTCCTACCTCCATCATTGAAATCGATGATGTGAGAGCAGCAACGATGAGGGCGACAAAGAATACGATTGCGATGACTCCTCCTGCAGGCATCTGTGAGAACACATAAGGAAGAGTCTCGAAAACAAGTCCGGGACCTGACTGAGGATTGAGGTTGAATGCGAATACTGCCGGCATGATGGCCATTCCGGCGATGATGGCGAAGATAAGGTCTGAAACCGCTGTCGCAGTACTCTGGAACATCATATTCTCATTCTTATCGACGTACGACGCATATGTCATGATGGTTCCGAAGCCGAGGGAAAGCGAGAAGAATGCCTGTCCAAGGGCTGCCGCACATGCCTTTCCGTCGATCTTAGAGAAGTCAGGATTGAAGAGGTACTCGAGTCCCTTTCCTGCTCCGGGAAGAGTAAGCGTATAGACCGCGATGGCAAGTACAAGGAAGAAAAGCATAGGCATCATCACCTTGCTGAACTTCTCGATTCCATCCTTGATTCCTACAAGCACGATGACGGTTGTCACCAGCATGAAAAGCGTATGCATGATCAGTGGTGCCCATGTGGATGAAACAAAGTCCATGAACATTAAACCCTGTGTCATTGTACTTGAGAATGAGAATGTTACAGACTTGAAGAGATACTCGACAGCCCATCCTCCGATAACGCTGTAATATGAAAGCACGATCATTGGGACTATCACGGTGAAGAGTCCCACCCACTTCCATGAGGAGCCTCCCGAGAGGTCCCTGAATGCCGCGAATGCGTTCTTCTGGCTTCTACGTCCTATCACGAATTCGGAAATGAAGATAGGCAGACAGATGATGAAGCTGAAAAGGATGTATACGATTATGAATGCCGCTCCTCCGTTCTCTCCCACGAGATATGGAAAACGCCACAGGTTGCCCAATCCAACCGCCGAACCTGCCATCGCCACAAGGGCACCGAAACGGCTGCCAAAACTCTCTCGACTCATTTTTTCTGGATGATTTTCTGTTATTTCGTCTTTCTGATGTATTCCACGAATTCAAAGTCATAGCCTGACTCTTCGTCATGGAACATTTCCGAACGCTGGTCCACCTCCCATACAGATGGGTCTATCTGGGGGAAGAAGGTGTCCGCGTTCCCGATTACCGTATGGACATGGGTGACTATGAGGCGGTCCGCATCCTGCATCGCCTGTGCATAGATCTGTCCTCCGCCTATCACGAAGCATCTCTCCACCTCATCGGTCATGACCGCAGAAGCGGCCTTGTAAGCCTCTTCGAGGGATGAGACGACATCTACCCCTTCCGGAGCGTCAAAACCTCGGGAAACAACGATATTCGTGCGTTTTGGGAGCGGTCTGCCTATGGACTCGAATGTCTTTCTGCCCATGATGACCGGACATCCCGATGTAGTCCTCTTGAAGAACTTCAAATCATCGGAAATATGCCATAGGAGGGCGTTGTCCCTTCCTATGGCATTATTGTCCGCTATTGCTACTATGATTACCTTTTCCATACCTGATTATACAGCTACAGGTGCAGGGATTCGAGGATATGGATCGTAGTCCACAAGTTCGAAATCCTCATACTTGAAGTCGAATATATCCTTGACCTCCGGATTTATCTTCATCTTAGGCAGGGCACGAGGCTCACGGCTGAGCTGTGTGGCCACCTGCTCGAAATGGTTCGTGTAGATGTGTGTATCTCCGGTGGTATGTACGAATTCGCCTGGCTGCAGACCGCATACCTGTGCTATCATCATGGTCAGAAGCGCATAGGATGCGATATTGAACGGTACGCCGAGGAATACATCCGCGCTTCGCTGATAAAGCTGGCACGAGAGCTTTCCGTCAGCCACATAGAACTGGAAGAGGGAGTGACATGGCGGGAGAGCCATCTTCTCCACCTCCGCTACATTCCATGCCGACACGATCATACGTCTCGAATCAGGGTTGTTCCTGATCTGGTTGATGACGTTTGAAAGCTGGTCGATTGTACCGCCGTCAGGAGTTGGCCAACTGCGCCACTGGTGGCCGTAGACAGGTCCGAGGTCGCCGTTTTCGTCCGCCCATTCGTCCCAGATGGTCACTCCATGGTCCTGGAGATACTTTACATTGGTGTCTCCTGCGATGAACCAGAGGAGTTCATAGATGATGGACTTGAGGTGGACTTTCTTCGTAGTGAGGAGCGGAAAGCCTTCGCTGAGGTCATAGCGCATCTGATAGCCGAACACGCTCTGCGTGCCGGTACCGGTGCGGTCCGACTTCATGGTTCCGTTCTCACGGATGTGGCGAAGCAGGTCAAGATACTGTTTCATGGATTAACGTGTTCCGAATGCATAGATGATGGCCTGCTCGTACACTTCACCCGGACGGAGGATGCAGTTCGGGAATTCCGGCTGGTTAGGGCCGTCAGGATAGTTCTGACACTCGATCGCAATACCGTCATTCTCGCCGTAAACATGGCCGTTCTTGCCCTCAGGGCATCCTGCAAGCCAGTTTCCTGTATATACCTGCACACCTGGCTGAGTTGTGTAGATGTTGAGGGTACGTCCGCTCTCCGGTGCAAAAAGTTCGCAGCAGAACTGAAGCTGTCCCGGCTCCGCGCCGTCGATCACCCAGCAGTGGTCGTATCCTGAACCGATCTTGAGGGCCTCAAAATCCGCTCTGATGTCCTGTCCTACAGGCTTCTCGTTAACGAAGTCCATCGGAGTTCCCGCTACAGGAGCGCTTTCTCCGAGAGGAATCTGTGTGTCGTCGGTAGGAAGGTACTCCGAGCAGTTCATGCGGAGGGTATGGCCAAGGATATTGCCGTTGCCCTCGCCGTTGAGGTTGAAGTATGCGTGGTTTGTGAGGTTGATCACTGTAGGAGCATCAGACTCTGCAGTGTATGTCATGCGAAGTTCGCAGTCCTCTGTCCACTCGTAGCGTACCACAGCCTTCACTGCGCCAGGATAACCCTGCTCGCCGTCCTCTGAATAGTACAGGAATTCTATTCCGCCTTCATTCTCACGGCTCTCCCAAACTCTGCTCTGGAAGCCATCAGGGCCGCCATGGAGGTGGTTTGGACCGCAGTTCACAGGAAGGGTGTATTCCTTTCCTTCGAGAGTGAACTTTCCTGCCGCAACTCGGTTTGCATATCGTCCCGGAGTCTTGCCCATGCATGGACCGTCACCGAAATAGCTCACAGGATCGGCGTATCCGAGCGAAACGTCGGCAAGGTTGCCGTCCTTGTCAGGAACTACAACCGAAACGATTGCAGCACCTACGCTTCCAAGCTGTACATAAGCACCCTTGGAGTTGGTAAGAGTGTAGAGATATATCTCCTTTCCGCAGGCTGACTTGCCCCAGAGTTCCTTTTTCACTTCCATGGTATATCGGTTTTAGGTTTATTTGAAAAGCTTGAGAATGTTGGTTACAGACTCTGAAATTGCAGAAGCGTTCTCTACTACCTCAGAACCCTTTGATGCAGCAGTGTTCACTACATCAGTAGCCTTGTTCTGAAGACCTGAAAGGTCAACGTTGTTTACAAGGTTTGTAAGTCCGTTCATGATCGAAGAGCTGTTGCTTGAATTAACAAGGCTACCGGAACCTGTTACAAGTCCTGCAGCGAAGTCCTTGTAGAACTCAGTCTTGTTTGTCTGACCCTTGAGACCCTTCACGTTGTTTGCGAGGGTAGCTACATTCATGATGTTTGTAAGGTTGGACATATCCAACTTACCGTCAGCCTTGTACTGTGCATAGAGAGCCTTGAGAGCAGCACCTGCAGCCTTTCCGTTGGATGTAGCTTCAGTTGTAGCTGTTGTCTCAGTGGTTGTAGTAGCCTTCTTGAGAAGGTTCTTGAGAAGCTGTGCATCAGCTGTAGTCTCGGCAACAAAAAGTCCGATTGCTGCAACGAGGATGAACTTTACAATACTTTTCATGATGTGTGGTTATTAGATTTATTTGAGTTTCTTGAGAATGTTGCTGAGGTTTACCTCCTTTGAGATGATTGCGTGGAGATCCTCGATCTTTACGCGCTGCTGCTCCATTGTGTCACGGTGACGGATGGTTACGCAACGGTCGTTGAGAGACTCGTGGTCGATAGTAACGCAGAACGGAGTACCGATTGCGTCCTGACGACGGTATCTCTTACCGATTGAATCCTTCTCATCGTACTGGCAGTTGAAGTCGTAGATGAGGTCGCCCATGATCTCGCGTGCGAGCTCTGGAAGACCGTCCTTCTTCACGAGAGGAAGCACTGCAACCTTAACCGGTGCGAGCGGTGCAGGAATGCTGAGTACAACGCGTGTCTCGCCATTCTCAAGCTGCTCCTCCTTGTATGAATTAGAGAGGACTGCAAGGAACATACGGTCAACACCGATAGAAGTCTCGACTACGTATGGAACATAGTTCTCACCCATCTCAGGATCGAAGTACTGGATCTTCTTTCCAGAGAACTTCTGGTGGTTTCCGAGGTCGAAGTCAGTACGTGAGTGGATACCCTCGAGCTCCTTGAATCCGAATGGGAAGCGGAACTCGATGTCTGTAGCCGCGTTTGCATAGTGAGCGAGCTTGTCATGGTCATGGAAACGATAGTTCTCATCACCCATTCCGAGGGCCTTGTGCCATGCCATACGGTTCTCCTTCCACTTTGCGAACCAGTCAAGCTCAGTACCTGGCTTGATGAAGAACTGCATCTCCATCTGCTCGAACTCTCTCATACGGAAGATGAACTGACGTGCCACGATCTCGTTTCTGAACGCCTTACCGATCTGTGCGATACCGAAAGGAATCTTCATGCGGCCTGTCTTCTGAACGTTGAGATAGTTCACGAAGATACCCTGTGCAGTCTCAGGACGGAGGTAGATGATGTTTGACTCGCCTGAAACGCTACCGAGCTGAGTAGAGAACATGAGGTTGAACTGACGTACGTCTGTCCAGTTCTTTGTACCTGAGATAGGACATGCGATCTCGCAGTCAATGATGATCTGACGGAGCTCTGCAAGGTCATTTGCATTGAGAGCGTCAGCCATTCTCTTCTTTACCTCATCGATCTTCTTCTGGTTTCTGAGGACATTAGGGTTTGTAGCCTTGAACTGCTCCTCGTTGAAAGACTCGCCGAACTTCTTCTTGCCCTTCTCTACGTCCTTCTCGATCTTTTCCTCGAGCTTGCCGATATAGTCCTCGATGAGAACGTCTGCACGGTATCTCTTCTTTGAATCCTTGTTGTCGATGAGAGGGTCGTTGAATGCGCCTACATGGCCTGAAGCCTCCCAGATCTTAGGATGCATGAAGATTGCTGAATCGATACCTACGATGTTCTCGTGAAGTCTTGTCATAGCCTCCCACCAATATCTCTTGATGTTGCTCTTGAGCTCTGAACCAAGCTGTCCATAGTCATAGACAGCACCGAGACCATCATAGATCTCACTTGATGGGAAAATGAAACCGTACTCCTTGCAATGAGCTACGAGAATCTTAAAAAGTTCTTCCTGTGTCATAATTCTATTTTAATTTATCATTGATTTCCTTCAATGGGACCATAACGAAGTCCCTCTCGTACATAAGTCTGTGCGGAACGGTAAGTTCCTCGCAATCTATGCTGTCGTCTCCGAAGAGCAGGATATCTATGTCGATCGGACGGTCCGTATATATCCTGTTTCCGTCGCTGTCGTACTGCGGAACCCCCATCCTGCCAAGACGTCTTTCGATATCCTTGCATATTTCGAGGACCATAAGTCCTTCCGCCTCGGGATTGTATCCCTTCTTCAGGTCAAGTTCATAAAGCACCGCTGCATTCACGAACCTGTTTTCCGACTCGAATCCCCACGGCTCTGTCTCATGAAAGCTCGAAACCGCCTTGTATGGCGTTCTAAGCTCTATATTGAGCAGGCTAAGGGCATCACCTATGTTCTTCTTTCTGTCTCCGGTGTTGGAACCAAGCGAAAGATAAAGTTCAACCTTCACCCTGTCTTCTCTCTCCCCTTCTGACCTTCAGTCGTCAAGTCCAAGCTCCACAAGAGCCTCTTCAGACATCCTGCTCCTGTCCCAGACCGGCTCGAAAACCAGGTCGATCTTCACGCTTACCACTCCAGGTACATCCTCCACAGCAGTCCTGACCTGCTCCATCACGTAATCCGCCATAGGACAGTTCGGTGCTGTCAGTGTCATCTGGATGTACACATTGTGGTCATCATCCACCTTGACCTCGTAAATAAGTCCCAGGTCATAGACATTTACCGGAATCTCAGGGTCATAAACCTGCCTGAGAGCCATGATTATATCTCTTTCAAGTCTCATCTTTCTTTCCTTATCTTCCTCTGCAATCTCTGCAGCCTTCTTTCTAAACAAATCCTTCAGTCCCATATTCCCGTCTTGTCGAAAATTACTGGTTTGCAGCGGCAATCTCACGGATCTTGGCAATCATCGACACCAGGCCATTCGCTCTGGTCGGCGAAAGATTCTCCTTGAGACCGATCTTCTCGACAACCGAAAAGTCCGACTGGAGTATCTCCTGTGCTGTCCTGCCTGAATAAAGACCTATCAGCAGGGAGATGATTCCCTTGGTGATTATCGCGTCACTGTCGGCATTGAAGAAAATCTTTCCGTCTTCAACCCTGTAATCAAGCCATACCCTTGACTGGCATCCCTTGATGAGCCTGTCATCGGTCTTTGCATCTTCAGGATAGTCTGTAAGCGACTTTCCAAGTTCGATCAGATATTCGTATTTGTCAAGCCATTCCTCATACATGGAGAATTCCTCCACGATGGCATTTTCCGCTTCAAAAAGTGTCATAAATCTACATCAGCATATCAATTGCCCTATCAAGGCATTTCACAAAATATTCGGCCTCCTGGAGCGTATTGTACGGAGCAAGGGAAATCCTGAGCATACCGGTAACTCCAAAACGGTCCATAAGAGGTTCGGCACACATCTGTCCGGATCTCACGGCAATTCCCATCTTGTCAAGGATCAGAGCCAGATCTTCATGATGCACACCCTCTACGGTGAACGAGAAAAGAGGAATCTTTTCCTCATTTGTTCCACGGGGAACACCATAGAGTCTTATTCTCGAATCATTCAGGAACTTATCGAGAAGATAATCCCTGACTGAGTCTATATTTTTAACTAACTCATTATCATTCAATAAGTTAACCACTTCCAAAGCAGGTTTGAGAGTCGCTGCAGAAGCAAAATTTCTTGTTCCCGCCTCAAATTTCATCGGGAGAGGCGCATAAGTCGTCTCAGCAAAGGAAACAGTTCCAACCATCTCTCCACCACCCATGTAAGGAGGCATCTGATCAAGCCATTTCTTCTTTCCGTAAAGCACTCCGGTACCTGTAGCAGCATAAAGCTTATGACCGGAGAACACATAGAAATCACAGTCGAGATCCTGTACATCAACCTTGCAATGGACAGCACCCTGAGCTCCATCCACAAGGACAGGAACACCGCATGAATGGCATTTCGCGATTATGTCCTTTACCGGATTGACAAGACCGAGAACGTTGGAGATGTGTGTCACCGCCATTATTCTGGTTCTGTCGGAAAGAAGTTCGTCGAGCTTTTCAACCATGAGATGACCGCTGTCATCCACTGGAAGCACCTTCAGGACCGCTCCCTTCCTACGGCACATCAGCTGCCATGGAACGATGTTCGAGTGATGCTCTGCCTCTGTAACGATAACCTCATCCCCTTCCCTGACGAATGCCTCACCGAAACTGAATGCAACAAGATTGATAGCCTCTGTAGTTCCTGACGGAAGTATGATTTCCTCACGGTATTCCGCATTCAGGAATGACTTCACGGCATCTCTTGCCTCTTCATAAGCCTGTGTAGCCTCGTCTGCAAGTCGGTGGACAGCACGGTGGATATTTCCGTTGGATTCAGCACTTATCTTCATCCACATGTCCAGCACCTGCTGAGGACGCTGACTTGTGGCAGCATTGTCAAAATACACCAACGGCTTTCCATAGATTTCTCTGGAAAGTATCGGGAACATATTTCTGGCATCTGCAACAAGCATTTTTCTAAAATCTAAATTATATTTAGAACCTGCAAATTTAACAAAAACAATGTTTCTTTTACAGGATTTTATCATAATTTTGCAATACTTACAAAAACTGATGCAAAATGATCGACTACATCAAGGGAATAATCATAGAAATGACGCCCACAGACATGGTTCTTGAATGCCATGGAATCGGATACAGGATACTTATTTCACTGCAGACATACGAGGCGTTGAACGGCCAGTCAGAAAGCAAGGTCTACATCCACCATTATCTTCGCGAGGACGAGGAACTGTACTATGGATTCGGTTCAAAGGATGAAAGAGAACTCTTCAGACTCCTCATCGGAGTGTCCGGAATCGGAGCCTCTACAGCCAGGATGATGCTGTCTTCACTCACGTCAGACGAGATCAGGAATGCCATTCTTGCCGAAGACATCAACAAGATAAAAAGCATCAAGGGAATCGGCCTCAAAAGTGCCCAAAGGCTCATTCTTGAACTTAAGGACAAGGTTGTAAAGGGAGCAGGAAGCGACAGTTCTACGCTGTTCAGCGCAGGATCGAACCCAGCCGTGGAAGAGGCTGTGACAGCTTTGGTAATGCTCGGATTTACAAAGGCAAATGTGAACAAGGCGGTCACCGCAGTGCTGAAGGAATCACCTGGAGCAACGCTGGAGGAGATAATAAAGCAATCGCTTAAAAGATTATAGAAAAATAAAAAAGAGTTCCACGTGGAACTCTTTTTTTATTTTATCTACCAAAGTAAACCAGCAGGACTGATATATCAGCAGGAGAAACTCCTGATATTCTGGATGCCTGCGCTATGGTTCTTGGGGCATATTTCTTCAGTTTCTGCCTACATTCTATTGAGAGACTTTCTACCTTATCGAAATCAAAATCTTCAGGAATTGCTAGATTTTCCAGCCTCATGATCTTGTCAGCCATCTGCTGCTCACGCTGGATATATCCCTTATATTTGATAGAAATCTCAGAAGAATCCATCACTTCCCTCTTGTAATTGGCATCTACCTTACTGTCCAGGAAGTCTTGATCAAGGAGATTAACAGGATATTCTGTATTGAATTTAAGAGCATAAACAGCATCCTGATATGATCCGTCAGCATATTCCTCATTTATAAATGCATCTACAGACTCCCTGTTTCCATATCCCATGAGGTCAGAATATTTGAATTCATCCTTCAATACAGGCTTCAATGGAGACCTGAATTCTTCCTCAATATTGATATTGAACTTAGAAAAAGTTCCACGTGGAACTAAATTAAATATTTCAGATAATATTGTCTGAGGTCTTGAAATGAGTTCAGCAATCCTTTTACGAGAGTTGATTTCAGAGGTAGACACTGATTTAAGATACTCATTTATATACTCAGGCTTGATCGATGCATCCTCGAAGAATGTATTGAAACGCTCGACAGAATCGTACTTTCTCATGGTATAATCATACCTGAACTTATCTGCAAGACCTATTTCATATGAAGCAGGTGTAAGTCTTATATCAGCGTTATCCTGACGGAGAAGGATACGATATTCAGCCCTTGAAGTGAACATTCTATATGGTTCATCGACTCCCTTTGTAATGAGATCATCGATGAGCACACCAATGTAAGCCTGGTCCCTCTTAAGAATGAAAGGATCCTTTCCTGCCACCTTGAGATGGGCATTTATACCAGCCATCAGACCCTGTGCTGCTGCCTCCTCATATCCGGTTGTACCGTTTACCTGACCTGCGAGGAAAAGTCCATCGATGGTCTTGAGTTCAAGAGTCGGCTTCAGCTGAGTAGGATCGAAATAGTCATACTCGACCGCATATGCAGGTCTGTACACCTTCGCATTCTCAAGTCCTTCAATATGGTGAAGAGCTTCCATCTGAACATCCAGAGGAAGGGATGAAGAGAATCCCTGGAGATAGTATTCATTGGTTCCCCTACCCTCCGGTTCAAGGAACAGCTGGTGTTCTGTCTTGTCGGCGAATGTCCTGAGTTTGTCTTCAATGCTTGGACAGTATCTTGGACCGATACCTGTGATCAAACCTGAGAAAAGAGGAGAATCTGCAAATCCGCTCTTGAGTATGTCATGCACCTGCTGGTTGGTATGGACAACGAAGCAAGGCATCTGAGGTGTTCCGTTCTGGGCAGTCGAAAGGAAAGGAAGATAAGAGAACTTGTCCGGATCCTCGTCCCCAAACTGATGGGTCATCTTGGAGACATCGACTGAAGATATGTCGATTCTCGGAGGAGTACCTGTCTTCATTCGGGCAGTTGAAATTCCCATCTCGACCAGTTGCGAAGTCAGACCATGAGACGGGAGTTCTCCGATGCGGCCTCCTTCGAACATGGTACGACCTATGAACATCCTGCCGTCAAGGAAGGTTCCGGCGGTCAGGATAACTGCGTGAGAATTGAATTTTGCTCCCGTAGTCGTACATACGCCCGAAATTTTTGAACCATCAAAAAGAAAAGAGGTTACAGTATCTTGGTAAATATCTAATTTACAGGCACTTTCGAGTATTTTACGCCAGTACAGTGAAAACTGTATTTTATCACACTGCGCTCGAGGGCTCCACATAGCAGGACCCTTGGATCTGTTGAGCATCCTGAACTGCAATGTAGAGGCATCTGTTATTATGCCAGTATAGCCACCAAGAGCATCTATCTCTCTGACTATCTGACCTTTAGCAATTCCTCCAATAGCCGGATTGCAAGACATCTGACCGAACTTGTTCATGTCCATCGATATCAAAAGCACCGATGAACCCATGCGAGACGCCGCCATGGCAGCCTCACAACCGGCATGTCCGCCTCCGACAACTATTACATCATAGACTTTATTCATACACTAGACCAACTCTCTTAAAGAAAGGTAATAGTTCTCCTTCTTTCTCATCATTGCGATATCATCGTCATTGTGATCGTCGTATCCGATGAGATGGAGAACACCATGAACCATCACGCGATTAAGTTCCTCCGAAAATTCAGTTCCATATTCAATGGCATTTTCACGGACGGTATCGACACTGATGAAAAGGTCACCTGATATTCGGTCACCCTCACAATAATCAAAAGTTATGATGTCTGTGAAATAATCATGCTGGAGATACTGCTGGTTTACATCCAATATATAATTGTCGGAACAGAAGATGATGGAGATGTCTCCAACCCTTCTGATTTCACTCTCGGCAACTAGTTTCAACCACTTGTTATTTTTGGTTTTACCTTTGAAAATGAAGTCTGTATCCTCAAAAAAATATGAAATCATGGCTATTTTATTTTTTGCAAATCTACAAAATGTATAAAAAGTTTGAAATAAAAAATTTAATTTCTAACTTTACCGGGCAAAATGGAATATAAAAACTAACAATCAATATGGAAATCAAAAAGTCAGACAAAGCCAACTTGGAAAACAAGAAGCTCCTTTTTGTTGAGATCGGTCTTGTTGTAGCGTTGGGTATCACTCTCTTTGCTTTCGAGTGGACAAGCAAGGAAACAACAGTATCTGTGCTTGAGGATACTACAGAAATTCTTATTGAGGAAGAGATTATTCCTATTACTCAGGAAGCTCCACCTCCGCCACCAGCAGCTCCAAAGATTCCTGTTCTTTCAGACCAGATCGACATCGTTGATGACGAGATCGAAATTGAGGATGACATGTTCATGAACCTTGAGGACGATGCAAGCCTCGGAGTTGAGATCATGGACTACGTAGAGGTTGAAGAGGAAGTAGTAGAGGAAGAGGCTATTCCTTTCCAGCTCGTAGAGGAGAAGCCATCATTCCAGGGCGGTGACGCAAACCAGTTCTCAAAGTGGGTGAACCAGAGACTTGTTTATCCTGAGATTGCAAAGGAGAATGGTGTACAGGGTCGTGTTACACTCCAGTTTACTGTAGAGAAGGACGGTACTGTAACTAAGGTTAAGGTTCTTCGTGGTGTTGACCCATCACTTGACAAGGAGGCTGTACGCGTTGTATCAATGTCTCCAAAGTGGAAGCCAGGAAAGCAGAGAGACCGTGCGGTTCCTGTAACCTACACCTTCCCAGTTATCTTCCAGTTGAGATAATCATTTGATTTACAAATAAATGATAAGGCCGACCAAATTTTGATCGGCCTTATTTTTTCTGAAAGCATATGGCTAAGATTACAGAAGAACAGCATAACGAAAAGGCGGTTTTCGTCGGAGTCATCAAACAGGGCGACGACGAACGTCAGATCATGGAATATCTTGATGAGCTTGAGTTTCTCGCTGAGACAGCGGGTGCCATAGGCGTCAAGAAGTTCATCCAGAAGGTGGACAGACCGGATTCAAGAACATATATCCGCAGCGGTAAGTTGCAGGAAATCAAGGAATATATAGAGGAGAATGAGATTGAGGTTGTGATCTTCGACGATGAACTCTCCCCTACCCAGCTCAGAAACATAGAGCGCGAACTCAATATCAGAATCCTTGACAGAACCAATCTGATCCTTGATATCTTCGCTCAGAGAGCTAAGACTGCTTATGCTAAAATGCAGGTGGAACTTGCTCAGTATCAGTATCTTCTTCCTCGTCTTACAAGAATGTGGACACACCTTGAGAGACAGAAGGGTGGTATCGGTATGCGTGGTCCCGGTGAGACTCAGATCGAGACTGACCGCCGTATCATCCAGGATAAGATTTCAAAGTTGAAGGAGCAGTTGAAGAAGGTGGACAAGCAGATGGCTTCACAGCGCGGAAACAGGGGTTCTTTGGTGCGTATTTCGCTCGTTGGATATACAAACGTGGGTAAGAGTACCTTGATGAATTTGCTGGCTAAAAGCGACGTTTTTGCGGAAAACAAGCTCTTTGCAACTCTTGACACTACAGTAAGGAAGGTAGTCATAGAAAATGTGCCTTTCCTCCTCAGTGATACGGTAGGATTCATCAGAAAACTCCCTCATCAGTTGGTAGAGGCTTTCAAGAGTACTCTCGATGAGGTGCGCGAGGCTGATATCCTTATGCATGTGGTGGATATTTCGCATCCTAATTTCGAGGATCATATCCGAGTGGTAGAGGAGACTCTCAAGGATATCAAGGCCATAGACAAGCCTATTTTCGTCGTTTTCAACAAGATTGATGCATATAGGTATGAAGAGTACGATGAGTTCTCTCTTGAGCCTAAAAAGCAGGAAAACTACACTCTTGAGGAGTTCAAGAACAGCTGGATTGCAAAAGAAAATACTCCATGCATATTCATTTCAGCAAGGGAAAAGATCGGTATCGACAAACTTCGAGGCGACCTCTACAAGATGGTAGCCGAAATCCATGCAGGCCGCTATCCTTTCGATAACTTCCTCTGGTAATCATCATCAATACATACTTATAAAGCCGACTGAAGATAGTCGGCTTTTTTTATGGTTACATGGCATCAGGACTACGATGCAGAAGGACTCCGTTCGCTTCGCTCACTCCGGCCCATCCCAACGTTTCCTGCGTGGTCTTTGACCACTTGTCTCCGTCGGGCCCCTCCCCCTGCCCGTGTCCGGGGGTGGACACGCCTTCTGCATCGTAGTCCTGAAGCCTTTAAATAAAAAAGGTAGGTATCGATGATACCTACCTTAATTTATTGATATACAATATTATATCAAAAGAAGATTAGTCCTGGAGCTTTGCGCAGAGGAACTCACGGTTAAGGCGTGCAATGTGAGTAACAGTGATGTGCTTAGGGCACTCCATCTCACAAGCCTTAGTGTTTGTACAAGCACCGAATCCGAGTTCGTCCATCTTTGCAACCATTGCCTTAGCGCGCTTTGCAGCCTCGATCTTACCCTGTGGGAGAAGTGCGAGTGAGCTTACACGTGCAGCAACGAAGAGCATTGCAGAACCGTTCTTACATGTAGCGACGCAAGCACCGCAACCTACGCAAGCTGCACCGTCCATGCTCTCCTCAGCATCTGCCTGAGGGATTGGAATAGCGTTTCCATCTGGAACTCCGCCTGTACCTACTGATACATATCCACCAGCCTGGAGGATCTTGTCGAATGCCTGACGGTCAACAACGAGGTCCTTGATTACAGGGAAACCCTTAGATCTCCAAGGCTCGATTGTGATGGTGTCACCATCCTTGAACTTACGCATGTGAAGCTGGCATGTTGTAACCTCATCGTCTGGTCCGTGTGCACGGCCGTTGATGTAGAGTGAACATGCACCGCAGATACCCTCGCGGCAGTCATGATCGAAAGATACAGGACCACTGCTCTTGCATCCCTTCTCGACAGCTACCGGATCTACACCCTCAGCGATAAGCTGCTCATTGAGGATATCGAGCATCTCGAGGAATGAGCTGTCAGAGGAAATATTCTTAACCTTATAGGTCTCAAAATGTCCTTTTGCCTTGGCGTTTTTCTGACGCCAAACTTTCAATGTCAAATCCATGTCAATTAGTCTTTATAGTTTCTGGTAGCGATCTTAATGTTCTCATATACAAGCGGTTCCTTGTGGAGCTCTGGCTCAACACCCTCACCCTTGTACTCCCATGCAGCAACGTACATGTAGTTCTCGTCGTCACGCTTGGTCTCACCCTCTTCAGTCTGCATCTCCTCACGGAAGTGACCTCCGCAAGACTCGTTTCTGTTGAGAGCGTCACGTGCCATAAGCTCGCCGATCTCGAAGAAGTCAACAAGGCGGAGAGCCTTCTCGAGCTCCTGGTTGAACTCAGCGTTCTCACCTGCTACGTATACATTCTGCCAGAACTCAGCCTTAAGTGCCTGGATCTTAGCGATAGCTTCCTTAAGACCAGCCTCATTACGTGCCATACCTACGTTGTTCCACATGATGAGACCGAGTTCCTTGTGGAATGAATCCACAGATCTCTTACCCTTTACAGCGAAGAGCTTCTCGATCTTGTCAGTGATAGCCTTCTCAGCCTCAGCGAACTCAGGTGCGTTGATGTCTGTCTTAGGCTCCTTGAACTTACCTGCGAGGTAGTCACCGATAGTGTAAGGAAGGATGAAGTAACCGTCAGCAAGACCCTGCATGAGAGCAGAAGCACCAAGACGGTTTCCACCGTGATCAGAGAAGTTAGCCTCACCGATTGCGTAGAGACCAGGAACTGTTGTCTGGAGGTTGTAGTCTACCCAGATACCACCCATTGTGTAGTGGATAGCAGGATAGATCATCATTGGCTCCTCGTATGGGTTCACGTCAGTGATCTTCTCGTACATCTGGAAGAGGTTACCGTATCTTGCAGCGATAACATCCTTGCCAAGGCGCTCGATAGCTGTCTTGAAGTCAAGGAATACTGCGAGACCAGTGTTGTTTACACCGTAACCTGCGTCGCAACGCTCCTTAGCCGCACGTGAAGCAACGTCACGTGGAACGAGGTTACCGAATGCAGGGTAACGACGCTCGAGATAGTAGTCGCGATCCTCCTCAGCGATGTCAGAAGGCTTCTTTGTACCAGCGCGGAGTGCCATTACGTCATCCATGCTCTTTGGTACCCAGATACGTCCGTCGTTACGGAGAGACTCTGACATGAGAGTAAGCTTAGACTGCTGGTCACCGTGTACCGGGATACATGTAGGGTGGATCTGAGCGAAGCAAGGGTTTGCGAAGAATGCTCCCTTTCTGTAGCACTGCATAGCAGCTGAACCGTTTGAGTTCATTGCGTTTGTAGAGAGGAAGTAAGCGTTACCGTAACCACCTGTAGCGATAACCACAGCGTGTGCTCCGAATCTCTCGATCTTACCTGTTACGAGGTTTCTTGCGATGATACCCTTAGCCTCACCGTTGATGAGAACTACATCGAGCATCTCGTAGCGTGGATAGCTCTTTACTGTGCCGGCAGCGATCTGGCGGTTAAGCGCAGCGTAAGCACCGAGAAGGAGCTGCTGTCCGGTTTGACCACGGGCATAGAAGGTACGGCTAACCTGCGCACCTCCGAAAGAGCGGTTGGCGAGAAGTCCGCCGTATTCCCTTGCGAAAGGAACACCCTGTGCAACGCACTGGTCGATGATGAGGTTACTTACCTCAGCAAGACGATATACGTTTGCCTCGCGTGCACGATAGTCTCCTCCCTTGATTGTGTCATAGAAGAGACGGTAAACAGAGTCGTTGTCGTTCTGGTAGTTCTTGGCTGCGTTGATACCACCCTGTGCTGCGATTGAGTGAGCACGACGAGGTGAGTCGCTGATGCAGGACACCTTCACATTGTAACCGAGCTCACCAAGAGAAGCAGCTGCAGATGCTCCACCGAGACCGGTTCCTACAACAATGACTTCGAGTTTTCTTTTGTTGCCTGGGCTGACAACACGGATCTGAGATTTGTGCTTTGTCCATTTCTCGGCCAAAGGACCCTCAGGAATCTTAGAAATAAGTTTTTCGGCCATTTTATAGAGTGTTAGTGAAATTTCGGCACGAATCTACA
>JAZRLI010000020.1:0-5572 GCA_045646785.1 Candidatus Cryptobacteroides sp. | reverse complement strand
TTCTTAGGTGTAGTAGTGTACACACGTACGCATACGCCTCTTCTCTGAGGACAAGCATCCAAAGCGCGAGATTTGCTCTTCTCTTCGATAACCTCGCGTCCTTTGCGAACTAATTGTTGAATTGTAGGCATAAATGTTTGTAAATAAATAATTTATGTTCATTTCCCCATATTTTGGGGGCTGCAAATATACGAATAATTTTTTATTTATCAACAAAAATATTGAAATTCAGTATCTTGGATTGTTGATAACTTCGCCGTCCACTGAGGAAATTGCATTATATTTGTGCCGAAACCGGACATATGAAAAACATGAACCCAGAACTCTTTGCCACATTATCCATACTTCTGGTCTGCCTGGCACTGCTCGCTGCAGCCGACACTCTGGTCTGCCTGATACTGAAACTAGCCGCAGGTATTCCCTTCAGGAAGGCCTTCCTGTGGGGGTGCATCAGTTTTCTCATCCCACCCATGGCAATCGCATACGGAGCAATCATCGAAAGAAATCTGTTCAAGGTCAAGAAGGTGGAAATAGCTTATGACACACTTCCGGAGGCCTTCGACGGCTATACGATAGTACACATTTCCGACATCCACGCCCGTTCCTTCGAAGGAAGGGAGAAGCATCTGCAACGTGCCGTGGAGAAGATGAATGCACTTGATGCCGACATGGTCGCATTCACCGGAGACCTCATCACCATGGCACCTGAGGAACTCAAAGGGCTGTCCGGCATCCTTGCCGGGCTGAAGGCAACCGACGGCGTACTCTCGGTCCTTGGCAACCACGACTACAGCATGTACTCGGACATGGATGACATCAGCAAGAGAAAGGCCATGGAAAGGCTGATCGAAGCGGAGAAGGCGATGGGATGGAACCTGCTGATGAACGGAAATGCCGTCATCAGGCGCGGCCGGGATTCGGTTGCGGTGGTCGGAGTGGAGAACACGTCCCCATCGAGGCACTTCCCTTCGAGGGGCAACCTTGCGCAGGCCGCGGCAGGCACCGAAGGCATGTTCCGCATCCTCCTTTCGCATGATCCCCTGCACTGGGAATCCGAGATCATAGGACAGGACTACCCTCTCACCCTCTCGGGACATACCCACTCGATGCAGTTCTCCCTTTTGGGATGGTCCCCAAGCCGCTACATGTTCCCGCAGTATCGCGGGCTGTACAGCACTGGGGATGCAGGTGCTTCGGATGAGATTGGCGCAGGTGCTTCGGATAAGATTGATCGGGGTGCAGGTACTTCGGACACCTGCGCCGACCGGAGCGGAATGGCCCAGGAAGCTCCGCAGCAATACCTATATGTAAATGCAGGCCTCGGCGAGACCATCTTCCCGGCCCGCATCGGCGTCCGCCCCGAAATCACCCTTATCACCCTACGCAGAAAGTAAATCCCAGTTGCCATCCCCATCCAGGTGCTCACAAGGGCTGGCAAATACAACCGCAGACCTTACACTTCGCACGATGCCCCTCCTATCAGGCTAAGTTTGACAATCGAGTGCCCACCAGGGTGATTTTCTGCGGGGACCGGGAAAGACAGGCCTTTATAATCAATTGATTTCTAAATAATTACAACCTTAGAGCGTCGCCGGTACCCTCTTTTTTAGGGGGTACCGGGAACCGACTACTTATATAACCCATTGACAATGAACACTTTAGAAAACACACCTATTGCCGGTAGCTGCTGAAACCGTAATCTGTTAAAGCCGACATGATGACCTAGTGGAACTGGAATCAGGACTTATTGAAACTGGAACCGTAACATGTTGAAGATGGAACCGTGATCTGTTGAAGTTTGCATGATGACCTGTTGAAGCTAGAACCGTGACCTGCTGGAACTGACATCGGGAGTTTACAGTAAATCCGACTGCCTCCACAACGGTTTTCCTGCTTTTTCTGCCACAGTTGACACCCAAGCGCAGGGTAAGGTATGGGAAATGTCGGTAAGTTTTTGTATATTTGGGAGTTGCATGCGGGGAAGGGAACTTTTTAATGGATCTTCGAGTATGGGAACTGACAGGACAGACAAAAAGACGTATGGGAAATGGGTCGTGGTGCGCATCGATGGAAAGATTGCAGCCGTTTCCACTGACTACAGGATGTTGGCAAGGATTTCCGAGCAACTCGCTTCGCGGGAGACCAAGAAACAAGGACAGGAAATGCTCTACGGGGAGATTTCAGCTTCAGCAGTCAGCTTCGATGAGGTCTGGAAACTCAGGCAGGAGGTGCGTTGGGAGGATATGATGCTGTTCGGAACTGACTTCCAGAAGAAGGTCTGGCGAAAACTCTGGGAACTGACCCATATGGAAGATACTGCCGCAAGACAGACCACAGACAGCTCTGACCGGAACAATGAGTCCCCAAGCAATACCTACACCGACACAACCGACACTAAAACCAGTACCAACTGCACCGACAGTACCGACAGCACATCCGACGCCGGACAAGCAACGAGACTGGTAAGCTACAGCGACTTTGCGGAGCTGTGCCAGAACCGTGCGGGAGTGCGTGCGGTGGCTCATGCGATAGGCCTCAATCCGGTTTCGGTCATCATCCCATGCCACCTTGTCATCCCTAAGGAGGGCATCGACAAGATCCGCGAAATCCACAACAGGGCTCAGTCGACCATCTTCAAGGGTGACGACCTGTGCATCGGAAGCATTCTTGCGGACACATCCATCGATTTCGGGGAGTATGCGCTCGGAAAGAGCATGAAAAGGGAACTCATCATCCGCGAAATCACAGAAAAAAGCGTCTAACCGACAAAATTTGCATATCTTTGGGCAAAATACATAATCAATAACACAATGAAAAGAATACTTACCTTTCTTATTCTGGCTATAACTTCAGCCACTGCATTCGCTCAGGGCTACAGCAATCCTGTAGTAAAGGGCTTCTCTCCAGACCCGAGCATCTGCCGCGTAGGAGAAGACTACTACCTGGTAACCAGCAGCTTCCAGTATTTCCCTGGAGTTCCTATCTACCACAGTAAGGACCTCGTGAACTGGAAACAGATCGGACACGTCCTCACACGTGAGTCGCAGCTTCAGCTCGAAGGTGCAAACTCAAGCCAGGGCATCTATGCTCCTACAATCCGTCACCACAACGGCAAGTTCTATATGATCACGACAAACACTTCCAGCCTTGGAAACTTCATCGTGACTGCCGAAGACCCTGCAGGAGAATGGTCAGACCCTATTCCGGTGGCAATGGGCGGCATCGACCCTTCACTCTTCTGGGATGAGGACGGAAAATGCTGGTACACAGGTTCTACCGGCACAAGCGTGATGCTCAGCCAGATCAACCCTGACACAGGTGAGATCCTCTCAGACACCAAGATCATCTGGAACGGTATGGGCGGCCGCTATCCTGAGGCTCCGCATATCTACAAGAAGGACGGCTGGTACTACCTCATGATCGCAGAGGGCGGTACAGAGTTCGCACACAGCGAGACAATCGCACGCAGCCGCAACATCGAGGGACCATATGATCCGGCTCCGAACAACCCTATCCTCACACACTTCACTTCAGCTGCCCAGAACAGCCCTATCCAGGGTGTGGGACACGCTGACCTCGTGCAGGCTCATGACGGTTCATGGTGGCTCGTATGTCTCGCTTTCCGTGTAAACCACGGTCTGGTTCACCTTCTTGGCCGCGAAACATTCGTAGCTCCTGTACGCTGGGACAAGAACGCATGGCCTGTTGTGAACGGAAACGGCGAGATCGCACTCAGGATGGACGCAGAGACTCTTCCGCTCAAGCCGTTCGAGGCAGAACCTGCACGCAACGAGTTTGACGAGCCTCTCGGACCTAAGTGGTCATGGCTCCGCAAGCCTGTTGAGGAAAGATATCAGGTTGCAAACGGCAAGCTCCGCATGTACGGTTCGAAGGAAGGCCTCAACGAGCTTCAGAACTCACCTTCATTCGTAGGTTTCCGCCAGGAGGACTTCAACTTCCAGGCTGAGACATGCGTAGAACTCGGTAAGGCAAGCAACGGTGACAAGGCAGGTATGACCGTTTACATGGACTATAACGGACACTATGACGTATATCTCCAGAAGAAGGGCGGCAAGTGGGTTGTAGGTACAAACTACACCTTCGGTCCTGTCAACCATACTGAAGAGGTAGCAGTGAACAGCGGAAAGGTATGGCTCCGCCTTACAGGTAACCGCAACCAGTACATCCTCTGGTACTCGACTGACGGCAAGGAGTTCAAGGAGGTCGGAAAGGCTGATGCACGTTTCATCAGTACCGAGACTCTCGGCAACTTCACAGGTATCATGCTCGGCCTCTGGGCCCAGTCACCTTCTCAGAAGGGTTACGCAGACTTCGACTACTTCGAGTACAAGGAAGTCGTTCCTCAGATGCCTATGCGCAGACGTCCGCAGTAAAACAGCTGACATAAAAAAGTACTCCCTCCCATATAGAGAATATGCTTCTCGATTATGGGAGGGAGTTTTTTTGCAACATATAATGAACCTGTTCGTCATAATGACAAAACCATCATCATTGCCGGACTATAAAAGTTCCGGAGGACCATTATGATTATTACAGATTAAATCAAGTATGAAACAAACCTTCAAGAAAATGATTCTCTGTGCCGCCGTTCCTCTCTTGTTGGCAGCACTTAAGACAAACGTGTCAGCTCAATCCATCAAAGGAAGGGTCATCGATGAAAACGATGAGCCTCTGGCCTATGCCAATGTAATGCTTCAGAAGGCAGATTCGACCTACCTCGGCGGAGCCATGACCGACACACTCGGAGTCTTCGTCCTCGAAACGGCCCCGCAGGCCGCCATGGTCCATATTTCCTTCATAGGATATGAACCATACATTACAGAAGTACATGGCTCAGACATGGGCACCATCCGTATGGTCCCCGATTCGGAAATGCTCAGCAAGGCTGTCGTGAAAGGCTATCTGCCCAAGACTGTAATCAAAGGGGATGCCTTCGTAACTCCTGTAGAGAACAGCGTACTCGCCGAAGCCGGATCTGCAAACGACGTGCTTGAAAAAATCCCGGGCGTCATCTCAAAGGACGGGGAATATGAAGTCATCGGCAAAGGATCTCCTATAATATACATCAACGGCCGTCTTATACGGGACAACTCCGAACTGGAGCAGCTCAGTTCGAAGGAAATAAAGTCCGTGGATGTAGTCCAGAATCCTGGCGCAAGATACGATGCGACCGTAAAGGCAGTAATCAGGATACAGACTGTCAAGAGAGCGGGCGACGGATTCGGATTCGATGTGCGTTCATCATGGTCACAATCGGAATACACAAATCTGAATGAAACCGTAAACATGAACTACAGGCACAACAACCTTGACATATTCGGAGCACTTGTGTATTCAGATTCCGAGTCTTTCCAGAATACAGAGACTCATCAGACCTTGGCTTCAAGGCAGATGCTTGAGACCGTTCAGACAGGACATCGCGACCGTAGGACTCAGGCGATTACCCCGACCTTGGGTCTCAACTGGCAGATCAGCGACAGCCACTCTGCCGGTATACGATACAGGCCAGGATTCAGTCTGAGAACATCTACCACACAGGATTTCCGTACAA
>JAZRLI010000019.1:0-12128 GCA_045646785.1 Candidatus Cryptobacteroides sp. | reverse complement strand
GAGAATCCATAAAAAAATTCTCTGTAAGCACAGCTGGACAAAGCGACTTCCTGAGAATATAGAAGTGTTCCTCCCAGTCCACATCACCATCCGACATATCCGTCCTGATTCTCCTTCCAGGCAAATTCTTTATAGCGGACTCGCACAGGCATTCTGCCAGCTTATCTGAAGCAGTACGCCCTTTGCACGTATAAACACTCCATCCAGTAGCATTCATCCATTTTGAGCCATTCCCGGCAGCATTAACGTGAATACTGACCAAGATAACATTTGCCTTGCCCAATAGGAAACAAGCCGTGTTTACACGCCTTACACGCTCTTCCAAAGACACATCATCATCTTCCGGCACCAAGAGCTCTGCATCATAGCCACGATCCACGAGATCTGCCACGACTCTCTTTGCTATTTCACGATTGTAGAAAGCTTCACGAAACTGCCCATCTGGACTTCGTTTTCCTGCGGTCATCAGACCATGACCATTGTCGATAAAGATTTTCATAGTTCATCAAGTTTAAGGTGGAACAAAATGAAAATCGGACAAAAGCAGAAAAAAAATTAGGAATCAGGACTTTTGCCCGATTCCCGAAGGCAAATTTACCACATTTTTGGGTTATCTTTGCCAAGAGATGCTGAAAAGCTGATCTAAAATTTTCCATCTGGCCTGCGGGAAACATTCCGTAGGCCTTTTTTATACCTCCAAAAATGTGGGAAAGATGCGGGAAAGTCTAAAATCGAAAAATGCCCCTCAGCTATCTGAGAGGCATTTTTGAGAGGTGCCTAGCGGAATCGAACCGCTGTAGCAGGTTTTGCAGACCTGTGCCTAACCGCTCGGCCAAAGCACCATTTTTGTTTTGGGATTGCAAATATAGCAACTTTTGTATGAATTGCAAAATAATTTTTGCATTACTGTCAGCTGAATGTTGAAAAAGTGCATTCAGCTGACTGTTTTATAGGTCTTACTCTACTCGACGTAAAGAAGAAGGCCTTTGAGGTACTCTCCTTCAGGGTGGTAGATGTTCACTGAGTGATCACATGGCTGATTAAGACGGTCAAGGATCCTAACCTTGCGGCCGCACTGTGCTGCCGCGGAGAAGACAGCAAGAGCGAAGGCTTCCTTGTCTACCACCTGTGAGCAGCTGTATGTGAATACGAAACCGCCTGGGGCTACCTTGGCAATCGCTGCAGCGTTGAGTCGCTGATATGCTCTCAAGGCATTCTTCAACGCTCCGCGATGCTTTGCGAATGCTGGCGGATCTACGATCATGAGGTCGTATTTTCCTTCCGGCGCAGTCTTGAGATAGTCGATTGCATCGCAGCAAAGGCTTGTATGCATTGTCTCGTCAAAACCATTGAGAGCGACATTCCTGTCTACCATCATCATGGCCTTCTTTGAACTGTCTACCGAGTCAACATGCTTGGCTCCAGAAGCTAAAGCGTAGATTGAGAAGCCACCTGTATAGCAAAAGAGGTTCAATACGTTACGTCCTTTAGAAACACTTCCAACAAGTGCTCTGTTGTCACGCTGGTCAAGGAAGAATCCGGTCTTCTGACCCTCTGTCCAGTTGACCATGAATTTCTGCCCGTTCTCAAGGACTACAAGCTCATTTTCCTTGAAATCTTCGCGACGGTACATATATCCATCGATAAGTTCAAGACCGGCCTTATAAGGCGCTGTGCCAGAACTCTTGTCATAGACCGCCTTCAACTGGCTGCCGTATACTTTCTGGAGAGCATCAGAAATCTGCTTCTTAGCCCTGAACATTCCCACTGAATGAGCCTGCATCACGCATACTCCATCGTAATAGTCAATGATGAGTCCCGGAAGATTGTCTCCCTCACCATGGACAAGACGGTAGCAGTTTGTGGAAGCATCCACACCTTCTGCAGGATGAAGTCCGGCTGCGACACGTACCTGGAGCGCACGCGAAAGCATATCCTCCCAGAAATCAGGCCTCAGGGCGCTGTCATCGAAGCTAAGTACACGTACTGCAATCGAACCGATCTGGTAATGTCCGTAAGCAAGGATAGAACCGTCCGAAGAATGTACAGAAACGATATCACCCTCTGCAGGAGAGCCCTGAATCTCGGCGATTGCACCTGAAAACACCCATGGGTGGAATCTGAGCAGAGACTCTTCCCTGCCCCTCTTTAATATAACCTTTATCATATGTTTTCTTCTTGAACTAAAGGATTCTTCTCTGACTTCATCAGCTTAAGGTACATCTCACGGCATACCCACGCATCAGTAGCAGCGTACTTGCACTGCGATTCAGTCAACTGATCAGCCTCCCAGTTTGAGAGCTGCTGAGTCTTTGAAATCCTGTAACCTAAAATGATGGCTGACATCTTCTTGACAGCCTTGTCGCGGATTCCCCACTCCCATACGATCTTCTGGAGATCCACAAATCCGGCAGGATCAAACTGACGATGTTTCTGAAGTCCACGTATATCGTCATGGACAGCCGCACCGACCTTTATGATCTTGGGATTTGCAAGAAGGTTGCAGAGTCTGCGATGCATTCCGATCTTGTTCACACGGAAAAGAAATGCCTTCTCCGGTCCCGAAAGCTGGAGCAAAGCGACTCCATATCTCGGCTGATCCGCAGAAAAGCACGGTCGGGTCTCCGTATCGAACCCGATTATTTTCTGAGAGCGCAGATAAACAATGGCCCTATTGAAGTCAGCACCTACGCTATCTATCACCTGGATCTTTCCTGGAAACGACGCATATTCGAGTTTCTCAATATCCTTAGGTGTTATAGTTTCAATATACATAATTAAATCTAAGTAATTGTCTTTCATTCATTAAAAGAACAAAAGCTCTCTATATTTCGGCAATGGCCACATCTCGTCATCGATCAACATTTCAAGATGGTCCGCACTGTCTCTTACCTCGTCCATCATGTCCTTGACCTCATGAGAGTACATCCTTGCCCTTTCAGCCATGTCTTCGATGACATTGGCCTTCTTACGTGCATTCACCAACGCTTCAACATCTGCCGACAACTTGTTGATATACATGGATATCGACTTCAACGTCGCCATTTCAGATGCACAGAGTTCCGCGCTTTCAGCACCGAAGATATCCTTCATACCCTTCACGTTCTCGATAAGCACGTTCTGATATTTCACCGCTGCTGGAATTACATGGTTAAGACACATGTCTCCGATCACTCGAGCCTCGATCTGAAGCTTCTTTACATAGGTCTCACTCAGAATCTCGAATCTTGCATCAAGTTCATTCTTAGCAAGCACTCCGATGCTTCCGAAGAGTTTTTCCGTCGCCTCCTCATGATATACCTCGTATGCGGCAGGGACATTCTTGATAGGGCGAAGACCTCTGCGTTCAGCCTCAAGTTCCCATTCACGGCTATATCCGTTTCCCTCGAACATGATGTCCTTTGACTGAGAAAGGAAATCGCGCACGACAGTCATCACTGCTGACGACCTGCTCTCGCCTGCTTCCTCAAGTCTACACACTTCAGCATGGAAGTCATTAAGACTCTCCGCCACAATGGAATTAAGCACGAACACGGCAGATGCAACATTCTGCGAAGATCCAACTGCACGGAACTCGAATCGATTACCTGTAAAGGCAAAAGGCGAAGTTCTGTTTCTATCTGTATTGTCCGGGAAGATTTCCGGAATCGAGTTGACTATCTTAATGGATTCCAATGAGTTATCCGAAGACTCCTTGACGTCGCTCATGTTCAGGATAGACTGGAACACTCCATATAGGGTCGAACCTGAGAAGATCGACATCACTGCCGGAGGAGCCTCTCCACCACCGAGACGGTACGAATTGCTGAGCGTAGCAACCGACGACATCAAAAGATAATGGTGACGATAAACCGCCCTTACCACAGCCGCATAGAACGAAAGGAACTGAAGATTCTTGGTCGGAGTCGAGCCAGGCGAAAGAAGATTCACGCCTGTATCGGTCATGATCGACCAGTTGCAATGCTTGCCGGAACCATTCACGCCGTCAAAAGGCTTCTCATGAAAGATTGCTTTAAGATGGTGTCTTTCAGCAACTTTCTGCATGATGATCATCAGCATCATATTCTGATCGATAGCTTTGGTAGCTTCGCAATATACTGGGGCGCACTCAAACTGATTAGGTGCCACCTCATTATGTCTAGTCTGAAGAAGGATTCCCAACTTGTAGGCCTCTGACTCAAAGTCCTTCATGAATGAACTTACCCTTGAAGGGATTGCTCCGAAATAATGGTCTTCAAGCTGCTGGTCCTTTGCAGAAGTATGTCCGATGATGGTTCTTCCGCAAAGCATGAGGTCCGGCCTTGAGTTGTAGAGTGACTCGTCAACAAGGAAGTATTCCTGCTCGATTCCGAGGTTCACCCTTACTGCCGCCACATTCTCATCGAAGAGCCTTGCAACTTTTGAGGCTGCTTCACTCAAGGCATGCAGGGACTTGAGATTAGGAACCTTGGTATCGAGAGCCTCGCCTGTATACGAAACGAAAACCGATGGTATACAAAGGGTTCCATCCATAAGGAACACAGGAGAAGACGGATCCCATGCGGAATATCCTCTGGCCTCGAATGTGTTTCTCAGTCCTCCGGTCGGGAAGCTTGACGCATCCGGCTCCTGCTGGACAAGGGCACTTCCGTTGAATTTCTCGAACGCCTTGCCATCCTTGAATTTAATGAATGCTTCATGCTTCTCTGCAGTCGAATCTGTAAGAGGGTGGAAAAGATGCGTATAGTGAGTCGCACCCATCTCGATCGCCCATTTCATCATGCCTGCAGCAATCTCATCAGAAGCACTTCTGTCAAGTTTGGCTCCATATTTGGCAGAAGCCACAACCGCCTCGTACGCCTTCTGAGACATATAGCCACGCATCTTGTCAAGGTCAAGTACATTCTGACCAAAATATTCAGACACAGGTCTATCCTCACGATAATAGCGTCCGCTGCCATGTGATGCAGCTTCGTTCAATGCCCTTTCTCTAAAAGTTGCCATAGGATCAAAAATTGTCAAGTCGGGCACAAAGATAATAAATTCGCAGAAGAGTTTCTTAAAAAAATATAGTTATATTTGCGTCCGAACTAACAAAAAAACAACTTTTAATTACATAAACACAATGGCAACAATTTCCAACAAGGCACAGGCAATGCCTGCTTCAGCGATCAGAAAACTGGTTCCATTTGCAGATGCTGCAAAGAAACAGGGAGTAAAGGTATATCATCTGAATCTCGGACAGCCTGACATCAAATCTCCAAAATGCGCTCTCGATGCAGTAAAGAATTACTCAGGCGAAAACGTATCTTATTCACATTCTGCAGGTTTGATGGACTTACGTAAAGGACTTGTTGAAAAGTACTACAAGAAGATCGGCATCGATATCGCAGTTGAAGAACTCATCGTTACCGTGGCAGGAAGCGAGAGCGTGAACCTTGCACTCGAGATCACATGCAACCCTGGAGACGAGGTTATCGTACTTGAGCCTTTCTACACAAACTACAACACATTTGCATTCATGAACGGCCTTACCCTCAAGGCTATTCCTACCGATATCAGAAACGGCTTCCAGATTCCTCCTATCGACGAGTTCGAAAAGGCGATCACTGAAAAGACAAAGGCCATCCTCGTATGTAACCCAGGAAACCCTACAGGTACTCAGTATTCAAAGGAAAGCATGCTCCAACTCGGAGAAATCGCACGCAAGCACGACCTCTTCCTTCTTTCAGACGAGGTTTACCGCGAATTCTGCTACACAGACGAGCCACACTTCTCTGCAATGAATATCCCAGGACTTGAGCAGAACGTCGTCCTCATCGACTCAGTATCGAAGAGATACAACCTCTGTGGAGCTCGCGTAGGCTGCATCATCTCACACAACAAGGACGTAATGGCTGCCGCAATGAAGTATGCTCAGGCTCGTCTCTGCCCACCTGTTCTCGGACAGTACGCTTCAATCGGAGCGCTTGACACACCGGACGAGTACTTTGAGGCCGTAAAGGAAGAGTACATCAAGAGAAGAGACTTCACGATCGAGGGTCTCAATAAGATGGAAGGTGTATTCACACCGCTTCCGATGGGTGCATTCTACACCATTGCAGAACTCCCTGTAGATGATACTGAGAACTTCGCAAAGTGGATGCTTGAGACATTCAGAATCGACAACGAGACAACAATGGTAACCCCAGCCGCTTCCTTCTACAAGACTCCTGGAGTCGGCAAGAACCATGCTCGTATCGCATACGTTCTCGAGGTTGACGAGATGAAGAAGGCCCTCCGTATCCTTGAGGAAGGACTCAAGGCATATCCTGGCAGAACAATCTAGAAAATCAGGCTAAAAACGCCAAAATAGAGCAAAAACACAAAGAAACACAAATGTTACAACACTAAACATTTGTGTTTCTTTATTTAATATCCAACACATTGCAAATCGACGGAATCAAAAACTCTGAAATTGGTTCATCTTCCATAAAATGGGTACCTTCATAGATCTGAAAGGTGTTTCCGAAGTGCTTTTTCCATGATTTAAGACTGACCACACCACTCTTTCTGTAGTGGTCAGCTGTTCCGAAGAAGGCAAGGAAGACGTCGTCATCTCCTCGTGACATGGCAGAAGCCAGGGCAGCCTTCCTATGAGCCCGATACTTCCTCAATGTCCGGAAAGTGAAATGGAGTCTTTGCCTGTCGCCTTCACGCGGACGATATATCCTGTCGAACAGAAGGGTCATTCCAGGAATAAGACATAGCCATGCCATCAGTTCAAAATACAGCGGAGCATTCAAGGCTGGAGACACAAAGAGCAAGGGTACTCTCTCTATCCTCATTGCATGAAGTGATCCTAGCGACTCCCCTATGACAAGGTCAGGCTTTACATCATCCACCCATGAACTTATCTGTGCAGTGGCTATCTCCGGATCGAAGTCGTATGTACGCACATATACACGTGCCTTTCCCTCCAATGCCTCAGCAAGGATCGAAGGAATGCGCGAATCTGCTCCGCCGCCCATACCATGTATATATAGTATCGTCTTCATACAGCGGACAAAGTTATCACTTCTTTATATAAAATAAAAGCAGCCGCCCAATAGGACGGCTGCCATAATGTTCACATACAGAAATTATTCAGCCAAGCCACCTCGCACACATATGTAAATGTCACAGATTTTTACTATCTTTGTTGAATATGCTGAATAAAATTTTTTAAAAACCTTATAGTTATGAACGCTAAATTCATCATCGCAGCTGCGGCTCTTGCACTTGTATCTGCAGCAGCTTCTGCACAGCAGGCTCCTGACTATGAATTCACTGTAGTCAAGGAAAACCCTATCACATCTGTAAAGAACCAGAACCGTTCAGGTACATGCTGGTGTTTCTCTGCCCTCTCATTCATCGAGTCTGAGATCCTCAGAACAAAGGGCATCGAGACCGACCTTTCAGAAATGTTCGTTGTCGGCAAGTCATACCGTGACAGAGCAGTCAAGTATGTGAGACTTGACGGTCACCTCAATTTTGCAGCAGGTTCATCATTCGGTGACGTACTCCATGTAATCGACGATTACGGTATCGTTCCACAGGAGGCAATGCACGGCATGAACTACGGATCGGAACTTCCTGAGCAGAATGAGCTTGACGCTGCCCTCAAGGGATATGTTTCAGCAATTGCAACAAACCCTAACAAGAAGCTTACTACAGCATGGCTCAACGGTTTCGATGGTATTGTAGAGGCATACCTCGGCGAATATCCTGAGAACTTCACAGTTGATGGAAAGGAGTACACTGCAGAGTCATATAGAGACTTCCTCGGAATCAACATGGACGACTATGTGAACATTACTTCATTCACACACCACCCATTCTACGAGCCATTCGTAATCGAGGTTCCGGACAACTGGCGTTGGGATACAGCCTACAACGTACCTATGGACGAGATGATGGAGATCATGTACAACGCGATCGACAAGGGCTACACAATCGCTTGGGGTTCAGACGTAAGTGAGACTGGCTTCACACGCAACGGTCTTGCAGTCGCTCTCGAAGAGGCTAAGGCTACTACTGGTTCAGACCAGGAGCGTTGGGTAGGTAAGGCAGATGCACCTAAAGAAGAGGTAAAGGCTGCGCTTCCTGCAGAGGTTACAGTAACTCAGGAGATGCGTCAGGAAGGATATGACAGAAAGACTACTACTGACGACCACGGCATGCACATCTATGGTGTTGCAAAGGATCAGAACGGCACCAACTACTTCATGGTAAAGAACTCATGGGGTGAGACAGGAAAGTACAAGGGCATCTGGTATGCATCTGAGACTTTCGTGAAGTTCAAGACTCTCAACATCGTGGTTCACAAGGACGCTCTTCCTAAGAGCATCGCAAAGAAGCTCGGTATCAAATAGTTTCCAGACATGGGAATAACAAAGCACATACCTAATACTATCACATCCATGAACCTCCTCTGCGGGGCTCTGGGTGTGATTTTCGCATTCAAAGGCAGCCTGGACATGGCATTCTACATGATGCTTGCAGGTGCCGTATGCGATTTCTGCGACGGTCTCAGCGCAAGGGCACTCAAGGCATACTCGCCTATGGGCAAGGAACTTGACTCTCTTGCTGATCTGATCACATTCGGTCTTCTTCCTTCGATCATGCTTCACAGAAGACTTATCGAAGGTGGAGTTACAGGATTCTGGGCATACTTCCCGCTCATCATCGTGGTATTCTCCGCTCTCAGACTGGCGAAGTTCAATGTTGACGAGAGACAGGGAGAGAATTTCCTTGGACTCCCGACTCCAGCATGTGCAATGTGGTGCGGTTCACTTATCTACGCAGCTGACCACGGCGTAATGTCAATGGCAAACCTGCTTCACGACACTAACCTCATCATCATTTCATCTGTAGTTCTTGCCATACTTCTTGTTAGCGAGGTTCCAATGTTCTCGTTCAAATTCCATAAGGACTCAGAGTACAACCGCCTCAGATACTGTTTCATAGGAATCGTGGCATTGTTTGCAGTTGCGACCCTCATCCTCAAGATCAACTGGTCGTACATCATCCTGCTCACCTTCACGATCTACATCGTCTTCAACCTTATCAGAGCACTGTTCTCGTTGGGTAAAACGAAATAGTAATACTCTAACACACATAAAAAACCAGCTGGTTTAATGCAGGTGACATGCCACCCCCGGCTAGGGGGTGCCCTCAAAGAGGGCGGGGGTCACCGGAATTAAACCAGCTGGTTTTTAAATATCTATCTGCTAGTAGTTAGTAGGATGAATCATGAAGTAGCTCTTAGGATGCTTACATACAGGGCAAAGCTCCGGAGCCTTCTTGCCGATAACCACGTGACCGCAGTTTGAGCACTCCCACATCATGTCCTCGTCACGTGAGAAAACGATGCCACCTTCAACGTTTGCAAGAAGCTGACGATAACGCTCCTCGTGCATCTTCTCGATTGCAGCAACCTTCTCAAAGAGAACTGCGATCTCATCGAAGCCTTCCTCACGAGCCTCTACAGCAAAACCTGCATACATGTCAGTCCACTCGTAGTTCTCGCCCTCAGCAGCATCAAGAAGGTTTGCAGGAGTATCAGGCATCTCACCGCCATGGAGAAGCTTGAACCAGATCTTTGCATGCTCCTTCTCGTTGTTTGCAGTCTCCTCGAAGATCTTGCTGATCTGTACATAACCATCCTTCTTTGCCTTTGAAGCATAGTAAGTATACTTGCTGCGAGCCTGTGACTCACCAGCGAATGCAGTCTGAAGATTAGCTTCAGTCTTTGTTCCTTTCAAATCTTTCATATCTATCTATGTTTTGGGTTATTAATTTTCCAATCACACAAATATAATCAATCTATTTCAATTTTCTGACAATTTTGAAGCCAATTGCAGCAATGAAGATCGACATCAAAGGAGATATGATGTTGAAGAAACAGTATGGAAGATACTCGAGCGTCGGAACCTTAAGCACGGTTGCCTGGGTCATACCGCATGAGTTCCAAGGAATAAGCACGGAAACCACAGTTGAAGAGTCCTCTACCGAGCGGCTGAGGAGCTTGCTTTCGTATCCCCTCTCGCTATAGAGCTTCTTGTAAAGGCGGCTGGTAAGGATGATGGAAAGATACTGGTCACCTGTGATCATATTTGCAAATATACCGGTTCCTACAGTTGCCGCCACCATGCTCACCCTGCGTTTTACAAACCTCACAAGAGCATCTGTAAGGCTATGAAGCATGCCGCTTCCCACAAGGGTTCCTCCGAATGTACTTGCCGCAATGATAAGGAACACGGTGTTGAGCATACCGGTCATTCCACGAGTGGCGACAAGGGAATTCAAGGCCTCATTACCTGTATCGATTGCAGTCGAGCCATAATATGTAATGAAGAGTCCCTTGAATCCGTCAAGGAATGAAAGTCCTGCACTTGCATCCGGAACGAGTCCGGTAGCCACAGAGCCGAGAATGTGCGGCTGGAATATCAGCGCTGCAACGCCAGCAATCACGGCAGCAATGAAAAGCGTAGCGATTGCAGAGACCTTGCGGATGATAAGCAATGCTGTAAGCACAGGCACGATGAAAAGCCAAGGCGAGACATTGAATGTCTGCTTGAGGTCATTTGAGAAGTCGGCTGCACGGACAGCTGCAGTATCATCATGCAGAATACTCATTACAAGGAAGACAATGAGCGTAATGGCAAATGACGGTACTGTTGTCACCATCATGTACCTGATGTGGGTAAAGAGTGGTGTACCGACTGATGAAGAAGCGAGTACGGTAGTATCAGACAGAGGGGAAATCTTGTCACCGAAGTATGCACCGGAAATGATCGCTCCAGCTATCCATCCCGGTTCATACCCCTGCGCAGTACCGATTCCGACCAGAGCGACGCCTATTGTAGCAATTGTTGTCCAAGAACTGCCTGTCATTACCGCGATCAATGCACTGATGATGCAGGACGCAAAGAGGAAGATCTCCGGAAAGATTACCTTCATACCATAATATATCATGGTAGGGACCACTCCGCTGACCATCCATGAACCGGCAACTGCTCCAATCAGAAGCAGGATAACGATGGATGTACCGACTGAAGTTATGTTATCCAATATGGCATCTTCAAATGTCTTCCATGGGATTCTGTAAAGGACCATGGCCAGGACTACAGTAACACCTGCCGCAAACATAAGCGCCACCTGACTTGCTCCAGAAAGAGCATCGGTTCCGAACACATATATGACAATGGAAAGAGCCGCAACCAGGACTACGAAAGGAATAAGGGATACCCACCAGGTCGGCTGTCCGTTTCTATTGAAATTCATTTTCTTACACTACTGATAATATCGGGCGCAAAGATACTAATATATATGAATAAATGAAAGAAGCCGATCCTTGCGGACCGGCTTCATATGATAATCTGAATGATTTCAAATTACTTTGCGATAACGCGAGCCATCTCAAGAACCTTGTTTGAGTAACCCCACTCGTTGTCATACCATGAAACAACCTTAGCGAAGTTAGCATCGAGGCTGATACCTGCAGTAGCGTCGAAGATTGAAGTGTTAGCGCAACCACGGAAGTCAGTTGAAACAACTGCATCCTCAGTGTAGCCAAGGATACCCTTGAGCTCGCCCTGTGAAGCCTCCTTCATTGCAGCGCAGATCTCTGCCATTGTAGCCTCCTTCTCGAGAACTACTGTAAGGTCTACTACAGAAACGTCTGAAGTAGGTACGCGGAATGCCATACCAGTAAGCTTACCGTTGAGAACAGGAAGAACCTTACCTACAGCCTTAGCAGCACCTGTTGATGAAGGGATGATGTTCTCGAGGATACCACGACCACCTCTCCAGTCCTTGCGTGAAGGACCGTCAACAGTCTTCTGAGTTGCAGTAGCAGCGTGAACTGTTGTCATGAGACCCTTAACGATACCGAAGTTGTCGTTGAGAACCTTAGCGATAGGTGCAAGACAGTTAGTAGTACATGAAGCGTTAGAGATGATGTCCTGACCAGCGTAAGTCTCGTGGTTTACACCGTAAACGAACATTGGAGTAGCGTCCTTTGAAGGAGCAGACATGATAACCTTCTTTGCACCAGCCTGGATGTGCTTGCGAGCCTTCTCATCCTCAAGGAAGAGACCAGTTGACTCAACAACTACATCAGCACC